>JAEUIA010000112.1 GCA_016795245.1 Planctomycetota bacterium | reverse complement strand
GAAGATGCACCACACGAGCCTGGCTCGGTACGGTCAAACTCGGACGAACCCCACTGCGCAAATCGCGAACCAGGAGGTCAACAATGGGGTGGGGTCTGGTTGGGTGTGTTTGGTGTCGGACTGGAAGTGTTGAGGGGCGGGGTGGGGGGTCGGTCTTGAAGCGTTGTCGAGCGGGGACGGGTGTCGCGCGCGCAGCTTGGGCGGAATGGCAGTCGTGGCGTAGCAGACTCGATCGGGACGTATTTTCCGCGAGAGTAGCGTCTGATTGCGCCCGGTTGATCCTGCCCGCCGGACAGCCGATAGTGTTCGGTCGTGTCGCCCCGAACTGCAGTCAGGGAGGAGTTTCAAGAGCCGGTGCGGCGTGCCCTGCGCTGGCTGGCTGCGTTGCGCGACGCGGAGGGGCGGATCATGTGCCCCGAGCACAAGGTCGAACACACGGGCAAGAACGCGGGCGCGATCGTGATGGCGTGTGAGCTGCTGCGCCTGGATCCGGAGCGTGATCGCGAGTTCTTGATCGAACTCGCCGTCGGACAGGCGCGGCGCTTGTGCACGAACCTCGTGTGCGAAGACAACAGCGTGTGCCACACGTTCAGGCCCGGACGGCACGATCCGTTCAACTGCTCGAACAGCGTGATCGACGGCGGCGCGTGCAGCGATGCGTTGGCGCACATCGTGCTCGCGCTCGGCTCTGATCTCGGGGCAGAGGACCGTGAGCGGTTTCGCGCCGCGTCGCTCCTGCACGCGCGTTCGTACTTGCGCTACGCCGTGCTCGACAAGGGCATCCCCGCTCAGCGCGCCTGGGGGCTGACTGGATTGGCGGGCGCGTGGGCTTTGGAAAACGACGACCTCTTGTCCACGGCCGCGATCGAAGCGGTCGGGGTGCTCGAAGGCATCCAGCATTCCGACGGCAGTTATCCCTATCACCCGCGTGAATGGGGCGGACAACATCCCGGCTCGGCCGACGTCTCGGCTTTCTATCAGTCGCGCGTCACCGGTTTCGTGCTGTTCGCGCTCGAGCGCATGGGGCGCGATCCGCGCGCCGCGTTGTTCGCGGGTCCGCTCGTGCGCGGGCTCGATTTCCTGGCTGCGCTGCAGGCGCCCGATGGTGTGAAGTGCGGGCTCGTGGAGGCCAAGCCTTGGTACTGGGGCGCCGAGTACGAAGTGGCTTCGCACCCGTTCGACGTCTACGCGTTGGCTGCAGGTTTCCGTTGCTTCGGCCGCGAAGTGCACGCGCGCGCCGCCGTGCGCGCGTTCCGTGCGTGGAGTGCGCACCTCACAGCGGAGGGTAGGCCGCAGAGTCATCGCGCCGCCGGCGGACGCAGGCAGAGCTACCAATGCCCGGTGTTCTGGGCCGGTCACGCCATGTGGATGGCGCGCGCGCTCGAAGATCTGGAACGCGCGGCGCAAGTGCCGGACGAGCCTGCCCGCAAGAGCGGCGCGATCGATCTGCGCACGACCTGGTTTCCGGATGCGCAACTCGGCCGCATCGAAGACGGCGCGGTCATCGCTTGGGTACGCGGCGCGCGACCGGGCGTGAACGTGCACCACGGCAGCCCGACCGGCGCGGGACTCGTGCGGGTGTGGAGCAAGGAAAGAGGGGCCGACGTGCTCGACAAGGGACACTTGCGCGGTGTGCCCGAAGGCGAATGGTCGGCCGACGTTGGCTCCTTCGCTCCCCGACGCGGCTGGCGCGCGAACCGCGACGAGTTGCGCTTCGCCTTCTGGCTCGCGCGGGTCGCCTGGCGCAGAGGACGCTTCATGGAGGCGTTGACGACGCCGTTCGACGTCGCCCGCCGCAGCCTGATCGGGTACGCGTCGAAGTGCGCGTCGAGCGGATTCGATCTGGAGGCGAGCGTCGAAGTTGCCGTGGACGGCGTCACCGTGCGCAGCGCGTTGGCGCACCGCGACGGCTCGCGCGTGAACGGTGCTGCGTTGGAGAGGTCGTACACCGTGGACGGCGAGGGCCTGTCGGTCGACGAGCGCATCGAGTCCACACCTGCGTGTCGCGGGTTGCACTACCACACGCCTGAGGGCGCTCTCGACGCCGTGATCCGGCCTTCCGCGGCGACCTACCGATTGGCTTGAGGCCGCCGACGCGCTCCGAGGTTACAGTCTCCAATTGCGAATCCGCCCGCTCCGTGCCGGCACTCAGAACATGTCCAACCAGCCGCATCACGCTCCGACGAACTGGAGCAGCACTCTGCGACGCGCACTCGTCGCGGGCATGGTCGTCGGTGCTGCATTCGGACTCGTGGATGCGCTGATCGCGGCGCGCATCGGCACGGCCGACCTGACTGTGACCTCGTTCCTCGGTTGTGTCGCCGGAGCGGTGTTCGAGTACGTGCTGGTCTGGAGCGCAGGGTTGTTCGTCGCCTCGATCGTCGCGCGTCCCGTGATTTCGCGACGCGACGGCGAGGCGCAGACATTGGCCTTCGTGCGCATCGCCCTTTTGTGCGGCTTGTTCCTGGAACTCTACTGGTGGTCGCGGCCCTACCTGTTCCCCGGTTGGAATTCGCTCAGCATCGCGCGCATCCTGGTGACCATCGGCATCGCACTGGTCGCGCTCGTTTTGGCTTTCGTGTCGGCGCGGCCCGTCGTGAACGTTCTGCGTCGCGCCGGGCCTGCGCTGGTCGTGCTGGTGCTCCTGATCGCCGGGTCCGGCGCCGGGTACCTCGCGCTCCATCGTGGTTCGGTCGGGTCGCTCGGCGAGAAGAACGCACGCAGTGAAACGGTCCCGAACGTGCTGTTGATCGTGGTCGACGCGCTGCGGGCCGACACGCTCGGCTGCTACGGGCATCCACGCGTGAAGTCGCCGTTCATCGATGCGCTCGCAGCGGAAGGCGTCCTGTTCGAGAACGCGTTCACGCAGGCTCCGTTCACCTGGACGAGTTTCGGTTCGTTCTTGACCGGCAAGTATCCGCGCCGTCACGGTCTCGTGAAGATGGCGCCGGGCGTGGCCATGTCGCGCGAGAACGTGACCCTGCCGTACCACTTGAAGCGCGCGTGTTTCGACGACGAGGCGCGGAAGGGCACGTGCCTGGAGAGATCGGACTACCTGGGCGCGACCTTTCACACCGGCACGCTCTCGACCGGAACCGGACTCTTGCGCGGGTTCGACGTCTACTACGAGCAGATGGCCGGCCACGGCATCGTCGTGGTCGATTCGGCCTGGAGTGTGTTTCGCTCCGACCTGTTGTTGCACCTGATCGTCGACAAGACGCGCGCCAAGGTCGGCACCGGCGTGCCGCGCGTCTCCAAGGACTGGCTGACGCGATTCGGCGATCGGCGGTTCATGGCGATGGTGCACTTGTACTCGACCCACACGCCCTACGATCCGGAACCGCAGTACCGCGACATGTACGTCGATCCCAAGTACACGGGACGGTTCAAGAGTTTCTACGCGTCCGACCGCGAGGGCATCGAGAGCGGGAAGTACACCACCGACGCTGCGGATGTCGCTCAGATCCAGAACCTCTACTACGCCGGCGTGACGCAGGACGACGCCAAGATCGGCGCGCTGCTGCAGGTGCTGAAGGACCGCGGCGTGCTCGACGACACGATCGTGATCGTGATGTCCGACCACGGTGAGTCGCTCGGCGAAGGCGGCTTGTGGGAGCACAACCACATGGTGCAGACGAACCTCCGGATCCCGCTCGTCGTGCGCTGGCCGAAGGGTTTACCGGCCGGCACGCGCGTCCAAGCTCTGGTCGACGAGATCGACCTCGTGCCGACCTTGTGCGATCTCATGGGGATCGAGGTTCCGCACGAGCCCGGCGAGCGCGGTATGGTCGACGGTGTGAGTCTCATGCCGCTCATCCGCAAGGAAGTCGAAGCGGTGCGCAAGTACAGCTATGCCGAGAACGGCATTTGGATCGGGATCCAGGACTTGCGCTGGAAACTCGTCGTTCCTGCCGAACTGTTGCCGCCCGGGGAGTGGCCCAAGCAGAAGACGCCGTACGGTGAAGTGCCTTGGCTTGTCGATCTCCTGAATGATCCGGACGAGACGAAGAACCTGCTGGAGAAAGAGCCAGCGGAGGTCGAGCGCCTCTTGAAAGCGTTGCGCGAATTCGACGCGTCGATGCCGATCCCGAAATCAGTGGAAGTCCTGTCAGATCGCGATCGCGAACAGCAGAGCCGGAACTTCAAGGCTCTGGGCTACACGGGCGAGGGAATCGGCGGAGCGCGGCACCCGAAGCCGGCGCAAGGCCAGTGACGAGCGTTCACTCGATCTGTGTGGTCGCGAACACGCGCCTGCCGTCGCAGCGCGCCCAGGCGCTGCAGGTGACGCAGATGTCGGCCGCGTTTCAGCGCGCCGGAGCCAGGACGACCGTGTTGTTCGCACAGCGCAGGCGCGCCCTGGAACTGCCTCTGGGTGTCGATGTGTTCGAGTGGTACGGCGTTCCTCCGGGGCCGCGTCCGCAACTCGTGCCCGTGCCCTGCACGGATTGGATCGAACGCGTTCCGCGAATGTTGCAGTACGTTCCCGCGCGCCTGCAGGAGCAATCCTTCGCGCGCAACGCAGCGCGCGTGATCCGGCGCGAGCACAGCGGCGCACGTGTCTTGTCACGCGAGATCGAGACGGCGGCACGCCTCGTCTCCGGCGGAGCGGAGCGCGTGTACCTGGAGATCCACCGCGTCCCCGGAGGAAGGTTGCGCCGTCGTGCGCTGCTCGGCGCGGCGGACGGCGTGCTCGGCATCCTGGCGATCTCGAACGGCGTGCGCGAAGATCTGGAGAAACTCGGGATCGAGCGCGCGAAGATCAGTGTCGAGCACGACGCCTTCGAAGCCGCGCGCTTCCGCGAACTCGAGCCGAAGCAGGCGGCGCGTGCGGCGCTCGACTTGCCGCGCGACGTGCCGCTCGTCGTGTATACAGGCGGGCTGTTGGACTGGAAGGGCGTCGATGTCTTGATCGCAGCCGCCAAGACGCTGCCGGACGTGTACTTCGCGATCGCCGGCGGAATGGACGCGGACGTGGCGCGCCTGCGTCAACGCGCGGGCGGTTTGCTCAACGTGCGACTCGACGGATTCCAGGCTCCAGAACGCGTGCAGCTCTACCTCGCCGCCGGTGACGTCGGCGTCGTTCCGAACCGTTCGCAGCCCGAGATCAGCGCGCGCTACACGTCGCCGTTGAAGGTCTTCGAGGCCATGGCAGCCGGGCTGCCGCTCGTAGTGAGCGACCTGCCCAGTCTGCGCGAAATCCTCGCGCCGGGTGAGGAAGCGGTGTTCGTCGCGGCCGACGACGCGGGCGCGCTGGCGCGTGGAATCCAAGAGCTGCTCGCCGATCCTTCGCGACGCGCGAGCATGTCTCAGCGCCTCGTCGCGCGCGCTCCGCTTCACACCTGGGATGCGCGCGCGACACGTGTGCTCGCCTGGATGGACGCGTGCGAAGGCGGCGCGAAGCCGTCGACCTCACCCCCCGAGCGTCGCTGAGTCAGACGCCTGTTCAGAAAGACATGCCCAGCGACAAGTGCGCGACGAAGCGCGCTTCGAATTCACCCGGATCCGGATTGGTCGCGACGTCGAAGCGAATCGGCCCCACGGGCAGGCTGTAGCGCAGCCCGACGCCGATCGCCTGGCTGTAACCCGCGAAGTCGAAGAAGTCGTTGTGGTCCGGCGTGACGTTGCCGATGTCGAAGAACACGGCACCCTCGAGCCGCCCCCGCAAGCGCCTGCGCAACTCGGCCGAGAACGTGGTGAACGCTTCGCCCCCGATCGGCTCGCCTTCGGAGTCCTTGGGTCCGAGTTCGCTCTCGCGGAAAGAACGAACGGTGTTCTCGCCGCCGTTGAAGAAGCGTTCCTGCAGCGGAAACGAGTCCGTCCCGCCCAAGGGTTGCAGGTAGCCGAGCTTGGCCGAGATCCCGAGCACCGTCGCGGAGTTGAGCGGGACGAAGGTCGCCACTTGAGTCTTCAGGCGCAGGAAGTCGAGCTCGGATCCGAACAGAGCCGAGCCGTATTCGACGGCGATCTTCGAGATCGATCCTTGCGTGGGTTGAAACACGCTGTCGCGCGTGTCGTGCGCAAAGGCGCCTTGGAATTCCGAGATATTGACCTGATCCAAGGCCGCCAGCGCCTCCGCGTCGAGGATCTGCACGTCGGTCGCGCGCGAACTTCGCAAGCGATAGCCGACCGAGCCGTCGATCGTGCGCGAAAAGCGGCGCGTGAAGGTCGTGCCGATGCCGGTCTCAAGGCGCAGGAACGAAGGCTCCTCCCGGCGGTTGCCGAACAGCGAGACTTCGGCGACGACGTCGCTCTCGAACAACCACGGATCGATCAAGGACAGGGCACCGCTCTGCGCCTTGCTCGCGACCACCCCGTGGAAGTCGAGGATGCGCCCGGAGCCGAACAGATTGCGATGCCGCGCGCCGGCCGCCAGACGCAGCTCTTCGTACGAACCCCAGCCGGGTTCGATGAACATTTCGATCGCCGGGCTCTCACGCACTTCGACCTGGACGTCGCGCACGACTGAACCCGAACTCGTGTCCTCGTCCGGTGGAACGACCGTGCGGATGTTGACGCGATCGAAGATGCCGCTGCGGAACAAGCGTGCGAAGCTCGTGCGCTCCTTTTCGCGTGAGTACAACTCACCGTCGCGCAGCGCGAGCCGCGACCGAATGAATTCGGAACCGGTGGCCTCGTTGCCGCGGATCGCCACCGTGCCGACGGTGATCCGCGGGCCGGGTTGAACCGAGAACGCGAGTTCAACGCGTCCGTCGGGATGGACCAGCCGCCCGGTGCGGGTGGCGCGTACATCGCCAAACCCGAGCTGGGCGTGCAGTTCTTCCAGCCGTCCCTGGATGGTGACCGAGAGTCGTTCGTAGTAGGGCTGACCGACGAATTCGTTCCGTACCGCATCGAGCGCGGCCCTCGGCACGGACTCGTCGGCGCCTTCGACGATGAGAGAATTCAGGCGACAGAGGGGACCCTCGTGAATCGACACGTGCACGACTGCTCGTGTGCCGTCGTGACCGAAATCCGTATCCGCAACGACGACGCGAGCCTGCAGATAACCCTTGGTCGTGTAGGCCAGTTCGAGTTCATCGGCAGCCGAATTCACGCTCGCCTCGACGTAGTCGCTGCGCGATTCCTCGAGCAGGCCCGAGACGGGCGGGGCGAAGAAGGCCTCGAGTTCCTTGCGCGTGAAGGCGGTTGCGCCCTGAAAGGTCACCGAATCGAATTCGACGTGCGGCCCCTCGACGATGTGAAACACGGCCAGGGGCTTGGGCACCGCATCGCCGTCGTACGTGTAGGTGACCGCAACGCGGGGGTGGCCGGCTGCCAGGTAGGCACGCTCGATGTCGTCAGCGGCGTCGTCTACCGCCGATTTCTTCAAGCGTGCAGACTCGAAGTCCTTGTAGAAGCGCTTCAGGACGTCGTCCAGGTCGCCCGTGTCGAACGCCGCATTCCCTTCGTACCGCACCTCGACGCCGTGCAAAACGCGCGCACTGCGCAGCAAGCCGCAGGAATGCAGCGCGCAAGCCGAGCTGACGAGCACGACCAGTCGCAGGAGCGTGTGTGCGAGTCTGGTCATGGGTAGGTGAAGACCAATCGCAATCCGACGTTGTAGAAGTCGTAGACGTCGCGTTCGCCGGTGGCGAACAGCGCGTGCCCGCGCTTCTGGAGATCGCCGGCCAGGCGGAAACGCACGAGCACGGCATCCGCGCCGCTGCGCGTGGTGTCCGAACCGACGACGACCTCCAGTCTCTCGGCGATCGACTCGACGTTGTCTTCGTCGGCCTCGAACCAGGCCACGGCGACGTCGCGGGCGATGTAGACGGCGATATCGACTGCCGCGCGTTGGCCTACGCCGCTCGCGAGCGAATTGCCGGGGAGGCGCCCGGAGATGACGAGCAGCGCCAGATCCTCGCGCGGCAGCGGCGGAACCGACGAGAGATCCACGCGCGGATCGTCGATCGGGCCCGACACACGCACTTCGACGTCGTAGCCTTGCAGTCGCGCACTCGCCTGGATGTCCAGTTCCGGTACGTCGGGCCGGTCGGGACGAAACTCGATGCGACCCGCGCGCACGCTCAATGCACCGGAAGGAAGCAACACGCGCGAAGGCTCGACGATCACGTGCCCGCGCAGTTCCGGCAGGGCGCCGGTGCCGAGCAGGGCCAGCGACGGCGTCAACTGGCCGCGGGCGACGTTGTTCGCGATCTTGAAGGGCGTCGCGCTCTCGACGCGCACGTCGAAGCGCATGGTCGAGAAGGGCGGTTCGGTGAGCGCGAACAAGCGCAATCCGCGCGTGCCCGCTGCCGCCGGACCGCTGCGACCGAACGAGAGGAAATCGAGCTTTCTCGTGTAGCGTCCGTCGCGCAATTGCAGGTCGCCTGCGAGCACGAGTGCATCGACCGGGCCCGTCAACGTCAACGCGGCATCCGCGCGCACACTCACGTCGCGCTCGCGCCACAACAAGAGGCTCGTACCGGAGAGCTTCAGGTCCACCGTCGGTTGCGCGCCGCCCAGGCTCACACTGCCGTTCATCTCGAACGGCGCGCCGCCCATTTCACCAGCCAGGGTGTCCACGTGCAGCACGTCGCCGTCCAGACGCACGCGGCTCGTGACGTCGACGATCGAGGGCAAGTTCGTGGTCGTACGGATCTCGCCGTCCGTGAGGACGGCTTCGCCGGCGAAGTGCGGTGCCGTCGGCGTGCCGGTGAGGCGCAAGTCGGCGTGCACCGCGCCGCGCGCCCGGCGCAACGTCGGCACGCGCGCCGTGATTGGAGAGAGGTCCGCAGCATCGACGCGCACGGCCAGATCGAGTGCCGCGTTCTCGACGGCGCTCGTGTCGCCCGCGAACAGTGCGCGCGGAGACACTTGCAGGGCCAGCGCTCCGGCCGCGCGCAGGCGCACCAGATCATCGAGCGAGATGTCGGCCTCGTCGAGCGTGGTCGTGTCGCCCAGAGTCAGTTGAGCCGCACCCGAGAGCCGGCCCACATCCGCGAGCCCAGGCAGCGCTACGCCGGCGAGCGTCGCGTGGGCCGTTCCGGTCAGACGATCCCACGCACCTCTGAGCGCGACGGACAGGTGCGTGATTCCGGTCGCGCGCCAGTGCTCGGGCAGAAACGGCACGAGGGCGAGGTCCGGTGTATCGAGCACGATCTCGGCCTGCAGCGGTCCGTCGGCCAGGACTTGCGCGGCGAGCGGAGCGAAAGGAGCAGAACCGCGCGCGCTCCACACGGCATTCTGCAGCCCGACGCTGCGCTCGACCTCCAGCTCGTCGACGTCGATGCGCCCTGCCTTCAGTCGCGCTTGCCAACTCGCAGTCGTGTATTCCTGGAGCGTCGTGTCGAGCGCCGAGAGGCTGCCGGTCGTCTCGGCCTCGAGGTCGACTTCGCCCGCGCGCCAGGTCGCGCTCAACGAGACTTCCACGTCGTTTCCGTCGCGTGCCTGGATCGAAAGCGGAGCGAACAATTCCGCGGGCAACTCGCCGGACAAGGTCAGCTCCAGCCGCTGCGCGCCGGAATCATTCGACAGACTCGCGCTGATGGCGCCGGTGTCGGATTCCAGGATCACGCGCGGCACGGACCAGCCGTTCGCCGCACGCGTGATCTGGACCGGGCCTGCGAGTCCGGCCGCCGTCTCATTCCAAACCAAGCCCAGTTTCGAGAGTTCGAGCGTGGTGCCTTCCCACTCGGCGAACGGCGCGGGTACGGAGCCCGAGAGTTCCAGGTCTACTTCGTATCCGCGCGCGGCAAGGCGTTCGACTTGCAAAGCACCGGCGGTAGCGGTCGCGCGCAACTCGACGCGCTCGAGTTGCAGCGCCTCCGAGCGAATGTCCGTGGCGGTGAGTTCGATCGCACCATCGATCGTGGCCAGCACACCGTTGGCCCGTGCGTGCACCGTCACCCGTCCGCTGGGCAACGATCCTGGCGCGAGTCGGACGAGGTCGGCGACGTCGGCGTCCACACGCGCGTCGAGCACGCGCTGCGTCGCGAACTCGTATCCGCCTGAGAAGGACAGCGTCCCGAGCGTGCTGCGCGCCGAGGCGCGTTGCACGCGCAGCACGCGCTCGTCGAGATGGACCAGGACGTCGGCATCGTCGAAGTGCACGTCGCGCACGTAGAGATCGCGTGCGGTCAGATCCAGGCGTCCGCTGGGACCCGCGATGCCGCCGCGCAGGCGTCCATTGCCCGCCACGAATCCACGCGGCACATCGCCCTCGGCAAAGACTCCGGGCGCCAACGCCGAGATCGCCGCAGACACGTCGTCGAAGCGCAGAGCGACTTCCACATCCAGAGCGGAATCGAGGATGATGTCCGCGAAGTCGTCGTGCAGCGGCACGAGTCCGCGCTCGATCCTCCCCGCGCCGGCTTCCGTCTCGAATTCCCCACGGTGCAGCACCAGTGCACCGTCGATCAGCGTGCCCTCGAAGACGACGCGATGCGCACTCAGGCGATCGAGCGCTTCCGTCGCCGTCTCGCCGCGCACGAGCAAGGGCAGATCGTTGAGGTCAGCCCGCAAGCCCAGGACCCGCGCACGTTCGGCGTAGCCGCAGCCGTCGAAAGGCGGATCGGGGATGCGCGCGTGCGCAAAGCGAACGGTGTTCGTGCCTTCCGCGATGAAGGCGTCGCTCAGGCTCAGACCGTCTTCGTCCAAGCGCGCGGCCAGTGCCACGCAGTCCGCGTGCCGACCCGCGGCCGAGAGATCGAGCGCGATCAGATCGGCAGCGACCGTGAAGTGCTCCATGCGCTCCAGCGGCAGGCGCACACTCGCAGACAGTTCGACATTGCCGCTGATCGAGTCGGGGCCGTCGAAGAGTTGCATGAGCGGTGCGAGTTCTACGACCGCGCTCGGGATGTCGGCGGAGAGCTCCAGCGCCGCGAGGCGGGCACGTACACGAATCGGTTGCGCCGACACGGGCCTGGCGACAGCCAGTGTCCAGTCCAGTCCGATGTCGTCGTGCACGAACCGCGGCACGTCGCCGATCACGGCTTCCGCGAACGCGTGGATTCCGCCAGCAAAGGAGCACATGTCGCTCGTGATGGGCGGTGCGTCGGCCTCGATCCGCAGCGCGTTGTCGCCGTGCACGATCAGCGCCTGCCTTAGCCGGACGCCGTCGGGCTTCAGTTCGAGACGGCCCGAGATCTCATCCGCGTCGCGCACCGAGCGCAGGTCGCGCACGACGAAGCGCGCGTTCAGTTCCGAGGCGAGCACGTGCTCGAGCGGGACGCGCACGGAGGCGTTGAGGCTCAGCACGCCCTCGGGAGCGTCCGTCAGCGAAGGAACGTACGCGCGAACCAGCGCGCCCACGTCGAACTGCACCACGTTGCCGCTCGCGTAGACGACCGCTTCGTCGAGGCGCCCCTTGATGTCCGCCATCCCACCGAAGGCCCGTGCGCCCAGGTCAAAACTCGCACGTCCGTTCTGGATGTCGGTCAGGTCGAGGCGCGCCTTCTCCAGCACGATGCGTGGATCCCACGTAGCATGCGCGATTTCGAAGCGGCCTCCGCGGTACGCGCCGGTCACTTCCAGGGGATAGGCGGTTGCGTTGCCGTGGTCCGTCCATGACAACTCTTCTGCCTTCACGCGCGCGTCGACGCCGTCGAATTGCAGACTGGCTCCGCGCAGTGCGAGGCTGCGCTCCTTTGCGACGTGCACGACCAACCGTCCAGTCTGGACGTAGAGGATCGGAACAGAACTGGGCCAGCGAAAGGCGCCGCCCTCCGACGGGGCACCCTGGTCCGGAGTGGAGGCGAAAGGGCCGAGCGTACCCTCCACGCCGCTGGCCTCGATGCGCTTCAATCCGCCCAGATCTCCGCGCACGAGCTTCCACGCGTCGAACTCGACTTCCAGTCGGTCCAGACGAGTGTCGATGTCCGGCGCGCGCACGGCACTCAAGTCGTGGAGCCGCAGCGTCCCCAAGCCGTCCATCTCGAGGCGCTGCCACGTAGCCTGGACGCCTGCGCTGTGTGCGACGCGTTGCAGGACATGATCGAGAATGCGCGCGCGCAACACCCAGGCCGCGCCGCCCACCACTCCCAGCACCACGAGCAGAACGAGGACCCGGCGGCAGCCGCGCCGCGTGGTTTTCGTCACAGGACTGCTCGGGGCGTTCACAGCGCCGAGAGTAAGGTGCGCCGAGCCGAAATCGTACTGGCAGAACGCCCGAACTCAGATCAACTCGTCGTGCAGCGACGAAACGAGCAGGACGACGCAGCCCCCTTCGGTCGATTGGCGCTCGTGCGTGCTGCCGGCTTCCGCACGCTGGTAGTCGCCCGCGCGCATGCGGTGGGTCCCGACCGACAGGTCGCCCGAGATCACGTAGCACTCTTCGACGGCGCCGTGGATGTGCGGCGGATAGGACGAGCCCGCGCGCATGCGTACGAGCATCGTCACGCGGTCGTTCTCGTGGTCGACGAACAACTTGCGCGCTTCGATGCCCGCGATGGGAGTCGGCTCAAACCCGCTGTCGTCGACGCCGGAAAGGAACGTGAAGTCGGGGACGGCGCGGCCGGTATCCGGTTCCCATCGCTTCCAAACCTGCGGCGAGTTCTCGTCCTGGCGGTTCGCGGGACGCGCATCGGCAGAAAGGCGCGGATCGGTACGACGCACGCGCGCGAGCACGCGGTCCCACAGCCCGCCGGGCGGAGTGACGCTCGGGGCGATCAAGGCCAGCTTGCCTGCGGTCTGTGCCAAGGACTCGACCTCGACTCGGCAGACATCGCACTGACCGAGGTGCAAGCGGTAGGTGCGCGCCTCCTCCGCTCCGAGTGAATTGAGCACGAACAGCGCGGCCTCGTTGCGCAGGTCGTCGTCCAGGAAATCGTGCAGTTCCATCAAGCTACCTCGTCTTCGACGGTTGCGAGCGCCGTGCGCAGCGCGACCAATCCGGATCGGATTCTCGTCTTGACCGTCCCGAGCGGCTGCCCGAAGGCCGCGGCGATCTCCGTGTGACTCAAACCTCCAAAAAAGGCGGCCTCGACTGCGCGCCGCTGGTCTTGCGGCAGCAGGGACAGCGCGAGTTGCACGCGCTCCGCCCGATCTCCCGCCGCCGCCAAGGTGAACGGCGACGAACCGGGGTCCGCGCCGAACTCGACGTCGATACCGTCGATTGCGGTTTCACGCGACGTATGTCGCGCGCGCTGTCGGCGCACGTCGATCGCACGGGTGCGCGCGAGCGTGCAGACCCAGGTCGCCACCGTACCCTTCACGACCTCGTAGCGCGTGGCTTGACGCCACACCTGCGCGAAGACATCGACGACCGCCTCTTCGGCGGCAGGGATGTCGCGCAGGATCTGTCTCGACAAGCCCAGCACACGCGGAGCGAGCGCGTCGTACAGATCGCGCAACGCCTGCTCATCGCCCTCTGCGATGCGCGAGACGAGCGGGGCGAGGGGATCCAGGGGTGGACCGGATGCGCGGTCGCGTCCGGGGGCGGGCTTCGTCTCCATGCGGGTGCGATACGGAACCAGTCCGCTCGCTGGATGTAGAGTCTAGCCGAAAATTCGCGGACATCCCGTGATCTCGATTCACGGCCTTTCTCGGCGTCCAACTGCCGGTCTAGTCGCGTAGTTCGGTTGCAAGCGCTCCCCGTTCGCTGTCGAAGGGGGACGCGCACATCACGCTGGAAAGACTGCAAGGAATTCGAGAACACGACTCATGAAGATCACGATCCTACCGCTTCTCGCTCTGGGAGCAGGCCTGTGGTTCGCCGCGCCGGATGCATCGGCTTCGAGCCACCGCGAAGCTCCGTTCATCACCAAGAATCCAAAGGTCGACGCGACCGACTTCTACATGTTCCGCAGCTTCGAGACCGGGCGCGCGGACTACGTGACGCTGATCGCGAACTACGTCCCGCTTCAGGATCCCTACGGGGGCCCGAACTACTTCGCGATGGATCCGGACGCGTTGTACGAGATCCACGTCGACAACAACGGTGACGCGCGCGAGGACATCACGTTTCAGTTCCGCTTCACGAACACGCTCCAGGACTTCCAGCTGCCGATCGGTCCTCCGGGAAACCAGCGGATGAATTCGCTCCCGCTCGTGCAGAAGGGCGGCATCGCGGCCGGCGATGTCACCAACCTGAACGTGCGCGAGAGTTACACGCTCAAGGTGGTGTACGGCGACCGTCGCACCGGGATGGTGAGCAATGTGGTCGACGCGATGACCAGTGCGACGGCTTTCACGAAACCCGTCGACAATATCGGCACCAAGACCCTGGCCGATTACAGCGCCTACGCTGCGACACACGTGCGCGAAATCCGTCTGCCGGACGGATCGCTGGGCCGTGTGTTCGTCGGCCAGCGCAAGGACCCGTTCGCCGTGAACCTGGGCGAGGTCTTCGATCTCGTGAATTTCGTTCCGCTGGGTGATCCGGCCGCGCAGACCGACGACCTGGCCGACGCCAACGTCACGTCGCTCGTGCTCGAAGTGCCCATCGGTTTCCTGGCCGGTGCGGATTCGGTCATCGGCGCGTGGACGACCGCCAGCGTGCGCCAGGCGCGCGTCATCAATCCCGCCCCGCGCTCGGCAGTCGACAACAAGGTCACGGTGGAGGGCGGTGCGTTCACGCAAGTGTCGCGCCTCGGCATGCCGCTCGTGAACGAGATCGTGATCGGTATCAAGGACAAGGACCGCTTCAACGCCAGTCAGCCGAAGGACGACGCGCAATTCGCCGACTACGTCACGCACCCGACCTTTCCGGCGTTGATCGAGATCCTGTTCGGAGGAGCCGGCGTTCAGGCGCCGACCGCATTCCCGCGCACGGATCTCGTCGCGGTGTTCCTGACCGGCGTCACGGGCCTCAATCAGCCGATCGGCGTGCAAGGCTCGGAGATGCTGCGCCTCAACACACAGACGCTCCCGACTCCGGCCGCGATGCAGAATCGACTCGGCGTCCTGGGCGGCGATCTGGCGGGATTCCCGAACGGGCGGCGACCGGGTGACGACGTCGTCGACGAGGCGTTGCGCGTCGTGATGGGCGTGCTCCTGGATTCGGCCGACGCGCCTTCGGGTCAACTGCCGTACACCGATGGAGCGTTCCTCGACCAGACGTCGTTCGACGCCGCGTTCCCGTACCTGCGCACGCCGCTGCCCGGCTCGCCCAGCGCGAAGTGAGGATGGACATCATGATCGCACGCATCCTCTCGATCGGATTGAGCCTGGGACTCGTCTTCACGGCCGCTGCC
This sequence comes from Planctomycetota bacterium, assembly GCA_016795245.1. GTDB lineage: Bacteria > Planctomycetota > UBA1135 > UBA1135 > JAEUIA01. The sequence continues at coordinate 86,199 of JAEUIA010000112.1, read as the reverse complement.
TGCAGCGGCGGTGGGAATGACGACGGCCAGCGCAGCTTCACGAACTTCGTGAGCGGACTGGCGGCTACGCCGGTGGACAATGCCGAACCGGTCGCCATCGACGGCCTGGATTTCAGGTTCTCCGAAGACCCGAACGCGTTCAACGCGCTCTTTCAGTGATCGAATCAGGTAGAACGACACGCATGCAACGCTTCACGATCGCAGTACTGTTCCTCGCCGCCGTCGTCCCGGGCGCGTTCGCGCACGATTTTTGGATCGAAGCGTCGAACTACAGGCCGGTGGTCAAGGAGCGCGTGTCGTTCGACCTGAAGGTCGGCGAACACTTCGTCGGGGATTCGGTCGAGCGCAACTCCGATCGCATCGTGCGCTTCACGGCGGTCGACGCGCTCGGCAAGGCGGAGACGATCCTCGGGATCGATCGACGGGCGCCGGCGGGGTTGTGGGCTCCGATAGCTGCGGGGTTGTTCGCCGTCGGCTACGAGAGCAACACGATCGCGATCGAGTTGGAGGCCGAGAAGTTCGAGCACTACCTGGCTGCCGAGGGCCTCGAACACGTCAGCGCCGCGCGCAAGGCACGCGGTGAGACCGGCAAGCGGGCGCGCGAGATCTACGCGCGTTCGGTCAAGTCGCTCGTGTGGGTCAGGACCGACGCGCGCGATGCGCTGCCAACCAGCGGCTTCGACACACGCATCGGGCTGCCGCTCGAGATCGTGCCGGAGCAGAATCCCTACGCACTGAAGATCGGCGACGAGTTGACGCTGCGGGTCTACTTCGAGGGTGCGCCGCTCGCCGGCGCTCTGGTCGGCTTCATGTCGCACGCCGAGCCGCAGTCCGAAGTGCGCCTCAGGTCCCAGGCAGACGGGCGCTTGAAAGTCCGGATCACCCACGCAGGTCCCAATCTGGCACGCGTGTGCTGGATGGTCGCGGCGCCGCAGGACTCCGGCGCAGACTGGAAGAGCACCTGGAGTTCCCTGACCTTCGACGTGCAGCCGCCCACGCCCGCGAAGTAGCCCATTCCACGGCGCTCGTGCCTCAGCGTGCTGTGCGCGTACGCCTGCAACTGTGAAATACGGTGCCAGAGCAATTTGTTCACAGTCGACAGGCCGCGTGCCGCATACGGCTGCACCATTCGCGGCGAAGTGTGAACAAACTGCTCTGGCACCGTATTTCTGGCACCGTACTTCCGTCATTCGTCTTCGGATCCGTCGACGACCGCTGTCGCGTTCTTCGTGAACTCGCGCAGCACCGTGGTGGCGTAGCTGCCCTTGGGCAGTTGAAAGGCGAGCACGAGACCGTCGCCGTCGCTGCGCACACTGAGGTCGGCGACGAAGATGCGTCCGGCGCGACGCGTGCCTTCGAGGCGCGCCTTGCCGAGGGTTGAGGGATCGACGCCCGAAGCGGCGAACACGGCGTCCTCAAGTTCACCGGCCGCACCGCTCGCGCGTCGCATCGAACTGCCGAACATCGGGCCGGTGTAGGTGATCTCGCGACTCGCCACGCGCACGTTCTCGATCTCGGCATCGACGACGTCGAACAGGGCGCCGTTCCCGAACTTCTTGGCCACGTCGCCGCGGACGACGCACTCAAACCAGCCGCGCTCCATGCGCGCTGCGAGCCACGCGTCGAACAGCGACGATTGCCAGGCCGACATCTGCAGACGCGACAACCAATCGCTGCGCGGCTTGGACAGGAGTGTGCGCCCGCGCTCCGCATTGCGCCCGTCATCGCCGTAGCGCTGCGGACCGTACGCGTTCGGCAGACCGCGCGCCGCTAGCGCTACTGCGATCGCCTGCGCGTGTTCGAGCGCGCGCTCGTCGGTGTTCGCCAACCGGATCTCGAAGCGATTCCCGATCAGGTGCCCGCGGCGCAGTTTGTTGGCATGACGTCTGACGTCGAGTACTTCGCCGCCGACCGCATCCGTGACGCGGCGCGCAACGTCTTCCACGGCGTCCTTGTGCAGCTGCAGCGAGAAGGTCTGCGTAGCGTCCGCACGCTTGTCCTTCAACCCCGCGTAGCCGACGTCGCGCGCCGCGACACCGAATGCGCGCGCCAGCGCCGTCACGACCTCGCGCGTCGTCGCATTCGAGCGCCGGTGACGCACGTACACGTGCTCGCCGACACCCGAGGGTTCGTACAACGGGATCTCCGTCACGACGAAATCGGCGGCCGTCTGTTTCACGGTTCCGCCGGTGCCGGGCAGGTCGTGCGTCACGAGCGGAACGGTCATCGCACGGCCAGGGTAGCGCACGACGAGCCCATCAAGCGTGGCCGGGCGCGTCTTGTTCGAGCAGCGCGAGCACGCGCTCCAGCCACGCCGCGCTCTCGTCCAGACCGCCTGGACGTTCGCGCACGAGCCACAGGCGACGATGCTCGGCGATCAAGGGCCGCAAGCGTGTCGCCAGCGATCGCCGAACGGAGAGCGCGATCGCAGGCACGGCCGAGCCGGGTGCAGCCGCGAGACGAGCGCAGCCGAAATCACAGGCGAAGATGAGCAGGTCGATGACGAAGCGCAACTCGTCGGCCAGCAAAGCCGCGTCGGTACGGCTGGAGCGGATGCGCGCGACGCGTTCACGAAGCTCGGCGAGGAAGCCGCGGGCGCGCTGCAATCCGTCGGTGCTCGGGTCGACGATGCGCGCGTGGGGGAGCGGTTCGCGCGCGAAGGCCAGCAGAAAGAACAGCGGCGAACCATTGGTGCTCTTCGCACCCGTGACGTCGCCGGCTCGACCGAGGTCGAGGACCAGCGCGCCCATGACACCGGCCTCGTCCTCGAACACATGTTCGTCGAGGATGCGCTCCAGGAGCGCGCGATCGGTGAGGTCGGCGTTCGCGTTCCACGCGCATCCCGCGCCCAAGGCCAGGCCAGGTTCCGCGATGACGCGCGGCTGCAGGTGTCCACGATCGCCCCAATCCGTCACCAGATAACCGTTCGCGTGTGCTGCCGCGCCGTGCCGGGCTGCTTCCGACAAGTTGGCGAGCAGGTTGTCACTGCGCCCGCCCAGGCTCTGCCAACTCGATGTACCCGGGCAGACGTAGAACTGCAGTCCGCTCGTGCGGAATGCAGCTGCGTGTTCGGCGAACGGGTGCCCGGCGTCGTAGCCCCATTCGAGCGCGATCGCGTCGCGCGGCAGTTCCGGAACGAGTTCGGGTCGCTTGACGATGATGTCGCCCCAGAACTGCATCGTGCGACCGCGCGCGCGGATCTTCGCGTGCACGAGCTTCAAGTACTCGAGGTAGACGCGCTCGACGCCCCTCTCCTCGCAGGCAGCGCGCGCGCGACCGAGTCCCAGATCGAAGGTCTCGTCCAGACCGACGTTGACGAGCTTGCTCGTGAAGCACGGCAGCAATTGGTCGTACAGATCGTCGAGCAAGGCGCCGGCACGCGGATCCGAGAGATCCAAGGAATAGGGTTCGCGTTCGATGCTGAACGCATGCTCGACGCCTTCGGGCACTTCGGCGAGGTCGCGGTAGCGCGCGTGCTTCAGCCAGCGATGCATGTGACCGAAGCTCTGCTGGTTCGGCACCAGTTCCACGCCGCGCGCAAGGCAGAAGCGATCGAGCGCGCGGATCTCATCCGCCGTGAAGGGTGAAGCGTCGCGCCAGACCGTGTCGTGGCCGACGTACGCGAACGTGTGCTCCATGTAGAGCTGGAGTTGATTGATCTTCCACGCAGCGAGGCGCTCGACGATGGCGTACAGCGTTTCCATGCGCGGCACGCGCGTCCGCGACACGTCCAGCATGACTCCGCGCACGACGAAGGTGGGCCAATCGACGTAGCGCGTGACGCGCCCGCGCAATTCACTTCCAGCGCGCTCCATTCCCCGCAAATGTTGCACGAGCGTGGCAAAGGCCGGGTACAGCGCACGCTCGGAAGCGCAGCGCAGCGTGATGCCATCCGCCTGGAGCGCGAGCGCGTAGGCTTCCCTGGAAGTCGTCCGCGGATCCACGTGTCCGAAGGACACATGCACGCCGGTGGCGAGCGGGGAATCGCCGGAGCCGATCTCGATCTCGATCGCAGCGAGCCGGGCGCGCAAGTGCTCGACACAAGTCGCATGCTCGGGTCCGATTCCCGTCACTTGCAGACGAGCGTTGAGACAGCTCACGCTGCTCGCGACTTGCGTGCTCTGCGGCGCCGGCCAGATGGAAGGGGAAGCGCTCACGGGTTGCGCACCGCCGGATTCGCGTCGATCACGACGACCTCGCCCGCCGCCAAGAACCACAGCTCGGCACGCGGTGCGCGCGGCAGGTTCAGCGCGCCCTGCAAAGTCGTGCGGTAGGCGTCGATCTGTGGCCGGTGATGCGCGGCATTTCGTCGCGCTCCGGTTGCGTCCGTGACGGCGTCGGTCTTGTAGTCGACGACGACGATCTCGCCGCTCTCTGGATCGCGGTACACGAGGTCGACGGACCCGGTCGCCGTGCAGACGGCACCGCCCGCGCCGTTCGAGCGCGAGAGCAGCGGCAACTCGCGCGCGACGACATGCGGGGCGATCTGTGCAAGACGTACCCACAAGGCACTCGCGCGCAGCGTGTCGAACACGACTTGCGCGCGTTCCACTGCAGCCGAGCGCACGGCCGCAGCGACATCCACGCGACCACCGGCGGCGACAGCGACCCGTTCCGCGAGCGTCGCCCGCAGGCGGTCGGCTTCGGCCTCCAACTCCGCCGTGGACCGCACGTTCTCGAGCCGCAGGTCCTCCAGCGCCGCGTGCACTGCCGTCCCGGCGAGTGAAGCGGCGGTGGGTGCGGGTCGCGCGGCCGCCGCGTGTTCAGGATCCGTAGTCAGCGCGGGCAGTACGGCGCTCATGCGGCGTTCCGTGGGTTCGGCCTGGCGCAGAGCCGCGCTGCGCCGCAAGTCTCGGAGGCGCGCCGTGTCGCGACGTGCACGTTCGACCCAGCGCGCCAGGTCGACATCAGGTGCAGCGGCGTTCCGAGTCTCTGCGGCCGCAGTCACGCGCTTGTAGCGCACCAGACCGATCGTTCTCTCCGTCTCGTCCCGGCTCAGGTCGCCTTCGAGGTACGCGCGTCCCTCGCTGATGGAACCCTCGAGCAACGCGAGCATGTGCGGCGGAGGGTTGTCGTTCAGGCTCGTGACGGCCGGCTTCTTCGGCAGCGAACCTGACAAGACGAGGCGCTGCTTGGCGCGCGTCATGGCGACGTACAAGAGGCGCACGGTCTCAGCCGCTTCGCGCCTCTGATTGTGCGCCTCGGCCAGGAGCCACGCCGGATTGGGCGCGCCGAACAAGACGCGTGCGGAGCCCTCGATCGCAGTCGTTTCACGCGAGGTCTGCGTTCGGTTCGTCGTGCGGTGCAGTCCGATGACGAAGACCTCGCGGTAGTCCAGACCTTTGGACTTGTGAATGGTCTGGATCTGCACGGCGCTGGCCGAAGTGTCGCGCGGCTTCGCTTCGGCCGCGTCCTGTGCATCCGCGATGGCTTCGCGCAGGAATCGCAACAGGCGCTGGGTGTCGCCGCCGTTGTGCTCGAGTTCGACACCGACCTCGTGGAAGAAGCGCGCCAGGTTGGCCACGCGATAGAGGCCTTGGAATCGCGCCGCAGCAGTGGCTTCGGGCAGGAACAGGAGTCGCAGTCGTTCCAAGAACGTGTCGGTCGCCTCCGTTCTGAAGCTCTTGCGCAACTGCGCCAACGACTCGAGCGCGTGATCCAGAGCGTGCTCGAACCCGGCGATGCGGTCTAGATGCGGCACATCGCGCGGCATGAGCTTCAATGCTCGAGCCACGACGGCTCGCGCCGCGAGCAACGTCTCGGGTCGGCGCGCATCGATCTCGCCGGCGACCTCGGGGAAGCGCTGGTTCCACAGCGGAATCCACAACGCATCTGGTACCCCGACGAGCGGCGAGCGCAAGCAGGCGACCAGCGCGATGTGATCGGTGGGATCGACGATGCACGTGATCAAGGCCGCTGTGTCCTGAACTTCGCGGCGACGGTAGTAGTTCTTGTCGCCGACGACGTCGAAGGGCACGCCCGCACTGCGCAAGGCTTCGAGCAAGATGTCGAGGCCGCTGGAGGTGCGCATGAGAATGCCGATGTCGCGCCAGTCGACCCCGCGCGCGCCGGCGGCGATCAATTCCGTCGCGAGGAACTGCGCTTCGATGCGCGCCTCGGCAGCGCCTGCGCGTCCGCGGCCATTGACGTGCATGTCGGGGGATGCGACGTGCCAATGCTCGAGGATTCCTCCGGCTTCCGTGTGATGGGCCACGAGCGGCTGGAAGGGCGGCTGCACGCCGGGCTCGGCGATCATCACGGGCTCGATCACTTGCGCGACGCGCGCCAGGATCTCGGGCTTGGAGCGGTAGTTGACGCTCAGTTCGAACTTCGCGCCGCCGGCGGCGACGGCGTCCGCGACGAACTTCTCGTAGGCACGCAAGTCGGCGCTGCGGAAGCCGTAGATCGACTGTTTGGGGTCGCCGACGATCAAGAGCCCGGGCCGCCGTCCGTGTGCGGGATCGAGGCTCAACGCGACGACGATCTCGCACTGCAGCGGATCGGTGTCCTGGAATTCGTCGACGAGGACTTGCTTCAGTCCCGCGCGCAAGCGCACGCACAGAGCAGGTCGACCCTGGAGCAGGTCGCGGGCGTCGCGCAGCAGGTCGCCGGCCGATTCGACTCCGCGGCGCACGAGAGCCTGGCGCACTGCGAGCAAGATCCGCGAGAGAACGCGGCGGCCCGCGCTCTCAAGCACAGGATCGAGGCGCATGTAGGCGTTGATGCGTGGTTGCAGGTCGGCGCTCTGCTCCCTCAAGACGGGATGGTCCGTCTCGATCGCATCCATGGCCTTTCCGAACTTGCCGCAGGCCCAATCGTCGAGCTTCTCGCGCAGTCCCTTGCGCAGCTTCTGCTTGATGAACTGCGCACGTTCGAACACGACTGCGGGATCGTCGCTCGCAACCTGCAACGACTCGCGGATCTCGGCCAGCACGTCCACGAGTTCGCCGCACAAGGGCGTGCGGCCGCCGGCCGTGCGCAGCGGCGCTTCGCAGCGCGTCAGGAAGGCGTTGATCGACACGTACAGATCACGGGTCAGGTTCGAGAGAACGCCCGGAGAAAACGACTCGGCGGCGAGGTCGAGAGCGCGGTGGCCTCCGAGGACCAGACGCACGAGCGCGTCCTCGACCAGGAGCGGCCCGATCTTGCGCTGCGCGAGGGTGAACCAATCCGCATCGGTCCCGGCCTTCAAGCGCGCCGTCAAGTCCTGCGCGACCGCAGCGCGCACCAGCTCGCGCACGGTACGGCCTTCGATGTCGACTTCGAAGTCGGGGTGCAGCCCGGCGAGGAGCGCATGATCGGAGAGCAAGTTGCGGCAGAACCCGTGGATCGTGCGGGCCAACGGACGATCGAGGGCGCGTCGGAGCAGGGTCGCGCGCTGCAGACGCTCGCCCTCGGAACATCCGAAGCGATGTTCCTCCATGCCTTTCGGCAAGTCGCCTTTCTCGACGCAGCACAGCGCCGCGCGCAGCTTGGCATCCATGTCGGCTGCAGCCGCTTCGGTGAACGTGATCGCGAGCACGCCGTCGAGCGCGCGAGCGGCGACGCGCTCGGCCTCGACCTCGCTCCCGAGTTCGCGCCGCGCTTCATCGAAGCCGCGGTCGATCAGCCAGGCGATGACGCGCGCCACGAGCGTCGTCGTCTTGCCCGTGCCCGCGCCGGCTTCCAATACGATCGGACCGTCGAAGCGGGTGCGCACAGTCTTGCGTGCCTCGCGATCCAGAGCGCGCAGTGTCTCTTGGTCGAAGCCGCTCATGGAGCCTTCTTGCGCCGCGATTTCGGCGCCGGTGTGTCGTCTAGCGGCTTGGACGGAGCCCTTTGTGCCAAGGACCACAGCGCGCGCGCAGCGCTTCGGTCCACAGCTTCGGCGTCAGGCGCCGCGACGGCGAACGCCGCCAGACGCCGATGAGCCGTGCTGTCACCGCGCAAACACGCGATCTTGACCTCGCACCTGCTGCACAGCGGATTCTCACGCGCGCGATCGGGCTGCAAGATGCGCGGCAGGAAGGCACCCATGTCCCAAGCGCCGAGCAGCGTCTCGAGCGCGTCGTCGAAGAGTTCGCGCGCCTGTGGATCTCCGTGCGAGATCGCGAAGACCCGGTGTGTTTCATCCAGCGATTCTCCCAGGTGCAAGTACCGACCCACGCCGCCCGGACCCGCCGCTTGAGCGTAGGTCTGCGCCTGCAGTTTCCGTCCGGTTGCGATCCCGGTGAGGTGGCGCTTCAAGTGCGTCTCCGCCTTCACGGCATCGCTGAGCGGAGCGCCGGTCTTGTAGTCGGTGTAGCGCGCGCCCTCCTTCAACTGGTCGACGCGGTCCGCACGGAAATGCAACTCGCGCTCGCCGTGCAGTCCCGCGGCGAGCGAAATCTTGTCGGCGAACTCACTGACCGTCGCTGCACCGGAGGCTTCCCCCTCGCGCATGTCGAGCGCACGCGCCACTGCGATCATGGGCTGCGCTCGGGCCGCGACGAGCGCTTCGAAGCCGCTCAGCAAGATGCCGCGTTCGATCAGTGCTACGCGCGCGGCGCCACGCACCATGGGAACGAGCTTGTCGTCCGTGGGCCAGGCGACGTGAGCAGGTCTCGTACCGATGACCTTGTGCAACACGTCGTGCACCACGTTGCCGACGATGCGCGGTTCGAGGTCCGGCAGTTCCGCCGCCGGATCGAGCGGTGGTTCGAGGCCCAGGACGTGGCGCAAGAATGCCTGCCAGCCGCAACCCGCCAGCGCTTCGAGATGAGTGACGTACAGACGTCCCTGGCGCAACTTGTCGTCGCGCGCGACGGCTCCGACGTAACCGAAGTACGGACCGAGCTGCGGCAGCTCGGCGAACGTAGGTTCGAATTCACGCAGAATGTTGCTGCGCGCGGCGGCCAGTGCAGGCACGACGTCGACGCTGAGCTGAAGTTCGGCGCGCGTTTCTTCCAGCGCCAGCCCGGCCAGCGCGTCGAACAGCGGCTTGCCGCCGACGAGCCCCCCCAGGGTGGCGTGTTCGTGCGCAGGTTTCACTCCAGCCTCTTGCGCAGCCCGCACGCCCGCTGGATCGGCGGCGATCTCGGCCGAGTCGATCGCGGCCGGCGTGGCGACGTGCTCCAACAGCGCGGACGGCAACAACGGCTTGCCCTGCTCGTCGAAACTCGACCACGAGAGTTGCACGGCCCGCGCGGCCCGCACCAGCGCCTCGAACAAGACGCGTTCCTCGTCGCGACCGACGCTCTTCGGCACCAGATCGGGGAACAGCGCGGCCAGTTGGCGCCGCAGTCCGTCGCCGAGCAGGGGATCTTCGCGCACCACGCGCGGAAAGCGTCCACGCGCGAGACCCAGGACGTACAGATCGTCGAAGGTCCGCCCGCGTGCTTCCGTCACGTCGAGGATCGCGACTCCACCTCCCTCGCCACCGAACACGGGAGCGATCGCGGCCGTGAGCGCGCGCGCCATCAGGGCCTGGAACGTCGTCGCCTCCAGTTCCAGATGACAGGGAATGTCGGCCAAGAGCGCAGCCAGTGCACGCTCCAGAACCGATCGTCCAGGCGTGTCCGCCTTCCAACCCAATGTGTTCTCGAGGAAAGTCGAGAAGCGCGCGCTGTGGGCCGCGATCGTGGCCGCGCCCACTTCTGCTTCCAGGACGCTGCACGTCGCTCGCGCGGAATCGATCTCGAGCGAGAGCGCTGCCGCTGGGACGGTGCGACGCTGCAGGGGCCGCGTGCTGCCAAGAACCGGATCGTCGTCGCTGTCGTCCGCGTTCAGAGCCGCTTGATCGTCGTCAATTGCGTCGTCGTCGTCCGTGATCTCGGCAGTCGCCGTGCGCAGAGGGAGTTTGAGATGGTCCTGGCCGAAGAGGCGCACGGCCAGGTCGAGCGCGGCCAGTTCGCCCACGCGCGCGACACCGAGTGCGCGCAAGCCGGCGTTGCGTTCGTGCTCCTGCGTCAGACCCAGCGCACGCTCGCGAGCGTCGAGCCAGCGTTCGAGCGGACACTCCGCGCGCAACTCGAGCAACACGGCGAGCGCGCGCGCACGACGCTCAGCCGGCCCGTCCGACCCCAGGACGGCGAGGCTCGAGAATGGGATTCCCAGGCGCCCGAGGTGTCTGCGCAAAGCGGCGCGGTAGGGCGTCACGTCGCGGGCCACGACCGCGATCGTCTCGGGCACGGCTCCCGCGTCGAGCGCGGTCCGAATCCGGTTCGCCACCGCGCGAACCTCGGCGTCGATGCCGGCGGCTCGCACGAGGCCGACCGCCACGGGAGGAGCAGCGACGGGAGTTCGGCGCACGTTCAGGCCGAGTCGTGTGCGGAGAGGAGTGCCGAATTCGGCGTCAGCGAGCGCGTCGTAGTAGATGCGGGCGTCAGCGCGCGCGAACAAGGCGGAAAAGAAGTCGAGTCCCGCGCCGGTAGCGTCCGCGAAACCGTAGATCCAAACAGCACGCGACCGCAGCAAGGCCGGGTTCTGTTGCAACTGTTCCGCGGCGAGGCGCGGGGTTTCGTGCCCCAGAGCGAGCCCGACCGCGCGCGCGCGCTCGGCGACGACCACCGCCAGATCGACGAGGGCCGCCGCGCGCGCACGCTCCTCCGTGGTGTTGGCCGTGGTCGCGGGATCGGCCAGGAGTTCGTGTGCGGCCGCTGCGTGTGCAGGTTCGAAGCCCGCGTCGTACAAATCGCGCAACGTCGCGCTCACCGCGCGCGTGGCGTCTTCGAACGCAGCAATCTCACGCCACAAGACCGCATTGTCGCGCACGCACTCTTGCACGAGCGGCTCGAACAAGAGCGTGCCGCGCGGCGGCTCGATGCCGGCGGCGGCGCAGACCTTGCGCGCGGCGAGCGCCAGCGTGACGACCTCGACGCCCGCGCAGGGGCCGCCCGACCATTCGACCAGCCGTCGATTCAGGTGGATGCGCAGGCTCGTGGACGGCACGACGATCACGAGCGGGGCGCCGAGCAAGCGGATGTCGGCGCGCACGCGCGCGCGGTCGCTCTCGAAATCGGCGCGCAAGAGCGCCTCGAGGGCGAGCGGCCCGCGTGCCGTGCGCACGCGTTCATCCGCGGTCTCCGTGTCGCCGGGCTGCATGACGCGCACGGCAACACACGGCGGCGCGGGCGTCAACGCCCGAACCGCGCGATCAGTTCACTGGCCTTGCAGGCCGGCGATCTTCTCGCGCAGCGCGGCGTCGTTCGGAAAGACCGCCAGGCCCTGTTGGTAGGCCGCCAACGCCTTGGCCTTCTCGCCGGTGCTCACGTACATATTGCCGAGGATCAAGTGCGTCTGCGCGAACTCCGGCCGCACGGGCTGGCCGGCTTGTTGCTTCACGAGCACTTCGAAGTTCTCGATCGCGGACTGTTGCTTGCCCAGGAACGCCGGCCAGTTCGAGAGGCTGACGGCCTTGCTGAAGCGTGCCTGCCAGTTGTGGTCATCGAGCGTCAGGGCGCGGTCGAAAGCCTGGTCGGCCTTGGTCGCGAAGCGTCCGGCTTCGGGACCGCCGCCGACCTTGAAGACCTGCTGCAGGTAGGCGTTGCCGAGCGCGACTTGCGCCGTCGGATCGTTGGGGAAATCCTTGGCGTACTGCTCGTACAGCGCGACCAGTTCCTCCAGCACGCCGGCCTTGTCGGCTTCGCGCCACAAGGCTTGCCGGTCCTCGAAGCTCAGGCCCTCCGCCGCGAGCTTGTCGAAGAAAGAGCGCACGTTGCCTTTCGGTGCAGCCTTGGCGGAGCCTTTCGACTCGGCGCCCGCGAGCGCATCGCCCGTTCCGGCGCGCTCTTTCAGCGCGCGCGCGACGGCCGCGTCGATCTCTCCGACCGGCACGCGCGTCGTGCTCTCCTTGGCGGCGACCTGCAGGCGCAACTCTTGGAGCGCCTTCTCGATCTCCGCTTGTTGCGCGCGCAGACCTTCGACCGCGCGCGCGAGATCGACCACGGGATCAGGTCCGGCCGCGTTGGCCGCCGGCCGGCGCGTGCCGGAGTCGGCCAGCGCGAAATACAGAAGCCCCGCAGTGGCGGCGGAGGCGAAGATCGAGACGAGGAGGATCGTGAGCGGTTTCATGTGTGGATCTCAGTCTGGAGTTGGAGAGTGCGTCAGTGCAATTCGAGGACCAGTTCGCGCTCTTCGCCGACCTGGAGTTCGATGGGCGTGAGTTGTGCGCGTTCGTCGCCGCGCTGCGCGCCGATCTGCCAGCGCCCGGCGCGAATGGACGGGACCACGAGCGTGCCGCTGCCGTCGGTGGTGTCGGCCGCCGTCATCTGGCGCGTGGCTCCCGCGTCGTCGACGAAGGTCACAGCGGCGTTCGGCACGAAAGTCCCGTTCGCCGCGCGCACGCGCACGACCAGCACCGCGCCGCGCTCGACGATCAAGTCGCAGTCGAGCGGCGTGAACGGGCGGGCGATCCACAGGTCGTGGCTGACAGTGGGCGAGAGACCTGGCTCCGAGGGGAAGACCGACGCGCGGTAGGTCGCCGGTCGCAAGAGATCGAAGCTGAAGCGGCCGGCGGCATCGGTGGAGCCACGTCCGGCGAAGACGAACGTGTCGCCGCGCTGCACCTCGAGCAACACGAAGGCTCCGGCTACCGCTGATCCATCCGTGCGCCGCACGGCGGAACCGCGGATCAGGCCGTCGGCCAGGTGCAGGTCGTGCACGAGCTTGCCGCCGGCGGGGATCGAGATCTCGCCTTGTTGGACGAAGGCACCGCCCAGGTCGTGTCCGACGAAGACGTCGTACTGTCCGCGGGGCAGGCCGCGGAAGGTGAAGGCTCCGCGCGCGTCGGTCATCTCCGAGCGCCACTGGGAAGGTCCGCGCACTCCACTCGGTTGCAGGGTGACCGCGAGGCCGGCGAGACCGCTGCCGTCCTGCGCGAGGACGCGTCCTTCGAGCACAGCGCCGTCGGCACGGTCGGGGATGTCGGCCACCGTCTCCGCGCCTGCTTCGACGCGCACTTGACGCGAACCGGTCGCGTCGCGTCCGCCGCGTGCGTCGGTGACGTTGAGCAGCACGAACTCACCCGCCGGGAGGTCGGGGATCGTGTAGCGTCCGGTCTCGTCGGCGAGCGCCATGCCGTAGCCGAAGTGCGCGGCATCGGCGCCGGCGCGCAGGTAGGACGCGATGATGACGGCTCCGCTCCAAGGCCTGCCGTCGTCGCGCGCGACAGCCCCCGTGATGCTCCCCGGCCTTGGGAGGCGCAGTTCCAACGGTTCCGCGGTCGGCAACGCCTCCGTGACGCTCGTCGCGGTCCACACGGCACCGTGACCGACGGCGGTCGCGCGCAGCGTGTGCGCACCGGGCGCGACGTGCTCGAAGCGGAACGTGCCGTCGCTGCCGGTCTGCGTCGCGGCGCTCCAGTCCTTGCCGTTCGCGGTGAAGGCGATGACTTGAGCGGGGATCTCGTCCTCCACGATCACGACCGCACCCGCGATCGGATCACCGGTCGCGTCCGAAACGACGCGTCCCGCGAGTGTGGCGCCGTGTTGGCGCGTCACCGTGATCTCGCGCGTCTCGCTCGCCGCCAATTCGATGCCCGCCGCGCGCCACACGGCGAAGCCCGCGCCTTCGAGGAAGATGTCGTAGGTGCCGGGTTTCAAGGCCTCGATCACGAAGCGGTCCGCGCCCGCGAAGCGCTGCACCCGCGGCGTGCTGATCGCGGGCAAGCGCTCGCGCCGCAGGAGCGTCACGGTGTAATCGCCGTGCACCGTGGAGTCGGTTGCGCCCACGAGCGTGCCCACGAGGCGCGCTGTCTCGTCGGCCTTGGTCTCGACTGTCGCGGTGTCGCCACCACCTTCGTTCGCGCTCGGTACGTAGGCTCCGGTGCGCCCCGTACGCGCCCCGGGCGCAGCGAGTGTCGTGCTCGCGGTGAGCGCGCGACCGTCGCGCAGCGCGACTTCGACGCCGACCGAGAGCGCGCGCGTTTCGCGTTCGTCGCCGATGCTCGCCGCGCCGCGCTCGAGCCGCACGTACAGACACTCCGAGCCGCCGACGCCGTCCGGAGCGGGCGCGAGGCGCGCCGTGAGCACGCCGGAATTCAACAGCACCAGCGAGTCTGCACCGCTCAACAGCCAGAACTCGCCGTCGGTCAGGCGATCGAGGCGCGCAGAACCACGGTAGAGAGCCGAACGCGTACAGTCGCCCTGCTCCTCGTGCCCCACCCACATGAGGCTTGCAGTTCCCACGGTGATCGTGCCCGCGGGCGCGCCCTCCGCGGAGCCCAGGCGCAACTCGAGCGCGTGCGCGTCGGGTGTCGCCACCTCGAGCCTCTCGCGCACCAGATCCAAGCCGCGGCGCGCACGTTCGGGCGCGAGTTCGCTCCAGGTGCGGAGTTCGCCCGCGCGCAGCGCGACCGACCCGCGCGCGAGGATGACGTCGGGTGTGAGGTCGCCGCCAGGCCCCGCGCGCAGTGCGAAGAACCACACGCCCAGGACGAAGACGAGCCCGGCGGCCGCGGCGTAGAAGAGCTTGCGTCTGCGCGTCGCACCCGAGCGGGGCCCGACGTCGACCGTGGCCTGTGACGCAATCGCAAGGCCGGCACTCAAAGCCTGCGCGAGGTGTGCCCGGAATTCAGGCCTGGGTTCGACCGCGACGTACGCGCGGGCAAACAAGCGCGCGAGATTCGCTTCCAACACGGCGTCGTCGACGTGCTCGTTCGGATCGAGGCTCACTGGAGGCCTCCGCGCCGTTTGGCGAGCAATTCGAAGACGCGCGCAAAGGAATTGCGCGCGCGCGTCAGCGTCGATTCGGCGGCTTTCGCGCTCTTCTGTTCGCGCGCGGCCAGCGCGGCGGTCGACAGGCCGTCGACGTACTTGCCCGTCAGCGCGCGTTGGTACTCGGGCGGCAGCGACGACAGCGTCGCGCCGACCAGATCGCGCGTCTCGGCGCGCTCCAAGACCTCGTCCGGCAGCGGCTCGCGCGCGACGTCCATCAGGATCGCGTCGATGTCGGGGTCGGCGCCGCTGAGCGCGTCGGCAAGCGGCACCGGCCTGAACTTGCGGCGCTCGGCGCGCAGGGTGTTGCGCGCGATGCCGCACAGCCAGGCGTGGAAGCTCGCGCGGCCGTCGAAGCGCGCCAGATCGCGCACGGCGATCAAGAACGTCTCCTGCACGATGTCCTCGGCGGGCGCGCGGTCGCCGCCGACACGAAAGTGCACGAACGCGTAGAGCGGCGCGAGGTGCTCGGTGAGGAGCGCATCGACGGCGGCGCGATCCCCGTTGGCGAGGCGCAGTTTCAGCGCCGCCCCGGCGGGGGAGGACTCGGGTTGCAGGCGTTCGGGGACCGTCACGACACGTAGCCGTTTCTCCGGGGGCGGCTTTCCTTCGCGAAATCCTCTCGAAATCCGTGTTGGGACCGGACCCGCGGCAGTCCTAGACTCGCACGCAGCGCCGCCCTCGGCCAGAACATCAACCCCGCCCCAGGATTTCGATGAAGCTCCACCTCGCCCTGCTGCTGTTCGCCCTGCCCCTGGTCCTCACCGGTTGCGACGAAAACGACGCCGTTTCGATCAAGGTGCGTCTCAAGGACGACGGCGGCGGCACGTTCACGGTCAGCAACATGAACCTGCCCGGCGAACCGACGCGCGCGGAGACGGCGACCGGCGGCGTCAGCTACGACAAGCGCATCGAACTGGCCGCCGCGACCGGGCGCTTCGCTGCGCTCACCGGCGTCACGGTGTCGGACATCACGTTCGCGGCGGGCGAAGGCGAGGGCGGATTTCGCTTCGTGAAGGTCACGCTGCCGCAGGGGGCGGGAGCGCAGTGGCCCGCGACCTTCGTGCCTTTCGACGAGCGCACGCGCATCGACGCGGCCGGCGCGCTCGATCCCTCGGGCAAGGCCAAGGACGTGGGCGCGAACCTGAAGATCGAGCTCGAATTGCCCGCGCCCGCGATCGGCAACGGCGTGACCGGCAAGGCGCGCGGCACGAAGGCTTCGATCGAGGGCACGAAGGCGACGCTCGTCGTTCCGATTCAAGCGGCGCGCGCGGCGACCGAGCCGCTCGTGTGGCATCTCACCTGGCAGCGCTGAGCGCGTTCACTCGAGGTGGCCTGATCGGTAGGCCAGGTAGGTAGCGATCGCCGTCGGCACGAGGGCCGCGAGCTTCGCGACCGTCGTGGCGAGCAGCGGTCGGTCCTGGAAGGGCGCTCGTGTCGCCACCCAGGGCGCGACGAGTGCGACGACGAACAGCACGATCGCGACGCGCGGCAAGTCGTAGATCGCGGCATTGACGAGCGCACCCGCGAACACGATCAAGGCCACCGCGATCACACCTTCGGCACAGCGTGCGCCGCGATCGAACAAACCGACGAGTGCGACGGCTCCCAATCCGGCGCACACGGCGCCCGTGAGCTGAGCGATCGAGGCCATGTGCAGGAACAGCGCGGACACCGCGATGCCCGTGCCTGCGACCGCCCACGCGGCGGGCAGCGCCGGTCCGCGCAAGCGCTCGGCCAGTCGATCGCTGGAATTCCACACCACGTACATGACGAGCGTGAGCGCGAAACGTATGGCGAGCCCGGACAGGTCGTTCGGCAGGACGTGCGCGAGCGGAAAGCGGAAGCTCAGCACGCAGAAGAACGCCACGTAGAGCGCGTTGACCCACCTGCCCGCGCCCTCCAGCCCGCGCAGCGGAGCGAGCAACAGCGCGCCGAGCACGAACCACGCGATCCAATCGACCGCAGGCACGGTCACGGCGGAACTCGGAATCGCCGGCGCGCCGACGATCGAGTAGTGCGCGATCAGGTAGCCGAGCCCCAAGGACAGTGCGCCCAGGAACGGGCGCGCGCCGCGTTCCTCGCCGCGCCCGCGTCCGCAAAACCACGACACCGCACCCGCGATCAGCGCGGGCAAGAGGATGCCGAGGAACAGGACGGAGGGGCTGATCATGGCGCGCAGGCTGCGCTACTGCGCCAGACCTTCGACGCTCAAGGTCAAGGTCACCTCGTCACCCAGGGCGTCGGGGCCGTACTTGACGCCGAAGGCCGCGCGCGAGATCACGAGTGTCCCGAAGAAGCCGACGCGCTTGCCGGCCATCTTCGTGTCGGAACTGCCCGTGTGTTCCATGTCCAAAGTGACGCTCTGCGTGGTGCCGTGAAACGACAGGTCGCCGGTGACGGCGTAGTTGTGCGCGCCCTGCTTCTTGACCGACTTGCTCTTGAACGTCGCGGTCGGGAATTGCTTGACGTCGAAGAAGTCCGGGCTCTTCAGGTGGCTGTCGCGCTTCTCGTCGTTCGTGTTGACCGAACTGGTGTCGATCGTGACGTCGACCTTGCTGTTCTCCGGTTTGTCGGTGTCGAGCGTGAACGAACCCGAGACCTGGTCGAAGCGGCCGAAGCTCCACGACGTATCCAGGTGCTTGCACTTGAAGAACACGGCGGTGTGCACGTTGTCGATGGCGTAGGTGCCGGCACCGGCCGGGGTGGGCTTCTCGTCCGGACGCGCGGCGGCGAGGGCGAAGAGGGCTGCGGGCAGGGCCAGAAGAAGCAGTGTCGTGTGAAGTTTCATGGGTCGCTGTGTGCTCCGGGGAGCGGCTGGGGTGGGCGGGGGAGCCGAGACAGAGTGGGTTCGAAAGCCGGTCGAATCAAGGTGAGGTCTCTGATGCGCCGAAGTTCGTGCGTGATAGGCTTCGCCACGGATGGATCTCGAGTCGCACTCGCGCGGGCCCCAGGGCACCGCACGCAGAATCGAACCCGCGACCGAGCCCGTCGCTTGCGCGGTGTGCCGGGCGGATGATCCGCGGCCGTATCGCGCGGGGATGTACAGCATCGGCCGGGTGCGCTTCGATCTGGTGCGCTGCAAGCGCTGCGGCCTCGTGTACGTGAATCCGCGACCGACGAGCGCCGTGCTCGAGGCCTTGTACGACGATCCGGAGTACTACACCCACGGCTACAACCTGGGCGTCGAGACGGAAAACTACTTCGCGCGCAAGCACGAGTTGATCGCGCAGTACGAGGACACGCTCGCCGAGTACGAGCGCGAGACCGAGACGCGCGCCGGCGACTTGTTGGAACTCGGAAGCGCCGGGGGGTTCCTCTTGGAAGCCGGACGCCGACGCGGCTGGCGCGTGAAAGGCGTCGAGATCTCGCCGCCTGCGGCCGAGTACTCGGCGCGCGAGTTCGGCTTGGAGATCCACCGCGGACTGCTGGAGACGGCGCCCTACGCGGAGCAGAGTTTCGACCTCGCTGTCGCGGACAACGTGCTCGAGCACACGCTGCGGCCTGACGAAGTGCTCGCGCGCCTCCACGACCTGCTGCGTCCGGGCGGACACCTGATCGTGATCGTGCCGTCCTACGTGAATTCGGCCTGGTTCCGCGGCTTCGCGCACTTGCGGAGTCTGTTGCCGCGGCGCTTCTTGGGGCGTCAGGTGCTCGCACTGTTGAAGTTCGACGGCGAGGACGCCGGCTACCCGTACCACATCCTGGAGTTCGATCGCGCGACCTTGACGCGCCTCTTGCGCGCAGCCGGATTCGAGATCGCGAAGACCGAAGGCTCGGTCCCGTTGCCGGCGCACCTGTTCAAGGACAAGTCGCCGACGTTGCGCACGCGCTGCTTGCGCTTCATGTTCGCGACGCTCGATCGACTGATGCGCCTGGGCCTGCTGCCCGCGGCGCGCTTGCGGATCGTGGCGCGACGCGTGCGCTAGCGCTCGCGATCCATCGCGGCGCGACCGACGCATCCGGCGCCGCTAGCGCTCCGCGCCGTCCACACCGCGCTGCCAGCCGTCGCGGAACGCTGCGCTATCGAAGCGTCCGCGGAATTCTTCGGCGAACTCGACCTCCTGCGGAATGCCGCGCGCTTTCAAGCGGCCGCAGAACAGGCCGAATCCGCGCGCGAAGGCCTCGACGTGGGGCGTGTCCATCGTCAGCAGGCTGATGTTCTCGCTGAAGGTGTCGAACACCTCGCGGCCCATCGTCAGCGCCGTGGTCGGTGCGGCCGCTCCGGCTACCGCTGCTTCGGCGAGCGGCCCGTCCGAAGGGCGCAGTCTTCGCAGGTGATTCGGCAACTCGCCCGTGTTGGCGTTCATCCGCGTGCGGAAGCGCAGGGAGGTTCCGGCGCCGCTCGCCATCAGCGGGTGCCACTCGGCCGGGTAGCCGCGCATGAATTCTTCGAGGTCCAAGGTCCAATCCGCGCCCTTCTCGCGCCGCGAGCGCTCGACCGCGAGGAAGCCCAGATTGAATCCGAGCGCGCGCACCACGGGCTCGCGCACGACGTCCGGCCACGCACTCACGCGCATCACGATCTCCTCCGTGGGCACTGCGTTGCGTCCGCCGACCAGACCGCGTGCGAGCTGCGCGAAGTTGTAACCGGGGTAGTGCACGCCGCTGCCCACGTTGCAGAGAGTCCAATCGACGAGTCCCAGGCTCGTCGCGCCGCACGCGAGCGCGCCGCCGCCCAAGACCAGCGTTCCAACCCGCGCCGCCCCGCGCTTCTCCCACGCGCGCGCGGCCCAGATCGCGATCAAGATCAACGCGAAGAGCAGCGTCGGCAGGTAGTAGCGGTAACCACCCGCCACCATCGGATGCACGTAGCCGCGCAAGCGGAAGTTGGCGATGCCGAACGCCAAGGCTGCGAGCGGCACGTACAGGACGAAGGGGACCAGCTTGATGCGGTTGAATGCGTCGTCGGGATCGATCGCGGATGTGCCGGAGCCGAAGGTGCCGCGCAACAGGCCGCCGATCCCGGTGACGACCGACGGGAGACTCAGGAGGTACGCGAGCGCGAACAGGGAAACGAACACGACGCCCCAGTCGGCGCCGGTCAAGCCCAGCGCGGGCTCGAACATGCCCGACTCGAGCAGTCCCGCGCCTAGAAAGTCACTCATCCGGTCCCAGGTCGAAACGTCGGCGGCGCGCGCGCCTTGCTCGCCGAACTTGGCCGACAGGAATCCGAAGCCGCGCGCGCTCGTCAGCGCGTTCACCAGCACCAGCGGCGCCGTGCCCAGCACGAAACCCGCCAGTGCGACGGGCAAGTCCTGCAGCGTGCGCTTCCACCCGCGCAACCCGACGTGCATCCCGGCGCAGATCCCGATCGGAATCAACACGCCCAAAAACACCAGCAGCGCGAAGCCGGCCGCGAACGCCGTGAAGAACAACGACAGGCGCGTGCGCAGCACGCCGTGGTGGCGGTAGAAAAACCACAGAAACAGCGTCGTGAAGAACAGGTTCTCGAAGTGGTTCCCCGAGCACACGACCGAATAACGCACCACGGTTCCAGGCGCGAGCGCGAAGAGCAGTGCGCCGATGTTCGCCGCCGTGCGCGAGAAATGCCGATCGAGCATGAGCCACAGGAACACCAGCGTCGCGAGCCCGAGCAACGCGGGCAGGCACTTCAACACCAGGTAGTTCGAACCGAACAGCGCGTACAGCGGGATCGCCGCCTGTCCCATCACGAGCTGACCGGCCGCGTTGTCGTAGTAGAAGCGCAGCGGGTAGTGCACGCCCTGCAGCTTGAGCTCGGCCATCGTGCCCATCGGGTAGAGCTCGAACATGGCCATCACGACTTCCTCGAAGTTCGTGAGCAGGATCAACGCGCGCAGGGCGACGTACACGACGATCGCGAGCGTGAGCCCGTACGAGAAGCGACGTTTCGAGCTCGACATCTACAGCCGCCCCGTCCAGGCCATGACGCGCAAGCGCAGCACGGCGACGTAGCCTTGCAACAGGAGTCGCAAGGTCAAGGTCGACTCGCCGTGCAGGCGGTTCTGGAACTCGATCGGGACCTCCGCGATGCGGATCTCGGCGCGCGCGGTCTTGAACAGGAGCTCTTGCACGATCGCCGGTCCGGGTGAAAAGGTCTCGGCCACGCGGATCTGTTCCAACGTCGCGCGCTTCCAGGCGCGAAAACCGGAGTTGCAATCGCGCACACGCACCCCCAGGAACAAGCGGATGTAGGCGTTGGCGAGCTTCGTGATCCAACGCCGCACGAGGCCGCGATCGGCGTCCTTGCCGCCCGCCGCCGCGCGCGAGCCGAGCACCAGCCCGACCTCAGGTTGCGAACCGTTCAGGACGCGGATCATCTGCGGGATGTAGCGCGGCTGGTGCGAAAAATCTGCATCCATCTCGATCACGACCGCGGCGCCGAGCTCCAACGCGTGCACGAATCCGTCGCGGCCGGAGCGTCCGCGTCCGCGGTCGCTCGTGCGGTGGATCAGGTGCAAGCGCGGTTCGGTGCGCGCTGCCTCGGCCACGAGCTTCCACGTGCCGTCGGGCGAATCGTCGTCGATCACGATCACTTCGAAACCCGGCCCCAGGGCCAGGAGCTCGGCCGTGAGCGGCAAGATGTTGCCGGCCTCGTTGTACGTCGGCAGCGTGACCACGACGGCGGGCCGCGCGCGTTCAGTCGTGGGTGAGGGCATGGGCGGCGCGTGGATTCAGTCCCGGGAAGCGGTGGAAGATCTTTCCCGGTGGTTCGAACGCTCCAGGATAACCGTCGAACTTTCGCGGGGCAACGCAGTCCGAACTCAATCACACGGGCACACCGCGCCGATAGGGAGCACGTTCAGGAGTCCAGCCGGCGAGCGTCCCCGCTCGACGGTGCCGGATCCATCAGCGCATCAAGAGCCCCAACTCATGGCCCAAGAACCCACGCAAGAGACGAGCAAGTTCGCCGGTCAGGCGACTTCGAGTCGCCGCGTTCCGATCGGGGAGATCCTGATCGCGGAAGGGCTGATCAAGCCCAGCGAACTCGACGCAGCGCTCGGCTACCGTCAGGAAAAGGGCGTCAAGCTCGGTCAGGCGCTGGTCGCGCTGCACCTCGTGACCCAGGCGGACATCGCACGCGCGCTGCGCTCGCAAGGCAAGGTCCACTGCATCCATCTGACGCCGGGGATCATCGACCCCGACATCGCCGGGCTCCTCGGAGAAGAGCGCTCGCGCAAGCTCCAGGCCATCGCCATCAACAAGATCGCCGGCGTCATCACGGTGGCGATGGAGGATCCGAGCGAACTGTACAACGTCGACGCGATCAGCATGCACCTCGGTGCGCCGGTTTTCGCCGTGCACTCCGAGCCCGATCACGTCGAGCACTGCTTGAACGTCGTGTTCAAGCGCGTCGAGGAGAACACCGGTCCGAGCGTCAACGACATCCTTTCGCGCTCCGACGCGATCGGCAGCGCGGTCAACCTCGAAGCCGCGGGCGAGGAAGAAGAGACCAGCGACGCCGACCTCGACCAACCGGTCATCAACATGGTGCGCGCCGTCGTCGAAGAGGCGTTCAGCATGGGCGCGTCGGACATCCACCTCGAACCGCGCTCGAGCTGCTTCGTCGTGCGCTTTCGCGTCGACGGCATCCTGCAGGACCGCATCAAGCTCCCGAAGGGTTGGGCACGGCCGGTGTTGGCGCGCCTCAAGATCCTCGCCAACCTCGACATCGCCGAACGCCGTCTGCCGCAGGACGGTCGCGCGCAGGCCGAGATCCGCGGCTACCGCGTCGACTTGCGCGTCGCGACGACGCCCTGTCTGCACGGCGAAGGCGCGGTCATCCGTATCCTCGACGGCGGCCGCAAGCTGCTCGACCTCGCGAGTCTCGCGCTCGATCCGCGCCAACTCGAAGACTTGAAGCGCATGGTGGAGGGCGGCGAAGGCATCGTGCTCGCGACCGGACCGACCGGCTCGGGCAAGACGACGACCCTGTACGCGGTGCTCCAGCACCTGAACTCGCCCGAATCCAAGATCATCACCGTCGAAGACCCGGTCGAGAACCAGCTCGAGGGCGCGACGCAGATCAACATGAACCCGAAGATCGGCCTGAACTTCGCGCGCGGTCTGCGCTCGATCCTGCGTCAGGACCCGGACGTCGTGCTCGTCGGCGAAATCCGCGACGAGGAGACGGCCCAGATCGCGGTCCAGGCCGCCATGACCGGTCACATCGTGCTCTCGACGCTGCACACGAACGGCGCGGCCGAGTCGATCACGCGTCTGCGCGACATGAACGTCGAACCCTACCTCCTGGCCGACACCTTGCGCGGCCTCGTGGCGCAGCGCCTCGTGCGCCGGATCTGCCCCAACTGCAAGTACTTCATCGAACCCAAGCAGGGGATGATCGAGCGCCTGGGCCTGAAGGGGAATGAAGGACAGTTCTCTGCCGGCAAGGGCTGCGACAACTGCAACAACACCGGCTACAAGGGACGTCTCGCGATCTACGAGGTCATGCGGATCGATCCGACGCTGGCTTCGATCGTGCGCCGCGACGGCGGCGTCGAAGCACTGCGCAACGCCGCCATCGAGAGCGGTGCCGCCACGCTGCGCACGGACGGCTTGCGCAAGGCGCTGGCCGGTCAAACCACGCTCGACGAAGTCTACGCCGCCACGGTCCGCGACTCCTGAGGTCACCGAACATGCAACACATCTTTTTGGTGCACGATCAGCAAGACTCGCCGGCCACGCGCAAGAACTACCTGGAGATGGCCGGGTTCGAGGTCTCGCTGATGAAGAGCGGCGAGGAGTGCCTCAAGGGTCTGGCCGCGAAGAAGCCGGCCCTGATCCTGATGGACGTCCTGCTCGACGGGAAAAACGGGTTCGAGGTCTGTCGCGCGATCCGCGAGCGCGTCGGCCCGGCCGAGGTCCCGATCATCCTGTGCTCGCACATCTACCGCTCGCGCATCTACCGCGACGAAGCCAATGCGGCGGGTGCCCAGCGCTACCTGTTGCAGCCGATGCCGATCGAAGATCTGGTCGCCAACGTGACGGACCTGGCGGTCACGCACGCCAAGACCAAATAGCGATAGTCCGGTAAAGATGCGCCACGGGCGGGCACGCGATCCGCGTCGCCGTCTGAACTTGGGCCCGCGACTTGGTATAGAGGGGGACCATGTTCCAGCCCCTCTACGCATTGCCTCTCGCTCTGGCCGTTCTGGCCCTGGCGTTCACCGTTCCCACATCCTCGCACGAGGACAAGCCCGAAGCACCCGTCGCTACCCCCAAGCGCGCCGTGCTGCGCCACGCGCTGAAGTACGACATGATCGGTGACGGCGAGACCGTCCTCGAGAAGTTCGCGCTGGCGAAGAAGCTCGGGTTCGCGGGCGTCGAGATCAACAGCCCGAGCACGCTCGCGCGCGCGGAGGTGCTCGCCGCCGCCAAACAGACCGGCCTCACGATCCACGGCGTGGTCAATTCCGTGCACTGGGTCAAGCGCTTCTCCGATCCGAACACGGCCGTGCGCGAAGAAGCCGGTCGCATCCTGCGCGGCGCGATCGACGACGCGCATGCCTACGGCGCAACGACGGTGCTCCTCGTCCCTGGCGCCGTGCGCGATCCCGAGCGCGAGAACTTCGAGCAGGCCTGGAGCCGCAGTCAGGACGAGATCGCACGTGTCCTGCCGTACGCCAAGGAGAAGGGCGTCAAGATCGCGATCGAAGTCGTGTGGAACGACTTCATCACGACGCCCGAGCAACTCGTGAAGTACATCGACGAGTTCAAGCACCCCAATATCGGCGCCTATTTCGATTGCTCGAACATGCTCAAGTACGGCGTCAGCAGCGCGGATTGGATCCGCGCCTTGGGTCCGCGGCTCTTGAAGTTCGATTTCAAGGGCTTCAGCAAGGAGAAAGGCTGGGTCCCGATCGGCGAGGGCGACGAGGACTGGCCCGAGGTACTGAAGGCGCTCGCCGAGATCGGTTACGACGGTTGGGCGACGGCTGAAGTCGCGCCGGGCGACCGCGCACACCTCGCGGACGTCAAGCTGCGCATGAATCGCGTTCTCGGCGACTGAGCGCGCATGGCCCTCGAACTCGTCGGCATCACCAAGCGCTTCGGATCGCAGACGGCGCTCGACGACCTCTCGTTGCGCGTCGAGAACGGCGACTGCTACGGCTTCATCGGTCACAACGGATCGGGCAAGACCACGGCGATGCGCGTCGCCCTCGGGCTGCAACGCGCCGATCAAGGCGTCGTCATCATCGACGGATTCGACGCCACGCATTTCCCGCGCGAAGCGCGCGCGCGCCTCGGGGCGTTGATCGAAACGCCCGGATTCCAGGGCGGGTGGAACGGCCATCGCAACCTGACCGAACTCGGGCGCCTGCAAGGCCTGGATCGCTCACAGGCGTTGCGCGAAGCCACGCGCTGGATCGAGCGCGTGGGGCTGGCACACGCCGGGCAGAAAGCCGTGCAGAACTACAGCCACGGCATGCGCCAGCGCCTGGGCATCGCTGCCGCTCTGCTCGGTACTCCGCGCTACGTGTTGCTCGACGAGCCGACGAACGGACTCGATCCCGAGGGCATCGCCGAGATGCGCGAGTTGATCCAGCGCTTGCGGCGCGAAGAAGGGCTCACCTTCCTGATCTCGAGCCACCAATTGCACGAACTGGGCTCGATCTGCAATCGGGTCGGCATCTTGCGCGCCGGCCGCTTGCTGGTGCAGGACGAGACGGTGCGATTGCTGGATACGAACGGATCGCGCTGGAGGCTCGAGACCGAGGCGCTGGAGAAGGCGCGCACGGTCGCGCGCCGATTGCAGCTCACCGAGGTGACCGGCACGACGGCGAGCGAGCGCGAGCTGTGGCTGGATCTGGGGACTCACGCGAGTTCAGCGGTCACGCGCGCCTTCGTCGAGGCCGGCGTCGACGTCGTTTCGTTCGCCGCGCGTGCCGTCAGCCTGGAAGAGATCTACCTCAAGTACTCGCGCACGGCGCAGGACACGCGCGGCACGCGCGATCACCGCACCGTGTCGTCCACCGTTTCGGCCGCACCGGTGGACCGCATCGCGCCCAAGGGTCCGATCGCGCGCATGACCACGTTCGATCTGCGGCGCTTCGCGCGCTCGTTCGGATTGATCGTCTTGTTCGCCTTGCCCGTGCTGCTGGCGGCGATCGCCGTATTGCGGCGCGGGATGCAGAGCCGCTCGGAGCAGAGTTCGATCGAAGGGGCGGAGCTCTTCAGTGCGACCGGGGCCAATGCCTTCGAAGCGCTGGGGCTCGCGCTCCAGGCCGGGTTGCCGGCCTTGCTGTTCCTCGTGTTGGGGCTCTCCAGCCAGAGTCTGTCGGCCGAGTACGCGCGCGGCACGCTGCGCAACGTGCTGCTGCGGCCCTTGCTGCGCCTGCAGTGCGCGGCGGGCAAGTGGTTCGCACTCGCCGTGACGACGCTCGCGGCCTACCTGCTGCTGGCGGTCTCCGCGTTCGCCTTGTCCGGGGCCCTGTTCGAGTTCGGCGATGTGGCCGAGGTGCTGCCGAACGGCCAGCGCTTCACACTCGTGCCCGCCGCTGAACTGTGGCCCGTCACCTGGCAGGCGCTGTTCTCACCTGTACTGCCGTTGCTCGCCTACAGCGCGCTCGGATTCCTCGCCGGAGCGATCGCGCGCACCGGATCGGGAGCCTTGGGGCTCGCGCTCGGGGCCGGCGTGCTGTTGGATCTCGCGCGCGCATTGATGCGCGAATTCGGCCGCGGGGGACTGTTACCCTCCGATCATCTGTCCTCGCCGCTCTCGGACACTTCGTTCATGCGCTTCTTCGTCGATACCGCGCAAGGCGTCAGCAACGCAGCGTTCGAATACCAAGGAGCCGCGATCTACGTACCGATCTTGTGGTCGGTCGTGTGTTTCTGTCTGGCCGCCGGCATCCTGCAGCGGAGGGCGATCCCATGAAATGCTTGTTGTGTGTGCCGCTCCTGTTCGTCGTGAGCGGCTGCTCGATCTTGAAGCCGTCTCTGCCGATGGCGCCGCCGCCGCTCGTCGACATGGAGGAACCGCTCGAGTTGCGCGAGGAGCCCGACGATGAAGCGCAGCGCGCCGCGTTGCCGATCGGTTCGTTCACCGGGATCTACGTGAAGAATCGCGCCACTTCGCTCGATGCGCTGACGCAAGACAACGACGGCGTGCTCGTCGCGCGCGTCGTCGAGAATTCGCCGGCCGATCTCGCGGGCGTCGTCGAAGACGACATCATCCTCGAGGTGCGCACTGCCGGTGCGACCACCGCTCCGCGCTGGCCCAGCGAGTGGCGCGCCATCGAACTCGCGGCGCCGGTCGGAGCGGCATTGACGCTCGTCGTCGATCGTGCCGGGGTCGAGCGCACACTGGAACTCGTGACCGTGCAGCGCGCACGCGCACCCGAACGCGCCGCCGCCGAGCGCTTCCGCGAAGAACTCAAGGTCGGCGTCGTCTTGCGCACCGCGACCGAGGTCGAAGCCCGCGCCGCGGGTATCGGCCCGGGCGGCGGAGCGGTGATCGTCGGGCTCGCAGGCAGCAGCCCTTGGCGAGCAGCCTCCTTGCGCTACCAGGACCTCGTGGCGCGCGTCGACGGCGTCGAAGTCGCGCATCCGCAGGTCTTGATCGACGCCATCCGCGCCAAGGAGGCGGGCGAGCTGCTCGAACTCGACGTCGTGCGCGGGGGCAAGTCGCTGCGCGTCTGCGCCGCGGTGAGCAAGCGGCGCGGCGAGATGCGTGAAGTCTCGATCCCGTTCCTCTACAGCTACACCTACGACCGCGGCCGCTCCGAGACCTCGATCCTGTTCGGGATGTTCAAACGCGAAACGACGCCGGCAGCGTGGACCACGCGACTCTTCTGGTTCATCGAGTTCGGCGGCGGGGAAGCCGATCGCCTGGCGGAGGAAGGTTCGTGATCGAACTCTGCGTACTGCTCGCGGCGACGACGACGCCGACGCTCGCGCAGCAAGCGACCAGCCTGGCGGCCGTGTCGTCGGTCGTGTTCCCGCCCGGAAGGCGTGTCGAGGATGCACTCACGATCGACATCGACGGCGACGGCGTCAGCGATCTCGTGGTTGCGACGAGCCACGGCGGGGGCCGCACGCTGTCGGTGCACTTGCGTCGTGCGCAAGGAGCCGCATTCGCGTCGCTGCCCGAAGCGTCACTCGAATTGACGCCGGACGTCGTCTGTTTCGCGGCCGCGGATGTACACGGCGATCTAGGCCGCGAGATCGTGCTCTTCAATTCCGGTGGAGCGTTCGCCTGGCGCTGGCGGGCCGCCGACGAAGGCGAGCGCATCCAGAAGCTCTTCAACTGCGACCTGGTCTGGCAATGGCCCGATCGCAAGCGCGCTTTCGCCTGGCAGGCCGCCGTGTCCGATCTCGACGGTGACGGGCTCGATGATCTCGCCGTGCCTGAGCCGCAGCGCTACCGGTTGGCGTTCCAGCGTCGAGGAGAGGGCGGTGCGCGAGCCTTCGTCGCGATCCAAGAACTTGCACCCGGCGACGCCCAGTCGAACGCGCGCGCTCTGGACCTGGAGCGCACGGCAGAAGTCCGGCAATCCGGCGCGCCCCGGCGCACGAATTTCTCGGTCACGGGCGGCGGCTTTCAGGTCGACGCCGGAGAAGGCACAACCGGTCCGTACCTGTGGATTCAAGACAGCGTGCCGTGCGCGCAATTCGTGGACTTCGACGGCGACGGACTGCGCGACGCGCTCTTTCTCACGAATGACGCCCTGGAAGTGTTCGTCCAAAAGCCCGCCGGTACCTTCGCGGCGAGTGCGCTGCGCTTGAAGAGTCCGGTCACGATGGACCGCGCGCGCGAACTCGACGTCTCGTACCTCGCAGACGCGCTCGATCTGGACGATGATCGTCGGGTGGACGTCGTGATGTCGGCCGGCGACAAGCGCTCGAAGGACGTGCGCACTCAAGTGCTCGTGTTTCTCGCGGGCAAGGTCAAGGCGGGCGAGAGTCCGCTCTTCGGCCGCGACGGCATCCCGACCCAATTGCTCGTGTTGGACGGTTTCGCGCGGCCGCTGGGTCTGGACGACGTCGACGGCGACGGGCGCACCGACCTCGTGATGGGTGCGGTTCGTCCGGATCTGATCGACGGCCTGCGCGCGGCGGCGTCCGAACGCATCGACGCCGAGCTGTACGTGTTCAAGAACACAGGGACGGGTTTTTCGAAGCGGCCTGACCTGGTGCACAAGATCTCGATCCAGGCCGGCGATCTGGATCTGACGGCGCGCTTCTTGGGC
The DNA here is from genome assembly GCA_016795245.1 of Planctomycetota bacterium. Lineage (GTDB taxonomy): Bacteria > Planctomycetota > UBA1135 > UBA1135 > JAEUIA01. The sequence continues at coordinate 57,350 of JAEUIA010000112.1, read as the reverse complement.
GACGTGACCGGCGACGGAGTGGCGGAGTTGTTCCAGCGCGCGGACCGCAACGCGCTGCGCGTGCATCTCGTGCGCCGGACCAAGGACGGTCTCAGCGTCATCGACAAACCGATCTACGAGATGCCGCTCGACAACGACGCGCGACTCATGCTGCCGAAACACTTGGGGCCGGGCTCCTGGGACATCTTCGCGCTGGAAAAGGAGGCCGTGCGATGTGCCAGCTTCCGCTGATCGCAGCACTCGTCCTCGGCGCCCAGGCCGGCGAGCCGAGTCTGGCGTTGCGCGGGTCCACGCCCGAACTCGTGCGACTCAGCGACTGGCGCCTGGTCGAACTCGACGCACGCCCCGGGGTCGATCTGTTCACGGTCGGCGTGCAGGGCGAATTGGAGACCTTCTCGTTCGCCGGCAAGTCGGGCGCGATGATCCGCGCGCAAGCCGGCCGCCTCGCGGACCCCGGACGCTGCGCGCTCGCGCTCGGACCGCTGGCGCAAGGCGGTCGCACAGGCTTGTTCGTGGCTTCGCCGCGCGGTGTCGAACGCATCGAGCCGGACGAAACGGGCACCTTGTCCGGTGCGCCCTCGATGTTGGCCTCGCGCGCCAGGATGCGCGTGCGCACGGGGCGTCCGACTCTCGCGCCGCTCGCGCTCGACGTGAACGGCGACGGGCGCACGGACGTCGTCGTGCCGAACGGCAACACGCTCGAGGTCTGGATCCAGACCGTGGCCACCGGCGCGAGCGGACAGATCAGCTTCTCCAAGGTCGCGACCGTCCAGGTGCGCGTCTCGTCGAGCGAGTCCACGGACGCCGACAATCTGTCCGATGATCTCGAGAGTTCGCTCATGATCCCGAGCTTGCGTCTCGCCGACGTGAATGGCGACGGACGTGACGATCTGCTGGTCGAGGACGGGGAGAAGCGCGCGTTTCACCTGGTGCGCGCTGACGGCGCGATCCCGGAAGCTCCGGACGTGTCGGTCGATCTCTCGATTTTCAAGGACACCACCGCACGGGGCGAGATCCAACTTGGGCGCACGCTGGCCGGCTCGAACAAGGCTGTGTACGAGAGCCGCGATCTGGACGGCGACGGCATTCCCGATGCGGTGATCGCGCAAGGACGCAAGGTCTGGGTGTTTCACGGCACCAGGCAGGGCCCGCAATTCACCGAGCCCTCGAACGTGCTGAAGGCCGCGGACGACGTGACCGCCGTGATGGTGCTGAAGCTCGATGCGGACGATCGGCCCGATCTCCTGCTCGTCAAGGTGCAGGTGCCCAGCCTGGGAACGATCCTGCGCGGACTCGTTTCGAGCTGGGAGATCGAGATGAACGCCGTCGGGTACCGCAACACGGGGGATCGCAAGTTCGACACCACGCCCAAGTGGAAGAGCGCGATCAAATTCACGGCGCCGTCGATCCTCTCGATGGTGAAGGACCCCGACAAACTGCTCACGCGCTTCGAAGACGTCGGACGGAAATTCCGTTCACCGGCCGAAGGTGATTTCGACGGCGACGGATCGACGGACGTGGCGCTCGTTGCGGAGGACTCGAAGACCATCGACGTCTGGCGCGGCACGCGGGGCACCACCGCACGCCTCGAAGAATCCACGGACGACACGCTGCGGCGCGTGCTGTTCGAGGACGACAACAAGTCCTGGGATCTGGACCGATTGATCGGTTGGCTCTCCTCTTTCGGCGAGCAACGCGTCAGCCTGATCACCGGCGGACGCGCGCCCGATGCGCGCTATAGCCTGCGCGATCCGGCCGCGTGGCAACTCGACAGCCTCGCACCCGGCGATGTGGACGGCGACAAGCGCACGGAAATCGTGCTGCGGTACATCGCGCGGGACGGCAGCGGGCGTACTGTATTCGACGTCGTGGGCTGGAAGTGAGCCGCTGCGTCACACTGCGCTGGTGTGCACGTACGGCCTGCGACCTACGGCATCGGAGATCCGCTCATGAACGCCATCCTACCCTTCGCACTCTGTCTGCTCGCTCCAACTCTGATCGTCGCGTCCGCTCAGTCCTCCGCGCGCGACGACGCACAAGCCGCTGAGTTGGGGCGCGTGCAATTCGGCCGCGACGTCGACCGTGCGCTGACCCTCGCGCGCGAACAGAAGAAGCCGGTCTTCCTGCTGTTCCAGGAGATCCCCGGGTGCGGCACCTGCCAGGCCTTCGGCGCGGGCCCGCTGTCGAATCCGCTGCTCGTCGAAGCGATCGAGACCCTCTTCGTGCCCGTCGTCGTGCACAACAACAAAGGCGGCGCCGACAAGGTGCAACTGGAACGCTTCAAGGAGCCGTCCTGGAACAATCCGGTCGTGCGCTACCTCGATGCCGACGGTCACGACTTGATCGCGCGCGAGGAGGGCGTGTGGAGCAGCGGCGCGGTCGCGGCGCGCATGATCGCGGCACTGGAGAAGGCGCGTGCCGCGGTGCCGACGTGGCTGCGTCTCGCGGGGCAGGAGTTGGACACGAGCACACACGAACGCGCCGTGTTCTCCATGCACTGCTTCTGGGAAGGTCAGGTCGCGCTGGGCGGGATCGACGGCGTCGTGGATGCGCGTCCAGGATTCATCGACGGCGCCGAAGTCGTCGACGTGCGCTTCGTGCCCACGGTCATCTCTTTGCCGGCCTTGCTGCGCCGTGCCGAGGCGCTCTCCTGCGCGAGCCAGGTCTGGCTCCCGAGCCGCGAACGAGTGGACGAAGCGCGCGCCGTGATCGGTGATCGCGCCCATTACCTGGCCGGCATGGTGCGCACCGCGGCCGACACGGATGACCTGCGCCGCCTGCACGCGGCGCGTGCGATCGACCAGGTGAAGCTGACGCGCGCGCAGCAATTGCGCGTGAACGCGTTGCTGGCCGCGCCGGGCGGAAAGCCCGATGCGGTCCTGTCGCCGCGGCAGATCGTTGAGCTGCGCGCGATCGAGAAGCGGTTGGCGCAGTAGGTCCGGGCGGGTGGGCGAACCCCGCCGGCGTCACGCGCAGATCCCACGCTTGCAACCGTTCCTGCACGCTTCCGCACGGTCAAGGAAGCGAGGGACAAAAGACTTCCAGGCCGAGACCAGGCCCGCCCCACAGCGCTCCCAGTCCGACACCGCACCCCGCCACGCAACGCTTCCAGTCCGACACCGAACCCCACCCATTCGTCCCACCCCGCCGCCTTTTGTTGACCTCGCGGCTCGCGCCGCGCGGTACTCCGCGCAAGCGAGTCGCGAGGCGGCGCTGCGGAGCACGCCTGCGAATGCCGTTGCTCTTCGGCTTGCCTCGCGCTCTTCATCTGCTGCGCGGGCGGATCGGTCGCGTGGATGTCTGCTGAATCGGATTCTCACCTGTCGACTTGGAGCGTGGAGAGATCCTTGGTTTCTCACGTTGCGCGCGGCAGACGGAGGGCGCGAAGCAATTTGAAGAGCAACGGCATTCGCAGGCGTGCTCCGCAGCGCCGCCTCGCGACTCGCATGCGCGGAGTACCGCGCGGCGCGAGCCGCGAGGTCAACAAAAGGAGGCGGGGTGGGGCGGATGGGTGGGGTTCGGTGTCGGACTGGAAGCGTTGCTGGGTTGGGTTCGGTGTCGGACTGGAAACGTTGCGGGGTTGAGTTCGGTGTCGGTCTTGAAACGTTGAGGGGTTGGGTGCGGTGTCGGTCTTGAAGCGTTGAGGGGCGGGGTTCGGTGTCGGTCTTGAAACGTTGCGGGGTTGCGATCGCTGTCGGTCTTGAAGCGCTGAGCGGCCGGTTTCCGTGCCGGCCTGAGAGCATGGCTGGAGCGAACGCAGCGTCGACCGCGCTCCCTCGCCGCACTGCCTACGCCCCCAAGGCCCGCCTCAGAAATGCGAGTACATCCGCGAATTCCTCGATCTGCAGCGCCGTCGGCTTGCCCGCGCCGTGTCCGCCGCGCGTTTCGATGCGGATCAAGATCGGCGGTGCGTCGGGCACCGTCGCTTGCGCGTGCTGCAATTCGGCCGCGAACTTGAAGCTGTGCGCAGGTACGACGCGGTCGTCGTGGGCGCCGGTGGTGATCAAGGTCGCGGGGTAGCGCACGCCCGGCTTCACGTTGTGCAGCGGCGAGTAGGCGATCAAGTAGGGGAACTCCGCCGCCTCGTCCGCGCAGCCGTAGTCGCTCTTCCAGGCCCAGCCGATCGTGAAGCGGTGGTAGCGCAACATGTCGAGCACACCGACGCCGGGCACGCAGGCACCGAACAGATCCGGCCTTTGCGTCAGGCACGCGCCGACCAGCAATCCTCCGTTGCTGCGGCCGTGGATCGCGAGCTTCGCCGGGCTGGTCCAGCCTTTGCGGATCAGGAATTCGGCCGCGCCGATGAAGTCGTCGAACACGTTTTGCTTGCGCGCCTGCGTGCCGGCTTCGTGCCACTCGCGTCCGTACTCGCCTCCGCCGCGCAGGTTGACCGAGACGTACGCGCCGCCGAGTTCCATCCACACCAGCATGGCCGGCGAGAACGACGGCAGGATCGAGATGTTGAAGCCGCCGTACCCGTACAAGAGTGTCGGCGTCGCGGCCGAGAGGGCCGTGCTCTTCTTGCGCGACACGAACAGCGGCACGCGCGTGCCGTCGCGGCTGTCGAAGAACAACTGCTCGGTGGTGAACTCGTTGGAGTCGAAGGCCGTGCGCGGCGCGCGCCAGACCTTGCACGCGCGCGTCGCCACGTCGTAGCGCCACACCTGCGACGGTGTGGTGAACGAACTGAAGCTGAAGAACGCTTCGTCGTCGTCGAGTTCGCCGTGGAACTCGCCGACGGAGCCCAGACCGGGAAGCGGTACTTCGGACTCCAAGGCACCTTCGAGTGCGTGGACGCGCACGACGTGCACGGCGTCCTTCACGTACACGATCACGATCTTTCCGCCGGCGAGGTGAGCCGAGGCGATCGCTTCGGATGACTCCGGCACGACCGTTGCGCAAGTGTTGGGCGTCGCTTGCGTCCAATCGACGCGCACGATGCGGCTCCGCGGCGCGTCGAGGTCGGTGCGCAGGTACAGGTAGGCGCCGCGCTTCCCTAGGTACTCGTACTCGGCGTCGAAACGATCGAACAAGGGCCTGAACTCGAGCGACTGCGCGCGCAGATCGGCGACGAAGAGGCGGCTCTTCTCTTCCGTGCCCTGTGACTGCGACACCAACAGCACCTCGCCGTCGTCGCTGACGCGGCCGCCGAATCCCCACTCCGGTTGGTCCGGGCGTGCGTACACAACCGTGTCTTCCGCCGCCGCCGAACCCAGCGCGTGGAACATCAGGCGATGATTCTTCAGCGCGACTGTGCCGGTCGTGTCGTGGTCGGGGTAGGTCGAGTAGTAGAAGCCGCGCGAGTCGCTCGCCCAAGAGATCGAAGAGAACTTGACCCACGCCACCTCGTCGCCGATGTCGCGCGCCGTCTGGATGTCGCGCACGCGGATCGTCGTCCAGTCCGATCCGCTCTCGGAACGTTGATAGGCGGCGAGCTTCCCGTCGGGGCTGACGCGCAGATCGTTGACGGCGATCGTTCCGTCCGCGCGCAGCATGTTCGGATCGAGCAGCACGCGCGCCGGAGCGTCCAGCGAGCCGGTTGTGTAGATGACGCCCTGGTTCTGCAGTCCGTCGTTCTTCGTGAACACGTATCGCCCCGCACGCTTGCGCGGCACGCTGCAGCGTTCGTAGTTCCACACCGCGCTCAACCGCGCCTCCAGCCCGGCGCGCTCAGGCACGGCGTCGATGTAGGCGCGCGTCAGTGCGTTCTGTGCTTCGATCCAACTCCGCGTCTCGGGCGCATCGGGGTCTTCGAGCGCGCGGTAGGGATCCGCGATGCGGGTGCCGTGGTAGTCGTCGACGACGTCACCGCGTGCGGCCTCGGGGTAGCTCATCGCGACGGCGTGCGTTCGGGGTTCAAGGGAACGCGGCGCATCCGAGTGCGCACGAAAGGCGCAGGCCGGTGCGAGGACCGGCAGCAGGCAAGCGATGGTTTTCATGAGAGCGATGCACGCGCGCGTTTCAGTTAGGGACTTCGATGGTCAGGAATTCCGCGCCGGCCTGCACGTCGACGACGGCGAAAGGCGGCACGCTGCGTTCGTTCAAGGCCGAGCGCGGCACGCCTGGATCGACGGTGAGCGGCGAGACCCACAGCGTGAGTCGCGCGCCGTCCTCCATCGGGAAGGCGAAGGCGCCCCGGCGATCCGTCGCAATCGAGATCGGTGTACCCGCCGGGCCGTCCGGCACGGCGCGCAGGAGCCACGGCAGACCGTCCGGTGCGCGCGCGTCGACCACTCGGCCGCGCACGCTGCGCACGAGCGTCAACCGAATCGTGCGCGCCTCCCATTCGGCCGGCTGTCGCATGAGCGCCGCGAGTTCCCGCGACTCCAGCGTGCGGCGTCCGGTGATCGGCGACGAGCGGTCGAAACCGCCGCGTGCTTCGCAACGGATGCGGTAGGCCGCACCGTGCACGCCGGTGAATTCGAACACGCCGTTCTCGTCGCAGAACGTGCGGCGCAAGGGCAGCGCCAGTTCGTCCTGCCCGGGCAACAACTCCACGCTCACACGCGCGGCAGGAGCGCCCGTGTGATCGACGACGCGCGCGCGCAGCGTGCCGCCGACCTCATCCAGCGCCGCGTCAGGCCGCTTGCGCTGGAGCATCGAGCGAATGACGACGTCTGAGCGCGAAGCACCGGCGGCGATCGCAACGGTCTCGCGCTTCATCGTGTCCGCCGCCACCGCCGTCAACGTCAAGCCGCCCGCAGGCAGGTGCTCGAAGCGAAAGCGGCCGAGCACATCGGTCTGCACCGCGCCCAGCGGTATCTCGGTGGGTGAGGGGTTCGCGAGCCCGTTCGCGGTCTGCACCCACTGCGGTGCGACCGCGCACGACACTTCGGCGCGCGGGATCGGAACGCCGTCGGCATCGACGAACACCCCGGCGACCGTGGCGCCTGGGACCATGACGAGCGTTCCGAGATCGAGATCCGGCGTGCCGAGTTCGGCCTCGCCCAGGGATCGCGCGAGCAGCGCGTGCTCGGGATGGAAAGCCACCAGCACATGCCTCACGTCCGGCAAGAGTCCGTGCACGACGAAACTCCCGTCGCTCGCGCTGCTGCCGCGCACGAGGTCCATTCCGCCTGTGAGCGGATCGTTGACGACCGCGAGCGGCACGCCGCCGAGACCGTCACCGGCGGAGTCGACGAGGCGCCCGTGCACGCTGCGACCGGGCGGAAGTGCGATCAGCCAGTTCTCGGTGCCGCTCGCAGCATCGGGTCTGGGCTCGATGCCGAGCGCGAAGCCGTCGGCCCGGGCGCAGAGGCTCGCTCGAGTTCCGTGCCAGGGACCCTCGTCGTCGAGGAAGGCCGTCCATTCGAAGCTGCCGTCGGACGCCGTCGCGACGGAGCGCTCGAAAGTGAAGCCGCTCGAGACGCGCGCCTCGGGGACCGGATTGCCGGCGCGATCCGTCACGCGTCCGCGAAAGGTGTAGAGCTTCTCCGTGACGGACCACTTCAAGGTCGACGTCTCACCCGCGAGCACGCGCCAGTCGCGCGCGACGGAGGCCACGGAGTTGTACGGGTCCAACGCGAGATCGACGTAACCGGGCGGCAGGTTCACGATGCGCGCGCGGCCGTCCGCATCGCTCCGCCCGCCGGCGATGCGGTGCACACGGCTTGCGAACTGCCGCAACTGCGCCTTTTCGGTCCAGACCGCCGCGACTTCGACGCCCGCGAGCGGCTTCGCGCCAAGAGCCTCGACGAGTTCGAGCGTGATCTCGGCCGGCGGTGCGACGACCAGCGTCACGCTCTCGCCGACCTGGATCGCCGGCACGTAGGCGATGCGACCGTCGGGCGCGCGCACGCGCAACTCGCGCGCGCGCCGGTTGGGCGGATCCACGCGGGCGCGGCCATCGGCATCGGTCACGCTCGTGAGCGCGGTCGCGCTCGGATCCCCGTCGAAGAGACCCAGGTAACCGGTGCACGGCGTGGCGACGGCGGTGACTTCGGCACCGGGGACAGGGTCGTGCTGCTCGTCGAGCACGCGCACCGCGATCGCGGTCGCGACCGGATGCGCCTCGAACCGCGGCGCGAAGGGATCGATCTCCAGCGTCCGCGGAGTCTGGGCCTGTGCCGCGAAAGCCGCGGGGATCGACGCGAGAAGTGCGAGGACTCGAATCATGCGCCGAGAAGTGTAGCGCTGTGCAGGCTGGTCTGGGACTGTCGCAGAGCCTAGCTTCACCCGCACATGACCGCTCGCCCGCGATTGCTCGAGCGCCTGGTGCTGCACCGCGCCGAGTCGCGCGCCTGGGCGCTCTACGACTGGGCCAACTCGGCCATGTTCACCGTGATCATCACGGCGGTCTTCCCGATCTTCTTCCGGCAGGTGGCGGGTGAGGGCCTAGACGACGACTCGAAACGCCGCGTGTTCTCGGCGGCGACCACCATCAGCCTGCTCATCGTCGCACTCCTCGGACCGATCCTGGGCGCGATCAGCGACACGGCGCGGATCAAGAAGCGCCTGTTCGCCGTCTTCCTCGTGCTGGGCGTCGCCGCCAACGCAGCGATGTTCTGGATCGGGCCCGGCGATTGGCGCCTCGCGTGCGTCCTGTTCGCGCTGGTCAACATCGGCGCGGCGGGATCGTTCGTGTTCTACGACGCCTTGCTGGTGTCGGTCGCGAAGAGCGACGAGATGGATCGCCTGTCGACCAGTGCGTACGCGATCGGATACCTGGGCGGGGGCTTGTGCCTCGCTTTCTGCCTCGCCTTGATCCAGGCGCCGCAGTGGTTCGGCCTGGACATCGCGCCCGACGCCGGCGTCTACGAAAAGAGCCTGCCGGCGCGCATCGGATTCCTGGTCGTGGCGGCCTGGTGGGGGACATTCTCCCTGCCCTTCTTCAAGCACGTGCGCGAACCCGCGCTCGTGCGCGAGCCGGACGAGCGCGGAAAAACGCGCCCCGTGCGCTTCGCCTTCACGCGCCTCGCGGAGACCTTCCGCGAACTGCGCACCTTCAAACACGCTTTCGTCTTCCTCTTGGCTTTCTTCGCCTACAACGAAGGCATCGGCACCGTGATCCGCATGGCGACCCTGCTCGGCGACGAGCGCGGGATCGACCAGAGTGTGCTCATCCAATGCATCCTGCTCGTGCAATTCGTAGGCGTGCCGTGCTCGCTCCTGTACGGGCGGCTCGCCAGTTGGATCGGAGTGAAGCGCGCGATCCTCTCGGCCGTGATCATCTACGTTGGCATCGCCTTGCTTGCCTATCGCCTCGCGACCCCAGGCGAGTTCCTGGTGCTCGCACTCCTGGTCGGTCTCGTGCAGGGGGGGGCGCAAGCGTTGTCGCGCTCCCTGTTCGCCTCCCTCGTGCCTCACCACAAGGCGGGCGAATTCTTCGGACTCTTCGCCGCGCTGGAGAAGTTCGCCGGGATCGCCGGCCCGGCCGTCTTCGTGATCGCACCCACGACAGGCAGCGCGATCCTGGTGATCGTCGGGTTTTTCGTGGCAGGAGCCGCACTGCTCCTGGCGGTCGATGTCGACGCCGGACGCAGAGCGGCCGAGGCGGCTACGCCCAAGGCGCCCGCGCCCTGATCCGACACTCCGCCCCAGGCACGTCCACCGCCGTCGCCTCCTCCCCGCGTCCCACCCCGCAACGTTTCCATACCGACATCCTCCCGCCCCGCCGCGCTCACAATCCGCACGACGCCAACGAAGAAGCCGTCGAATCTCCGCTCCCGCCCATACCCCGCGTCCCACTCCGCAACGTTTCCACACCGACATCCTCCTACCCCGCCGCCCCTTATTTTGACCTCGCGGCTCGCGCCGCGCGGTACTCCGCGCAAGCGAGTCGCGAGGCGGCGCTGCGGAGCACGCCTGCGAATGCCGTTGCTCTTCAACTTGCTTCGCGCTCTCCGTCTGCCGCGCGCAACTTGAGAAACCAAGCCTCTCCCCACGCTCCAAGTGGACAGGTGAGAATCCGATTCACCAGACCTCCGCGTGACCGATCCGCCCGCGCGGCAGATGAAGAGCGCGACCCAACCTGAAGAGCAACGGCATTCGCAGGCGTGCTCCGCAGCGCCGCCTCGCGACTCGCTTGCGCGGAGTACCGCGCGGCGCGAGCCACGAGGTCAACAAAAGGCGGAAGGGTAGGGAAGTGTCGGTCTGGAAGCGTTGCGCGGTGGGAGGGTGTCGGTCTGGAAACGATGCGGGGTAGGTGGCTGTCCGACTGGAATCGTCGCTGGGTGGGACGGTGAGCTCAGCTGTGCGTACCGATTCGAACTCGGCGTCGCCGTGGTCCGGTCCGTGCCGGCAGGCGTTCGATGCGCCGTTCCCTCAACCGCGCTTCGTTCCGCAATTCGGGCAGAAGTTGCCCGCTTCGGGCAGTCCGCTGCCGCAGTTCACGCAGAACTTCGCTCTCGCGGCCGTGCCGCCGGCAGCGCCCTCACCCGCAGGTGCGTTCGGTGTCGTCGGCGCGGGCTGTTCACCGCCCACGGTTCCGCCGCCGCCGCCGCCGCCACCGCCGCGCGCCTGGTTTTGTTGATTCATCATCATCTGCGCCATGCCGAGTCCTACACCGAGGCCCGCGCCGCCGAGCAGGCCTGCGCCGGCGGCGTCACCGCCGCCTCCGCCGCCGCCCTTCGCCATGCCTTCACCGGCGCCCATCATCGCCTTGCCGGCCGCGAACTGCTGGTACGCGCCGACGCCGCCGACGGTGCGGATGTAGGCCGCGTCGGTGTAGAGCTTCTTGAGGTTCTTGGCGTCGTCTTCGTTGATCGCGATCTCGAAGTTGCCGAGGCGCACGATCACGAGGCCGTAGCTCGCGACATGCGTACCCAGACCGGAGAGCACCGTCGTCTCGATCTCTTCCGTGTACGCGCCCGAAGTCACGTCGAGCAGCGGCCACTTGTTCTTGACCAACAACTCCGCGATGCGGTCGCGGATGACCTTGAGCACCTGCTCCTTGAGCCACGCGCGCACGTCGTAGTTCTGGACGCGTCCGGTGCCGACGAGGCCGATGATCAATTGCTCGGGGTTCGTGACTTTGAACGAAAACTCGCCGTGCACCATCGTCTGCACGGGGATCCCTGACTTCGGATCTTCGACGTTGCCGATCGGGCCGCCGTACTTGACGCCCGTGTTCTCGCGCATCGTGACGAAGAACACTTCGGTGATGAACAAGCGTCCGCCCGTGACGCTGTCCAGCAAGTTCGAAAGAAACGGGATGTTCGTGCTGTCGAGCGTGTGGCGACCGGGCCCGAGCGTGCCGACGACCTTACCGTCGCGGAAGAACACCGCTTGCTCGTCGCTGTTGACCGTCAGCTGCGAGAACTTGGGGATCGTCGGATCCGGGTGCTTCCAGACGATGAAGTTCTTGGCGTCGTCGGGGCGGGCGATGACGAGCTCGCCCACATTGCGCTTGATCCAGTCTCCGATGCCCATGTTGAATCGTTCTCCGCAGTGGAAAGGATGGAACAGTTCCCAGAGGAACGTGGTCCGTACGGCCAAGATACGGGTTCATTCACCTATCGGCCAGGAATCCGGGCAGCTCGCGTGAAGTTCGGGCCCCGTGCCGTGTAGAAGTCTCCAGAGCCGCGAGCACCGTGACCGAAACGCCCCCCGACTCCACCGCCGATCTTCCGCCGCCTGCGCCCTCGCGCGCGGGAACTGCGCGGCAATTTCCGTGTAGCAACTGCGGCGCGGAGCTGACCTGGGACCCCACCGCGGACGAACTCGTGTGCGCGCACTGCGATGCGCGCCAGCCGGTGCCGCGCGCCGAAGCGGCGATCGTCGAGCGTCCGCTCTCGGACGTCGGCCATGCCGCACGCGGATTCGGCGTGGAGTCGCGCACCGCGCGCTGCCCGAGTTGCGGCGCGAAAGTCAGCTACGAAGGGCGCGACACGGCACTCGAATGCGCCTTCTGCGGCGCGGCTTGCGTGCTCGAAGAGTCGAGCTACAGGAACGCGCTGCGGCCGGAGTCCTTGATCCCGCTCGGCGTCGGTGCGACCAAGGTCGAAGCCGAGTTCAAGAAGTGGCTCGGCGGGTTGTGGTTCCGACCCAACCTGCTCAAAGGCACCCAGAGGTTCGACGCGCTGGGCGTGTACATGCCCTGCTGGACCTTCGACGCCGTCGTCGACTCGCAGTGGTCGGCCGACGCGGGCTTCTACTACACGACGATGGAACTGCGACCGGTGATGGTCAACGGCAAGATGCAGATGCGCATGGTGCCGGTGCAGAGAGTGCGCTGGGAACCGGCCTGGGGCCGGCGCCACGACATCTACGACGACGTGCTCGTGCACGCCTCGCGCGGCGTCCGCTCGGGTCTCGCGGACAAGCTCGGCCGTTTCGACCTGAAGGCGCTCGTGCCCTACCGACCCGAGTACCTCGCCGGCTGGCGCGCCGAGGAGTACGCGATCGATCTCGAGAACGGGTGGAAGGACGCCCTGGCCCGCATCGTGGAGTCCCAGGAAGTGCGCTGCGCGGCGGACATCCCGGGCGACACGAACCGCAATCTGCGCGTGCACAACGTCGTGTCGGACGTGCGCTGGAAACTGATTCTCCTGCCGATCTGGACCTTGACCTACCGCTTCAACGGCAAGCCCTACAACGTCCTCATCCACGGCCAGAGCGGCCGGGTCGTCGGGCGCGCCCCGTACTCGTTCTGGAAGATCTTCCTGTTCGTCGTCTTGATCCTTTTCTGCGCAGGGGTCCTGGTCCTGTTCGCGGCGGCGGCTTGAGGGTCGGCCCGGGGCTGCCGTGAAGTTCGAATTCCCGTGCGGAGAGGGCTTTGACAGGCGCGCGCGGGGAGGCGTACATTGCCGTTCACTCGCGCTGCCAGGCGTCGCACCCTGTCGACGACACGCAGGCACGAGCGCAGTCTCAGTGAGTCCCGTGTCCGTGTCCCTGGTCTTCAAGTCCCTCCAGCACTCCTCCTCCGGTGCGCGCGCCTTCGCATTCGCGCGGCGTACGTCCGGTTCGGCACGGGCCGTCGGTTTCGAATGCGAGGGGTGAGGGGCCAGTGAATCTGATGGGTCGAGTCGCAGTTGGCAGTCGTGTAGCCGTTCACTTCACGGCGCGTTTCGCTGACGGTTCCGAATTCGCCACCTCGCGCGACGGAGCGCCTCTGGAGTTCACCGCCGGTGGCACCGAGGTCATCCCGGGCATGAGTCGTTCCGTCATCGGGATGGAATCGGGTGAGACCAAGGTCTTCACCGTTCGCCCCGAAGACGGGTTCGGCGAGCACGACAAGCAGCTCGAACGCCGCGTTCCGGCAGTCGATCTGCCGCAGGGCGTGCGCGTGGGCGATCGGTTCGACGCGTCCGCCGATGGTCGCGAGATCATGGTGTACGTGCGCGAACTCCAGGGCGACGTCGCCGTGCTCGACGCCAATCATCCGCTGGCGGGACACACTCTGATCTTCGAAATCGAACTCGTTTCCATCCAATCGTAGTCAAGGACCAGTGAAAGATGGCCAATAAGTTGTATGTGGGGAATTTGCCCTACTCGTTCACGCCCGCGGATCTCGAAAAGCTCTTTGCCGCGTACGGCACCGTGCGCTCCAGCGAAGTCATCATGGATCGTGAGACCGGGCGATCGCGCGGCTTCGGTTTCGTCGAGATGGACTCTCCGCAGGCAGCGGCGGACGCGATCAGCGGACTCCACGAGAAGGACCTCGACGGTCGCAATCTGACGGTCAATGAAGCGCGCGAGCGCACGCCCCGCGGACCCGGAGGCGGCGGCGGCGGCGGACGCAGCTTCAGCGGTGGTGGTGGCGGCGGCGGCGCACGCGGTGGCTACGGCGGCGGTGGGGGCTACGGCGGTGGCGGTGGCGGTGGTGGCTACGGCGGCGGAGGCGGAGGCGGAGGCTACGGTGGCGGACGCGGCGGCGGTGGCGGCGGTGGCGGTCGCGGCGGCCGGGACGGCGGGCGTGACGGTGGTCGCGAAGGCCGCGGCTGGGATCGCGACGGCGGCGGCCGGGGTCGGCGCGGCGGCGACGGCGACGACGACTGAGACCTGCCGGACGCGCGCGGCTGCGAGTCGCAGCGGCGCGCGCGCAGCCGGACCCTCCAACTTGCCTGACCCCCTCAGATTGCTCGCGCTCCACTCCGACGACGGCGTGCTCGTCGAACCCGAGTGGCTGGCGCGAGCGGAAGGCGTCCACCGCGAACTGCGGACGCAACTCGAGCCCGATTATCCGCGGCAGATGCAGCGCGTCGTCCGCGACGGCGCGCGTATGACGATCGCGATCCGCGACGACCGGGTCGTCGGCGTCGCGGTGCACCGCGTGTACGAAAACACCTGCGACGGCAGACACCTGTACGTCGACGATCTCGTCACGGCCGCGAGCGCGCGCTCCTCTGGCGTCGGTCGCGCACTGCTCGCCGATCTGGAGCGGCGCGCGCGCGCGCAGGGATGCACGCGGATGACGCTCGACTCCGGCACGCAACGCAGCGGCGCGCACAAGTTCTATTTCCGCGAGGGTTACGTCGTCAGCGGATTTCACTTTCGCAAAGAACTCGCGTAGACCCGGCGCGTCGGTAGGGGGCCGGAGGGGTGCTGCGAAAATCGGTCTCAGGCGGGCCTCATCGCCGCTCGTCGGCCCATGCGTTGCGATGATCCGTCCAAGGCGCGAAGATCGGCTGGCCGACCGCGCGTCCGCTGCGCGGTCACGGTCGCATCCGCCACAACCTCACCGAGGAGCTTCCCATGCAACGCCTTCTGATCCCCACTGCGGCTCTACTTCTGTGCGCCGGCGCCGTGTTCGCGCTGCAAGAGCGCGTGTCGAAACCCAAGGCCAAGGACTTCGGGGCCATCCTCACCGAAGCCAAGACTGCGTTCGACGCCGCGCACTACGGCACCGCGCTCGGGCGTCTGCGCGACGCGACCGCCATCGTGACGAAGGAGCGGCGCAAGGCCGTGCTGGCGGCCTTCCCGGCCGCGCCCGAGGGCTGGAAACTCGAAGCCGAGGAGCCCAACGACGAAGCCGTCGCCCAACTCGCGGGCCTCGCGTTCATGGGCGGAGCCGGCATCGAAGGCAAGTACGTAGCCGTGGGAGGCAACGGTCGCATCAACGTCTCGATCCTCGCCGATTCGCCGCTGGCGCGCATGTTCTCGATGTGGATCGCGAACCCCGCCATGCTGGACAAGGACGCCGAACTCGTGAAGTACGGCGCGCACAACGCGGTGTTGCGCACGCGCACCAAGGGCTCGAGCTACGAGATGCAGTTGCTCGTCGGCGAGGACCTGGTGCAGATCGACGTCTCGAACGCGAGCGATGAATTCCTGTTCAAGCTCTGGAATCAAGCTGCCGTCGACAAGGTCGCGGCGGCGCTCGCGCACTGAAACGCTCGTCGTACGAAAACAAGGAGCCGCGCGCGGGCAGCCCGGACGGGGCGGCACGCGCGCGGCGTGTGGGTGCGCAGGCGGCTTCGCGCCACGCTCGTGGCGGAGCCGGGCGCGAACTCGCGCAGGCTTACTTGGAGCCGAGAAGCTCGACGTCGAAGATCAACGTCGCGCGCGCCGGGATCGTCGGCGGACGTCCGCCTTCGCCGTAGGCGAGGTTGTAGGGGATGATGAGCTTGCGCTTGCCGCCGATGTGCATCGACTGCAGACCTTCGGTCCAGCCCTTGATGACACCGTTCAGGGGGAACTCCGCCGGCGTGCCGCGCGCGACCGAGCTGTCGAACTGCGTGCCGTCGGTGAGCCAGCCCGAGTAGTGCACGCTCACGACCGCGGTCGGACCGCTGGGTGCGGCGCCGGTGCCGACCTTGATGTCGAAGTACTTGAGGCCGCTCGCGGTCTCGGTCCAGGCACCCGACACGGCGTCGCCGGGGAAGCGCGGGATCTCAGTCATCGCGCCCACGACGCCTTCGCCGCTGACCACGACCTTCTGGGCCTTGGTCGCGCCGTAGACCATGACTTCGAACTGGGGCTCGCCCTTCTCGAAGCTCAACGTGGCGGAGTTGGCGCTGCCGCCCGCGGCCTTGGCGGCGGCCTCGACGGCCTGGGCCAGCGTGAACTTGGCGGTCTTGATCTGAGCTTCGATGTCGGCCGAGGCGGCCGGGATCGAGGTGTAGTCCTTGCCGAAGGGTGCGGGGGCGACGACGGCCGTCAAGGCGAGCGCCGCGATGCTCGTGGTGACGAGCGAGAGCCGGAACATGGGGATCCTTTTTCTGGGTGGGTCGGGGTCGAAATCGCGCACCTCGGCCGCGCTGGGCGTCGGGGTGGGCCATTGAGCCTAGTGTCCGGGCCGGGTGAATCCCAGGCCAGGCCGGCAGGGCTTGGGCCGCGGGGCCCGTACGGCCGATTCAGAGGGAGTGTCAGCCCCCGACCCGGAAAATCCAGCGCTCGCGCGCGCCTTGATCTGCAGCCGCTGCGGCGGGCCCTTCGCGGCGGGCAGCGAGACCTGTCCGTGGTGTCAGGCGGGGATCGCGCTCGAGGACCGACACCTGTCGGCCGTGTGCGAGCGCTGTTCGAAACGCCTCGACAAGGCGGCGAGTTTCTGCGGCGGCTGCGGTTTCGCGGTGCGCGCTCAAGCGCTGCGGCGCTTGCCGGCGAACGCGGCCTGTCCGCGCTGCCGCGCGACCTTGCGCCTGCGCGCGGTCGACACGCGCGAGATCACCGAGTGTTCGAGTTGCGGCGGCATGTGGCTCGTGCCCGACGACTTCGCCGCGTTGTGCGAGCGCGCCGAGGAAGGGGGATCCGTGCGGCGCGCGTTGCTCGCGACGCTGCCGCCCACGCAACCGGTCGCTGAACAGCGCGTCGCGTACTTGAAGTGCGTCGCGTGCTCGGAACCCATGCACCGGCGCAACTTCGGCGGCGGATCGGGTGTGATCATCGACGTGTGCAAGGACCACGGCGTGTGGTTCGACCACACCGAACTCGTGCGCGTCATGGACTACGCGCGCGACGGCGGGTTGGAGCGCGCGCGCGAGCGCGAGGAGCGACGCCTGGCCGAAGAACGCGCGCGCCGTGCCGACAGTCCGGCCCCGTCGCCTCCGCTGCCGCCGTTCTCACGCGAGCGCGGCCCGTTCGAGATCTCGCTGTTCGAGGGTGATCTCGTGTCCCTGCTCGCGGGCCTCGCGAGCCGCTTGCTGTCGGGACGGCGCTGAAGCCTGGAAAGGGGCAGTCGCTGAATCCCGCTGTGCAGTGAGGTAGATTCAGCACTCCGGACCGGAACCTCGCACTTGGCCATCACCAAAAAACACGTCGAACGCCAGACCATCGCGCGGCGTCTCTCGTCGCGCGGGCCTCTGGGGCACGTGCGCACGTTCTTCGAGAAGGGCGCCTGGCGCCGCGACCGCGTGCAGAGCGGCAATCCGTTCTTCCGCACGGCGCGCATCCTGTATCTCGCGACGCGCGGGTTCTTCACCGACAACTGCCTGTCGCGTGCGTCGGCGTTGACGTACATCACGGTCTTGTCGCTCGTGCCGCTCCTGGCGTTCGCGTTCTCGGTGGCCAAGGGCTTCGGTTTCTACGACGACCTGCTTCAAGGTTCGATCACGCCCTTCCTCGACCGTACATTCGGCTCCGCCACCGCGGTGCCCAACATGGTGCTGCAAGAACCGGGCGCGCCTGAGATGCGTGCAGCGATCGATAAGGTCTTCGACTTCGTCAAGGAGACGAACGTGTCGGCGCTTGGCTTCTTCGGTCTGGCGCTGCTGCTCTTCACGGTGCTGAAGCTGCTGTCGACGATCGAGCGCTCGTTCAACGACATCTGGGGCGTGCAGCGCTCGCGCAGCATCCTGCGCAAGATCTCGGACTACCTGGCGATGGTCGTCGTCACGCCGATCTTCCTGTTCGTCGCCGCCGGGCTCACGACCGCAGCGCAGAACAGCGTCAAGGTGGACGAGTTCGGCGCGCGCTACGGCCTCGGTCACGCGCTCGACGTCGTGCTGCCGCTCATGCCGGTGTTGGCGCTGCTCGCCGGTTTCGCCTTCATCTACATGGCGATGCCGAACACGAAGACGCGTTTCTTGTCGGCCTTGATCGGCGCGATCGTCGCGGCGGCGCTGTGGCAGATCGCCTTGCTCTTGCACTTGAAATTCCAGATCGGGATCGCGCGCTACAACGCCGTGTATTCGAGCTTCGCGGCCATTCCCATCTTCTTGGTGTGGATCAACATGTCGTGGGTGATCGTCCTGCTCGGCGCCGAGATCAGCTTCGCGCACCAGAGCGAGCCTTCGTACGCGCACATCGAGCAATCCGAGCTCAAGGACCACGCCTTCAAGGAGCGCCTGGGCTTGCGCGCCCTGACGCGCATCGGTCAGGAATTTCTCGCCGGCCGGCCGGCGCTGACCGCGTCCCTGCTCGCCGTCGAGCTGGCGGCGCCGCAGCGGGTCTTGGAGGAAGTCCTGTACGCGTTCGTCGACCGCGGGCTCCTGGCGGAGACGAACTCGAGCGAGGAACCGGGCTTCCTGCCGGCGAAAGACCTCGAATCGATCACCGTCAAGTCCGTGATCGACGCGCTCAAGGGCACCGCCGGACCGATCGAATCGCCGGCCGCGAATGCCGTCGATGCGCACATCGATCGCATCCTCGCCGGGTTCGACGAAGTCACGTCCGAGTCGCGCCACAACCGCACGCTGAAGAACCTGGCCGAGTCCGCCCTGCGCTCGGACGCTGCGCGCGTCGAGGATTCCAAGGCCGATCCGCACGGCGCGGGCTCGCCCGCGCGCGCTTGATCGGGCGCAGGCGCTACTGCGCGGACGGCGGTGCGTCCTCGGTCAGCGTCTCGCCGATCACCGACCGGATGTACTCGCGGTAGAGGTTTCCGAGGTGACCGCCGTCCTCGAACAGCCGCAGCCGGTCGCCGAGGGTGGCGCGCAACCAGGTGAGGTCCTCGGGCCGCAACAGGAAGTCGTTCTCGTTGGTGAGCACGCGCACCGCGTCGTTTTTCTGCAGGGCCACCGCGACCGTGTGCAGATCGCTGCGCTCGAACAGCGTGCGCACCCCGGCTTCGTCGAACGTGACGTCGGGGTCGCGCGCGGCGTAGTAGGGCAAGAGGAAAGCGTACACGTACTCCATGTACGAGTACTCGGCCGCCTCGCGAAAGGCCGGCGCCATGTGCAGGAGCGAGCGCGGCGTCTGCAAGACACCCGAATCGAACAGGTCCTGCGACTGCAGCAGCATGAACTGCAAGTCGAGGCGGAACGCGAGGCCGATCAAGAAGCGCGACTCGAGTTCCGTGAACGGCAACTCGATGCCTGGCGCGAGGTCGCCGTGACTGAGGTACAAGACCTTGGCGAAGATCTCCTCGACCTTCTGCGCGCGCTCCGCGGGCGGATACACGAGCGGGCCGTTGTAGAAGTCGTCCAACTTCCGCAAGCCGTACTCGAGATCGACGGGTGGGTTGAGGGCCACGTACTGGTCGAACGCGATCAGGCCGTTCTGCTGTTCGCCGTCGGCGCCGCGGTCGCGATCGGCTGCGATCAGGAGCGCTTGATAGGCGCCGATCGAGATCCCGGTCAGGCGTCGCTCCTCGAACTGCCCGGGGAAACTCGCCTCCAGGTCGCGGTCGATCGCGGTCAAGGCGACGTGCATGTCGTGCGCGTCCACCGGACCGTACCCGGGCACCGTCACGCTGGCGCCGGCGCGCATGAACTCCCAGTTCGTCGGGCTCGACACCGCGACGACCGTGTGCCCTTGTTCGAAACCGATCTCAGCCAGGGCCAAGGCCGAGGGCGACAAGCGGTGGCCGCCGAATCCCGGCAGGACGTACATCAAAGGTGCCGGATGCGGTTGCCTCCACAAGCTGTAGCGCAATTCCTGCTGGTGTCCCGCGATGCGCACTTTGCGCGTCAGGGCGTCGTCCGCGAAGCGCTCGTTCTCGGGTTTCAGGAAGATCACGCGCAAGGTCTGCGTCGGACCGCTCTCGTCCTGGTGCCAGGTGAAGTCCTCGACGTCGACCTCGCGCTGCAGCATGTAGAGCGTGCGCGCCGGCTCGTACGCGTCGTACGCGGATTCGATCGCGCGCAAGTTCGAGGTGATGGTGTTCGAGAACGCGTTGAACTCGCGCGCATACGCGGCCGGAAACACGTACGTCGCCGGATCGACGACGAAGTCGGGAATCTCGCCCACGCCGTCGCGCAGCGTGCTCGGTCCGAGGATCGGCCAGACGATGTACGTGCTCGGCGTCCAACCCCAGCACGCGAAGGTCTGCCCGAAATCCTCCGGGTAGGGATGCAACCCCATCCCGCTGGCCGGGTCGTACAGGCCGAGCACGCCGACCGTGGTGTTGACGGCGAAGCGCGAGGCTTCGATGCCGCTCTCCTTCAGCTTGCCTTGCAGCAAGTTGTTCACGAAGCGGCCTGGAAACAGCAGGTTTTCGCCGGCCTTTGCCAGATGATTGCGCACGGGTTCGGGAACCCAGAAGCGATAGAGCTGCATCACCGGCGCCGCGACCCAGCGCATCAAGGCGTAGTTCACGCCGGAGGTGACGCGGTTCGTGGGTTCGAGCGGATCGTCGGTGTAGGGGAAGACGATTTCCTCGGCCTGGAAGTACTCAGCACCCGGTCCTGTGTACGTCGACCAGTCGCGGCTCTGGTGCGCGGTGGAGACGCAGGCCGCGGTCGGTGCGATCAGAAGGAACAGCGCGAGCGCAGGCCTGCCGGGCGCGAGGCGGGCTTGCTGCAGCCGGCGGAGCATCAAGGTTTCTCAGCCGCGCGCACCGACAGGATGCGGACTTCGAAGTGCAACTCGACGCCGGCGAGCGGGTGGTTGGCGTCCACGCGCGCGTTCGCGCCGTCGACTTCCGTCACGGTGGCGACGACGAAGCCCGTGTCGGTCTCGGACTGGAATTGCATGCCGACTTCGACGACGCCGTCGGGCGTGAGCGCGGTCTTCGGCAGCCATTCGATGCGCTCGGGATCGTGGTACCCGTACGCGCCTTCGGGATCGACCGTGATCTTCAGGTGATCGCCGGCCGAGTAACCGACCAGCGCCGCCTCCAGGCCGGGCACGATGCGGCCTTCGCCGTGGATGTAGGTCAACGGGCCCGAGTCGTTGGAGGAATCGAGCACGCGGCCCGCCTTGTCCTTCAATTCGTACTCGAAGGTCACGATCGTGTTGTCGGCGATCTTCATGCGTGCTGCCGGTTGCGCGGAGCGCGCGCAGTTCTACCATCTCGTCGGCGTCCTCCGAAGCGGCGTCGAGGACACTCCCCATGCGACACCTGCTTTTGCTCAGCAATTCGACGCTCCACGGCCGCGGCTATCTGGATCACGCCGAGGAAGCCATCCGCGCGCATCTCGCAGGGCGCGCGCGGCGCATCTTGTTCGTGCCGTTTGCGCTGCACGATCGCGCGGGCTACGCCACCAAGGTGCGCACGCGCATCGAGAGCATGGGTTTGGCGCTCGATTCGGTGCACGAGGCAGGCGACAAGGGGGCGATGCGCGCCGCGGTGGAGCGCGCGGAAGCGGTCTTCGTCGGCGGCGGAAACACGTTTCGGCTGCTGACGACTCTGTACGCGATGGAATTGATCGAACCGATCCGGCGGCGCGCTCTCTCGGGGCTGCCCTACATCGGTTCGAGCGCCGGCACGAACGTCGCGTGCGCTTCGATCCAGACGACGAACGACATGCCGATCGTGTACCCGCCTTCGTTCGATGCGCTGGCGCTCGTGCCGTTCAACATCAACCCGCACTACCTCGACCCGGACAAGAATTCGAAGCACATGGGCGAGACGCGCGAGACGCGCATCAAGGAATTCCACGAGATGAACACGCGCCCCGTGTTGGGCTTGCGCGAAGGGGCGTGGCTGAACGTGAAGGGGGACGCGTGCGTACTCGAAGGCACGACCGGCGCGCGTCTCTTCCGGCGCCAGCAGGACCCGGTCGAGTACACGCCCGGCGCGGACTTGAGCTTCCTCTTGACGCAGTGACTCAGCGCGGCGCGAGCAGCGCATCGAACAGCGCCCGGCGCAGTTCCGCCAGGGCGCGCGGCGTGACGTTCGGGTACTCCAGCTCCCCGGCGTCGTCTTCGAAACGCGCGCGCGCGTTCGAGCGCAGGTCGACGAGCCTACCCACCCGCTGCGCGACTTCGGCGCGGGTTCCGTTCGAGAGGGCTCGGTACTGCTCGAGGTATTCGACGTCCTGCTGTCCGCGCCGAAAGGCCTTGAGGCGCAAGCTCGGCACCGGCGGACCGGGCTTCCCGTCGCGCGGAGGGTACAAGAGCGCCAGCGGGTCGCCCTTTTCCCACGATTCCGCGCGGCCGATCGTCTGCCACGGGATCACGCCGTCGGCGCCCTTCAACCAGGCGTCGATGCACCAGGCGGCGGGCATCACGTTCGACGCCTCGACTGCGTTAGCGGTGGCGTAGAGCATCAGGCGCTCGTGAAACGCGCGCTTCTTCTCGAGCACGCGCTCGCGGTAGCGATCAAACGCCGACCCGACCACGTGCACGCCGACCAGACCATCGAGCAGATCGCGTCGCCACTGCGGCCGCGAATCATCCAAGCGGAAGACGACGTTTTCGGCGCGTCTCACTCCTCCGAGTCCCTGCTTGAAGGCGCGTGCGAAACAGCGCAATGCGAAGAAGTCCTGCGTGTGCGTCGGCTCGTCGAAGATCCACGGTGCGCTCGATCCGTTCCAGTCGGTGCCTTTGTGGTAGAGCTTGTTGTTCAAGTAGAACTCGAAGGTCGTCCGCGGCAGTCGACTCAGCTTTCCCACGTGCTCGCCCAAGCGCCGCACGTTGCGCTCGAATTCGCTCCAGTACACGGCGTCGAGCGCCGTGTCGGCCCAGTAGCCGCCTTGGAAATGCGGTGCGATGGGCACGGGCCAGTTCTCGTTGAGCGGGAGATAGAACATCTCGACCGGGATCGGCCCGCGCGAGCCGTCGGCGAAAGCACTGCCGTCGAAGAGCGGACCGAAGCGTTCATCGAATTCCTGCCACTGGAATTCGCCGTCGACGATCTTGGGGCCACAACCCTCGTGCACACGACCCTTCCAGTCGTAGCGCAATACGTTCAAGTTCGTGCGGTGCTCGTGTGCCAGGCGATACCACTCGATCTCGAATGGCGGCGGCGGCAAGTCGTACGCGTTCATCTCGGGCACGAAGGACAGCCCGTCGGGGAGGCTGCCGTCTCGGATGCAGATGCGCAGCGGCAGCTCGAGGTGATCGGTTGCCAGTTCGAGCCTGACCCGGCCTGTCACCACGGCAAGGCCGATGTGCCGCGGCACGAACACCTCGACGAAAAGCACCGTGACCCGGTCCGGTCCCGGAGCGATCTCACTCTGCCCGTCCCAGGCTTCGAGCGGATCTGGAAATCGTCCCGCGGGAGTCGTCACCCCGCGCGCCACGAAGAGCTGCGTTCGCAGCACCGACGGTTCCAAGGTCAATTGTGCGCGCAGTCCGCGCGTCGGGCCGAGCAGAGCGATCTGGAACCCCAGCCATTCGCCCGCCGAGCCGTACAGTGAGAAGCGCGCGGACGTACCCGGGGCCGCCATGGACGGCGGCAGGACCTCGGCGTTCAGGTCCAGCTTGTCGAGCTCATCCAGCACGGCGACTTGCACAGCGCCCAGCTTCAAAGGTGTCGGCGGCGTCTCGGCGCGCGGCGGGCGTACGAGTTCCGGTGGAGGCGGCAACGCGCCAGTGAACCAGGCCGTCGCGCGCGCTGCGCTTGAGACGTTGCCGGCTGCATCGACCGCGCGCACCGCGAAGTACACGTGCACCTTGGGATCGACGGGCAACTCAGGGAGCAGAGCGCGGACGGATCCCCGTTGCACGAGAGTCTGGGACGGGTCGTTCTGCGGCAGGTAGTACTGCGGCACTTCGCGTCCGATCTCCCACTCGAAATCGGGCTCGGTCGAGTAGCGCATGAAGTAACCGAGTGTCCCCGACGCGACTTCATCCTGCGCCGCGCGATCCACGGGAGCGCTCCACCACAACGTGAAGCCTTCCTCTGCGTGCAGTTCGCGCTCCGCGCCGAAGTCTTCGATCGCGGGCGGTGGCGTCGAGTCGACTCCGCCTCGTTCGACGGTGAGGTACGGCGCCGACTCCGCACCCGCTTCGCGGCTGGCGATGAAGCGATTGGGAAAGGGATGGTAGGCGAACTTGTCGCCGTCGCGCGTGTACTCGGAGCCGACGTCGTCGAACAACAAAAACCCAAAGCCCACTCCCGCGACACGCGTGGCGAGCACGCGCGGATCCACGCTTAGGCTCTGCCACCCGTTCTCGTCCGGCGGCGTCGCATCCGCGAAGGCCCAGAGCGTGTTCCCCGCGCTCAACACCACGTCGGACAAGTCTCCGCCGCGGTCCGTCCAGGCGCGCCTTCCGGTCTCGGCGAAGCGAAATGACGCGGCGCCGACTTCGCGCGCGTAGTTCCTGGACGTGCCTTCGGTCCAAGGCGACGCGACGCTGGACACGGTCGCGCGCCGGAGCGGCGGTCCCGAAACGCTGCGGAAATGCAGGGTGGCGCGCTCGATCACCCGGCCACGCAAAGGTGCGATGTCGAGGTCGAGGAGCGTCATCTCCTGGTAGCTCTTGGCCTTCAGCCGCCGCTCGCCGCCGTTGTTCCCTTCCTCTTCACCCTTGGCCGACGAAACCCAGGTGTCGCGCGCGACCGGCAGGCGCAGTTCGTCGCCGGGTGCGGCTGTAGCCACGGAAACGCTGCAAAACAGGCTCAAAACGAGGGTTGCAGCGAGGGCGGAGGCGCGGGGGGCGGGGTTCACAGGCTCTTTCCTACACCCCGGGTCGGACGCGCGGAAGCCCGGAATCCCCCTCGAAAACCGGGCGGTTTCGGCCGGGGAGGGAGGAGGGCAGCCGGAGCGGGCGCTCGAAAAGTGCTGTTTTTCCGGCGAATTCGTGCAAATTACCTTTCTGTGGCGCTCAAACCTTTGATACGCCATGGAAGAACACCGGGAAAACCCCGGACAATGCCCGCAAAACACGGGAGAAACCCCAAGGAATCCATGGCCAAGAAAACCAGCAAGAGCGCCGCGAAGTCGGCGAAAACCGTCAAAGTCGCCAAGATCACCGCAGCTTCCAAGCCGCGCAGTCGGGGCGAGTTCTACACCACCATCGCCGAGCAGACGCAACTCTCGCGCAAGCAAGTCGCGTCCGTCTTCGAGACGATGGGCAAGATCCTCTCGGTCGACCTGGGCAAGAGCGGCCCGGGCATCTGCAACGTCGCCGGCCTGATGAAGGTCACCGTCGTGCGCAAGCCCGCCACCAAGGCGCGCAAGGGCATCAACCCCTTCACCAAGCAAGAAGTCATGTTCAAGGCGAAGCCCGCCCGCAACGTGATCAAGGTCCGCCCGCTCAAGACGCTCAAGTCGATGGTGTGAGGCTCGCGCGTACTCGCGCGAGAATCACACCGTCGCGCGAAGCGCGACAGACTACGGAGGGGAGCGGTACCTGCGTCCACGGTCGCTTCTCTCCCGTCTGATCTGACTGTCCATGTGAATCCGGCCCGATCACGCTTCACCGCATGATCGAGCCGGATTCTCTGCGTTCTGCGCCGTGCCCCGCGCCCCTAGCGCACACCCAGATTCTGCAACACCCCCGCGAGCCCGATCCAGTTCTGCGCGTTGTCGCTCGATGCATCCGCCGCTTGCTCGTGGAAGCTCTCGACCAGCTCGCGGTAGTTCGCGTGCGTGGTCCAGCAGTCGAGCGTGCGCTTGAGGTACTTGTTCTCGAGACCCTTCCCCGCACTCGGGTCCGTCCACTCGGCCACGTACTGCAACGTGGGCCAGATGGTCCAGATTTCGACACCACCGCCCAGTCCGTCCGGCGGCAGATAGTTCGCGCCCCACTTCTCCGCAACCGAGAACACCGGCGTCGCGCGGTCGTCGTTGAGCGACACGGCGATGCCCTGGCGCGGCCCTTGGAAAAAGCGCGTCGGGTGCGCCGGATCGGGCTGCCAATCGGCCTGGATGCGCTGCCACGGCGGCCCGAAGAACAGGTAGTCCGTTCCGCGCCGCGCGAGTTCCCCGAGTTGCGCGCGCCGCGCCTCGTCGACGTCGCGGTACACCGATTCGCTCATGCAGCGCATCGCATGGATCAAGAACAAGCTCTCGAAGCACTGCGTCACGCAGTAGCGATTGTCTCCGAGCAGTCGCTCGTTGATGAAGCGCTGCACCAGTCCCGACGGCATCGCCGCGTCGTCGAAGAGCTTCGTCACCGCGTCGAACCACGGTCTCTGTCGCGCGCGCCACTCCGGACTCGCGACGGAATACGCGGCGCACATCGCGTCGATGCCCCAGGCGTGCTCGCGTCCCACCGGCAAACCGCCGTGCGGGGATTGCGCGGCGAGCTGCGCGTAGATGTTCAAGGTCACGCCCGCCGACCAGCTGGCCGGGATGTGCGGACTCTCGTGGAACACCAGTCGGAACAGCTCCGCCGACAGCATCAAATCGTCCTTCGCCAGCGCGTCGTTCGCGAGCCACACCAAGGCCTTGGTGTTGCGCGTGTAGCGCACCAGGTGTTGATCGTCGTGCGGCCACCACGCAAGCAACGCGCCGTCGTGGGGGATCGAACCTTCCTTGTCGAAGGGATTGCCCTTGTCGTAGCTCGGGCGCAAACCGCGCGCGACCACATCGCGTACCTGTTGCGAACCAGGTCTGCCCCAACGCATCGGCAGCGCGAACTCGGGGATCACCACACCGCCGTTCGTGCGGTAATCGAAGGGGATCACGCCGTCCTTCGACAGCCAGCGGTGGTACCCGACGATCTCGCCTTGCGCGTCATACGTCGCCTCCGGCTGGCGGCACACGTTCATCCTGTGCGCGAGCGAGTACGAAGCCAGCCCGTCTTGCGAAGCACCTTGCGCGGTGTAATGGCCTTCGATCATGGCGATGCCTTCGCCGCCGACGCCGCCCTGTTCTTGCGTGAACCACGGATGCGCCCAGCCCATCACCGGTGAGAGCACGTAGTAGCCCGTCGCCGTCCCCGTCGCGAGCGTGTTGCGCTGCTCCGCGAGTTGCACCGCGTCGTTCGCGCGCGCCGCGGCCTTGCCGCTCTTGTCGCGCCGCTTCAGGAAATCGATCGATGCCAGCACGGTGCGCTGCGGGAAATAGCGCGCGGTCTTCGCGTTCGACCACGACCACAGGTTCTCACCGCGCACGGGAAAGGCCCAGCCGTCGAACGCGAGCCGGCTCTTGGCCTTGGCGACCGAGCCCTCGGGCACGAGCGCGAAGCGCCGCTCGAACTGCGCCTGCGGCCCCATCATGTGCAACGAGCCGTCGGCGTTCGGCTTCACGATCTGGACGATGCGCTTCTCGCCGTCGATCACCGCCTCGCCGAGGAACGGATCGGGGACTTCGGGCACCACGATCCAACCCTTGGGCACGATCAGCTCCAGATCGGTCCAGTACACGATCCCTAGCGGCGCTTCGAGCGCGGTCGCCTCGCGGTTGCCGGCGATCGCGCCGTTGTGGACGCGCAGCGAGAGCAACACGACGTCGTCGACGGAGGTCTTCGTCCAGTACGCGTGCACGCCCATCAAGTGCGGGAGCGGCGGGCCGGACATCTCTTGGTTCGGGGCGGGCTGCAGCGTGGCGTAGGCGCGGTCTTCGGCGAGCCAGGCGCCGCTCTTCCCGGCGCGCAACGAACCGACGCCGTAGCCGTCGGGATTGCCGACGAGTTCCGCGATGTACTGGTTGCCGTACACGTCGCGCGTGCGCAGCGCGACCTGACCGCGCGCCTTGGAATCGAGCAGCGCCGCGACCGCTTCCGAAACAGCCGGTGCAGCGCGCTGCTCGTCGTCACCGCCGTCGTCCAGAAACAGTCCGCACGTGAGGCGCGCTCCGGGGCGGATCTCGGCGTCGATCGAGGCCGGCACGATGATCTCGACCACGTCGGCGTTGCCGTTCGGGTAGCGTGACACGATCTCGGCCTGTGCGCGCACCATCCCGGTCTGCTTGCCGGGCAAGCGCACGAGGAAAGGCGAGCGCCCGTCGGCGCGCGGAAAGACGCCCTTTTCCAGCGGCACGCAGGCGCGCAGCACGAACGGTGTCGCGCGCGGCGCGGCCAGTTCCAAGCGCGCGACCTGGCGCACTTCGGCGAGCGGCGTGAGGAAGAGGAGCAGCAGGGCGTGGATCATGGGTGGCGCGATGTTCGCTCATGGAAGATACGGAAGCGAGCACGCGCCGGTGGCAAAGGCTGCATCCAAAGTTGCGAGGTCCGCCTCGGGCCCCGCGATCTTGCCTTCCGCGTACAGTCGGCGCGCGCCGGCGGCCCCGACGAAAAGGCGCGTGAGGGACGCGACGTCGCAGCGCACGCTCCCCGCGTCGACGGCCTTCGTCCGGCCACGGCCCTGCGCGATCGAGAGCGTGAAGGGCCGCTCGTTGTCGGGCAAGAGCGGATCGGAGAGTGCGAAAGCGAGGGTCCCGCGGAAGGCGCGCGCGTAGCCGCGCTGCTCGAGTGCCGTGCGCACCGCCGCCAGGCGCGCGAGCCAAGGGCCACGCGCGACGAAGCGCGCATCGTGCTCCAGCGCCCATTCGAGCTGCGGATCCGCGGGGTCGGCGCGCAGGCGCACGCTGCGTACTTGAGCTCCGTGTCGGGCGACGAAAGCCCACAGGTCGCGCGCAGCGTGTGCCTCGCGAGCGAGGAATTCGTGTACGAAGAGCGTCATCCGTCCGCGGGCGACGCGCTGCGAGCAGACCAGAAAGCCCGTGACCGCGCCGTCCTGTTCCAACACGTACGCTCGGCGCGGTGCGGCGCTACGACGGCGGCGGTCGGCGCGCGAGTGGAGGACGAAGCCGTGGCCACGCTGCGCGCAGTCCCGGGCGAGGCGCGCCACGTCGCTCTCGTCGGCGCGCTGCATCACGCGCACCGCCGGACTGCCGGACGGAAACACGTTGCGGGGGAGTTCGAGCTCGCATTCGAAGCGTGCTCCGCCGCGCACGAAGCCGTGGTTCTGGTAGAGGCGCTCGTTCTCCGTGGTCAGGAGCGCGACGCCGATCCCGCGCGCACAGGCTGAGCGCAAGATCTCGACCAGGAGCGCCGAGCCGTGGCCGCGCGCGCGCAGTCGCGGGTCGACGCACACGCTGCCCACGCATGCCGCCTGGACGAAGCGACCCGCGAACGCCGCCGCGCGCTCGCGCACGACGGCGAGCGCCGCCACTTCGCGCTCGGCGCGCAGGACGGTCAAGTCTCTCCCCACTGCGCGCCAGAAGCGCGCGCCGTACGTCGCTTCGGGCCGGCCGAAACTGTGAGCGAGGATGCGCGTGCACGCCGCCCGGTCCGCCGCGTCGAGCTCGGTGAGTGGACTGCGCGCTCCCATGTGCGCCTCAGAACATGTCGGACATCGACGGGGCCGCTCCGGCGAACAGGCTCGACAGAACGGCCACGTCGCCCGCAGGTCCGCGCAGTCGACCGAAGCGCGCGCGCGTCTCGGCCGTCGAATGCGCGCTGTAGATCGCCGCCAGATCCGTGATGTCCAGACGCACGGCTCCCGTGCCGCCGGACGTGACGCGCGCTGCGCCGTCCGCGACGGAGAGCGCGAAACGTCCGCGATTCTCCGCGATCAAGGCGTCTTCGATCTCGAGGTGCACACTGGCCTGCAACCCCTGGGCGTAACCGCGTGCTTCCAGCGCGCGCACGACGTCGACGATGCGGAGCATCCACGGGCTCGCGAGTTTCTGCGCCGCACCTACGTCGGGGATCGCCGCGAAGAACGGATCGTCCGCACCGCCGTACCAGACGACAGCGCGCGCCGTCGTGCGGTGGCGATGGAAGAACGTGCCCAGCGTGCGCGCCGCCGCGAGATCGAGCACGACCAGATCGCTCGCCGCGAGGTCGTGCCACAAGCTCTCGTTCGTGGCGCGCCGCGCGAACCACGTGTAGCCGCGCATGTGGCCGTGCTCGTCGAGCACGGCATAACCGTCGCGCGCTTCGCCGCGGTGATCGGCCACGCGCCGCCACAGCGCCGGCGGTCGAGCTAGCTGCCCGTTGCCGCGCGCGGCCGCCTCGGATTGGCAGGCGC
This sequence comes from Planctomycetota bacterium, assembly GCA_016795245.1. Taxonomy (GTDB): domain Bacteria; phylum Planctomycetota; class UBA1135; order UBA1135; genus JAEUIA01. The sequence continues at coordinate 27,499 of JAEUIA010000112.1, read as the reverse complement.
GCAGGGCGTCGTCGTCGACGCTCGCAAGCCTCACGACGCGCAGCGTATCGCGCGCGTCGATCAGGCTCGCCGTTCCCGCGCGCATCTCGAAGCGGGCCCCTGCGACGGCGTAGCCGACGGAGCGGTACAGGGAGAGGGTCGAGGGGTACAGGCACGACAGCGCGATCTGCCGCGTGTGCAGTTCGTGCACGAGGTTGGACATCAAGGTGCGCGCGTGTCCTGCGCCGCGGTGCTCGGGCAGCACCCCGACCGCCGCGATGCCGGCGCAACTCACGCGCTTTCCGCCGAACCACTGGCCCATCTCGAAGATGCCCAGGGCCGCCGGTGCGGGTCGATCCGCGTCGCCCAGGAGTCGCACGTTGGCGAGGCCCAAACGCTCGATCCACGGGCCGGCGTGTTCCGGCGCGAAGGCGAAACACGTGGAGAGCACGCGCTCGAACGAGGCCATGTCCTCGACGCTCGCTGCGGTTCGGTAGGGGAGTTCTCGCGCCATGGAGAATACGCGGATACAAGGAAGGCGCGCGCAAAGCAAGCTGCGCGACGTTTCCACGACGAAAGGCCCGCCCGCATGCGCACTCCCGCACGAAGACTGCAAGGACTGGTGCAGTCCGACATCCGCCGCATGACGCGCGAGTGCGAGCGCGTCGGCGGCATCAACCTGGGCCAGGGGATCTGCGATCTCGCGACGCCGCCGCTCGTCCGCGACGGCGCGATCGCGGCGATCAAGGCCGGGCACAGCACGTACTCGTTCGCGGAGGGCATCGCGCCGTTGCGCAAGGCGATCGCGGAGAAGTTGATCCGCGACAACGGGATCCGCGCCGACCCCGCGAGCGAGATCGTCGTCACGGCCGGGTCCAGTGGCGCCTACGCGTCGGCGTTGTTCGCTCTGCTGGATGCAGGCGACGGGATTCTGCTCTTCGAGCCCTACTACGGGTACCACCTCAACACGGCGCTCGTCGCCGGGCTGGAACCGCAGTTCTTGACGCTGGATGCGCCGAAGTTCCGGCTGGACGAGCAGAAGTTGCGCGCCGCGATCAAGCCCAACACGCGCGCGGTGGTGGTGTGTTCACCCTCGAACCCGTGCGGCCGCATGTTCGAGATCGATGAACTGCGCGCCCTGGAGCGCGTGGCGCGCGAGTTCGATCTGTGGGTCATCACGGACGAGATCTACGAGTACATCCGCTACGACGGGCGCGAACACGTCTCACCGGCGACGATCGCGGGCCTCGCGGAACGCACGGTCACGATCATGGGGCTCTCGAAGACCTTTTCGATCACGGGGTGGCGCCTGGGTTACGCAGTGGCACGCGAGGACGTCGCGCGCGCGATCGCGCTGGTGCACGACCTGTTCTTCATCTGCGCGCCGACGCCGCTGCAGCACGGAGTGGCGGCCGGCTTTCGCGCGCCGAAGAGCTACTTCGACGAGTTGCAGGGTCAGTTCGCGCGCAAGCGCGAGTGGACTTGCGCGGCGTTGTCTGCGGCAGGACTCGAACCGATCGTGCCCGAGGGCGCCTATTATGTGCTGGCCGACATCACGCGTCTGGGTCTGGCGAATGCGCGCGCAGCCGCGCTGGCGATCCTCGAGCGCACGGGCGTCGCGACCGTGCCGGGCACTTCGTTCTACCAGGGGAGTGCCGGCGAGCGCTTCGTGCGCGTGTGCTACGCCAAGGAAGACGACGTGTTGCGCGATGCGTGCACGCGGCTTGCGACGCTTGCGAGTTGAGCGTGCGCGTTCGCAGCGCTGCCCCCGATACTGTGCCTGAATCAAGACCTCGTCAGGGTCCCCACACCAGACTCGCGCCCGGCGTGAGGTTGTACGAAGCGGGCGTGCAGAACGCGACGGCGTCTCGATACCAGCACTGGTAGTAGCGCAGGTCTCCGGCAGTGGTCGCGCCGACGACGTGAATCGGATTGTGGATCGAGTCTTCGGGGAACGACGCGCCGGTTCCCGCGGGAATCACGACTCCCAAGCGCACGACCGTTCCGCCGGTGCAGAAGAGTCCGTCACCGAAGGGGATGCCGGTACCGCCGGCTAGAGTCCCTGTGCCCTGAAAAAACATGCAAGGGCCCACGACATTCGTCGCCGTCAGGATCAGCGAATCCGTGGCGAGAGATGTTCCCGCCGTGCCCAGAGTCGTCAGCCCCGCGCCGATCGCGAATGCCGAACTTGCGCAGCCTCGGCCGAACGATCCGCTGTTGCCGCACGGGCAGGGCGTCGAAGTTCCGTCGCCCGCGCAGAAGGTCGTCGACGGAGTTCCCGTGACGTCGATCGTCGCGATGGCCTCGCTCCCGTCGTCGAGCGTGAGCAGGACGGCGAGTTGCCCAGCGGCGTTGAAACACACGTTCAATCCGGATGTGGAGGGGAACGGGTCGATCACGAACGTGGAGATCGTTCGGCCTGGGATCTGGGCCCACGAATCGCCCTTGCGCACGATGAGTTGCAAGCCCCGGGCTTTCGTCCAGCAGTACAACGCTCGATTGTTCTTGGCCCCCGAGACGTCGCCGCCAGTGAGGAAGAAGTCGATGACCACCGCATCCTGGTTGTTCTGCATCGTATCCAACGGACCTGACAGACGGGCGCCCAAGGTGCCGGGGGCAGGATCTCCGCGGCGGGCGATGAGTTCGAGCGATCCCGGAACATTCACGTTGCCGGACCAGACCCCGATGTTCTCCGTCGGCTCTGCGTTGAAGATCAACGCTCGAAACGCAAACTGCCCATTGGTGTTGAGGCTGGGTGGCGAGTAGACGACCAGATTGATGCGCTCCCCAGACGTGCCCGGAGCCGCATCTCCGCGCCGGATGAGCAACTCGGTTGATCCCGTGTGTGCCCTGTAGAAGAGGCCCATGTTGCCAATGCCCGATTCCACACCAGGTCCCTTCAAGTCGGACATGAAGACGACATCCCCCGCGGGAGAGAGGCCATCAAGATCGCATCGCCACCTGCTTGTACCCGACGCCGCGCCGTACCGCGCACCTCCCGCTCCGGGCGCCAGATCACCCTCGCGCGCAATGACCGCATGGGTTCCCCCAGCCGACGAGAGAACGAGGACCTGGTCATCTTGGGCCGTTGGGAGGGGAGTCCCGAGCCCCAGGTTCAATCCGCACTCCCACAACAGCTGACCGGCGTCGTTCATGAGCTGAACAGGTGCGTACGGCGGCGGGCCCGCCATCGGTCCCACTCGATAGCCACCGAGAATCGGATCGTACATCCGCGCCAGCAGGTGCATCGTCCCGGGCGACACATGAAAGGCATAGATGGCCCCGTTGTTCAGCGAACCAGACACGTCGCCGCCGTACATGGCCGTGCGGAAGCAGACATCTCCTCGCTCGCTGACCTGCAGTTCGTAGTGCGTCATCGTAGCGTAGCTGGACACCAAGGATGCCGGGCCAATCGTGCCGGGTGCAGGGTCTCCCTCGCGCGCGACGAGTACGGGTTGCAGCGGCATTCCTCCGTAGATCGCCGTGTCATTCAGCGACGAGGTGCCCCCGTTCCACAGCGAGGTCGTCCACGCGCAATTCCCCGACGCGCTCAAGAGGTACGTGGAGGTCAGACCTCCAGCACCTGCACTCGTGTTGAGTGTCACGCCCGGCGGCAGCCCCGGTGCACTCGCACCGTCACGGACCGTCATGCGGATCGCCCCCGGCGCGCCGTAGAAGAGCGCACGGTCGTTGGAACTCGTCGCGCCACCGCCGACGAAGCGGGCTCGGAACAACACGGCTCCCGAACGATCGATCTGCGGGAGATCGAATGCACCGGCGCCGGCGAAAGCTGCACCCGGTGCACCCGGCGTCGCCTGTCCGGTCAGCGCGACCAGACGTCCGTGGCTGTGGAGCAATTGTGCTTCAGCGCGCCCGGCCAAAAGCAGCGCGCCCGCGATCGCACCCGAGAGACAGGCTCCACGCGTACGCTGCGGACCTGCGGACCAGATCGTCGAGTCATAGGCCATGAGAAGAACCGCGGTAAGCGAGCCGGGTCGACCGCGGTGCCGCGCAAGAATGGGCGGCCGGCCGACCTCGCCTCTGAATCTACCTCGGGCCTTGCCGCAGGGGGCACGCTACTTCCGTTCGTGAGGAAGGCCCGACGCGGATCACGCACACACGCAGTGTGTGCCGTGGCGAGCGCCGGGCCTTCCCGTCGTTTCGATTCGATGCGCGGCGATGCCGGTTCCAGTCCCACCGAACGGGATCAAGGTCTGGCCCCGCCGAGCAGGATCAATACCGATAGTGATTCGGCTTGTACGGCCCGTTGACCGCGATGCCGAGGTACTTGGCCTGATCGTCGCTCAAGGTGGTGAGCTTCACGCCCAGCTTCTTGAGGTGCAGGCGTGCGACTTTCTCGTCGAGGTGCTTGGGCAGCGTGTACACGGCCTTGTCGTAGCTCTTCGTGTTGCCGAACAACTCGATCTGGGCCATGACCTGGTTCGTGAAGCTGTTGCTCATCACGAAGCTCGGGTGACCGGTCGCGCAACCGAGGTTCAGCAGGCGGCCTTCGGCCAGCACGATGATCGAGTGCCCGTCCGGGAAAGCCCATTCATCGACCTGCGCCTTGATGTTGATCTTCTTGACGCCCTTCAGCTTCTGGAGGCCGACCATGTCGATCTCGTTGTCGAAGTGGCCGATGTTGCCGATGATCGCATTGTGCTTCATGCGCTGCATGTGCTCGACCGTGATGATGTCCTTGTTGCCGGTCGCCGTGATGAAGATGTCCGCCGTAGACACGACATCCTCCATGCGCAGGACCTGGTAGCCCTCCATGCTCGCCTGCAACGCGCAGATCGGATCGATCTCCGTCACGATGACGCGCGCGCCCTGGCCGCGCAGCGACTGCGCGCTGCCCTTGCCGACGTCGCCGTAGCCGCACACGACCGCGACCTTGCCCGCCAACATCACGTCGGTGGCGCGCATGATGCCGTCCACCAGTGAGTGGCGGCAGCCGTACAGGTTGTCGAACTTCGACTTCGTGACCGAGTCGTTCACATTGATCGCCGGGAACAGCAGCGTGCCGGCTTCCATGCGCTGGTACAGGCGGTGCACGCCGGTCGTGGTCTCTTCGGTGACGCCCTTCACGCTCTTCCCGACTTTCGTCCAACGCTGCGGCTCCTCGGCCACCGTCTTCTTCAGGAGCTTGAGGATGATCGCGTACTCCTCGGAGTCGGTCTTCGAAGGCGAGGGGACCTTGCCGGTCTTCTCGCACTCGGTGCCGAGGTGCACGAGCAGCGTCGCATCACCACCGTCGTCGAGGATCATGTTCGGGCCGTCTTCACCCGGCCATGCCAACGCCTGATCGGTGCACCACCAATACTCCTCCAGCGTCTCGCCCTTCCAGGCGAAGCACGGGATCCCCTTGGGGTTCTGGACCGTGCCTTTGCGACCGACGACGACCGCGGCGGCAGCGTGATCTTGCGTCGAGAAGATGTTGCACGAAGCCCAGCGCACTTGAGCGCCCAGATCGAGCAGCGTTTCGATCAACACCGCCGTCTGGATCGTCATGTGCAGCGAACCGGTGATGCGCGCGCCCTTGAGCGGCTTCTTCGGGCCGAATTCCTCGCGCAACGCCATCAAGCCGGGCATCTCGTGCTCGGCCAGTTCGATCTCCTTGCGGCCCCACGTGGCGAGCGTGAGGTCCTTCACCTTGTAGTCGGTCTTCGCGCTGGATTTGGTCTTCTGTGCTGTCGGGGGCATGGGTTCCTGCAATTCTCGAGTGTGAGTTACTGAAGTGGTTCGTGTTGGTCAGATCACGCCCGTGCCGGTTTGCGTGCACGGACGATGTACAGGGGCAGCGAGACGCTGGGCGCGGATGCAGCGCCGGACTCGGGCCTGGGCTCGTAGCGATCCTCGCTGGCTTCGAGTTGGACGTCTACGAAGCCGGCTTTCTCGAAGGCGCGCATCACGTCGCGCGACGCGAGTCCCAGGTGACGGTCGCCGAGCTTCGCGTGCATCCATTCTTCCTTGTGCGGAGCGAGTTCGAGCACGACGGCGTGACCGCCGACTTTGAGCACGCGCTGCATCTCGGCGAGCGCGGCGTGCACGGAGGGCAGGTGGTGCAGCACCATCGCCGCGACGCAGCCGTCGAGTTCGCCGTCTTCGATGGGCAACTCGTCGAGTTCGCCGCGCCGGAATTCGACGGTGCAGTGTTTGGGGACGACGCCGAGCTTCTTCTTGGCTTGCGCCAGCATGCCCTGCGATGCGTCGACGCACACGAGGCGCGTGCACAGACCGACCAGCGCTTGCGCCATGTAGCCCGTGCCCGAACCGAGGTCGCCGAGCACGAGACCGTGGGGGAGCAGCGCCGCGGCCGCGCGTTGGCGCGCTTGACCGTTCTTGAAATCGACACCGATCTTGTCCCACTCGCCGGCGACGCGATCGAAGAACTCGGTCGAGCCGCGCGCGCGTTCGGAGATCACGACTTCGAGTCGCGCACGATCCGGGCCGTACTCGGGCAGAGTCGTGATCTCGGCTTGCAGCGCGTGCCAGATGCGCGCGGTGATGTCGCTCTCGCCTGCGCCGGGATTCTCGGCCAGCGCGGTGAGACGCAAGTGGGTCGTGCGGCCGACGTGACGTTCGTCGAGCAGGTGTGCCTCGCGCAGCACACGCAAGTGATTGCTGACGCGGCTCTGCGCCATCTCCAGGACGCGCGCCAATTCACCGACGGAGAGTTCCTCGGCCGCGACGAGCCCGAGGATGCGCAGGCGCGTCGGGTCGCTCAGGGTCTTCAGGACGTCGGTCAGACTGGGGGACTTCGCGATCACGCGATCAACATTACATCATGATCACGTGATATTCAAGCCCGATGGCCTCCGAAAAGGCCCCCCAGGTTCGCCAGGGGGTGTTTTCGGCGGTCCTCAGTGGTCGAGTTCGAAGAGCTTCGTCGACAGCACTTCGAGTTCGAGCGTGCCGCTCGGCAGCGTGATCTTGGCCATCTCGCCGGGGTGCTTGCCCAACAGTCCGGCCGCGAGCGGCGCGCGGTAGCTGACCACGTTGTCGGCGAGATCGGTGTCCCACGGACCGAGGATCACGATCTCGCTCTCGCGATTCTTGACCTTGTCCTTGTAGCGCACGACCGTGCCGGGGCAGGCCATGTCCTCGGGCAGGATCGCGTTCTCGATCAACTCGACCTTGCTCAACTCGGTCTGCATCTCCATCGCGCGCGAAGTCAGCGTGCGCTGCTCCTCGATCGCGGCTTCCCACTCGGCGTTCTCGGACAGGTCGCCCATCGACGCCGCGCGGCCGATCGCGTCCTGGTTGGCGGGAATCTTGACCTCGCGCAGTTCCTTGAATTCCGCGCTGCGCTTTTCGAGGCCGTGCTTCGTGGTCCAGATGCGGTCGTTCTCCCAGAACTGGGCTTCCTTGCCGCGCACGCCGCCCGGCGCCTGGCGCACGACGATGTCGGTCACCACCGCGTCGAGTTCCTCGTCCACGCCGCGCTGAATCGAGCGCTGCACGGACAAGAGCGCTTCGGCGTCCGCGTCGGCGAGCAGGCGCCGGATGAGCGGCTCCTTGCCCTTCAACAGGAGCTCCGAGATCTTCGTCGCGGAGCGTGCACTGGCTGCGTCACCCTTGCGATTCACGTGCAGGTTCGTCGCCAGCGACAAGTACGACTGCGCGCGCGCCAGGTCGCTCGGCAACGCGACCTTGTATTTCTTGGCCTCGCCGTGCTTCGCGAGCGCGATGAGGACGTCCGGAGCGCGCAGCGGGCGGCTCAGGAGTTCGAGGTAGGCGGCGCCCAACTCGGCCTTCTTCCCGGCCGCGAGCAGCGCGTCGACCAGCGGGCGCGCCATGCCGGCGGGGGCGTGGTGCAGGTGCTTGAGGGCTTCGTCGACCCAGCCTTCGCCCATGACTTCCTGCAGCAGGCTCACGCAGCGCTCTTGCTCGCGCGTGCCCGTCAGGGACTGGAACAAAGCCCACATCGCCGGCGGAGTGGAGAGGTCGGTGCCGGATTCCTCGGCGTTGGCGTTGCGCAGCGCGATCACGAGCGGCTCGGGCGTGACACCGCGCGCTTCGCGCAAGAGCATCCACGATGCGAGGCGCACGGGACCCGGATCCGAAGCCTCGGGAGTTTTCTGCTCGAGCACGTCGAGCATCATCTCGCGCAGCGGTTCCTCGGGCTTGCTCGCGAGCTGGTTCTTGATGCGCGCGAAGAGCTCCGTGAGCGTGGTGTAGTTCATCAACTGTCGGCGCAGGTCTTCGACCGGATCCGTCGCCGAACGCAAGAGCATCACGTCGCCCTTCGACGGCGTGCCTGTGACGCGGAACCACTCGCTGTTCTCGGCCAGCTTGCGCGTCTTGCGCCACCAGGCCGACCAGGATCCGCCTTCGATGCCGACTTGCATCAGCGCGTTCTTGATGCCGACGGTCGAGACGCGGCCGTTGTGGCGCGAGAGGATCGCGCGCAGGGCGACGAGCGGTTCTTCCTTGAGCATGCGCTTCAAGTTCTCCGGATCGCGGAAGTGCACAGCGCGCAAGTCTTCCTCGGGGAGCGGCTCGAAGATCTCGACCGCGGCCTGCATCGGGAAGCGATCCTTGCGCCCGGATTGGAACACGACGCCCATCTCGGGCACGTTCATGTCGAGCGACGTGATCTTGCCGGCACCCCAACCGCCCGGGTGGAACACGAGCTTGTCGACGTCGAAGCCGAGCAAGCGCTCGAACGCGATCCACGAACGGCGCGCGTCGGAGTTGTCGGCGCGCAGGCCGGAGATCTCGGAGTACTTCTCCCAGTAGGCCTTCTCGCCCCAGGCCTTCTGCGCGGCCTCATACAGCGCACCCGCCAATTCCCCGGCGCCGCTGCCGGTCGAGACGGCCTGGCCCAGGAGGCGCGCGGCCTCCTCGTGCCGATCGGCCTTGGCCAGGATCTCGGCGTGTTGTTTCACTTGCGCGATGCAACGCGGCATGCGCTTCTTCTCGGCGACCACGCGCAACGCCGCGAGGACGTCTTCGATCGGTCCTTCCGAGAGCATGATTTCGCTCCACGTGTCGTCGAACTCTTGCCAGTCTTCTTGCGCGACGAGTTGGATGAGGCTCATGGCTTGGGTCGTTTTCAAGGCGGCTACTCGGGTCTGGGCTCTGGATCCCCGCTCCGGACGAGGGTGTGCTCGTACGGACGCGCCCTCGCGGAGCCGTGCGGCTCGTCGCGAGGGCGACGTCGGGTCCTACACAGGATGCACAATCCGCGCCCCGCGTTCCAGAACTACGACCCGTCGTTGAATCGACGGCGTGCGAAGGCCTAGTCGACGGCCAGAATCGCGCCCTTCAGGTAGCGCGAACGACTGAAATCCGGCCGCTGCGGGTGATCCGGCCCCGCACCGAGCGTTTCGAGGAGCCGGATGGTGCGTCCGGCCCGGCGCGCCGACTGGAACAGGATGCCCAGGAACGCGGGCAGTTCGAGGGCCCCGGAGCAGGAGAACGTGGCCACGATTCCGCCCGGGCGGACGGCTTCGAGCGCCAGCGTGTTCCAGTCGTGGTACCGCCGCAGGCCCTCTTCGTCGTCGGCGCGGCCGCGGATCAGCTTGTGCGGGTCCAGGATGATCAGATTCGGCCGTTCGCGTTGGGTGCGCACGTTGCGGAAGACGTTGAACCCGTCCGCGTGCAGGAACTCGATCTCGAGCCGGTTGATCTCGGCCGCCTTGCGCGCGCGCTCGAGCACGACTTCGTCCAGATCGACGGCGCGCACGCTGCGCGCACCAAGGCGCTTGCACTGCAGCGCGAAGCCGCCGGTGTTCGTGCACATGTCGAGCACGTCGGCGCCTTCCGCGAGGCGCGCGACCTTCAGGCGGTTGTCGCGTTGATCGCAGAAGTATCCGGTCTTGTGTCCGACGCCGGGCTTGACGGGGATCGTGACTTCGTTCTCGGTGATGCGCACCTCGCCGACGTCGCGCGGGGGCTCGTCGGGCTCGAAGCCTTCGCTCTTGGCGGCGCTGGTCGGCACGCGGTGCACGACTTCGAAGCCGGGGTAGAGCTGGTTGAGAGCCCACTCGACGTCGGCGCGCAAATTCCAGAAACCCAGTGCATGGTGCTCGCACACGAGCACGTGCCCGAGGCGATCGACGATCAAACCCGGCAAGTCGTCGCCCTCGGCGTGAGCGATTCGATACGCGTCGGTGTGCGACTCGAGCTTGAGCGTCTTGCGCCGCAAGCGGTCGGCGGCAGAGAGGGTCTTCAGCAGGAAATCGCGCGGGTTGCGCAGGTCGCTCTTCTTGCCGCGCGTCAAGAGACGCACGCGGATGTCGGAGCGGCGGTTGTAGAGACCGTGGCCGATGAAGCGGTCGGATCCGTCGTAGACCTCGACGATCGAGCCGTCAACCGGGCGCTCGCGGTCGTCGAGAACTTGACGCCCGAAGATCCACGGACCGGCGGAGAGCAGATCCGTGTCGAGCATGACACGAGCGAGTACGAGGGACATGGGGGCGAAGATCATACGTCCGTGCAGTCCGGCCGTCGCGCGCGGGGGCACTTTCGTGCGCAGAGAGGCCGGTCCTTGCTGCTGGAGGAGCTTCCAGCGCAATCAACCGACACCGAGCCCCGCCGCGCCTACGTCGCTCTACTTGTGATCGTGCCCGTCACCCGGCTTGTGATCATGCCCGTCACCGGCCTTGTGATCCTGCCCGGCCGCTGCCGCGCAGGTCTTGCAGGCGCCGTGCGCGAGCGCGCGCAAGGTCACGCCTTCGCGCACCCAGAGGTGTGCGCTCGAGCCCTTGCCCGTGACGAAGCACTCCGGTGCGGAGTTGACGGGCTCAGAGGCACCTTGCATTGCGATTGCCGCACTCGACGTGAGAAGTGCGAGGCCGGCGACGAAGGAAGCAGTGTGATTCATGACGATCTCCTGGTTTTGAGGATACTTAGGTCAAGCGCGACGAAGAGCGTGTTCGGCTACGAATCGGCACCTTTGTCGTGTTGGATGGGGGACTCGGCTGCAGCCCGCGCGAGGCGCTATTCGGCGTCGACGCGCGCGCTGGTGAACATGCGGTACAGGCTCAGCCCCGGTCCCCGGCGGTGAGCGAAACCCTCGGCGCTCGAATCGCATTGTCCTCGGATCGGCGAAACCAACTTGTCGCTGGGCCAGAGTCAGTCTCGGAGTCACGGGAAACCCCTGCCAGATTTCCAACCGACTCGGCCATCGATACAGCCTCAGCCTTCTAGCTCCGTCACAAACATCCGACGATTCCACTGCTTGACATCCTCCGTGTCCAACACTCCGGGGGCTGCGAAACATGTCCCCGGGAGCGGGGAATCTCGCGGCTCCAGCGCAGGTCGTCACCGGGAAGCTCCCGATGGGTGATGGTGCGATATTTGGATAATCGACCCGGACGCAGGAAAGCCATCGAATGTCACGTCGAAATAGGACGACGTTCCGATCCCGGTCGGTGGGAGGCGCAACGGAGGACCGAAGCGCACTTGGGTGCGAGCGCATTTCGTACCCGTCCCGCTCTCTACGGACACATCAACTTTGTCGGAGACTAGGCGCTCATTGCCGCGGAAATGAACCGTGCCGTGGATATGTAGGTTGCCGTCGAGATCCAGAACACGGCACGAGATGAAGACCTCGGCACACTGCTCGACCGCACATCGGATGTCAGTAGTCGGGATTAGATCTACTCCATGTGACGCGCAGCCCGCAGTAAGGAGTGCGCAGACGGCAGCCGCAGTTGAAATGAATGGCCGGAAGAGACGTTTCCTCATGTCTGACAGCGTAACCAGTCTTCGTGCTTGGGGGGAGATGCATCCCGACCCCGTATTCGCAGTCGGTGAGAAGTCAGACGTTTGCGCCGCCCTACGCTCCCACCGTGCCGGGAATCTCAGCGTTGCTCTTCGGCCTGCCAAGCGCCGCCGCGGTGCGTCAGAGTTTGCTCCATGCGAGCGTGGCACGCATATCTTGAAAGAGGAGGAGCGCCTCGGAGGTCGTAAGCGCACGCCTCTGGTTGGCAAGGGCACGTCCAAGGTATTTGTCTCCAATTACTCATTCGTACGGTGATTTTCGCCCGCGACAATTACTCGTAGACTATCCCGGCTCGTTGCCGTTGTTGTCGGGATCAGCATCGAATCGGCGCAGGCGCAGGCTCGTGACGATGACGAGCAGGGTGACACCAACATCCGCTGCGATCGCTAATGCAAGATTGCCCATGCCCGCGACGGCAAGTGTCACGAACGCGACCTTGACAGCGATGGCCAGAATCGTGTTCACACGAATCGTGGCGATAGTGCGTCGCCCCAGACGGACCAGAAAGGGGACGAGACTCAGCTTGTCGTTCATGAGTGCGACCGGAGCCGTCTCCAGCGCCGTATCGCTGCCGGCAGCGCCCAGGGCAATACCCACGCTCGCGAAGGCGAGGGCGGGTGCGTCGTTCACACCGTCGCCTACCATCCCGACTTGACTGTCGTGAACTGCCATCAGATCCTTCAAGCGCGAGACCTTATCCTCAGGGAGCAGGTCGCCGTGAACAGTCGTGATGCCGACCTGTGCCGCGACCACGGCTGCGTTCTTCGCGTTGTCGCCGGTGAGCATCACGGTCGCAATTCCAAGGCGCTGAAGCTCGCCGACCGTCGACGCGCTGTCGGTCCGGATCGCATCGACGACCCCAAAGATGCCTGCAACGCCATTGCGGAAGCTGACCACGATGGCAGTCTTGCCCTCATGTTGCAGACGTTCGACGTGGGCTGCGGCCTCCTCCGAAAACGGCATCAACTCGCGGATGAAGCCTACCTTGCCGATGAAGATGTCTTTGTGCTCGCAAACGAGGCATTGGGCCGTCAGGCCCTTGCCGATGAGGCTCTGCACGCGCTCGACACCATGAAGCTCGAGGCCTTCCTCTCGCGCCAAGTCAACTATGGCTTGCGCGAGTGGATGCTCGCTAAAGAGTTCGGCACCGGCCGCGCACGCGAGAAGTTCTTGCCGAGACATGCCTCCGAGGGGCAGCACGTCGCTGATTGCTGGCTCTCCACGAGTGATCGTTCGCGTCTTGTCGAGCGCGACTGCTCGGAGCCGGGCCAGTGCCTCGATGTACCGGCCGCCCTTCACAAGCACGCCTCGCGACGATGCGTTGCCGATCGCTGCATAGATAGCCACTGGCGTGCTGATCACCAGAGCGCACGGACAAGCGATTACGAGCAGAGTGATCGCTTGCAGCAGCCACGGATCAAGGGGTTTGTCCAACGCGAGCACGGGAATGATGACGACCAGAAGTGCGAGGGCGAGCACTGTGGGCGTATACACACGCGAAAAGCGTTCAATGAATTTCTGAGTCTCCGCCTTGCCCTGCTGAGCTTCGAACGTGAGCCGCACGATCTTCTGAAGGGTTGTGTCTTGGTAGACCTTGGTGGCGCGCAGCTCGATAACGCCCTCCTTATTTAGGGTTCCTGCGAACACAGGATCTCCGGGACGTTTGTCACGTGGCAGCGGTTCGCCCGTGATCGCGGCTTCATCCACGGAGGTGGTGCCCTTCTCTATCACGCCATCGAGCGGAACCGCCTCGCCGGGCTTCACGAGGAGCATCGTTCCAACGGCGATTGACTCGATAGGCGAATCCTGCTCGGTGCCGTTGATGCGCGCTGTCCTCGGAGTCTTCTTGACCAACGCGTCCAATGCGCTGCGGCTAGTCTTGATTCCGATGTCCTCGAGTCGCTCGCCAAGGGCGTAGAGCACTATCACTACGGCTGCTTCGGTGTACTGCCCGAGGTAGAATGCGGCGATCGTCGCGATCAGCATCAAGAGATTGATGCTGCTGAAGCGCAGACGGACCAGCGCTTCCACACCTTTCCTCAACACCCCGAATCCGACGATGAGGATGAGCGTGGCTGACACGAGCAGTGACCAGGGTGGGGGCAGTTCGAACCCGGCCAGTGCCGAGATCTCCAGACCAACGACGATGATCACGAACGTGAGCAGGACCTTGAATGTCCGGTCCCGCCAGAGGCCATTCTTCGCTTGCACTTCGGTGTGGATGGCGTGGCTGTCGGTCGGCAGATGAGTCATCCGGTGCTCCAAAGTGCTGTCGACCCTACGACGCATGTGCGCTTCGAAACGTTGCAGTGTGACAGGAGACCATGAAGGCAGACGATCGACTTCATGATCTCCTGAGTCCGGTTCATACTATAAACCGACGGAGTACGACACGCCAAGGTCGTAATCGCCGTCCAGATTCGCGATCACGAGGCCGAGCGTGTGTCGATCACCGATGTAAGTTTCGATGATGTGGTGCAGGTTGTGTCCGTCCCACAAACTCGTCGTTCCCACTCGCTCACTCCAGCGAATGGAGAGCCCAGCGATCTCGGTCAATTCGTCGTCGAACGTTCCGAAGGATGCGCCGACGTACGGCGCGATCGGCAGCCCCGTCCACGCCTCAAGATCCTTCGAGAGTGTCGCGTAGAAGGAGCGGCCGTGCGACGTACCAATGCGATCGGAGCTCGTGCCCACGATCAAGGCCGGCCAACTGTCATGTTCGGGCAGTGCGAGCCAATTTGCGATCGGACCGAGGTCGTTCGCGATCGGGTTGTACTCGAGTCCTGCCGTCAACGTGGGCAGGACGCGATAGGTCAACGTCGTACGCATCCGCGCTCGATCAACGTCAATGCCGGGAATCCAGCGCGCGCCGAGTACCCAGCGCTGCTCGTCTCCACCTTCGGAGGTCGCACGGACCGCCCGACCCTCGCCGGGTCACAAGGGTCACGACGGAACACGAGAGACCGAGTCTTGGAAGGGCGGGAGCGGTAGTGCGAGAGCCAGTGCGATGATGAACATGATGGGTGTGCTTTCGATGTGGAACTACTTCTTGCCGTGATCGTGGCCGTCGCCTTCCTTGTGCTCGGCGTGATCCTGGTCCAGCGGGCAGTTCTTGCACGCGCCGTGACCGATGACGCGCAGGGTGTTGCCTTCGCGAACCCAGAGGTGCGCGTTGTCACCCTCTGCGGTTACGAAATACTCTGGTGTGGACTTCACCGGCTCGGAGGCACCTTGCGTCGTTAAGAAAGCTGCCGTGGATGCAAGGGCCAGGCTGCCGAGGAAGATGTTAGAAAGGGTCATTGATGAATCTCCGTTCATGATTTCGTCGAGAAGAGCAGCGCTGCGCCTTGAACCCGGCCACACGCCGGAGGCGAACGTCTGTTTGTGAGTTCGTGGACATGCCAGCGCTAGCTTGCTGCGCTTGGTAAGGTGCCGTGAGGCGGTGTTCCGTTGCTCGGCGCAGAGTCCGTAGCAAGGCCGTGGCTGTCGGAGGGTGAGGTGCTGGACGCCGACGCGGAAAGTGAGGGAGTCGCACCCTCGCCCGACTCATCGGGAGCCTCCCAGACCTCTGGCTTCGGACCTGGAAGCCCGTCGGGGCGCGTTCCGGTGAAGATGCGGTAGAGCGCGGGCAACACGACGAGCGTGAGCAGCGTGCTGGAGATCAGCCCGCCGATGACGACCGTCGCGAGCGGACGCTGCACCTCGGCCCCTGTGCCGGTAGCGATCGCCATCGGCACGAATCCGAGCGAGGCCACGAGCGCCGTCATCAAGACGGGCCGCAAGCGCGTGATCGAGCCGTGGATGATCGCGGCTTCGACCGCCTCGCCCTTCTCGCGCAGTTGGTTGATGAAGATGATCATCACCAAGCCGTTGAGCACGGCGACACCAGACAGCGCGATAAATCCGACGGCGGCCGAGATCGAGAACGGCATGTCGCGTACCCACAGCGCGACGACTCCGCCTGTGAGTCCGAGCGGGACGGCCGCGAACACGAGCAGCGAGTACTTGAAGCTCTTGAAGGTCGCGAAGAGCAGCAAGAGGATCATCGCGAAGCACACCGGCACGACGACCGAGAGTCGCTGCTTCGCCGCGACCAAGTTCTCGAACTGACCGCCCCAGACGAGCCACTGTCCAGCCGGTAGCGCGAGCGCGCCGACCTTGTCCTGCGCTTCGGTCACGAACGAGCCCAGATCGCGCCCGCGAACGTTGCACTGCACGACGATGCGCCGCTTGCCGTTCTCGCGGCTGATCTGGTTGACTCCCTCGGCCACTTCGATGCGGGCGACCGTTCCCAGCGGCAAGAATCCTCGCTCGATCGGAGCGTGAGACAGCGCCGCTCCGCCATCGTCCGAGAGTGCCGGTAGGCCCGACGCTTGGGGTTCCTGCTCACCACGCGGCAGCGGAATGGGGAGCCGGTCGAGGATGTCGACCTTGCCCCGCAGGGCGTCGGGGAGGCGCACCACGAGATCGAAGCGACGGTCGCCCTCGAACACGAGACCCGCCTCGCGACCGCCCATCGCGACGGCGACGACGTCCTGCACGTCAGACAGGTTCAGGCCGTAGCGCGCGAGCACCGCACGATCGGGGGCCACGGTCATCACGGGCAGGCCCTCGGTCTGCTCGACCTTGGCATCGGCGACGCCAGCGATTCCTTGCAGCGTGGCGAGCACGTTGTTGGCTGACTCCTGCATCGACGCGAAGTCGTCGCCGTACACTTTCACGGCCACGTCTCCACGCACCCCGGAGATGAGTTCGTTGAACCGCATCTGGATCGGCTGCGTGAACTCGTAGTTGTTGCCCGGAACGGACTGGACCGTCAGCTCGATCAGCTTGATCAGCTTGGCCTTGTGTCCCTGCGCCGCCACCGGACCTTCGGGTTCGTTCCCATGACCGTGCTCGTCCGCCTCGTGTGCCACCTCGACGGGGCGTGCGGCCTCCAATTCGGCGATGCGGCGGTCGAGTTCCTCTTCGCTGCGCCATTCCTCGCGCGGCTTGAGGATGATGAACGTGTCGGAGACGTTGGGCGGCATCGGGTCGGAGGCCAGCTCTGCCGTGCCGGTCTTCGAGTAGGTGAACGCGACCTCTGGGAACTTGGAAACCGCGCGCTCCACGTCGTACTGCATCAACTGCGACTGTGTGATGCCCGTCGATGGGATGCGCATCGCGTGCATCGCAATGTCCTTCTCGTCGAGCGTCGGCACAAATTCCTGGCCGAGCGTGCCGAACAGAAGGAGCGCACCGGCGAACGCGGCCATGGCAGCTCCGACCACGGCGTAGCGCATCTTCACCGCCACGCGGACCACGGGTGCGTACAGAGCCTTCGCCCAACGGACGAGGAACATGTCCTTCTCGGTGACGCGCCCGCGAATGCAGAGCGCGACCATCGCGGGCACGAACGTGAGCGACAGGATGAAGGCCGCGATCAGCGCGAAGATGACCGTCAAGGCCATCGGGTGGAACATCTTCCCCTCGACGCCCGAGAGGGCGAGGATTGGGAAGTAGACGGTGATGATGATCGCCTCGCCGAACGCGGTCGCCTTGCGGACTTCCTTCGAGGCATCGAAGACGACGTGCAGTCGCTCCTGGAGGGTCAGCAGGCGTCCTTTGGCGTGCTGCTCTTCTGCTAGCCGCCGCAGACAGTTCTCCACGATGATCACCGCGCCATCGACGATCAGGCCGAAGTCGATCGCGCCGAGCGACATGAGGTTGCCGCTCACGCGGCCCTGCACCATCCCCGTAGCCGTCATGAGCATCGAGAGCGGGATGGCGAGCGCGCAGATCATCGCCGCACGCCAATTGCCGAGCATGATGAGCAGAACGACGATGACGAGAATCGCGCCTTCCACGAGGTTTTTCTGAACCGTCGCGATTGTGGCATCGACGAGCTTGGTGCGGTTGAGCACCGTCTTCGCTCGGATGCCCGCTGGCAGCGAGCGCTGGACCTCACTCATCTTGGCGTCCACCGCGGCAGCGACGGTGCGGCTGTTCGCACCGATCAGCATGACGGCCGTACCGACAACCACGTCCTCGCCGTTCTCGCTTGCAGAACCAGTTCGCAACTCGCGGCCGATTCCGACGCCGTCGTGTCCAACGACATCGCGAATGTAGATGGGCACGCCCCGACGAGTGCCAATCACGATGGTCTCGATTTCAGGGATCGTCTGGATGCGACCCGTGGCGCGCACGAGGTACGACTCGCCCTTGTGCTCCACGTAGCCCGCGCCGGTCGAGACGTTGTTCTTCTCCAACGCCTCGACGACATCCGCGAAGGTCAGACCATACGAGACGAGTTTCATCGGGTCCGGCTGCACGTGGTACTGCTTCACGTATCCGCCGATCGCGTCAACGCCCGCGACATCCTTCACGTTCTTGAGCTGTGGCCGGATGATCCAGTCCTGCACCTCGCGCAAGTAGGCGGCCAGCTCCACTTCCGTCGTGAGGCGCGTGCCTTCCGGCGTGAGGTAGGCACCGTCGGACTGCCACCCCGGTTCACCGTCTCTAACCACGGCGCCTTTCCCACGCGGGTGCTCGTACTCGACGGTGTACATGTACACCTCGCCGAGTCCGGTCGCAATTGGACCCATGATCGTGTCGACGCCGGGCGGCAGGCTGCCGCTCGCTTCGCGCAATCGCTCGCCCACTTGCTGACGAGCGAAGTAGATATCCACGCCGTCCTCGAAAACGGCCGTCACTTGTGCGAAGCCGTTGCGCGAGAGCGATCGCGTGTATTCGAGGCCGGGGATGCCAGCGAGCGCGGTCTCCATCGGGAACGTGACCTGCATCTCGACCTCGAAGGGCGAGAGCGAGGGAGCAACCGCGTTGACCTGGACCTGGTTGTTGGTGATGTCCGGGACTGCGTCGATCGGAAGGCGCTGGAGCTGGAACATGCCGATGACAGCGACGACGGCCGTCAGCACGACGATCAGCCAGCGGTTCTTGACCGAGAAGTGAAGTAGGGCTTCGAGCATGGGTGATCTCCGTTAACTCTCAGTGCTCGTGCGCCGCAGCGCCTTTGCCCAGATCGGCCTTGAGGATGAATGTGCCTTCGCTGACGAACAATTCGCCTTCGACCAGGCCGGAGAACACGGGCACGAGTCCTCCGACGGCGGGTCCGATCGTGACTGCGCGCTTCGCGTAGGTATTGGGCTCGCCATCGACCGGAACGAACAGCGCCGGTCCGCCTTCCACGGTCTGGATCGAGTCTTCCGGCACGGCGACCACCGGAACGGGAGACGGGTTGTCAGGGTCCATCTCGACGATTTCGGCCTGCGCGAACATTCCCGGACGCAAGCCGAGCTCCGCCATCGGGACCTCGATGCGAACCTGCGCCGTGCGTGTCGTGGGATCAACGAACGGCGAGATGAACGCCACCGAGCCCTCGAATCGCTTGCTGCTCGACTCGCTGATTGAGCCGACGCTGATCCAAGCCTTGGCTCCCGGGTGGACTCGAAGGAGCTTCGCGTCGGGCACCTCTGCAAGCACCCACAAATTCGTGGCGTCCGCCAAGACCATGAGGTACTGGCGATCGGGTCCGACCAACTCACCCAAGGTCACCTCGCGCTGTACGACGAGGCCGTTTATCGCCGCGCGAACGGAGTAGCGCGGAACAACTTCATTGGTAGTCGCGACGGCTTCGATGGCCTCGTGGCTCATTCCGAGCAAATGAAGGCGATTGGCTGCGGCCGTGCGCGCGGCCTCGGCCGCCTTGAGCGCGGCGATCGAGACCTTGTGCTCGGCCTCCCGACGCTGCACCTCGGTGAGCGAGATTCCCTGCGACTTCTCGTACAACCCCAATGCGCGTTCCCACGCAACCTTGGAGAGGTCTACCGCCGGACCCGCCGTCTGAACGGCAACTCGGCGTTGCAGGTAGTCCGCCTGAGCCTCACCCAGTTCCGGGCTTTCGATCACGGCCAACTCCTGTCCGACCTTCACGGGGTCGCCGACTCGCACGTGGACTTCGGCGATGCGTCCTCGCAGCGGTGATCCGACGTGGGCCATGGCTTCGGTGTTGAAGCCGACTCGCGCAGGAGCCGTGATCGTGGGGCGCAGAACCCACAGTTGGGCAGCCTCTGTCTTGATTCCGTAGCGGGCGACTGCATCGCTCGTAAGGGTCACTTCATCGGCGTGCCCCGTGTCGCTGGCAGTCCCATGGGCGTGACCATCCGGCGTTGGTTGCTTGGCCTGGTCGGCGGTGTCTCTTGGCGGCGGATCGCCGTGGGAGTCGTTGTTTCGGCCATCGCAAGCCCCGAGCACTGCGAATGCGAGGATGAGGGTCGGTGCCGCAAGGAAGGCGCGATGGAGCACGCTGCGTTCGGACCTACTGATCATCTTCCGAGACAAGGTGGTTGTGATGTGTTTCATGGCGGATTGGCTCACGGCTTGTTCGAGTGGGGCGCGACGCGATCGGCAGCGACTTGCATCGAGGAGTTGTTCGCCGACCCCGCGTCGGCGAGTTGTTCGGCCACGCCTGGGCCGCCGACGGCGCGTTGCAGGCGGACGAGTGCACGGGCGGCTTGCGCCTCGACCTCGATCGCTTGCGTTTGCGCGATGCGCAGGTCTTGCTCGGCGAGGAACAGCGGAGTCACGTCGGTCTGACCGGCGTGGTAGGCGTCCTCAGCGAGTTCCCTTCGTTGCCGCAGCAGGGGGATCAGTTCGCGTTCGATCCGCCCGAGGTTCGCTGTGCTCGCGGCCAATCCCTGATAGGCGACCCGAACTTCCTCGACCACGAGACGCTTTGCGAGGGTCAGCTCGTGACGCGCTTCAAGTTGCTCAGCAGTGTTGACCGCTCGTCGTGCGTCGCCAGAGTCGAAAATGGGCAACGGGGCGGAGATCGACGGTCCGACTTGCCAACCGTCGCCGCCTTGCGCGTCGAGTCCGGCGCTTGCGCCCTCCCACGGTAGGAGTCGTGCCAGGGCGGCCTCGTCTCCGAGCGCCTTGAGCCTCCACGCGAGCGCCTGGATTTCCGGTCGTGCAATCAGCGCCGCGTCGGTCCATTCACGCTCTGATCGGCGGCGCAGTCCCGGCGCGGTCCAGGGATCGAGTGTCCAACTCGCGCTGGCGGACGGTTCGCCGATCAGTCGCGCCAGCCGCAACCGACTCATCTGCCCAGCAAGCAGCGCGCGGTCGATGGAGACCTGCAACTCTACTCGCTGCGCCTCCAACGTGACGACATCGCTGCGCGTCCCTTCGCCCGCATCAAGTCGAGCTTGCGACGTGCTGACGAGACGCTCGACAAGGCCACGTCGCTCCTCAAGCAGCGGTAGGAGCGCGGCGGATGTCTGTGCCTCTACGTAGCGTTCTTGGACTTCGCTGATCACGTCCAATGCTGCGACGACCGCATCGGCTGCCACAGCGCGGAGCCGGTTGTCGGCCGCACTCGCACGAGCCGGGCGCTGAAGCGCCTGCACGAACTCCTGGATGAAGGACGCCTCGATTTGAGGGCTGCCTTCACCTGCGCGGAGAACCACGCTCAGGACGGGGTTGGGAAGCAGCCGCGCTTGGTCCGCCTGCGCCAGCGCAACGCGGACGCGCGCTAGAGCGGCCTGGAGACCAGGGTCGGTGGTGACCGCGCGTCGAACGGCCTCTCCAATCGAGAGTGCGCCCAGGGCGGCATCGGGCTCGTCGAGTGGGCCGCCGTTGGGCCCGACCACACGGAACTCCAGCGGAGCTGGTAGCTGCGCCATCTGCGCGATCGCCGCCTCGGGAGCGACCTCACTGCGCGGCGGGGCCTGACAGGCTCCAAGCGCCAACAAGGCGACGAGGGCCGGGACCGGCAGCGCCGCAGACGAATGCTGCGGGCGCGGATCAAGAATTCGAGTCGGAACGCTAGCAGGGAAACGAAGTCGCAAGGAAGCTCTCCACGTCGCTCGGGGCCTGACAAGGGCCTCGGCAGACGTGCCGAGGCGCAACACCATCCGGTTCGCGTAGCGATGCCACGCTCAGCCAAGAAAGGTGCGCGCCTCTAGACGAGGAGCACGACGCTTCGAATGTGCGCGAGCGAATTCGCGACACGAGGGATGCATGCAGGCGGGCCACGCCCGACTGTGACCTTCGATACTAGCTGCTGGGCTCGAACTGGAGGCGGCGGAGCGATCCAAGGTCCAACGCTGACATCGACCGAACAGCGCGGCACGAATGGTTGCACGGTTGAACCCGGCACCTCGAGGTCGATGCAGGGACAGGGCATTCCCGCGATTGGGTCGGCGTCGGCTTCAGCCGGCGTATTGCTCGTCCCGTGCCCTTCGCAACCATCGCAAATCGCATCCGATGCCTTGATCTCGATGCTCACGCATCCGTCGTCCTCAATGCAAACGACCAGCCCACGTGCCGGGGAAATCCCCGTCAAGAGTACTAGCGCGAGGCAGAGCCAATCGGTAAGGCGGTGGAGGAAAGACAATTTCACTAGGGAGGGGATGCTAACTATTTCGGCGCCGGGTGGGCAAGTACTGAAGGTGATCCTCACCCGGTTCGCGCTCCGAGGGGGGACCTGGGGTCATCACGTCGCCGTAGCCGTCCCTTCGCGAAGGGTTAGCAAGCTCTCCATGTGCTTGGCATTGCTCTGTGCTGGGGCCTTGGAACTACTGCACGGCACCGAGCGGCAGTCCAGGCATTCGCAATCCTGAAAAGTTCGCCACGATCGCGGCACAGCGCGAGGAGCCTTTGCGTGGAGGATCTGCGCTGGAAACAACGCCGACGAGGTGAGTTGGCGGTCGTTGCGGTCCGGAGCTTCGATGCAGGCGTGAACATCCCCAAGCGAACCGAGTCCAACTCGTGCGAACTCATCGCCCACGGCCGCGAACCGCCACGCGATCGGATGGATCATCGGACACGCAGCAGCCAACCCAAGCCTGCGCGCAGTAGCAGCCTGAACATCTCATTCCGAAACAGGTACGCATGATCGGATTCGGTGATGGCTATCTGTATGCGGGCCAATGCCGACTGGATGCCCGGACCGGTCTTGGTCGGGCGTCGGATCGGTGTGCTGGCAATTGAACAATGCGGCCTGAATGTCCGGCCCCGCGTGCTCTGCGCCGCCTCCGGTATGCCCCTCAGGCTCCAATCTTTCATGCTAGGCCGGACCAGCGTCAACCTCCGGCCCGCGAGTGCGTAGACTCTTGAGGTTCACATCCCCAAGTGGAAATTGCCCCGCATGACCCTCCTCACCTGCCTGTTCCAGACGATCGCGATCACCGGTGCCACGGTGCACAGCATGCTCCCGGGCGAGAGCCCCGCGGTCGAGACCATCCTGATGGAGAACGGCTACGTCAGCGCCGTCGGCAAGGATGTCGTGTTGCCCGCGGGCGCCGAGGTGATCGATGCGACCGGGATGCACGTGATCCCGGGCTTGATCGACGGCTACGTGAACCTCGACCCCGATCACGATCGGTTGTACGTGAGCGCCGGAGTGACGTTGGTGCGCGACACCGGCAACGATCTCACGCGCATCCTGGCCGAGCGCGACCCGAATTCGCGCGCGCGCTCGCCGGGTCCGACGATCTGGTCGTCGGGCGCCGTGATCGACAGTTCGCCGCCGAGCACGCGCGCCGTGATCCTGCTCGACACGGCCGCGGACGCCGAGGCCAAGCTGCCCAAGCTGTTCGAACTCGACGGGATCGATTTCCTGTCTTTTCACAAGGGCTTCGCGCGCGACGCGTGGGCGCGCACGCTGCAACTCGCGCACGCCGAGCACAGACAGGTGTGGGGGCCGCTCGCAAAATCCGTCTCGCTCGCCGATGCACTCGCGGCCGGCCAGGACGGCATCTACCACATCGAAGCGTTCCTGCCGACCGGCACGAACTGGGACGGGCTCACGCAGGAGATGATGCAGGACATCGCATCGCGCGCGGGCGCGAAGCGCCTGGCGGTGACGCCGACCTTGGCGGTGTATGCGAAGGTCCTCGTGCCGCCCAAGGATCCCGACAACCAGTTGAGGTACTTGTCGCCGTACTACTGCGAGACCTGGGCGCACGATCTCAACGTGCGCGAGAAGCTCGTCTCGGAAGAATTCTTGCGCCTGGGGCAGAAAAAGATCGAAGCCCAGGGACGCTTGTTGATGGAACTCCACAAGCACGGTTGCCGGCTCGTGCCCGGAAGCGGCGCGCCGAATGCGTGGTTGTTCCCGGGCACGGCCTTGCTCGACGAACTGTCGCTGTGGCGCCGAGCCGGAATCCCCGACGCCGAACTCGTGCGGCTCGCGACACAGGGTGCAGCGAGCACGATCGGCGCCGACAAGCACGGCACGATCCGAGCGGGCACGCGCGGCGATCTGGTGATCACGAAGGGCGATCCGACGACCGACATCGGGCATCTGTACAGGCCCGCAATGGTTGCGTTGCGCGGCAAGGTCCTCGACCGCCAGGAACTGGATCAGAAGCTCGAGGATCTGGCGGCCGTGCAGGCGCGGGTGAAGACCACGCTGGCGAGTCCGCTCGCGGTCGAACAGCCCGAGATTCCTGCCGGCGACGTCGTGCTCACCGGTTCGGTGGAAACCCGCGGAGTCGGAACGCGCGTGTCGGCCGAACGCTACGCCGTCGTGCGCCGCTACGACGGCAGCTTGACCTACTGCGGGCGCGTCCTGATCCCGGGCGAAGCGACGACGTTTGCGACCGAGACCAAGATCCAGCAGACGATCCAGAACGGCGACCTGACCGAGTTCGAAGTCGAGATCAAGAACAACTCCCGCGTGCTCAACGTGCGCGGCGCGCTGGTGGCGGGCAAGCTGTCGATCGAGCGGCGCCTGAACGGTCAATTCGTGTCGACGGATGCCGTGCCCGATCGCTTCGCGTTCGTCGACTGCGGTTCGGTGACGGGCTTGATCGCGATGGGCTACCACCGCACTCCGGGCGACTTCAAGGTGCTGTACTTCGAGGACTACGAGCCGGCGATCGGTTCGTGGAGGATGGCGCTCGACAAGGACGCTCTGCACGTCGTGCGCACGCAGAACGGGGCCATGCGCGTCCTGTTCGACGCGGTCGGCGGACTGGTCGAAGCCAAGCGCGAGGTCGGCAACACGATCCTGCAGACGGTCAAGCTCGATTCGAAAGCGGTGGGCGGCAAAGGTCTGCCGATGCCGGCCGCGAAGCGCGCCGCGGTGCCGGTCGCGCCCAAACCGGCTGTCGATGCGCCGCGACAGGATGCGCCCAAGTGACCGCGTTCCGCGCGCACGTCAGCCCCGAGAATCGCGCGGTGCCGCTCGCAGCGGCCGGAGAATTCGCGCCTCTGCAACTGGGGGGGCTGAAGGTCGATCCGCCGGTGGTGCTGGCGCCGATGGCGGGCGTCACGAACTATCCCTTCCGCAGCGTGTGCCGCGAGTTCGGCGCGGGTTTGTACGTGTCGGAGATGATCTCGGCGCGCGGATACTTGAACGGTCATCGCTTGACGCGGCTCTTGGCTTCGTCGCAGCCGGGTGAAAGGCCGCGTTCGGTGCAGATCTACGCCACCGATCCCAAGGACGTGTCGGAGATGGCGCGTTCGCTCGTCGATTCCGGCGTCGATCACCTCGACATGAACTTCGGTTGTCCGGTGCCGAAAGTCACGCGCCACGGCGGCGGGAGCGCGATCCCGCTGAAGAAGAAGTTGCTGGCGAAGATCGTCGCCGCGGGCGTCGCCGGCGCGGGCGCCGTGCCGTTCACGATCAAGGTGCGCAAGGGGATCGACGACGAGTTGTTGACCTTCCTCGACGCCGGTCGCATCGCGCAAGAAGAAGGGGCTGCCGCGATCGGTCTGCACGCGCGCACGGCGGCGCAGTTGTATTCAGGCGAAGCCGATTGGAGCGCCATCGCGGCGTTGAAGAGTTCCGTTTCGATTCCGGTGCTCGGCAACGGCGACATCTGGGAGTCCTTCGACGCCCTGCGCATGATGCGCACGACCGGTTGCGACGGTGTGATCGTCGGGCGCGGGTGCCTGGGTCGGCCGTGGTTGTTCGCGGAACTCGCGGCGGTGTTCGCGGGCCGCGAGCCCGACGTGCCGCCGAACCTGCGCCGCGTCGTCGCGATCATGGAAGACCACGCGCGGCGCCTGATCGATTTCTTCGGCCCCGAAGTCGGCATGCGCCAGATGCGCAAGTGGTGCAGCTGGTACACGAAGGGCTTCCGCAACAGTTCGGTGGTGCGCGAGTCGCTCGTGCGCGTCGCGAGCATCGAGGACATGTTGGCCGCGCTGCGCACCCTCGACCTGGACGAGCCCTTCCCGATGGCTGCATTGCGTGCCCCGCGCGGCAAGACCGGCCGCCAGAATTCCGTCGCGCTGCCGCACGGCTATCTCGCCACCCTGGACGACGACACGCCGCCCGACGAATCCGCGATCGGCGACGACGCCGAGTCCTTCGAAGGCTCGCTGTCGGGCGGATGAGTACGGCCCGTTCATGAGCGCCATCGCGAGCGACATCGGGGTCATCGGAGCGGGGGCCGCCGGGATGTGGGCGGCGGCGGCGGCGGCGCGACTCGGGCGCAGCGTCGTGTTGCTCGAGAAGACGCCGCGCACGGGGACCAAGGTGTTGGCGTCGGGCGGGACGCGCTGCAACTTGACGACGACGTTGGATGCGCGTCACGCGGCGGAGTTGTTCGGGCGCGAGGGCGCGCGCTTCCTCCGGCCCGCGTTGCGCGCGGTCACTCCGCAAGACGTGCGCGCGCGCTTCGAGGAATGGGGCGTGCCCACGCAAGAAGCGCCGCTCGAAAAGATCTTCCCGACGAGCGGCCGCGCGCGCGACGTGCGCGATGCGCTGGAGCACGAGGTGCGCGCGAGCGGAGCGCGGATCGAATTCGAAGCGGGCGTGCTCGGAATCGAACGCGGCCAGGCCGGATGGGATGTGGTGCTGCACGACGGTCGTGTCGCGCGCTTCACGCGGCTGATCGTGTGTCCGGGCGGCATGAGCTACCCGAAGACCGGCACGACGGGGGAAGGCTACGCCTGGCTCGAGCGGCTCGATCTACCGATCGTCGAACCCGTTCCGGCGCTCGTGCCGCTCTCGAGTCCGGTCGAATGGGTGCGCGAATTGTCGGGCATCGCGGTGCAGGATGTCGAAGCGCGCCTGCTCGACGAGAAGCGCACGCTGCTCGGCCGGCGCCGGCGGCCGGTGCTGTTCACGCACAAAGGTCTCTCGGGTCCGGGTGCGATGGATCTCTCCGAACATGTCGCACGCGGACAAGCCAAAGCTCTGCGCCGCCGCTCTGCGCCGCCGCAGTTCACGATCGAACTCGACCTCGTGCCCGAACTCACGCGCGAAGCCTTGCGCGAACTCCTGATCGACGCCGCCGGACGCGCGGGTGCACCGCTCTTGTCGCGCGTCTTGCCCGTGGACCTGCCCAAGCGCCTGTTGTTCGCCGTCACGCGTCAAGCCGGACTCGGCCGCGAGGTCGATCCGCGGCCCAACCAACTCGACAAGCAAGCGCGTCATGCGCTGGTCGAGACCTTGAAAGGCCTGAGCGTGCAGATCGACGGCACGCTCGGTTTCGACCACGCCGAAGTCACCGCAGGCGGACTCGCGTTGACGCACGTCGACTCCGGGACGCTGGCCGTGAAAGGCCACGACGGACTGTTCGCCTGTGGCGAGATCCTCGACCTGACCGGGCCGATCGGCGGACTGAATTTCCAGGCCGCCTTCGCCACCGCCGAACTGGCGGCGCGCGCGGCGGCCCGCGGGTGATCGGTCACGCCGCACTACGGAGTCAGGCTCCACTCCGCCGTTTTCGGTGTTGTAGTTGCGGTGGCTGGCTGAGTTTGACCGTACGGAGCCAGGCTCATGTGGTGCAAACTCGCCGGCGCGCGGTTTGCCGGTGGCGAGCGGTT
>JAEUIA010000049.1 GCA_016795245.1 Planctomycetota bacterium | reverse complement strand
CGTAGAGCCGCGCGCCGGCGCGCGGCTCTACGCCGGCGAAGATGCACCACACGAGCCTGGCTCGGTACGGTCAAACTCGGACGAACGCCACCGCGCGAACCGCGAACGCCGAGGCCGCGCTGCGAAGCACGCGTCGAATGCCTTCGTTTTCTGCTCTCTTCGCGCTCGCCGTCTGCCTCGCCGGCTGCGAAGTCACGGTATCCCAAACAGCGCTACTTCTTCGTCGCGTGATTGCGCGTCGACTTCACGACATCCGGCGCGTGCTTGCGGATGAACTCGGCGAGCAGCGCGTGATCTTCGGCGCGCGGATGCGTCTTGCGCCACGCCAGGACCATCCGGCGGCCTGGTTGCGGCGCGACGAACGGCCGCACGGTGACGTGCGAGCGCGCTTCTTCGTCGTCGCTCACCGCCAGCGCAGGCAAGAGCGTGCTGCCCATTCCCGCGCCGACCATGTGGCGCAAGGTTTCCATGCTGGTCGCGCGGAAATCGCTCTCGCGGTCGTCGGTCGTAGCACCCACCTTGTTGCAGATCGAGAGCGCTTGATCGCGCAGGCAATGGCCTTCGTCGAGCAACAGCACGCGCTCGCCTTCCAGATCACCCTCCTTGACGCTCGTCTTCTTGCCCAGCGCGTGACCGCTGGGGCCGACGAACAGGAACGGCTCTTCGAACAGCGGACTCGAACTCATCCCGCGCGCGGGGATCGGCAGCGCCAGGATCCCGGCGTCGAGCTGGCTGTGCGCCAGCTCTTCCACCATGACCGAGGTCTTGACCTCGCGCAGCACGAGTTGGAGATCGGGGTAGGCTTCGCGCAGCGGCGGCACGAGCCACGGCAGCAGGTAGGGGCCCAGCGTCGGAATCACGCCCAGGCGCAGTGGCCCCGACAACGGCCGATGTCCGCGCGCCGCCAGATCGCCGATGCGGTCGGTCGCGTCGAGCACCCGGCGCGCTTCTTCGACGATCTGCGCGCCCAGCGGCGTCACCGCGACGTGCTTCGATGAGCGCTCGAACAGGGTCACGCGCAACGTCGTCTCGAACTTCTTGATCGCGGCCGAGAGCGTCGGTTGCGTGACGCGGCAGGACTTCGCGGCGCGCCCGAAGTGGCGCTGGTCCGAGAGCGCCACGACGTAGCGCAGCTCGGCCAGGGTCACTGCGGTGATGTCGATAGGCACGTTCGATCACTCCGATCCAAGCATTCGATTTCTGATCGCGCACTTCATGGACGAAGATCTGCTGCAGAAGACGCGGTCGTCGGGTGCGTGCGGATCATCACCCGCAGAATAGCAATCCGGCGATCCACAAGCGTCATCCACCGCACAACCGGACACCACTCTCTCTACCAAGGACCTGACCATCATGTTGACCGTCGGCGACCACATCCCGCAATTCAAGCTGAACGCCTGTGTTTCCCTCGAGAAGGGCAAGGAGTTCAAGGAGATCACGAACACCACCTACCCGAAGAAGTGGCTCGTGCTCTTCTTCTGGCCCAAGGACTTCACCTTCGTCTGCCCGACCGAGATCGCCGAGTTCGCGAAGCGCAACGGCGACTTCAAGGAACGCGACGCGCAGCTCCTCGGCGGCAGCACGGACAACGAATTCAGCCACCTCGCGTGGCGCCAGCAGCACGCTGACTTGAAGAACCTGCCCTTCCCGATGCTGCACGCGACGCCCGAGTTCGCGACGGCGCTCGGCATCCTGCACAAGCAGGCCGGCGTGGCGCTGCGCGCGACCTTGATCGTCGATCCGCAAGGCGTCATTCGCTTCGTGTCGGTCAACGACCTGTCGGTCGGCCGCAACGTCGACGAGATCCTGCGCACGCTCGACGCGCTGCAGACCGACGAGCTGTGCCCGTGCAACTGGCAGCCGGGCGAGAAGACCCTGCAACCGGCGTGAACGACATGGACAACACCAAGAGTCTGATCGACGCGTTGCCGGAAGCGGCCAAGGACCTGAAGCTGAATCTGCAGTCGGTCCTCGGCGACGGCACGCTGTCGCGGGAACAACGCTTCGGCGTGGCGCTCGCGTGCGCGTTCGCGTCGCGCAACGAAGCGCTGCGCGATGCGCTCGCGCAGGACGTGCGCGATGCGCTCGGAGATGCGTCGCAAGACGCGTGGTTCGAGGACGCGCAAGCGGCGGCGGCGTTGATGGCGATGAACAACGTCTACTACCGCTTCCGCCACATGATCGGGAAGCCGTCCTACGGCACCCTGCCGGCGAAGCTGCGCATGGGTCGGATCGCGAATCCCAAGACCTCGAAGCTGGATTTCGAGCTCATGTGCCTCGCGGTTTCGGCGATCAACGCGTGCGAAATGTGCGTCCGCTCGCACGAGCATTCCCTGCTCGAATTGGGCGCATCCGAGGCCCAGGTGCACGATGCGGTCCGCATTGCGGCCGTCGTGAACGGGGTGGCCGTCAGCCTCGAACTCCAGGGAGCACCCGCCGGAGACATTTAGAGCTATCATCCGGCATCGGGCGCCCGTTCCCCCGCGCGGGGCGCGAGCGCCGTCAGGGCCTCGGCTTTGGGCGTTACTCTCTCCACCCGCTGCCGAGGTCCGCTCGTTTTTGCGGGCGGGGGGCTCCAGGTGCTTGCCTTCCCGGTCGAAATCCCTATCCTCTTGCGCTCCAAGTTCGAGCCGCCGCCTCGGTGGTTCGGCCCCTGCAAGCGGCGGCATGCCGGCGAGCGGGGTGTTCGTGAACCCATTCCACGAGGAAGTCCCATGCCGAAGATGAAGTCCAAGGGAGCGGTCAAGAAACGCTTCCGCATGAGCAAGAAGGGCAAGGCCATCTGCTCGCACCCCGGCCGCGGCCACCAGCACGCGAGCTACACCGGCGAAACCAGCCGCAAGATGCGCCGCCGGATGGTGCTCAACAAAACCTGGTCGAACCTCATCGGCCGCATGATGGAGCCCTGATCCATGGTACGCGTCACACTCGGTGCACCGCGCCGCCAGAAGAAGAACCGCTACTTCAAAGCCGCCAAGGGTTTCCGCGGAGGTCGTTCGACCCTGTGGCGAACCGTGCGCGAAACGCTGATCCGCGCCTGGGCCTTCTCCCAGCGCGACCGCCGCGCCAAGAAGCGCATGTTCCGCCGCCTGTGGATCATCCGCGTCAACGCGGCGGCCCGGATGCGCGGCGTGAGCTACAGCCAGTTCATCGACGGCCTGAAGAAGGCCAACATCACCCTCGACCGCAAGCAGCTCTCCGAGATCGCCATCCACGATCCCGCAGGCTTCGATGCGCTGGTCGAGGAGGCGAAGTCGGCGCGCAAGTAGCCGCTCGAGTCTGACCGTACGGAGCCAGGCTCCTGTGGGTCAAACTCGCCGGCGTAGAACCACGCGCGTGACGTGCGGTTCTACGCCGGCGAGTTTGACCCACAGGAGCCTGGCTCCGTACGGTCAGACTCGACGCTCAGTCCCGTGCCGACTTGATCGACCTCGGGTGAACGGGTCTCATGCCGTGTGAAGAGAGGATCCACTTGTCACCCGACGAATCCCAAGACGCCGAGGCGCTGATCGCCGCGGCATTGACACGCGTGAAAAACGCCGCCGACGTCGAACAACTGCGCGTGCTCGAGCGCGAGTACCTGGGCGCGGGCGGAATGGTCGGAGCGCTTCTGGCTTCGATCCCGACGCTGCCGCCCGACCAGCGCAAAGCGACCGGCCAGCGCGCGAACCGCATCAAGGCGGCGGTCGAAGCGGCGCTCGCTGAACGCAAGACAGCGCTCGAGGACGCGGCACTCGAAAAAGAGAGCGGCGGGGGAGCTTTCGACGCCACGTTGCCCGGCGCGCGCGTCGAGCGCGGCTCGTTGCACCCGATCACGCAGGTGACGCGCGAACTCGAGGACCTCTTCACCTCGATGGGCTACGTCGTGCTCGACGGGCCCGAGGTCGAGCGCGACTGGTACAACTTCGAAGCGCTCAACATCCCGAAAGATCACCCGGCGCGCGATGCGCAGGACACGTTCTACTGCGAGGGTAAGGGCGATCTGGTGTTGCGCACGCACACCTCGCCCTGTCAGGTGCGCGCGATGGAGACGATGAAGCCGCCCTTCCGCGCCATCGTGCCGGGCAAGGTGTTTCGTCAAGAGACGACCGACGCGTCGCACGAACACACGTTTCACCAGATGGAAGGCCTCGTCGTCGGGCGCGACATCTCGGTCGGTCACTTGATCGGCGCGATGAAGACGCTTCTGCGCGGCGTCTTCGGTCGCGACATCGAAGTGCGCTTGCGGCCGGGGTATTTCCCGTTCGTCGAGCCCGGTTTCGAGCTCGATGCCAAATGCCCGTTCTGCAAGAGCGGTTGTTCGGTGTGCAAGCAGTCGACCTGGATCGAACTCCTGCCGTGCGGCATGGTGCACCCCAACGTCCTGAAGTCGGGCGGCATCGACCCCGAGCACTGGTCGGGTTTTGCTTTCGGACTCGGCCTTTCGCGCCTCGTCATGCTGCGCCACAAGATCGACGACGTGCGCCACCTCCTCGCGGGCGATCTGCGCTTCCTGGAGCAGTTCTAGATGCACATCTCCTACCGCTGGCTAGGACGTCACGTCGACCTGACCGGGATCTCGCCGCAGAAGGTGGCCGAGGACCTGACGCTCTCGACCGCCGAAGTCGAAGGCCTCACACGCTTCCTCCCGCATCTCTCGAAGACCGTCGTCGGCCTCGTCGTCGAACGCGACAAACACCCCGACGCTGACAAGCTGTCGGTGTGCAAGCTCGACGTCGGCACGGGTGAGCTGCAACAGATCGTGTGCGGCGCGCCCAACGTCGCGGCCGGACAAAAAGTCTGCGTCGCGCTGCCGGGCACGGAATTGCCGGGTGATTTCAAGATCAAGAAGTCGAAGATCCGCGGCGTCGAGAGCAACGGGATGATCTGTTCCGAGCGTGAGTTGGGTCTCGGCGACGAACACTCCGGCATCTGGGTCTTGCCTGCGACGGCGCAGGTCGGGAAGGGTGTCGCGGAAGAACTCGGCCTGGACGACTGGGTGATCGAGATCGACAACAAGTCGCTCACGCACCGGCCCGATCTGTGGGGCCACCGCGGCATCGCGGGCGAGATCGCGGCGATGCACGGATTGAAGCTCAAACCCCTGTCGTTCGAATTGCCCGCGACGGGCAAGGCACAACCGTTTCCGGTGCGCATCGAAGCGAGCGGTTGTTCGCGCTACATCGCGCTGCCGATCGACGGCGTCGCGGCCGTGCGTTCGCCCGATTGGTTGCGCGCATTGCTTTTCGCGGTCGGCCAGCGTCCGATCGACCTGCTGGTCGACGTGTCGAACTTCGTCATGCTCGATCTGGCGCAGCCGAATCACGTCTTCGACCGCACGCGCCTCTCGTCCGAAGGCATCGTCGTGCGCAACGCGCGCGCCAACGAGTCGATGAAGACGCTCGACGGGCTCGAGCGCAAGCTGGTGGCGACCGACATGTTGATCACGAGCGGCGACAAGCCGGTCGCTTTGGCCGGCGTGATGGGCGACGACGGATCTCAAGTCGAGGGCGCGACGCGATCGCTCTTGCTCGAAGTCGCCGCGTTCGCGCCCGCTGTCGTGCGCCGCACGTCGCAACGTCTGGCGCTGCGCACGGATTCGTCGGCGCGCTTCGAAAAGAGTCTGGATCCGACGCTGCCCATGAAGGCCGCAGCCCACTTCGTGAACACGTTGAAGGCGCTCGCGCCCGAGCTGACGCTCCCGAGTTCGATCACCGACGTCGGCGAGTGGAAGGACCCGTCACACACGATTCCCTTGCGCACCGCGCGCGTGCGCTCGCTCCTGGGCGCCGACATTCCCGACGCGAAGATCGCCTCGATCCTGACGAGCCTGTCCTTCGGCGTGAAGGGCTCCGGCGCGACGCTGGAAGTCACCGTCCCGAGCGCGCGTGCGACGAAGGACGTGACGATCGAACAGGATCTGGTCGAAGAAGTCGGCCGCATCCACCGCTACGGCAACATCGCCGAACAGACCCTGATCGCCGCGATCCAACCGCCGCCGCGCGATGCGCGTTGGAAGCGGCGCATGCTCGTGCGTGCCGTGCAAGACCGCCTGAGCGGAGCCGCGCGTTTTCACGAGACCTTGAGCTACTCGTTCGTCGGCGACGAACTGCTGGCGAAGATCGGCGCCGACAAGTTGTCGCACGTCGCCGTCGTGAATCCGGTGGCCGAGGGCTTCTCCAAAATGCGCCGCTCGGTCGTGCCGTCGCTCCTCGCGGCACTCGAAACGAACCGTCGTCAACGCGAGGTCGTGCAGCTCTTCGAAGTCGGCAAGGGCTACCTGCCCGAGCACGCGAACGAAAAGGGCGAACCGCGCGAAGTGCACGAGTGCGCGCTCGTTCTGGCCGCTGTGCCCGCGAAGAAGGGCGCGCGCTTCGACGACAACTCGTTCGCGCGCCTGCGCGGCATCGTGGATGACCTCGTCGCGAGCCTCGAGCTCGACCGTCCGCAGTGGAAACTCGACACGACGCCGGAGTCGTGGTCGCACACGAAGAGCGCTCTGGTCGCAACCCTGGGCGATTCCGCGCCGATCGCACACCTCGCTGCTCTCGATCCGCGCGTGCGCCGCAACCTGGGCCTCACGGGCGAACTCGAGAGCGATGTCGCTTGCGCGGTGATCTCGATCGACGCGCTGCTCGCGGCACCTCCGCGCACCTCCGGCTACAAACCTGTCCCGAAGTTCCCGGCCGTCAAGGTCGACGTCGCGCTCGCGACCAGCGAGTCCACGACCTCCGGCCAGCTCGTCGCCGCGATCGAAAAGAGCGGCAAGGGCCTCGTCAGCAAGGTCGAACTCTTCGACCTTTACAAGGACGAGGAGTCCGGCGAAGGCAAGAATCCTAGCCAACGAAAGAAGCTAGGCGAAGGCAAGAAGTCGCTCGCCTACCACGTGCACCTCTCCTCCGATCAGAAGACGCTCGGCGAAGCCGAAGTGCAGAAGTTCCTCGAGCGCCTGGAGCGCGAACTCAAAGAGCTCGGGGCGGAACTGCGCAAGGTCTGACGTCCCCATCGACCACCGGGGACCGGATTCCAGGTGGACAGCGCCCGAGCCGACATAAGGACTACGCGCAGGGGTCCAGGGTTCGGGTCGCGGATAGACTGAGTCGATACACCCTGCGTCCATGAAGATCGTCCTCGTCAACCCGCCCAGCCCTCCGGAATTCCGCGTCAGTCGCGGATTGATGGGCGGTTTCGGCATGGCGGTCAACGCGGGGCTCTTGTATCCGCCGACCGAACTGGCGCACGTCGCGTCGGTGCTCGAAGCGGCCGGGCACGAGGTCGTGATCCACGACGCGGATGCGAAGGAGTTGGATCTCGCGGCCTCGATCGCGGCCATCGTCGCCGAAAAGCCCTCCCTCGTGTGCGTCGACTCGTCGAGCACTTCGCTCGATCAAGACCTCGCCTTGTGCCGCGCCGTGCGCGAGGGGACCGGTGCGCCGGTCGCGATCCTCGGCAGCCAGGTCACGTACACGCCGGGCGAGATCTTCCAACACGACAACGTCGACGTCGTCGTGCGCGGCGAGCCTGAATTCACCGTGCGCGAACTGGCCGAGCGCGTGGCAGAAAAGCGCGACCTCGTCGGCGTCGCGGGCACCACGTGGAAGAAGAAGGGCGGCGAAGTCGTGCACGAGGCCGAGCGCGACAAGATCGACGACCTCGACGCGCTGCCGATTCCCTCGCGCCATCTGCTGGACAATTCTGCCTATCACTTCCCCGGGCTCGACGGTCCGGTGACGACGGTCAAGAGTTCGCGCGGGTGTCCGCTCAACTGTTCGTTCTGCGGGTACACGTTGGCGCAAGGCTTGCGCTTCCGCTTCCGCTCGCCCGAGCACGTGCTCGCGGAGCTCATCGACCTGCACAGGAATCACGGTCTGCGGCACGTGGTGTTCCGCGATCCGATCTTCACGACCAAAAAGGACCGCATCCACCAGATCTGCGCCGGCATCGTGCGCGAGAAACTCGACCTCGCCTGGCAGTGCGAGACGGCCGTCAAGACGCTCGACCGTCCGCTGATCGAAGCGATGGCGAAGGCGGGTTGCACGCACATTTCGCTGGGCGTCGAGTCCGGCAACGCCGAGATCCAGAAACGTCACTGCGGCAACAAGCTCAGCGATTTCGCGAAGGGCGTCGAAGTGTTCAAGGCCTGCCGCGACAACGGCATCGAGACGCGCGCCTTCTGCATGATCGGTTTCCCCGAGGAGACGCCGGCGATGGTCGAGGAGACCTTCGACCTGGTGGAACGCTTCGACCCCGATCAAGTGCAGTTCTGCGCCGTCACGGCCTATCCCGGCACACCGCTCTACAAGATGCTGCACGGCAGCCGCGAGTTCGACTACGCCTCGATGACGGGCTTCCAGGCACTCGAAGGCAACGAACACATGTCGGCCGCCGACATCGAAGAGAAGATCCGCGAAGGCTACCGGCGCTTCTACCGCCGCCCGAAGCGCCTGATGCGCGAGATGAAGAACCCTGTGCGCTTCATGGGCCGCGTGGCGCGCTACTTCACGCTGTTCAAGAAGCGCGCGTGATGTGCTCCAAGGGGAGTCCGCAGGGCACTCCTCCGTGCATTCGGGTCGGTCAGCCTGGCGTCGGGATCCGGCTCACTTGCCGCGCACGTTGAAATCGCGCTGCACGATGCGCACCCCTTCGAGCACATCGACCGTCACGGAGTCCCCGTCGAAGGCCACTGGCCACAACGACGCAACCCAACGACCCGGTCCTACAGCGTCGATGGCGTAGGTTCCGTCTCTGTGCAGCGACACGCTGCGGAATGCCGCAGGAAAATCCTCGCCTTCGCGGTGAAAGCTCAACACAGGTGCGCCGGACGGATCGGCGAGCAGGTCCGGAGCCAGTCCCGTGACGCGGCCTGCGACGCGCGCTCCGGGCACGATCAGATCGCGCTCGACATCGAGACCGTCGAGCACGATCCGGCCCAGATCGTGACCGGCTTCGGGCGCTCCCGTCACGTGCACGAGGATGTTCCACTCGCCCGCCGTGACCGGCAACGTGAAGCCACCATCGACTGCGATCGTGGTAGTCCGTGCACCGACGCCATCTCGGCGCTCGAGTTGCAGACGACCTGTGCCCTCGAACGGATTCGAGAACTCGTTCAGGACGCGGCCGTGCCACCGCGCGCCGAGGCCTTCGTCGCCGAACTGCACGCGCCGTGTCTCGCCGGCCGCGAGCGTCACCGATCGTCGCTCGACGTCACCGAAGCCGTCGAAGCGGCCGTCGCGTTCGAGTACCACCGCGTAGTCGCCCGCAGCAAGCGCGCCGATCTCGAACTCACCGTGGTCATTGGTGCGGGCGTAGACGTTGATGAGGAGCTTCGTCTGCGGGTCTGGCACCGCCGGTTCGACCGCGATGCTGATGCCGGGGCTGGGTCGCCCAGCACTGTCGAACACACGCCCGAGGATCCGCGCGGAACCGAGGCGCACGGCGTAGTCATGTCCGGGATAGAGCGGGTTCATCACGAACCAGTTGGGGTGCGCGTGATCCGCAGTCAGGTCGAAGCCGAGGTAGTGGCGTCCCAAGTACACACACTCGAACCGCGCGACACCGTCGGGGAGGCTCTCGACGTGGACCGCACTTGTGGGGAACGCCATGGCTTCATCGTGCAGCGTGGGTGATTCGCGTCCGAAAGCGGGCTCGCTCGCCAGCCAGGAGTCGATACCAGGCGCAGGGGAGCCGTCGCGCGTGAAGGTCACAGTCAGCCGCCTGGTCAGCAGGGACTTGTCGTTCACTGGCTCCACATTCGGCGGTGCCTCTGTCACGTGCCTCGAAGGCGTCTCAACCGCGGTGCGAGCGCTGTCCGCAGGCTGTCGCTCGAGTTCGCGAGTACGCGAATCGACCTCGCGTAGAGGTACGGCCTTAGTCATCCCCTCACGCGTGAGTTCAAGTCGCGTGTCGCGGATGAACATGGACCAGGCCGCCAACAGGATCACGATGACGAGCGCAACCACGAAAGAGAGACGCATTCAAGAACTCCTCTCGAGAGAGCGTTGACCAACGCTCTGCCTGCACCATGGTCGACGTACCCCTACCGAAATTCCGCCAAAATCTCCGCCGTGGTTCACACGCGCGCCGTTTCGAGCCCAAACGCTCACTGGCCGAAGTCCTCGAGCGACGGAGTCTCCGAATTCCGAAAGGACCTCTGCCACTCGGCTACGACGGATGCGGACAAGCCGTGCAACAGGCTGCGGGACGCACGCAAACAAGGCCGCATTGGATACGACTGTACGCAGACTGCGTTCGGTAACGCGGCGAACGAACGCGATGAACTCGAGGTGTGTGATGCTTTGGTTCCTGGTCGGAGTGATCCCACAGGACACATCCTTGCACTGCGCGGATTCGACCGCATCCTGGTGGGCGCCAAATGCCCTCCTTTGCCCTGATTTTCGAAGCCGCCGGTGCCCACGTCTCGCTGCGAGACCTGGCCGTCGTGCTGTGCGTCGCGGCCGTCACGACGGTCGTGTTCCAGCGACTGAAGCAGCCCGTCGTGCTCGGCTACTTGATCGCGGGCATCATCGTCGGACCGTACACGCCGGGCGCGACCGTGCGCGACGCGGTGCAGCTGCACGATCTGTCGGAGCTCGGCATGATCCTGGTTCTGTTCTCGATCGGCCTCGAGTTCAGCGTCAAGCGCGTATTCGAGATGGGGATGCGGCCGGCCTTCATCGCCGCGTTCGAGGGCGGGATCATGTTCTCGGTCGGCGTGCTCGCCGGTCGGTTGATGGGGCTCGACTGGGCGGCGTGCCTGTTCGTCGGCGGCACGTTCTCGATCTCGTCGACCGTCTTGATCCAGCGCGTCTTCCACGAAGCGCGCGTCGATCGCCACACGCAGGACACGGTAATGGGCGTCCTCGTGTACGAGGACATCGCCGGCATCCTGCTCATTGCCGGACTCGCGACGCTGACCGTCTCTTCGGATCTGGATCCGATGGTGATCGCCAAGACCGGCGGCAGGCTGGTCGTGTTCCTCGCGCTCGTGCTCGTCTTCGGCCTGCTCATCGTGCCGCGCGCGGTGCGCTTCGTGATCGGATTGCGGCGCAGCGAGACGCTCCTGATCGCCTGCCTGGGTCTGTGTTTCGCGCTGTCGCTCGCCGCGCTCAGCGAAGGCTACTCCACGGCGCTGGGCGCGTTCCTCGCCGGCTCGCTCATCGCCGAGTCCGGCCACGGGCACGAAGTCCACAAGCGCTCGCAACCGGTCGTCGACGTGTTCGCGGCGATTTTCTTCGTCGCGATCGGCATGCAGATCGACCCCGGTCTGATCCTCGAACATTGGCTCGCGATCCTGCTGCTTTCGTTGGTCGTGATCGTCGGGAAGTTCTTCGGCGTGGCAATGGGGGCATTTCTCGTGGGCGAAGACCGCCGCACCGCCACCGACGCGGGTCTGAGCATGACCCAGATCGGCGAGTTCGGCTTCATCATCGCCGGCATCGGCGTCGCGTCGGGCAAGCTCCCGCCGTGGATCGCGGCCGCGGCCGTCGGCGTATCGACCATCACCGCGTTTTTCACGCCGCACCTCCTCTCGCGCCGCGACGCGATCACGGCGGCCGTCGACCGCATCACTCCGAGCCGTCTGCAGACGTACATGAGTCTGTACACCTCGTGGCTCGAAGACATCCGCGCACACGGCCGGCGCAGCGAGCGCAGCCTCGCCGTACGCAAGTCGCTGCGCATCGTGTTCATCGACGCGCTGCTGCTCGCGATCGTGGTCATCGCCGGCTCGCTGCTCGCGCAGCGCATCGTCGAGCAGGTCGAGACGCTGACCAAGGTCGGCTCGCGCCTCGCGCTCGCGATCGTGATCGCGCTCGGTGCGGTCGCCTGCGTGCCGTTCCTGATCGGCATCGCGCGCGGTTCGCGGGCCTTCGCGCGCCTCATGTCGGAGATGGCGATGCCCGCCGTGGCGCAGGGTCGGCTCGACATGGCGCGTGCGCCGCGCGCGGCGCTGCAAGCCGGACTGCAGTTCGCGCTGCTCGCCGTTTTGGGCATCACCCTGGTCGCCGTCACCAGCCCATTCTTTCCGCGTTTTGCAACGCCGCTCGTCTTGCTCGTCGCGCTCGTTCCCTCGGGCTGGCTCCTGTGGCGCTCGGCGACGAACCTCGAAGGCCACGTGCGCGCCGGAGCCGAGATCATCGCCGAGGCGATCTCGCGCAGCACGCCGCCGCACGGCGCGGAACCCATGGAAGAGGTCCAGAATCTGCTGCCGGGCATGGGCGAGATCACGATGATCGGAATGGACCCCGGCAATCCGTCCATCGGCCAGAGCCTGTCGGAACTCGACATCCGCAGCCTGACCGGCGCGAACGTGGTCGTGATCCAACGCGGCGCGCAGCGCATCGTGATGCCGAATGGTGACGAGCGGCTGGCGGAAGGAGATGTGTTGGCTCTGACTGGATCCGGAGATGCCATCGAGGAAGCCGGCGCGTTGCTCGCGGGCAAGCGGCAGTCGAGTGAGGAGGCACCGGAGGCCACGTTGTCGTGAGCGGAGAGCGCGACGACGAGCGCAGTGCACGGTGGGAGGCGAAGAAGGCGCACTACCAGAGCGAGGAAGTCGTCGCGCAGTACGACGCGGCGCGTTTTCGGGGGCGGCACGAGCGGAAGTCGACGGAGCGCAAGTGGAAGCGGATCCAAGCCCACCTGGGCGAGCGGCTGCAAGCAGGCGCAGAGGTGCTCGATGTTCCGTCTGGAACCGGACGGTTCACGCGGGCAGTTTTGGACGCAGGGTATGCGCTGACGAGCGCCGACTTGTCGTTCCCGATGTTGCAGGCGGCGCGCGAGACCGCAGGGGACTCACCGCAGTTTCGCGGAGCGGTGCGCTGTGACGTCGAGCGCCTGCCCTTCGGCGACGGCGTGTTCGACCTGGTGCTGTCGATTCGGTTTCTGTTTCACGTGCCGGTCGACTTGCGCGTCGCGCTGCTGAAGGAGATGGGGCGCGTCTCGCGAGGGTATGTCGTCGTCGATGTGCGGCACAAGTACTGCTATTCGACGCACACGAAGCGGCTGAAGGCCTGGATCCTCGGCCGCAGGATGCCGTCGAAGCGCGCGAGCCTCGCGGAGATCGAGCGAGACTTTAAAGCCGCAGGGCTGAGGGTCGTGAAGCGAACGTGGCTGGCGCCGGGACTGTCGGAAAAGATGCTCGTGATCTGCGAGGCGGGAGCGGAGAGGAAGGGGAACGACACTGGAGTTCGAGCAGGCGAGTGAATGCGAGCAGCGCTGCGCGCACGCCTCTCGCGGCACATCCACCGAAGCGACTCGACGCCGCTACGGTCCCCAGACGACGCGGTGTCCGTTCGTCAGATTGAACGTGCTCACCGTGCAATAGACGGCTGAGTCGCGGTACCAGAGCTGATAGTGCCGGACGTCACCCGCGACGAGCGCACCCGCGCTCGAGAGCGACAGGTCGCCTGGTGCGGGGTACTGCGACCATCCATCGGGGCTGAACTTGACGCCCAGCCGCACGTAGTTTCCGCCGATGCACAGGAGTCCGTCGCCGAAGACGGATCCCGCTCCGCCGTTGATCTGCGCCGTGCCCTGGAAGTAGAGGCCTACGCCGCCGCTCGCCATGCCGGAGCCGTAGAGCACGAGCGTGTCGCCAGCTACCGAAGCGTTGCCCAGCGCGCCGAGGTGCGCTCCCACGGCGTTGATGGAATTTGCGCAACCGTTGAAGGCCGCACCGGAATTCGCGCACGGGCACGCTGTCGCGGTTCCGTCGCCCGAGCAGAAGGGCGTGCCCGCGGTTCCAGGCAGGACCTGGTAACCGTCGTAGACCGGATTGCCGTACAGGTCATCGTCGTTGTTGCTGCACCACACGGCACCTTGAGCGAGCACCGGTCCCATCCAGGTGAACGTGATCACGTACACCGTGGAAGTCGTGCCCTCGGTATTGGGTGGATCGAGCGCGAGATTGGACTCGAATCCGGCCCATTCGTGGAGCGGCGAGAGGAGCCCGCGCTCGGCGGTGACCTTGGCCTTGACCGCGGCCGACGGCACGAGGGTCAGGACGGCGCCGCTCAAGACGATCGGATTGCCGTACTGATCGCGGATCGTCGCGGTGGGGACCAGTCCGGGGATCAGGGAGGAGTACTGCACGCCCGATTGGATGAGGTGCGGCGGATTGTCACCGACGCTCGTCGTGCTGGTGCAGGTGTTGGTTACGGTCCAACCGGTGTTGGTGGAGTTGCAGTTGCTGGTCGAGGTGTAGGTGCTGATCTTGTTGGCGTGGGCTGCGCCTGAGAGCGAGGCGAGAGCGAGCAGATAGAGGCTTGGGTGTTGGGTCCATTTGCGCGGAGGATCGGAAGTGCGCGGTGCGCGAGCGTGGAGCGTGATGCTCATGACGGGAATCCCTTGCGGTCCCGCGGAGTGATGGGGCGCGTCGGACCTGGGGACCGATGGGGAAGGGCGCGTCGACCGGGGGCGCGAGGTTGCGCGGCCGGAACGGAGGGAGATTATCGCACTTAGGGGGCGGGGGGAGAAGGGGAGCAGGGGGAGAGAGAGTTCGACGGCGAAGGAGAGAGTACGGGAGCGGGCTGTCGCGGAGGGGATCCCCTCTATAGTCTGTCGCGCGCAACGCGCGACGGGGGCCTCTATAGTCTGTCGCGCGCAACGCGCGACGGGGGAGCTCGGCGCGCGCAGTTGAGGAGCCAAGGAGCAAGGGACGGATGAGCGACATCGAGAACGTACTGCACGAGAACCGCTTTTTCCCGCCCCCCCGCGAGTTCCAATCCCAAAGTCGGCTGTCCTCGGAAGCCGCCTACCAGCGCATGTACAAGGCGTCGATCGACGACCCCGAGACATTCTTTGGGCGCGTCGCGAACGAGTTGCCGTGGATGAAACCGTTCACGCGCGTGCTCGACTGGAGCCAGGCTCCGTTCGCGCAGTGGTTCGTCGGCGGACAGCTCAATGCCAGCGCGATCTGTCTCGATCAACACATCACGACGCAGGGCTCGGCCAAGCGCGCCATCATCTGGGAAGGCGAGCCGGGCGACACGCGCACGCTCACCTACGCCGAACTGCACCTCGAAGTCTGTCGCTTCGCGAACGTCCTCAAGGGGCGCGGCATCAAGCGCGGCGACCGCGTCGTGATCTACATGCCGATGATCCCGGAAGCCGCGATGGCGATGCTCGCCTGCGCGCGCATCGGCGCAGCGCACTCGGTCGTGTTCGGCGGCTTCAGTGCACAATCGCTGAAGGACCGCATCCAGGACGGTGCCTGCACGGCCGTCATCACCGCCGACGGGAGCTTCAGGCGCGGCGCCGTCCTGCCGCTCAAGGCGACGGTCGACGAAGCGCTCACCGGCCTGACCGGCGTCAAGAACGTGATCGTCGTGCAGCGCGCCAAGAACAAGGTCGCGTGGACGCAAGGACGTGACCACTGGTACCACGACCTGCTCTCGCGCGCGTCTTCGGAGTGCGAACCGGAAGCGATGGAGAGCGAAGACCTGCTCTTCCTCCTGTACACCTCGGGCTCGACCGGCCGACCGAAGGGCATCGTGCACACCACCGGCGGCTACATGGTCGGCGCGTACATGTCCGCGCAGTACGTGTTCGACTTGAAGGAAGACGACGTGTTCTGGTGCACCGCCGACGTCGGCTGGATCACCGGACACAGCTACATCGTCTACGGCCCGCTCGCGAACGGCGCCACGATCGTGATGTACGAAGGCGCTCCCAACACGCCGCACCAGGGCCGCATGTGGGAGATCGTCGACAAGCACAAGGTCACGATCTTCTACACCGCACCGACCGCGATCCGCACGTTCATGCGCTGGGGCGAAGAGATTCCGGCGAAGTACAAACTCAACACGCTGCGCCTCCTGGGCACGGTCGGCGAGTCGATCAACCCCGAAGCGTGGATGTGGTACCACCGCAACATCGGCCGCGAGCGCTGCCCGATCGTCGACACGTGGTGGCAGACCGAGACGGGCTCGATCATGATCACGCCGCTGCCGGGCATCACCGCCACGCAGCCGGGTTCGGCGACCAGGCCGTTCTTCGGCGTCGACGTCGCTGTCGTCGATGAAGCCGGGCGCG
This sequence comes from Planctomycetota bacterium, assembly GCA_016795245.1. Lineage (GTDB taxonomy): Bacteria > Planctomycetota > UBA1135 > UBA1135 > JAEUIA01. The sequence goes on along the minus strand of JAEUIA010000049.1, from coordinate 4,022 downwards.
AACTGCCGGCCAATCACGGCGGCTACCTCGTGATCCGCAAACCCTGGCCTTCGATGCTGCGCGGCATCTGGGGCGACAAGGAACGCTACGTCGAAAACTACTGGGGCAAGTTCAAGACCATGTACTTCGCCGGCGACGGCGCGCGGCGCGACGACAAGGGCAACTTCTGGATCCTCGGTCGCGTCGACGACGTGATCAACGTGTCGGGGCACAGGCTCTCGACGATGGAGGTCGAGAGTTCGCTCGTCAGCCACGCGAAGGTCGCCGAAGCCGCGGTCGTGGGGCGTCCGGACGAACTCACCGGCCAGGCCATCTGCGCGTTCGTGACCTGCGTCGGCGACGTCAAGCCCGACGACGCGCTGCGCGCCGAGCTGATGGAGCACGTCGCGCGCGAGATCGGCAAGCTCGCCCGCCCGAGCGAAATCCGCTTCAGCGAAGCCCTGCCCAAAACGCGCAGCGGCAAGATCATGCGGCGGCTCTTGCGCGACATCGCAGCCGGCACCGAGACGGTGGGCGACACGAGCACGCTCGAGGACTTCTCCGTCCTCGCCCGTCTGCGCGCGGACGAGGAGTAGGCGCGCACGCGCGCATGTCGAACCTCTGGTCTTCTCTGGAGCGCGCGGCACGCCTGCATCCCGACGCGATCGCGGTCGTCGATGGAGCACGCTCCTACACCTACCGCGAGTTCCGCGCGCGAGCGGCGGCGCTGGCGCTCTGGCTCGACAACGAGGGCGTGAAGCGCGGCGACCGCATCTCGATCCTCTCGTGGAACTCCCACTACTACCTCGAGTGCTACTTCGCCGCGGCCGGTTTGGGGCTGGTTCTGAATCCGCTCAACACGCGGCTGCACGCGCGCGAGATCGAGGACATCGTTCGCGACTGCGGCGCGCGCGTGCTGCTCGCGCAGGCGGGTTTCGAATCGATCGAGCGGGCGCTCAAGGAGGCCGACACGCCTGTGCGCCTCGTCGCGCGGCTCGGGGAGAGCTTGGAGCCCGCGTTGCAGCACTGGCGCTCCGGCAGCGACGCCTTCGTTCCGATCGAAACGGACGCCGACGACGTGGCGCAGCTCTACTACACGAGCGGCACGACCGGCGTCGCGAAGGGCGTGATGCTCAGCCATCGCAACGTGCTCGTGCACGCGCAGGGCGCGATCGCGGAGCTGGGATTGTCGGAGCGCGACACCTGGGCGCACATCGCGCCTCTCTTCCATCTCGCGGACGCGTGGGCGACGTTCGCGATCACGCACGTCGGCGGCCGGCACGTCGTGCTGCCGAAGTTCGAGGCCGAGGGCGCGCTCACACTGATCGAGGCTTCGCGCACGACGATCACGAATCTGATTCCCACGATGTTGAACCTGATGGTGAAGCATCCGTCCGCCTCCGGCCGCGACTTTCGTGCCCTGCGCCTGATCCTCTCGGGCGGAGCGCCGATCGCGCCCGACGTCGTGCGCGCGATCCTCGCTGTCTTCGGCTGCGACTACGTGCAGACCTACGGGATGACCGAGACGAGCCCCTATCTGACACTGAGTCTCCTGCACGAGCACCTGAAGACGCTCCCGCCCGAAGAACAACTGGCCTACAAGTGCAAGACCGGCCGTGCTTTCACCACGATCGAACTGCGCGTCGTCGACGAGCAGGGCCGCGACGTGCCGCGCGACGAGCGCACGGTGGGGGAGATCCGCGTGCGCGGCGAGACGGTCACGCGCGGCTACTGGAACCGTCCCGACGAGACCGCGCGCGCGTTCGAGGACGGTTGGCTCAAGACCGGCGATCTCGCGGTCATCGACGCCGAGGGCTACGTCACGATCGTCGATCGTGCGAAGGACATGATCCTCTCGGGCGGCGAGAACGTGTACTCGACCGAGGTCGAGAACGCGCTCTACGCGCACCCCGCGGTGCTGGAAGCCGCCGTCTTCGGCGTGCCCGACGAGCGCCTGGGTGAAGCGGTGCGCGCAGCCGTCGTGCTGCGTGCCGAGACACACGCGAGCGCGGCGGATCTGATCGCTTTCTGCCGCACGCAGATCGCCGCTTACAAGGCGCCGCGCGCGATCGACTTCGTCGCGGAACTGCCGCGCACCGGCAGCGGCAAGATCCAGAAGCGCGCGCTGCGCGAAGCCTTCGGACGCGGTCGCGAGCGCGCACTCTGAGCCGTGGCGCGGAGTTCATTCCCATGTTTGGGAATCGAGCGAATTCCGGCGCAACTACGCCCTGAAGTGCTTGAACGCCACCCCGCGTTCGCCACACTCGGACCGTCGAGTCGCGTCGCGCGTCGAAGGCGAACTCGAGCTGCATCGCTCTGCTGACCCTTGGGGTCGGCACTTTCCCAACTGGCCCGCTTCGGGCGCAGATCTGATCCCCCAAGTTCCGCCGATCCCGCGTGGGTCGGCTCGCGGTACTTTGCGCGGATGGTCTGTGTCTCCTCGAGAAGCGGGAACGCCTCCTGGAGATACACCGTGACCTCGCTCTCCCTTCGCGCATCGCTTCCCTTCCTCGCCGCCGTCACCTTGCTGTTCGGGCCCGGACCTTCCGCGCCTGCGCAAGGTGTCGACTGCACGAGCACGACCTGCCCGCCGCTCACGAATTGCGTCGGCTGTCCCGCGGCTGCGCCGCTCGTGGTCAGCGCGACGCAACCGCCGCGCGATCTCGGTCCGCGCTTCAACAACATCAACATAGGCACCTTCCCGGACTCGGGCCCGAGTCCGCTCGGTGCGCTGCAGCGCGCGGAGATGAAGATCACGATCCAGCCGGGCACGATTCGCTACCGGGTCGAGAACCTGGGCACGACCAGTGCGGACGTTCTGGCGCAGTCGCCGGCCTACGATGTGCGCGGCTTCATCGACGTCCGCGACCCGACCGTTCCACCCGGATCCTTCCTCCTGACGACGTCGGACAAGGTCGAGGGCTTCGGCGTCGCCGGCTGCCTCAAGTGGCGCGTCAACGACCGCAACCTCGCCACCACGCTCGGCACCGGTCCGTCCCTCCCGCCGTTCGACGGTTGCTACGACTTCAACGACCCGGGCCAGGGGGCGGTCGTGGGAACCTGTCCCGTCACGCACGGCGGGCCGTGCGTCGTGCAGCCGATCGACGTCCCCGGCGGGACCTGCTGCCCGCTCACCACCTTGGGTGGGGTGCACTCGAAGATGGGCCGCAGCATCCTGTTCGACGGCTCCTGCTTTCCGGCGGCGAATCCGCCCAACGCCCAACGTTCGGGCTTCACCGACCAGCGCGTCTTCGGCCCGGCGGACGCCTTCCAGAAGACGATCTGCATCACCGATCCGGCGCGCCTGAACTACTTCAAGCTATCCCTCGCGGGGACGCCGACGGTCGGCATTCCGCTGCAGACGGCTGCGTTCCAATTGTTCCCGGCCTGGACCTCGTCGAACCTCGACCAGGAAGGCCTGGTGAACATCGGCATCTCGATCGAGATGAAGTACTTCTACTGCCCGACGCCGCCGGTGTGCCAACCGGACACGGCCCAGGTCTGCAACACGACCGGCGCGATGCAGGTCATCAACGTGCTCGCGAACGACACGCCGACGCCGGGACTGCCGCCGATCGGCGGCCTCGACTGTGCGCTTCTGACGGGCACGAACAATCTGACGCAAGGTCTGTACGGCACGGTCGCGTGGGTCAATGACGCGGCCTGCGTCAACGCCGCTTGCAACTTGAAGTGCATCAAGTACACGCGCAATGCGACGCCCTTGCCAGTCGGGGTGACGACGGACACGTTCAATTACACGATCGTCGGCAACAATGGTTGTACGGCGACGTGTCCGGTGACGGTCACGATCGCCTCACCCGTGTGTCAGCCGGACACGGCCGACGTCTGCAACACGACGGGCGCCTTGACGACGATCAACGTGCTGGCGAACGACTCGAGCCTGCGCCCCTTGAACTGCGCGGCGCTGACGGGTGTGGTCGGCTTGACGCAGGGCACCTACGGCAGCGTGGCCTGGGTGACGGACGCCGCGTGCGTCAACGGTCTGTGCACGACGAAGTGCATCCGCTACACGCGCAACGCGG
>JAEUIA010000025.1 GCA_016795245.1 Planctomycetota bacterium | reverse complement strand
CGGCGCAGAACCGCGCGCCGGCGCGCGGCTCTACGCCGGCGAAGATGCACCACACGAGCCTGGCTCGGTACGGTCAAACTCGGACGAACGCCACTGGAAAAATCGCGAACCCCGAGGTCAACAATGGGGTGGGGACAGGTGGGTTGAGTTCGGTGTCGGTCTGGAAACGTTGAGGGGTTGGGTTCGGTGTCGGTCTTGAAGCGTTGAGGGGCGGGGTTCGACGTCGGTCTGGAGGCGTTGAGCGTCAGGCTCCGATGACTCGGTTGGAGCGCTTCATGAAAAGCCAACCGCCGCTCGCGCAACTTGGCAGGTCACACCTGTGCACCCATTTCGTCCCCCGCAAGCCATCGACCATCACTCCCGATGGATTCCAATCTCAGGTCGCTCGTCACTCAGGGCACGATCGGCGGCCCGATGTCCTCTGGCCGGATCGCTTCACGCGCAAACACGGCTGCGCGGCGCAGCACGTTGTCGAGTTCGCGCACATTCCCCGGCCACTTCCAACCCTCGAGCACTATCAGCGCCTCGGGCGTGACGGCGACCTGCTTGTTCATCTCGGCCCCGATCTTCTTCAAGAAGAATTGCGTGAGGTGCGCGATGTCGCCTTTGCGTTCGCGCAGCGGGGGTAGCGTGATCGTGACGACGTTCAGACGGAAATACAGGTCCTCGCGAAACGTGCCCGCCTTGCACATCGCCACCAGGTCCTTGTTGGTGGCCGCGACGACGCGCACGTCGACCTTCTTCGACGTGTTCGCTCCGACCGCGCGCACCTCGCCGTCCTGCAGCACGCGCAGGAGCTTCGACTGCATCGCGAGCGGCATGTCGCCGATCTCGTCGAGGAAGACCGTGCCGCCGTCCGCTGCGACGAAATGTCCCGGTCGATCGGCGATGGCGCCCGTGAACGAGCCCTTCTTGTGCCCGAACAACTCACTTTCGAGCAGATTGGCAGGCACGGCGGCGCAGTTCTCAGCCAGAAAGGGCTTCGCCTTGCGGTGACCGTACTTGTGCAGCGCCTGCGCGACGAGTTCCTTGCCCGTGCCCGTTTCGCCGTGCACCAGCACGCTCACGTCGCTCTCGACGACGCGCTCGAGCAGCTTGAAGACGGCCTGCATCGGCGCGGAATCGCCGACCATGCCGAAGCGCATAGGCATTTCACCCGTGGACGCCGCAGTATCAGGCACAGTCGTCAGCGAGCGAAAGATCTGCTCCAGTTCGGCAAGCCGTCCGTCGCGGCGTGCGTCTTCGACCAAGCGCTCGAGGCGCGCGCGCAGCTCGTCTTTCTTGACCGATTCGCTCATCGTGAATCCTGTGCGATGCGCGTGAGCTTCGCGTACTGCAAGAGCAGCACCTTGGTGCCGTGCGCCGGAAAGCGCACGGTGGCGCGCGCGTTCACGCCGGCGCCCTGCAGACGGTCGATCGTACCGCGTCCGAAATGCTCGTGGCTGACTCGGTCTCCGACGGCGAGTGCTTCCACGGCATCAGCCTTGTCGTACACGCCCAACATCTCTTCTTCGTCGCGGTCCGGCTCGTAGCCTTCGATCACGTCCGGAGGGATCTCGCCCAGGAAGCGCGACGGCGTGCGGAATCCAAATTCGCCGAAGAACATGCGCTGATTCGCGTGCAACAGGAACAAGCGCTCTTCGGCGCGTGTGATCCCGACGTAGAAGAGGCGCCGTTCTTCTTCGATGGCCGAGCCGGGTCGCTGACCGGACATGTCCTGCATCGCGCGTGCGTGCGGCAACAGTTCCTCTTCCAGGCCGGCGATGAACACGACCGGGAATTCGAGGCCCTTGGCGGAGTGCAGCGTCATCAACGTGACCTTGTCGGTGTCGTCGACCAGCGCATCGGTGTCGCTGACGAGCGCGATGTCCTGCAAGAACCCCCGCAGTCCGCCTTCGAGCGCCTCGGTGCCGCGCGCCGGATCGGCGGCGAGTCTGGAGGCCTCCACCATCTGGTCGTAGCTCTCGGCAAAGGTCACGAGTTCGTCGACGTTCGATTGCCGATCAACGTCCTTGTCGTCCGCCATCTCCGCCAGCCAACGCTCGGTGCCGATGGCTTCGAGGATCTGTTCGAGCGCAAAGGCCGCAGGCTGGTCCTTCAAGTCGGCGAGACCGTCCATGAGCGCGGTGAACTCGGCGATCCCCGCCCGCCCCCGGCCGCGGATGCGTGACAGGGCTTCGGTGGAGCGTGCCGCATCGCGCAGCGTGATGCGCCGATCCGCGGCGAATTCGCTCAGCGTTTCGATGCTCTTGTCCCCGATGCCGCGCGAAGGCACGTTCACCACACGTCTGAAGGCGACGTCGTCCGCCGGATTCACCACCAGCTTGGCGTAGGAGACCAGGTCGCGGATCTCGCGCCGCTCGTAGAACTCCTGACCGCCGATGATCTGGTACGGCACACGAGCGAGCCTCAGTGCGGATTCGAGCGCGCGTTGCATGAAGTTGACGCGGTAGAACACGGCGATGTGGCGCGGCGACCTGCCTTCGCGCTGCAAGGCCTGGATCTGGAGCGCGATCTCGCGCGCTTCGTCGTTTTCGTCGGCGCAAGTGAGCGAAACGATCTTGCGGCCTTCGCCCTTTTCGCTCCACAGGCTCTTCGACTTGCGGTCGAAGTTCTTCTCGATCACGGCCTGGGCCGCTTTCAAGATCGCCATCGTCGAGCGGTAATTCTGTTCGAGCTTCACGACGCGCGGGCTTGGGAAATCCTGCTCGAAATCGAGGATGTTGCGGATATCCGCTCCGCGCCAACCGTAGATCGATTGGTCAGGGTCGCCGCACACGGCGACGTTGCCGTGGATCGACGCCAGCGACTTGGTCAGGCGGTATTGGACATGGTTCGTGTCCTGGTACTCGTCGACCATCACGTGGACGAAACGGCTGGCATAGGAGTCGCGCACGCCGGGATGTTCCTCGAAGATCTCGTGGACCTTGACCAACAGATCGTCGAAATCGAGCGCGTTGTGTTTGCGCAGCGCCTCGGTGTAGCGGCGCTTCATCTTCGAGAACAGTTCGCCCTCGATCGACTCCGCGTCTTCGAGATCGGCGTCGCGTGTGCGATCCAGCCCGTTCTTCCAATCGCTGATCCACGCACCGACCATCGCCGGCTTGAAGCGCGTGACGTCGTAGTCGCTGTCCTTCAAGAGCTGCTTCAAGAGCTGGTTCTTGTCGTTCGTGTCGTAGATCGTGAAATCGCGCGTGTAGCCGGGCAGGATCTCGATCTCGCGCCTAAGAATGCGTGCGCAAAGCGAGTGAAAGGTGCTGATCCACAGGCCACGCACAGGCAGGATCGCCTCGACCCGCTCGCGCATCTCGCGCGCCGCCTTGTTCGTGAAGGTGATGGCCAGGATGCGCCACGGATCGACGCCGCGTTCGCGGCACAACCACGCGATGCGACGCGTGATCACGCGCGTCTTGCCGGATCCAGGCCCGGCCAGGATGAACAGCGGCCCCGTCTCGTGCAGGACCGCTTCGCGTTGCGCCGGGTTCAGACCGGCGAGCAGATCGATCGACCCTCCGTTCGGCTTGGACGGCACACCGCTGGGCGGCTCGTGGTGCCCGAAGAGACCGCGCAGCGCTTCGCCCGACGATCGTGCGGAGGCGTCTTCCGAGTTGCGCTTCGTGGCCATGAGACCCGCAAGTCTAGCAGAGCGGGAGACGGTGGAAACGAGCGGATCGATGGTGGAGACTGCACTCGTCGCTCCGGAACTCTCGTGAGCCGTGTGCGCTGATGATGGAGCAGAACACCAAGCCCCGTGTCGTCGTCGTCGGAGCCGGATTCGGCGGTTTGGAAGCCGCACGTCGACTGGGAGGCGCCGATCTGGACGTCGTCGTCATCGATCGTCGCAACCATCACCTGTTCCAGCCGCTCTTGTATCAAGTCGCGACGGCGGCGCTCAGCCCGGCCGACATCGCCGCGCCCATCCGCAAGATCTTGCGCAGGTTTCGCGGCGTCAGGGTGTTGCTGGGCGAGGTCACCGGTATCGACACCGTCGGTCGGAAGATCACGGTCGACGGATCGGAACTGAGCTTCGACTGGCTCGTTTTGGCCGTCGGCGCGACGCACAGTTATTTCGGACGACCGGAATGGGAACGCTTCGCGCCGGGACTCAAGACGGTCGAGGATGCGCTCGAGATCCGGCGGCGATTCCTCTTGGCCTTCGAGCGCGCGGAGGGTGCCAAGGACGAAAGCGAGCGGCGCGCCGCCATGACTTTCGCCGTGGTGGGCGCCGGGCCGACGGGCGTCGAACTCGCCGGTGCGATGGCGGAGATCGCTCGGACCGTCTTGCCGGGCGACTTCAGAATCGCCGATCCGCGCGCGGCGCGCGTCGTGCTGATCGAAGGCGAAGCGCGCGTCTTGTCGGCCATGCCTGAGGAGTGTTCGGTCGCGGCCAGGCGGCAACTCGAGGAACTCGGCGTCGAGGTCGTCTGCGGTTCCCGCGTCACGCACATCGACGAATTCGGGGTGACGGCCGGTGACTTGCGCATCGAGGCCCGCACGGTGCTCTGGGCGGCCGGGGTTCAAGCTTCGCCGCTGTGCGCGCTGCTCGGGCGCGCACTCGACCGCGCCGGTCGCGTCATGGTGCGCCCGGATCTGTCGATCGACGGAGATGAGCGCGTGTTCGTGATCGGAGACGCGGCGCACTGCATCGACGTACGGACCGGAGCGCAAGTGCCCGGGATGGCCCCGGGTGCGCTGCAGATGGGTCGCTTTGTCGCGCGCACGATCGTGGACGAAACGCGCGCAGCGGCGCGGGGCTTTCCGGCCCCGACGCGTTCCGCATTCGTGTACCGCGACAAAGGTGCCTTGGCGACTGTAGGCCGCAGCCGCGCGGTCGCGGACGTGGGCGGACGGCGTTTCTCGGGCTTCGCCGCCTGGATCCTGTGGGCGCTGGTCCACGTCACGGCCATCGTGCGTTTCCGCAACCGGATGTTCGTCTTGATGGGCTGGATCTGGAGCTACTTGTTCTTCGATCGCGGCGCACGATTGATCACAGGTTCGACGAAGCCGCGTTGACGAGGACTGGAGCGCGTGGTGTGGTGAGCGCGATGGAGCCGACAGGCCGCACGCAGAGTCGCACGTTGGCGTTGCTCGTGCTCATCGTGACTGTCGCGTTCGCGCTGCGCTGGGCGCCGGCGCAGCGCATGTTGCCGCAGCTTCCGGAGCCCGACGCATTCCAGGTCTTGCACGCGCAGGAATGGAAGAACGATCCGGCGCTGGTTCGACATTGGGAGTACGCCCAGCGCTATCCGCAACTGCTCACGCGCATCTTGAGCGTGTTTCCGGTGCGTGAACCCCAGGCGCATTTGACCGGCGCGGAACGGCTGGACGACGCGCTGGAATGCGCAGCGGCTCCCTATCAACGTGCGCGCATCGTCGTATTGCTGCTGTCGCTCCTGGCGCTGCCGTTGACCTGGCTCGTGGCGCGCCGCTTCACGGGCCCGAACGGCGCGTTGATCGCGACCTGGTTGATCGCGACGAGCCTGTTGCACGCCCTGTTCTCGACTCAAGGTCGCCCGCACGGCGTCCATCTCACGGCAGCTCTGTTCGCCGTGTGGAGCGCGCTGCGGCTCGTCGAGCGTGCGACGGTCGCTCGCACTGCGCTCGCGGTGATCGCGGCGGCGACGGCGATGGCGACGCTCCAGAACGGCGTATTCACGCTCGCCCCGCTCGCGCTGGCGCTGTGGTTCACGCCCGGGTCGCGCCTGCGCCGCGCGGCCGCAGCAGTCGCGCTGCCTCTCGTCGCAGCGGCACTGGCCTTCACGCTGTATCCGGTCTTGCCGACCATCGATTCCAGCGGCATTCACCTGGGCGGCGCGCTCAGTCACAACGTCTTCTTCCGCGACTTCACGTTTCGAGGCGTGTTCGTCGCGGCGCGCTGGTTCTTCGGCCACGACCCGATCATGTGCGTGCTGTTCCTCGTCGGCCTGGCCTGGTCCGTGCCGTGGCTCTTCAAGCATGGCCGGGAGCTCGTCTCCGGCCGACGGGCGCTGGTCGCCGTGGTGCTCGCGTACGTTGGGCCGTACTCGCTCTTGATGTTGATCTCCGAAGACGTGTACGAGCGCTTCCTGCTACCGCTGTTGCCGTGGTGTGCGATCCTCGCGTTGCAACCGCTCACGACCTTCGTCGAGCAGCGCGCGAGGACAAGCCGACCGTCCGTCGCGGCGCGCCTTATCACTGCGGCAATCGCGCTCGTGTTGATGATGCCGCTCGCAGTCGCTGCGCGTTTCGCGTGGGTCTCGGCCCAGCCCGATACCCTTCAGCAGGCGGCAGACTGGCTGGTACGTGAAGCAGGCACGGAACCGATCGTCGTGACGCCAGGCTTGACGCTGCCGCTCTTGAGTTCGCCGTCTGCGCTCGCGAGCGGACGCGGCGACAGCACCTTCGAATCGCGCGTGTGGTTCGCGTGGCAGCTCGCCCACCCATCCGAGAGCGGCGGCTTCGATCTCTTCGGGATCCCCGGCACGGTCGCGGGCAGTCGACCGGGCCACGAGGAGATCGACGCCTGGCTAGCCGCGCGCGCCCCGCGCTACGTCGTCTTCGAGGTGTCGCGCAAGATGACGATGCTCCCGGCGCTCAACTACCTGCGCGAATGGAGCGCCGCGCGCGGCGCAGTCGTGCACCGCTCCGACGGACCCGTCCCGGAGCGCATCGAACTCGGTCTGGCCGACTACCAGAGCATCGAACAATTCGCCGTGCGCATCTTCGGAATGCGCGCCTTCGGCCCCGAGATCGAGATCTGGCGAATCGCGCGTTGATCCCGAGCCGACGGCGAGCGATTCTCTGCCGCATGCAAGCCCACGTCGGAGGACGCGTCGAACGCCCTGAAGGCCGCGCCAAGGTCACGGGCAAGTCCGTGTACATCGCCGATTTGAAGGTCGAGGGCGCGTGGTTGGGCGGCACGGTGCGCTCGGACGTCGCGCGCGGCACGCTGCGCGGATTCGACTTTGCGCCTGAGTTCGATCGCACGCGCGTCGTGATCGTCACGCCGACGGACATCCCGGGTGAAAACGTCCAAGCGCTGATCGTCGACGACCAACCGATCCTGGCTGCGGAACGCATCGAGCACTGGGGCGAACCGCTCCTGCTCGTTGCCGCGCCCGATGCGCGTACGCTGGAAGCCGCACTAGCGGCGATCCGCCCGCGCATAGATCCCCTGCCGCCGGTCTTGGACATGGAGCTCTCCAAGCACGCGCAGAAACAGATCACCATCGAAAAAGGCGACGTCGACGCGGCGATCAGAGCAGCGAAGAAGAATGGACACATCGTGCTCGAAGGCACGTACCACACCGACAGCCAGGAGCAGCTGTACATCGAACCACAGGGCTGCGTCGCCTTTCCGCCCGACAAGGACGGAACGATCGTGGTCAAGGGATCGCTGCAGTGTCCGCACTACGTGCGCAAGGCGCTCGTGCGCTGCTTCGGCGTCACGCCCGGACAAGCGCGCGTCGTGCAGATGGAAACCGGCGGCGGATTCGGCGGCAAGGAAGAGTATCCGTCCGTCGTCGCTTGTCACGCGGCGCTCTTGGCGCGCGCGGCCAGGCGCCCGGTCAGCATGATCTACGATCGGCACGAAGACCTCGCCGTCACGCCCAAGCGCCACCCTGCGCGCGTGCGGCACAAGACGGTCGTCGACAAGCACGGTCGGCTGATCGCGATGGACATCGACGTCCTGCTCGACGGCGGTGCGTACACGACGCTCTCACCCGTCGTGCTCTCGCGCGGCTGCATCCACGCTGCCGGGCCGTATCGCTGTGAGAACACGCGCATCCGCGGCCGCGTCGTGGCGACGAATCATGTGCCCTACGGCGCGTTCCGCGGGTTCGGCGCGCCGCAAACTTGTTTCGCGATCGAACGCATGATGGACCGCGTCGCACGGGCGACCGGCATCCATCCGTTCGCGCTGCGCCACAAGAACATGCTGCGCGTGGGCGACTCGACCGCGACGGGACAGATCTTGAAGGACAGCGTCGGCAGCGCCGAAGTGCTGGCGGCCGTCGCCGAGAAGACCGGCATCGACAAGCACGGTTGGTGCGCACCGCGCGACGCACGAGCGGGCAAGGCGCGCGGCCTGGGGCTCTCGTTTTTTTATCACGGCGCAGGCTTCACCGGTTCGGGCGAAGAGATGCTCAAGGGCCGCGTGCGCATCGACGTACTGGCCGACGGTCGCGTCGAGGTGCTGGCCGGCTCGACCGAGATCGGACAGGGCACGAACGCGCTGTTCCTCGCGATCACGGCGGAATCGCTGGGCTGCGAGACCGCCGACGTCGTCGTCGCCACGCCGGATACCGCACATGTGCCGGACTCGGGTCCGACCGTCGCGTCGCGCACGTGCATGGTCGTCGGCGGTTGCTTGACGAAGGCGTGCCGTGAACTCGCCGCGCGCGTCGGCGGCGACGTGAAGCGCCCTTGGCGCGAGCGCGCGCGCGAATTTGCGCAGCGCGGCGGCGACGGTCAGGTGACCGTGCAATACAGCTCGCCGAAGGACGTGGTGTGGGATGACGACACGTACACGGGCGACGCCTATCCCGTGTTCGGCTGGGCGGCGGATGTCGCGGAGATCGAAGTCGACCTCGTGACGCTCGAGGTCGAGGTCAAGCGCTTCTCCACCGCCGTCGATGTCGGCAAGGCGATCCAACCGGCGCTCGTCGAAGGCCAGATCGAAGGCGGATCATTGCAGGCCGTGGGCTGGGCTCATCTCGAGGTCGTGACGACGCGCGCAGGCAAGTTCGAACAGGACCGCCTGGCGACGTGCATCATCCCGACGACGCTCGATGCGCCCAAGTTCGACGTGATGCTCGTCGAGATCCCCTACGCGCACGGCCCGTTCGGCGCGAAGGGCGTCGGTGAATTGCCGATGGACGGCGGTGCGCCGGCGGTGGTAGCTGCGATCGAGGATGCGATCGGTGTGCACTTGACACGCGTGCCGGCGACGCCCGAACGCATCATGGAAGCGCTCGAAAGCGCGAGTCAGGCACGCAAGCAATGAAAGCGATCTTCGACGAAGCAAGTGCGATAGCCGTCACGCTCACGGTCAACGGCACGACATCCGCACTGCGCGTGCCGCCTCTGCGGCGCCTGCTCGACGTGTTGCGCGAAGATCTCTCGCTCACCGGGACCAAGGAAGGCTGCGGCGAGGGTGAGTGCGGTGCTTGCACGGTCATCGTCGACGGCCGCGCGGAGCTCGCGTGCATGGTGCCCGTATGTCAAGTCGACGGCGCCGTCGTCCGCACAGTCGAAAGCACGGAGCTCGAATCGCTGCAGAATGCCTTCCTGGCCGAAGGCGGCGCGCAGTGCGGTATCTGCACGCCGGGCATGATCGTCATGGCGCGCGCGTGGCTTGCGGAGTGCGAGTCTGCAGGAGTCGCCCCCACGGTCGACGGTGCGCGCGAAGCCTTGGCCGGCAATTTGTGTCGCTGCACGGGCTACGAGAAGATCCTCGCGTCGGTGATGCGCGCCGCCGGAGTCAAGACGTGAAGGTCGTCTCGACGCGCAGCCTGGACGACGCGCTGAAAGCACTGCGCGACGCCGGACCGGACGCACGCATTCTCGCGGGCGGAACGGACCTGATGGTCGAAATGGAGTCAGGTCGCACGCATCCCGCACTCGTCGTGGACGTGTGGAAGATCGACGCCCTGCGCCAGATCCGCGAGATGCAGGACGGCGTCGAGATCGGCGCGCTGGCTGACTGTGGTGCGCTGATCCGCTCGGTACAGGTTGCGCGCCACGCGGACACGCTGATCGAAGCGGCGCGCACCGTGGGCGCGGTACAGATCAGGAACCGCGCGACGATCGGCGGCAATCTGGGGACGGCCTCACCCGCTGCCGACCTGAACCCGGTGTTGTTCGCATTGGGCGCCCGCGTGCGCGTCGCTTCCACTCGCGGCGAGCGCGAACTGCCGGTCGAGGCCTTCGTCAAGGGCTACCGCACGACGGATCGCGCGCACGATGAACTGATCACCTCCGTGTTCCTGCCGCGCAGACCCGCGCACGAGTTGCGCTTCTTCCGCAAGGTCGGCACGCGCCGCGCGCAATCGATCGCGAAAGTCGTCGTGTCGGCCGCCGTCGCCTTCGACGGCGAGCGCGTGCAGGCCGCGCGTATCTCAGCCGGATCTGTCGCCGATCGCACGCTACTCTTCGACGGGCTGGCTCAAGAACTCGTGGGCGCTCCGCTGCCGCAGGCAGCAAAGCTGAGCGAGTTCCTGCGCCGCCATCTGGACGCGGCCGCCGCGCCGCGCGACGACGTGCGCTCGACGGCGCGCTACCGTCGCTTCGTCCTCCAACGCATTCTCGAGAGTTCATTGCGCAGCCCCGCGCAAGTGAGGTGATCCAACGTGCAAGTGTTCTTGATCATCCTGGCGCTCTTGATGGGCGCCGCATCGGCGGTCCAAGGCGCGACGAACGGCACGCTCGCCGGCCGCATCGGCTTGTCGTCCGCGGTGTTCTTCAACGCGCTCGTCTTGACCGGCGTCGCCGGCTTGGTGTGGGCATTCACGCGTCGCGGCTTCGCGAGCGAACCGGCGTCGCCGTGGTTCTTGTACCTGGGCGGACTGTACGGGCTCTTCATCATCGCGGGCGCAGCGTTCGCCTTCCCGCGCATCGGCGCGGGCCCGACGACGGCGTTGATGGTCGCGGCACAGCTCTCGGCCGCGCTGTTGCTCGACCACCTCGGGCTCCCGGGCGGAAAGGTCGAAGTGACCCCGCTGCGCATCCTGGGCGCGATTCTCTTGTTCGCCGGCGCACTGCTGGTCCTGTGGCCGAAGCTCTTCCCGCGCTCGGGTGCCTGAACTGCCTATAATCGTGCGTATGGAATCCGGCGGCGCGTCCAAGATCGACGTGCGTTCGAAATGGTCGAACGCCGAAGCCGGCGCCCGCTATGCGCTCAACCGCTGGCGCGACCCACGCGCCGCCTTGCGCGATCCGATGCTGGTGGAGCGCATCCTCGACCGACACGGCGTTCGGCCGGCCATGCGGCCGGTGTTGGATGTGCCGTGCGGCACCGGTCGCTTGCGCGGCGTGATCGAACGGCGCCAGATGCGCTACGTAGGCGTGGACGTCTCGCTGCCGATGCTGCACGAAGCACAGCGCCTCGACGCGAGCGGATGGATGCAGGCCGAGGTCGAAAGACTGCCCTTTCAAGACGATTCGTTCGACGTCGTCGTGTGCTGCCGTCTGCTGCATCACCTGCGCACGCCGGATCAGATCGAAGCCGTGGTCCAGGAGCTGACGCGGGTGAGCCGCCGCATGGTGATCGCGTCGTTCTGGGATTCAGCTTCGCTGCACGCGCTGCGACGCCGCGTCGGCTTGCGGCGCTCGGAAGGACCGACCGGGCGGCGCGCGGTCAGCAAGCGCATGTTGCGACAGGTGTTCGACGCATCCGGCGCAGAGGTCGTCGGTTTTCACTACAGCTTCAGATTCGTCTCGCAACAGACCTTCGCCGTCGCCCTGAAGCGCGCCCCGGTCGACGAGCGTGCCAAGGAAGCCCGCTCGATTCGCTCGCGTTTGTTCGACCTCGACATCGATTCCGCACCGGGTTCGCTTGGCAAGGCTTGAACTGGCGACGCCGAACGGCCGCCTCATCGTCTACGGCTGGCAGAGCGATGTGATGAATGCTGCGGCCGAACTCGCACTCGCCGAGCACGTGCGCGGCGTCGCGGGGCTGGACCGCATCGAGTTCGCCGGCCGATCCGTCTGGTTCAAACGGTCGGTGCTGCGCGGCAAGTCACGGGCGCGCTGGGCGCTGAAGCGCGCGTTCGGCGCGAAGTTGCCGCGTGTCGCGGAGTACTACAACCATTCCTGGCTGACGGAACGCCTGTTCGAGACACCGCTGCCGCTAGCGGCCGGCGAATTGCTGGCACGCGGTGTGCCGCAAATGGAGTTCTTGATCAGCGCCCACGTACCGGACGCGATCACACTCGAGACCTTCCTCGCCGATCGTCGTCATGCACACCGCGCCGCAGTGCTCGACGAACTCGCGAGAGAGACGGCGCGCATGCACGCACTGGGTTTCGTGCACCACGACCTGTATCCGCGCAACATCCTCGTGCGCGAGACGGGCACGCCGCGCCGGCTCGTGTTCCTGGACGCGTGGGCCGGCGGCCCGCCGCCACAACTGCGCGGCGCGCCGTACGACCTGGCGTGCTTGTTCCTGCACGCCGACACGGAATGGACCGGCATCGAAGTCAGCGAATTCGTGGCGCGCTATGCAGAAGAGCGCGCAGCCCAGGGCCGCCCGATCGATGCGCAGTCCGTGATGAACTCGGTGCGCGGCGCACGCAGCCGACTCGTGGCGCGCCTGCGAAAACGCCCGGCAGAGCAGCGCGGTCGCTCTCTGCCGGGCGCGGATTTCGAATGACGCGACTCAGGGCGTCTTCGTCGTCAACTCGAGGGTGAGCGTTCCCTCCAAGCTGAACTCGATGTGCAGCGCGTGCTTCTGATCACCACCCATGCTGATCTCCTGGTCACCCTTCAGAATCATGTCGAGCTTGCCCGTCACGTCCAAGGCGTGGATGCGCTTCGCCTTCATGTCCCACAGGAGCTCGCCTTCGGGCGTGATCTTCGCCTCGATCTTCATGTCCTGCTCTTCCATCCTGGCGTGGGACTTCAGGTCGGCTTCGAAAGTGATCACGGCCAGTTCTAGACCGTCCTTCTCACGGATCTCCTTGAACGTGACCTGGCCCTTGCCGGTCGTGTTCTCGTCGAGTTGGTCGCCCATCTCTGCGTTCTTGCGATCCTCCTCCGGTTCGCCGGACTCGTGGAAGTGGAGTTTCCCGCCGGTCGACAGCAGGTTGATGAACTTCGCTCCGTCGATCGCCCACGTGTCACCCACCTTGGCGTCGGCAGACGGCAGGAGTCCGCGGAAGTCCAGATCCTCCTCCAGGTCCTTCAAGAGCTTGTCGTCACCGTCATCACCCGCGAACTTCTTGTCGTAGGACTCGTTCTTCTCGTTCCAGGTGAAGCGCACGGTTTTCGATTCGAGGTCGCTCTCCTTGATCTTGTCCTCGGAGGTCTCGTCGGCCATGCCGGGCATCTTGGACGTCTGCAGACTCGTCTGAGCGAGCTCGTCGTACGTGCGGTCCAGCTCGAGCGGACGGCCGCCCTTGGATTTCACGTAGCGATCCGTGACCACGATCTTGGTGACCTCTTCGAAGGTGAGCGTGACGTCTCCGACCGCTTCCTGCGGCACTTCGTTGCCGTCGACCGTCATCGAAAAGCCTGTTGCTTCGAATTTGACCTCGGTGCGGATGGTCTTCTCGACCGAGCTCTTGTCGGCCGGGGCAAAGTGCGGCGCATCCGCCCAGGCGAAGCACAGGACGGATGCAGTAGCGAGTGTGAGTGCGCGCATCGGGTTTACTCCGAGACTTTCATGCTCAGGGTCGTCGGGCCTTCGAAGATGATCACTTGCGACATGGTGTGCCGCTCCCCGTCCATGTCGAGTTCGTAGTTCGTGGTGTACACCGTCTTGTCCTCGCCCTGGACCGACACCATGTGGACGTGGTTTTTCGTGACGTCCCACAGGATTTCGCCGGTGACGTTGACCTCGATCACGAGCGACATGTTGCCGCCGTCCATCTCCCCGTGCGTGCTCAGGTTGCCCTTGATCTCGATCACGGCACACTTCGTCTCACCCTCGGTGCGCGTGCCCTTGTAGACAGCCGTGATCTTGGCGTTGAAGTTGTCGCGCAGGCCGCGATCGAGTTCAGCAGTGTCGTTGTCCTCGTCGTCCGTGGACTCGAGCTTCATGTCGCCGCCCGGGAACATCAGGATGCGCGCAGCCTTCCCTGTGACCTGCCACTCGTCGTCCTCCTTCACGTCCTTCTTGGGCAAGAAGGTGATGAAATCGAGGTCGGCCTCGAGGTCCTTCAACAGCGCTTCGTCTCCCTCGTCGTCCGGGAATTTGGCGGTGTACTCCTCGTCCTTGTCGCTCCACTTGAACACGACTGTCTTCGAGGTGAGTTCACTCGTCTGCTCTTTGGCGGTCTCTTCGGGGTCGGAACCGTCGTCCATGGTCTGAACGGTCTTGCCGGTGAGGTCCTCGAAGGTGCGCTTCAAGTGCACGGGGCGACCGTCCGCGGACTTGACGTATTCGTCCGTGATCGTGAACGACTCGCTGTTGTCGAACGCGACTGAAGCGCCGTCTTCGTCGGCTGAGTGTTCCTCGTCGTCGAACTTCACCTTGATCGACGTCGAACGGACCTTGGTATCCGTCGTGATCGTCTTCTTCAGCGTCGTCGCATCAGCGGGAGCGAAACGGGGCGCCTTGTCGGCCGGCAGGCACACGGCGAGGAGCGCCAGTGCGGTCACGGTCACGGAATGGAATTGCATCGGCTGTCCTTGCCCGCGCAAAACCGCGGACGCGTTGAAAGGAATCGGTCGTTCTTGAACCAGGCGGCATGATATCCGCGACCGTGAAGCTGGGCCAGCAGCGCCGGAATGGTAGGTTGCGCGGCATGCCGAAGATCAGCCTGTGCGTCATCGCCCGCAACGAAGAGCGCTTCATCCGCGACTGCCTGCGCAGTGCAAACGGCAGCGTCGATGAGATGATCGTGGTCGACACCGGTAGCACCGACCGCACGCGTGAAATCGCGGCAGCCGAAGGCGCCCGCGTCGTCGAGTTCGACTGGCGCGACGACTTTTCGGCCGCGCGCAATGCCGCGCTGACCGCGGCGACCGGCTCTCACATGCTCATCCTGGATGCCGACGAGCGCCTCGCGGATCCGCGCGGAGCACTGCGGCGTGCAGCCGGCAACGAACGCTTCACCATGGGGTTGCTGGCCTTGCACGACGCGTCGACACTGGACGCGCAACCCGAGGCTGTGCTCGCAGGTCGCGCACGCCTCTGGGACCCGACCTGGATCGTGCGCTTCTTCGTGGCTGCACCCGAATTGCGCTTCACCCGCCGCGTGCACGAGACGGTCGGCGCCGATCCGGTGAAGCTCGGTGAGTTCCTGGCGCGCCGCCGCTCGACGATCGAGAAGCTCGACGCGGCGATCGTGCATTTCGGCGAAGTGCCCGCCTTGCGCGCCGAACGCTCGAAGCGTGCGCGCAACACGCAGCTCTTGCAGCGCGCGCTGTCGGAGGACGAAACGGACGGAGATCTGGCCGGCTACCTGGCGATGGAGTTGATTCGTGCGGGCGACGCCGCCGCTGCGCGTGCGCTGGGCGAACGTCACCTTGGTCCTTTTTTGACAGCCCTGCGTCGGCTGCCGAAGACTGCGCCCAAGCCGTCTCCGGTTCAATTGGCGAGCGTGCTCGCGACCTGTCTCGTGCAAGCAGGTGAATACGAACGCGCGTTGACCGTCGTGCGCGAGAGCCTGCAGTGCTGCATCGAGCCGCACCCAAACCTCATGTTTTTGGAAGGCGCGGCGCTAGAACGTCTGGAGCGCTACGCCGATGCCAAACGGGCGTTCGAGAGCTGCCTGGCAGCGCACGGCCAGGCCTTCACGATTCCTGTGAACCCCGGGGCCACGGACCGCGCGCCGCGCTTGCGCCTCGCGAACCTGGCGCTGATCACCGGTGACCCGGCCGGCGCGCTCGCTCATCTGGACGCGTGTGCACCGTGGCAAGGCCCCTTCGAGTTGCCTGCGTTACTCCTGCAAGCGGAAGCGCTGCTCCAAGCAGGCGACGCGACGCGTGCGATCACGGCGCTGGCGCCGATTCTCTCGCGCACCGAAGCTCCTCCCGACCTGTTCGCCCTGGCCGCGAGAGCCGCCGAACAGCTGGGCTCGCCCGAACCGTCGTTGCGCGCAGCGGCCGAGCGCTGCACTCCCGAGCAGTGGCTGGAATCGCGACGCAAGACTCTGATCGGCACGACGCGCTCCTGAGCCCGTTGGGCAATCGCGGTCAGCGCTTCCACTGAGCGGCGGACCAATCGCGCAACTCGATCAGGGGTGCTTCGTGCTCCGCATGAATGGGCCCGCGCAGAGGCTTGCGCCCGCTGCTGAACGAGAAGCACATCTCCCCCGCCGCGGTCGGTTGCATGCCCGCGCCATCGCGTGGATCACTGCGGACCGTGCCGTCGACACAGCACAAGCAAGTGCCCATCGGACCGACGTCGACACCGAAGATCGTGCCGACGACGGCCATCTCCATGTTGTCCGTCATCACGCGCAGGCGATGGCTCTCGAAACCAGGGCCGGTGGCGACGCGCACGCTGCCGGTGTTGGCGTAGATCGAGTAGGAGCCGGCGGGCGGGAAACTGAGCTGCGAAACGCGCGTCTTCGGATCCAGATCGAGAACGAGATCCTGGCGCAATTGCAGGCGCAGTCGACCGTCGAAGGTCTCGACCTCGCGCGCCGTCTGCAGCGCGTCGGCGAGGCGCACGGCGTCGTCGGAGTGGATCCGTATCCCGTCGACGATGAACTCGCCGCCGACTCCGGTATCGATCACGCGCCAACGCGGGTCCGCGTCGCGCGAGAGCACGAAGAACACGATCGCTGCGATGCTGGCGGCCAAGACGAACGGCCAGACGAACGGAAAACTGCGTGTGCGCGGCGGCGCCTCGGCCAGTCTGCGGGCGGGCGCGGCCACGGCCGGACCGTCCGCGGCCGTGAACCGGCGCTGCAGATCAGCGCGGAACGCAGCTGACGCCACTGGCCGCTGCGCCTGCGCCAGCAATCGCTCGAGCTCGGGATCGCGCGGATCGGCTTCGGTGTCGCGGCTCATGCGTCGCCCTTCGTTCCGAGCTTTGCGCGACTCTCCAGTATCCCGCGCAGCTCCTGCAAGGCGCGCGAGTAGCGTTTGCGCACGGCCGTCTCGTTGCGTCCGATCATGCGGCCGATCTCGTCGAAGGGCAGTTCCTCGAACCAACGCAAGACGAGCGTTTCCCGCATCCCAAGCGGCAGCTCGGTGATGGCCGAGTCGAGCATGGTGCGCAGTTCGCGGCTTTCGAGTTCGAACAGCGGACCCAACCGGCCATCGGCCGGATCGATGACGACTTCCCCGTCCTCGCCCTCGAACCCGGATTCGCGCTGGGCATCGTGATGTCGGCGCGAACGCCAGTGATCGCGCACCTTGTTGGCGGCGATCGTGAAGACCCACGGCGAAAGGTCGCGCGTCGGGTCGTATCCGGCGATGGAACGATGGATGTGCACGAAGACTTCCTGCGTCACGTCCTCGGCCAGATGCTCTTCGGAGACGAGCCTGCGCACGTACCCGTAGATGCGGTCGAAAAACAATTCATAGAAACGGCCCAGTGCATCGCGGTCCCGCGCGGCGAGGCGGCGCAGGAAATCGGGATCCTTCTCCTCCCGTGATGAGGAGCCCCCAGCCGGCGTGCTTCGAACGTGCAGGTCGATGAGTGTTCGTCTCCGCTCCCCGTGCGTGACAGGGAATCCACCCGCGACTCGTGCCGCAGCGGGCAGAAAGAGCCTACGGAGCGCCTCCGGGTCTGTCGACCTCCAGGGCTCCTCGACTCGTCACCGTGAGAGGAGCAAGGAAAGCGACCGGGCCGGCGCGCCTCGCAGCGGCACCGGCCCGGTCGTTCAGGTCAGAACTGTTTTCAGTTCGACGAGCCGACGACGATACCCGCGATCGCGCGCGGAGCTTCGTTCACGGTGGGCATCGGACCCAACGCCGGATCGACCCAATCCGTGACTGCGGGCAGGGCCAAGGTCGCCGCGGCGGCCAATTCGGCCGTCAAGGAGCCGCAGTTGCCCGTGTCATCCGCCAGATTCTGCTCGGACTCGATGGCACGCACGACGTACTCCGCGCCGGTCGGCCCCATCAGCGTCGCGTTCTTGATGCTGAACTGGGGGTACCAGCGGTCGGGGTTGCCGTCGTTGTTGAAGTCGACGCCCATGTGCGGAATCCCGTGCAGTTCGCCGGGACCGTTGTACGCCAGGAAGTAGGTCCGGCCGTTGTAGGTCGTGTCGGCATTCGCGTCGTCGCCGGTCGTGTGCGTGTAGGCGAACTGGATCGGCTTGTCGAAGACGACCGGATGCTCGGTTGCATCGAACAAGATCGCGAACTGGTTCCACGAATTGTGACCGGTCTCGTACGTGTAGAACACGCTGGAGCTGTAGATGCTGGCCGGCGTGGTCAAACCTGCGAGCACATCGGCCGTCACGAGCGCTCCGGATTGCATGCCCCACATGTAGTTGCCGCCCGTAGGCGCTTGTGCGTCACCCAAACCGACCTCGGTCGGCGTGCTGGACACGTCGATCGTGAACGTCATCTCGGTCTTGTGCGCCGTGTAGATGTAGGGCGAGACGACCTGCGTCGAATCGGGGTAGTAGATGTCTCCGGCGGTCGCGTCCGAGCTCGAGATCGCAGCCTTCAAGCAGCGATCGAAGCCGTACAGCGGAACGTCGTTCGAGGCCGCGAAGAGCGAGCTCGAAGGCGTCACGAGTTCGCGCTCGAAGAACGTGATCGACGCTTCGCCGTGCACGAACGCGACGGGACCGCCGAGGCTCTGCGACCACATGCCGAGGTGTCCCAGCGTCGCGGTGTCGATGTTGGAGGGCGCCGAGTTGACCCACTGCTGAGTGTTGTCGTCCCAGGTCGCGATCACTTGCCAGTCAGGCGCGTTGTAGGCGACCAGCTTGCGCACGGCGGGTCCGGAATTCGAGTGCCACCACTCGAAGGTCTCGCCGGCCAGCGCCGTCAAGTCCAACGTCTGCCTGGTGTTCTTGATCAGCTTGCCGCGCGCCTTGAGCACGGTGTACGTCTGCGGCGTCGACTGTCCATACGAGTTGCGCGTGACGATCGATCCGTCGGGCAACGTGACCCCGTTGGGAACCCACAGACCGTTGTAGCCGGCCCAGCCGTAGGCGCCCCCGGCCGTTTGGAAGCCGAATCCGGAGTTGAGATTGATGCGCTGGCCGGTGCTCGCGTTGTAGAGGTTGTAGCGCCATGTACGCGTCGAGAAGGTCGTGCGCGACAAGCACACGCCGCCGTCGCCGTCGGTCTCGCGCAGGACGTGCGTTTCGTCGAACGCGATGCGGTACTCGGAAGTCTGCTGACCGGAATCGCCGCTGCCGTGGTTCTCGCGACGCGTCGCCACGATGCGGGCCGAGCCCGTCGTCTGGTCGGCCGACATGAGCACGTTGGCCTGGATGCGCGAAGACTGCTCGCCGCTCAGGTGCACGACGTCGACGTCGCCTTCTTCCTGATAGAAGCTGAAACCGGCGAACCCGGCGGCAGCGTCCAGCGTGTGCAGGTTGCCCAGGCCGCGGACGGTGAGGTTGTCCGACTCGTACTGGATGTAGTTCAGGTTGAACACGCCGAACGGGTTTTCGGTGCTCACGCCCTTCGTGACCGATACGCGCACGCGGATCTGGCCGTCACCGTTCGTGCCCGGGATCCAGAACAGGAGCTCCTGGGCGCCGGTGCGGTTCGGTCGGCTGCTCCGGATCACCCACAGATTGAACGACTGTGCCGCGCCGCTCGACTGGCCGGTCCCCGACGCCGAGTCGTCGCCATTGCCCGACTCACACGACTTTTCGTCGATCTGCGCCTTGTAGAGACCCACGTTCAAGAGGCCCGAGTACGCGGTCTGCTTGAGCAGGCACAGGATCATGTTGACGGTGCCGAGCGGCTCCATCGACGGATCGTAGACGCGCGAGTTCGACTGATCCGTCCGGTAGTTGGACGTGGCTGCGAAGCCGCTCGTGTCGGCCTGCGAGCCAGGCGTGACCGAGGCCGCTGAACCGCTCGAGTTGGTCGTGACGACCGTCATCGAATCGGCGACGGAAAGTGACTCGATGGAACCTTCGGTCGTACCACCGCCGTTGCAACCGGCGAGCGTGAGGGTGACCAACAGGGCCATCGTACCGACGGACTTCCGAATAGAGTTTTGGATCGACAAAGGGGGGACTCCAGAAAAAGGGGAAGCAGCGGCCGTCGGGGAACGACCGGTGCATGGGCGGACAAGGAGTCACATCGGCAATCTGGACACCACAGCTTTAGGAAAGGTCTACCGGCCTACACCGACTGCTTCGAATGCGGTCCGGAATCAGGCTCCCCTCCGCCGTTTTCGCCGCGGCGGTTGCGGTGGCTGGTTGAGTTTGACCGTACGGAGCCAGGCTCCTGTGGTGCAAACTCGCCGGCGTTGAACCGCGCGCAACCGGCAAACCTCGCGCCGGCGAGTTTGCAC
>JAEUIA010000023.1 GCA_016795245.1 Planctomycetota bacterium | reverse complement strand
GTGCAAACTCGCCGGCGCGCGGTTTGCCGGTTGCGCGCGGTTCGACGCCGGCGAGTTTGCACCACATGAGCCTGGCTCCGTACGGTCAAACTCGACGCCGACGAACCGGGGAGGAAAGAGCCGTGTACCGTACTCATCACCAGCGCAGCACGGCTGCGACCGGAGAGCGCGTCGGCATCTTGGAGCGTTCGAACGAGTAGACCTCGCCACCGCGCAAGATCACGGCTTCGGCGACGTCGTCGATGACGTCGTCGTCGTGCGCGCCGCGTTGCCCCTCGTGCAGCGTGATGGCGCCCGTCCCGGAGTCCATCGTCCCCCACATGTGGGCATCGCGCTCGACCAGCAGCTCGCGCACGCGGCCCTGAACGGCGAAGCGCGCGATCGAGCTGGCGTCGTCGAGCGCCTTGGCCCGTGAGATGGAGTTGCCGTAGCGCTCGAGCACGTCGCTCTCACGCTCCGCACGGTTCGCCTCCACGATCGGCCAGGCCTTGGCGTGCAAGTCCTCCAACTTCGCGTTGCTGAAATTGCCGCGCAGGCCGTCGCGCATGAGATGCGGATAGCGGCTCACCGAGCTGTACATCGGGTGCAACCGCTCGGTAGTAGCCACGATCAAGGGCGCAGTCTCGTCGCGCAGCACATCCCACAACGCGCGGTCGACGAGTCTGAAGAAGCGCAGCAACTCTTCGTCGCGCACGCCGTCGTCCTTGCCTTGACCGTGGTAGATGGGTGAATTCCCCTTGCTGCCGGAGGAGTGCGATCCGATGACGCGCTCTCTGTGCTCGACACCGATCGCGTCGGTCAGCGAACGCGGCATGCCGCTCAGGTCGACCGGCCCGAGCCCCATCGCGCTCCCCTTGAGCAAGCTCACGCGGCCTTGCGACAGATTGAGAAGGAAATAGCGCTGATTCGACTGCAAGAACCTCAACAGCGGGCGCACGTGAAAGCTGGGCGCGGCGACGACCAACGGTTCGAAGGCGAGCGGCAGGTAGTAGTGCGCGAGCGTCGAGCGCGAGCGCAGGATCGCCAGGCCGTCGAGCTGTTGCTCCCAAAATTGCTGCGTGTCGAGCGCAGCGATCGGTTCGATCAGCTTCTCGACATCACCGTTCTTGTGGCCGTCCGACAGCAGCTCACGCGCGCGTCGTACATGACCGGCGAACTGAGCGCGATTCTCAGGCGACCCGCCGCGATGCGTGGGCATGTAGATCGAAACGCAGGGGGAATCTTCGTGGGCGATCAGCGAACGCAGCTCGCTGACGGTCATGGCTCTCATGGGCGGTCTCCTTGATCGAAACGCGGGTTGTGAGTGCCACGAGTGTAGTCCCGGAGGGCGCGAATCACGCCGAATTCGGGGCCTGGAGAGGCTTCCATGAACGCACGCCCGCGATCTTCTCGGGCTTACGCGAAATGCGAAAATCCCACCTTCCAGGCGTCCAAACCGCGGCCCACAATCAGAGTTGCGCAGCGGATTGTTCTCGCTCTCTCTGCGGTCCGCGCGCTCTGGGGTCCCGGCTACCGTGGTCGGGGCCTCACTTCACGCGGGGACCCGCACTGTCAGCGCCCGCGGACCGGAATCGCGGCTGCCTGCGCGAGTGCCGCGGCCAGTTGCTTGCGCTTCAGCGGCCCCGAAGCCGCGACGCAACTCGACTCCGGGTGCAGGTGCTTGCGCGCGACGCGCTGCACGTCTTCGCGCGTCACCGCCGCGAATTGCGACAGCAGTCGCTCGAGGTTGTCGGGCGGGAAGCGGTGCACTTCGGCGCTTGTCATGTAGCTGGCTCGTCGCGAGGCGCGCTCGAACCCGAGCGGGAACGAGCCGATCAAGTAGCTTTTGGCGATGTCGAGTTCATCGGCCCCGACGAGTTCGTTCTGAATCAGGCGGATCTCGTCGATGAACCCCTTCAGCGCCTTGGCGACGTGGATGGGAGATGTCCCGATGTAGGCGCTGAACAGTCCCGGCAGGATGCCCGCCGAGCCGTGGATGTTCGCGCTCACGCTGTAGGCAAGTCCCATCTCGTCGCGCAGCTTGCGCGCGATGCGGTTGGTGAAGCCGGGACCTGTGCCGAGGACGTGATCCATCACGACCAACGCCGGATAGTCCGGATCGCTGCGCGTGATCCCGAGGTGCCCGAGGTGCAAATGCACCTGTTGACGCTCGGCGGCGAACACGTCGACACGCGGGCCCCGCGCTGGAAACTTCGGCGGCGTCGTCGCGAGCGGCGCACCCGGATTCCAGCGCGCCAGCAGTTTGTCGACCGTCTTCAAGACCTGTTTCGGGTCGACGTCGCCGCAGACCGCGATCACGGCGCGTTTGCCGACCCAGTTGCGGCGATGGTGCGCGCGCAATTCAGCCGGACCGATCTTGCGGACGCTCTCGATCGTTCCGTACGCGGCGCGGCCCAGCCAATGATCGCCGTACACGAGACGCCGGAACTTCAATCCGCCCTGCGTGCGCGGATCGTCCTTCTCCACCGACAACCGATCGAGCAGGCGGCGCTTCTGGCGTTCGACCTGCAGACGCGGATAGGTCGGCTCCATGAGTTGGTCGCTCATGAGTTCCAGCAGAAGCGGCCACTCGCTGTTGACGATCGTGCCCGCCAAACCGCCGGCGTCGCCCGACAGCGCTCCGCCCGCGGGTTCGAGCAGATTGGCGATGGCTTCTTCGCCGTGACGCCGCGTGCCCTGGTCGGCGAGACCGCCGACGAGGTAGGCCGAACCTTCGAGCCCGGGCGCGTCGAACGCAGGCCCGCCGCGGATGTGCGCGTACACGGCGCAGACCGGCGCGCTGGGCCGGTGCGAAACGAGCAGAACGCCGCCGCACTTCAATTCGAAGCGCTCGATCGGAAGCACGAGCTTCGGAACGGATTTGATCTTGGGAGCTGAAATCACGCGCGTTTCCTGCGCGGCTTGGGTTGTGCCTTGCGCACTAACTTGCCCGGGGCTTTGCGCGGAACCTTGTTGCGCACCTTGCGCTTCGATTTCACGTGCGCCTTGGCTTCCGCGTCGTCGCGCGGCGTCGACCAGCCGACGACGCGCCGAGCGGGAACAAGCAGCTTGCGCGCCGTTTCGCGCACGAACGCGGCACTCGTGTTTTGGATGTGCTCCATCGTGTGCAGCGCCACGCGCCAATTCGCGTCGGTGGCGTACTCGCCGATTTCCTCGGCCAGGTCGGACACGGTCTCGCTCTCGTAGGCTTCGCCCGCCGCGAGCATGCGCTTGGCGCGCGACAGTTCCTTCTCGGAGACGACTTCGTCGCACAAACGCGCGATCTCGGCGTCGACGGCGGCTTCGAGCGCGGCCGGTTCCGTGTCCACGGCGCACTCCGCGAACAACCAGAAGGCACCTTGTTCCACACGCGCGTCGTTCTGCGTCGAGGCGCTCGTGGCGAGGCCCTTTTCCAAGACGACGTTTCGGTGCAGTCGCGACATGCGACCGCCGGACAAGAGCATCGAGATCAAGTCGAGCGCGTAGTCTTCCGCCGAGCCCACAGCCGCGCTGGGCCAGCCGATGCACAAGCGCTTGCCCCCGTCCGGCCAGCGCATCGACACGCGCTGCTCGCCGGCGGGCTCGGTCGCAGCCGGTCGCCACGTGTCGGCCTCGGAGTAGGGAACGCCGGTCGGGATCGAGCCGAAGTGCTTGCGCACCAGCGCGAAGGCTTCGTCCGGCTCGACATCGCCCGCGATCACGAGCGTCGCGTTGCCGGGGTGGTAGAAGCGCGCGTAGTAGTCGCGCATGTCTTCGACCTTCAGACCCTTGAGCGTGTCGGGATAGCCGATGACCGGTCGGCGGTAGGGGTGCCGCGGAAAGAGCGCGGTCTGGACCAGCTCGTTGAGCGAACGCCACGGATCGTCCTGGCCCATCGCGAGCTCTTCGAGCACGACCTGCTTTTCAGCTTCGTACTCGGTCGGATCGAGCAGCAGTCCGCGCATGCGGTCGGCTTCGATCTCGAGCGCTTTCTCCCAACGGTCGCTGGCCAGTTCGAACCAGTACGCCGTGTGATCGGACGAGGTGAAGGCGTTGTTGCTGCCGCCGAGTTGCGTCGTGACGAGGTCGATGGCGCCCTTGCCGAACTTCTCGGAGCCCTTGAACATCATGTGTTCGAGGAAGTGCGAGACACCCGCCTCGCGTTCGCTCTCGTTGCGCGCGCCGATCTTGTACCAGACCATCACGGCGACGACCGGATCGAGGTGGCGCTCGACGAGCAGCACCTTGAGGCCGTTATCAAGCTGACGCTCTTCGATGCGCGCACCGGCCTTCATGGCTGTCCCGCCGGAATTCACAGCACGCTGGGTCTTGGTCTTCATTTCTTGCGGCCCTTGCGGCCCTTCTGCACGCGACCGATGGACGGACGCGGCTTGGGTGTGTTGGGGCGCGTGGCTTTGGTCCCAAAGCGCACGCGCGGTTGCGGTGTGCGCGCGATGCCGGGCATGAGCTTGCCGCCCTTGACGATGCCGCGTGCGTAGCCGCGCTTCTTCGGGAAGCGCTTGTTCGAGCGCGGCGCGGAGCCGTCATCCACGTCGGCCTTGCCGGAGAGCAAGCCCTCGACTTCGCGGTTCAAGAGTTCGCGCCAACGGCCCGGCTTCAAGCCGCGGTCGGTGAGCGGCCCGATGCGCACGCGCCGCAGATCGGTGACCTTGTAGCCGAAGCGCGCGAAAACCCGGCGAATCTCGCGGTTCATGCCTTCGTGGATGGTGAGCGTGAGCTGCGAAGCGTCGACCGTGCGCCGGTCGACGAGGATGCGCGCGCCGCTGGTGCGGCCTTCCGAGAGATGCACGCCGTCGCGGATCTTCTGCACGGTGTCGTCGTCGATGCGACCGGCGACGCGCACGGTGTACGTCTTGTCGATGCCGTAGCGCGGGTGCATGATCTTGTTCGCGAAATCGCCGTCGTTCGTGAGGATGATCAGGCCCTTGCTCTCCTCGTCGAGGCGACCGACGGTGTAGATGCGCCCCTTCGCGGGGTCGGTGATCAAATCGACGGCGCGCGGCCGCGTCTCGCGCGGTTCGTTGGTGCACACGACGCCGGACGGCTTGTTGAGCACGTAGTAGCGGCGGCGCGCGTCTTTCGGTTTCAGGTACACGCCCGCGATCTCGACGCGCTGCGCATCGGGATCGATCTTCGAGCCCAGTTCGACGACAGGTTGGCCGTCGACGGAAACCTGTCCGCTGGTGATGAGTTCGTCGCACTTGCGGCGCGACGCGACACCGTGGTCGGCGAGGTACTTGTTCAAGCGCACGAGGCGCGGAGCTGCATCGGTGTCCGGCGCGAAATCTTCCGCCTCGTCCGCTGCGTCCTCCGCCAGCCTCTCCGGCTTGGGGGCCGGCTTGGGCGCAGGCTTGGAACGCGGCGCCGGCTTCTTGGGCTGGGCGCGGCGGGAATCGTCTCTCTTCTTGTGGACCATGATGTCAGGCTCTCGTTGCAACGCGCATCACGACGAGTTTTCCGTCGTGTGCAGTGATCGTGTGGCGTCCGACGCTCGCGGGGATGAGCCACAGGTCGCCGGGCGCGATGACGGTGGCCGTGCGCGCGTTTCCGGATCCGACGAGCGACCCGCGACCCTTCAAGACGACGTACAAGACGGCGACGGAGTCGGTCTCGAACGCGCGGTGTCCGTCGATCTCGAAGAGTTCCATCGAGAAGCACGGCGCATCGACGAGCTCTGCGCGGCGCGAGGTCGGATCGAGCGCCTTGAATGCGGCCGGTGTCGGCTTGGGCGATGCAGCGACGTCGGTCGAAGCGACGGCCTCCGCAGGCTGCAACGCGCGCGGCTTGCCGTCGAGGCCCGCGCGATCCCAGTCGTAGAAACGGTGCGTGGTGTCCGCGTTCTCCTGCACTTCGAGCAACGTGATGCCGCCGCCGATCGCGTGCACGGTGCCACCGGGGATGAACGCGATGTCGCCGCGCCGCGCCGGCCATTCGAGCACGTGCGCGAGGACGTCGCGCTTCGATGCGGTTGCTGCGAGTTGCTCGCGCGTCACGCCGGGTCGCACGCCGATCCACAACTTGCTGTCCGGTTCGGCGTCGAGGATGTACCAGGCCTCGCTCTTGCCTTCGCCGAGCTTCCCGCGCGTGCCGGACGGCGGATGCACTTGCACGCTGAGCGGTTCGGAGGCGTCGAGGAATTTCACGATGAGCGGAAAGCGCCCCTCGGGCGTGAGCTTGGCGTCCCCCATCAACTCGCGCGCGTGATCGCGCACGAGCTCGGTCAACGTCGCGCCCTTGAACGTCCCGTCGGCGACGACCGACACGTAGTCCGCGCGATCGACGAGCTCCCACGTCTCGCCGATGGGCCCGGTGCCCGGCAACGTCATGCCGATGGCGCCTTCGAGTCGCCTTCCGCCCCACACTTTCTCCAGGCAGATCCGGTCGAAGCGCAGGGGTTCCTGGAGGGGCTTGGCTAGTCTCGTCGTGCTCATCGGGGCCGCAGAGAGTAACGAACGGGGCGGGAAATCCCGCCTTCGGCCCGCCGACACGCATGGCGCGAAGCTCCATTCGGGCACGCAGGGACAACGCGGGTCCTGTTCGCCTTCTCAGGCCAGCAGACGAGCTTCGGGGAGGGCGTCAGCTACCCAGGAACCGACACTTGCGCTGGCTCGGTTGGCGGGTACAGGTCCAATGGTGTGCAGCACGGGCGGCGCCTAACGCATCCAGTTCCTCTGCCGCGCCCAAGGCGCGGACCGTTTTCGTATCGTGAGCGGGTTCCGCGACGCTGAGGGTCAAATTCATGCGCAAGTGGCTTTTCATTTTCGTAGCGATCGGCCTTGTTCTCGCACTCGTCTGGCTGTTGTCGCGACGCGACGCGCTGCGCGGTCCCGCTGCGATTGCCGTCGTCGAAGGACCGGACACCACGAGTCTCCCTGCGCTCGAGCTCACGCCACCGGACGCGGCGGACAAGTCGACGGTGCGCGAGTCGGTGCCCGCCGAAGTCGCGTCTGCTGCGCCAGCGCCGACGCCGGCGGCCGTCGCAACCGACGAAGCCGAGATCCGCGGCCGATTTCTGCTGCCCAATGGAGCCGCGGCGGTCGGCGCGCGCGTCGCACTGAGCGGCGCGATCGGCAACCAGGAACGCGAGCTGCGCTTCGGCGCACCTCAGGACTGGAAGAACATCGAGGTCGAGACCGACGGCGACGGCCGCTTCTCGATCCGCTTCGATCCGCCGCGCGCATTCCAATTTTTCATGAAGGGATCCTTGGCGAACTACTGTGGGGTGAGTTGGCGCTGGTCCGAGATCGAACCGAAGAAGCTCGTCGACGTCGGCGAGGTCACGCTCGTGCGCGGCGGTTCGATCCGCGGGCGCATCGTGGATGCCAAGGGACGCGCGCTGAAATCCGGGTGGACGGTGTACGCCGAGGCCGGCAACCGCGACTTCGCCTCGGGCACGGACCAGACGCGCGTGATGGTGTCGCCCGACGCGGTGAGCGGCGAGTACCTGCTCGCGGGCGTCCCGCCCGGCACCGTCGGATTGAAGGCGTATTCGCGCATCGCCAATTGGATCCATGGACCCGACGTCGTCGTTCGTGAGGGCGAAGAGACGCTCGCCGACATCGCCTACACCGGCCCCGATCTCACGAATCGCGTCACGGTGAGCGTGTCGACGTCTCCCTTCCACCTGTTCGGGTTCGGCGAGTTCGACATCTTCCTGAGCGGATCCGGCATCGCGGAGCGCAAGGCGCAGAAGGTCCCGGGATCCTCGCAATCGTTCGCGTTCGAGGACGTTCCGCCGGGACAGTACCGGGTCGAGATCCGTGATCCGCGTTTCGAGCCGTGGAGCAAGGACGGAGTCGAACCGGGAACGGCCGTGAGCGCCAAATTGAAAGGCAGCGCGGCGCTCGTACTGCAAGTAGTCGACGACGTCACGAACGCTCCGATCCCCCGCTATGCGCTCGACATCCGCTATGAGAACACCAGGAGCTCACCCAATGCCTTCCGCGTCCTCGACGCGAAGGTCGAGCCGCCGGCCGACGGTTTCTTCGCTGGAATCGTTCCGGCCGAGGCCACGGCGATCGTGCGCGTCGAGGGTTACAGCTCGTGCGAAGTCCCGTTGGACGTCCTCGCGCCGAACGAACAGCGCGCGATCACGGCTCGCCTCGTGCGCGCGACGAAGCTCCTGGGGCGCGTGGTCTCGGGGCCCGAGCGCACTCCGATCGAGCATGCCAAGGTGGCGCTGACGCCCGTCAGACCCCGTTCCGATCCCAGAGTGACTTGGCGCAACGACATGGATCCGGACGCGAAGAACACCGAGAGCGACGCGAGCGGGCGCTTCTCGATCGACAATTTGTCCGTCGGTGAATTCACCGTGCGCGCGAGCCTGAACACACTCTTCAGCGTCGAAGAGACGGTCACGATCGCGCAGTCGACCACTCCCCCCGAAATCGAATTGCAGCTGCCCGCGCGGGCCTGGCTCGTCGGTAGGTTGATCGCCCCGGAAGGCGCGCCTCTGGCCGCGATGAAGGTGTCGGCGGCGCCAGTCTTGGATCCGAAGGCGAATCCGAACGCGAGGCGGTTCATGCTGTTCGGTAAGGACGACGTGTCTTCTCCGATCGCAGCCGACGGATCCTTCCGCGTAGGCCCGATCCCCCCCGGCGAGGCCATCGTCAGCGTGCTCCTGCCCGAGCTGAAGCGCGCGACCTCGCGCTCGGGCTGGTCGAGTTCACCTGGAGCGAGCATCGAGTTGGGCCGCGTCGAACTGCCCGCGAACGTCGAAACGCGGCGCGACTTCGAATTGGGCGCGAATTGTCCGGGCACGCTCACCTTCCAACTCAGCGTCGACGCGCTCCCGGCTTCGGAATACAGCGTGGTCATCGAGAACGCTGCGAATGGCCAGGCCGCGGGCTACGTCGAACTCGATTCCGCGGGCAAGGGCCGCTCGGGTCCCGTGCTGCCGGGCTCGTACACGTTCGGCCTCGTGGCCGCGAGCGGCAGTGCATCGTTTCCGCTGCATCAGACCAGCGATCTCGGACCGAATCAGACGGTGCACGTCGTCCTCGCGCTGCAGCTCTTCACGGCGACGCTGCACATTCTCGACGTGCAAGACGGATCTCCCCTCGCCGGGCAGCAGATCGTGTTCACGCCGGATGTGCCGGATGCTCGCCATCACGTCGCTCTTCAGACTGACGAGGAAGGGCGCGTGACCGCGAAGCTCCCCGTGGGGCGCTACCGCGTCACGGCCGGCTACGGCTCATTCGGGCCGGCTGGATCGGAGGCGGTGACCGTCGATTGGTCGGCTACCGGTGCATTCCCGGCGGAAGTCCGCATAAAGCGGTCGGCGCGCAAGTAGAGTCCCGACGCCGAGCTGCCGCTCGATGAAATCGTGTGCGTGTTCTTGTTGTCGCCCTCGCGCAGCGAGAGCACGCAGCTGCCTGTCCTGTTCGCCCTGAAAACCACTGATTCATCCCTGGCGAGCTCTGCTGTGACAGCGAGCACTTCTCGCTGCATGCCAAGGTCCGCATCGCCGCTCACGATCGCGACGGGCTCGAGAGATTGTGCCGCTGCGTGGCACGTCCCCCATTCAACGCTGAGAGGTTGTCACTCGACGAAGCGGGCCGCGTGGTGCGCGGAACGCAGCACGCATCCACCCCGCAAGCCTGACCGACCGACGCGCCGACCGGCGCTTGAGCTGATGAAGCGCGTGTTCGAGATCGACGTGCTGGTCTGTCCCCACTGCGAGGGCCAGCGCGCGCTGATCGCCGGGTTCCCTTCACGACAGCCCACCGGGCTGTCGCGATGCGCCGGCTGATGCCCGCGCACCGGGGCTTACCTCACCGACGGCTTCGTGGTGCGCAAGATCCTAGGGCCACCTCGGACACGACAGCGATCCTCCAATCCAGGTACCGGCGAGAGCGCTCGAGGAGAGCAGTTCGCCTGGTAGGGACTTGAGAGTCAGCGAGGAGCGCGTCGCCGGGCTCGCTAAGCGTGCACGCGAGAGTGTGCGCGCGGAGAGAGTGCGTCTTTGAGCCGAGTGAAGGCACACCAAGTGAGCAGCACACCGGGAGAGAAACTCTTCGCGGGCGGTACGAGGTGCGCGGAACGGCCTGAAGCGGAGGATGGCGAGGACTGGAGAGCGCGCGCTGGCGTCGGCGGGGTAGGATGATTCCCATGGTCGTGCGCTTGGATGTCCTACGCTCCGAGTATTACGACGAGCCGTTCGAGTACCTGACCTCCTCGGGAATCGAGGGCATCTGACGCGAAGTCTTGCGCTGCTCCGCCCGCGTGCCCGAGCTCCGGGCCCACCTCGACCCCGGGAACCCGCCCATCCCCGAACCCATCGCACGCCGGCTCACCGCTCCGCGCGCCCGCCCCGCACCCCAGCGGCGTCTCCCCCGCCCACCGTGCGCCACCCCCCGCGCGTTGCTATCGTCGCGCACCCATGCCCTCCAAGCCCGCCAGCTCTTCCTTCGAAGGAGATTTCGCGCCGGGCGAGGTCCTGATCGGGCGCTATCGCGTGATCGCCCTCGTCGGCGAGGGAGGGATGGGGCAGGTCTACCTGGCGGACGACCTCGTTCTCGGCCAACCCGTCGCGCTCAAATTCCTCCCGCCGCATCTCGCCGAGCGCGACGGGGGGCTGGAGCGCTTTCGAGCCGAGGTGCGGCACGCGCGCGAGGTCACGCATCCGAACGTCGCGCGCGTGCACGACATCGGCGAGT
This sequence comes from Planctomycetota bacterium, assembly GCA_016795245.1. Lineage (GTDB taxonomy): Bacteria > Planctomycetota > UBA1135 > UBA1135 > JAEUIA01. The sequence continues at coordinate 25,335 of JAEUIA010000023.1, read as the reverse complement.
TCCAGGGACGCCACTTCCTCTCGATGGAGTTCGTCGACGGCGAAGACCTCGCGAGCCTCATCCGACGCATCGGGCGCCTGCCGCACGAGAAGGCGGCCGAGATCGGACAGCAGATCTGCGCCGGCCTCGCCGAAGCGCATCGGCGCGGCGTGCTGCACCGGGACCTGAAGCCCGCCAACGTGATGCTCGACGGCGAGGGGCGGGTGAAGCTCACCGACTTCGGGTTGGCGGTGTCCGCACAGGCCAGCGGCTCGAGCGCCTTGGCCGGGACGCCGCAGTACATGGCGCCCGAACAGCTCGCGGGCCTGCCCGCCGACGAACGCTCGGAGGTGTACTCGCTCGGCCTCGTGCTCTACGAGCTCTACACCGGCCGCCGAGCGCTGCGCGGGCGCACGATCGAAGATCTGCGGCGCGAGCACGAAGAAGGGCCGCCGAGCCCTCCGTCGAGCGTGCTCAGCGAGATCGAGCCGCTGGTCGACGCGATGCTCACGCGCTGCCTCGCCCGCGATCCGTTGCAGCGGCCGTCGAGCGTGCTCGAGGTGGCGCGCGGCATGCCGGGTGGGGATCCGCTGGCCGCCGCGCTCGCCCGCGGACAGACGCCGGCGCCCGAGATCGTCGCGGCGGCCGAGGTGAAGGGCAGGCTCTCGCCGCGCACGGCGCTGCTGCTAGCCGTGGGGAGCCTCCTCTTGTTCGTCGGCTTCGCGTTTGGGCGCACCTGGTACCTCGACCGCGTCGGCGTCTCCTATGGCAAGGCGCCCGCCGTGCTGGACGAGCGGGCGCGCGAGCTCTTCTCGCAACTCACCAGCGAGCCCGCGCCCGGGTTCGACGCGCACTGGTACGCGCTGGAGAACAAGTTCCTGCCCGCGGGCGAGCAGGGGAGCGAGGCGACGCCGACGCTCGGCCTCCAGCCGCTTCTGCGACACACGCGGTTTGGACCGGAGGCGTTCACGCCGGCCGGCGGATTCGTCAGCGTGTTCGACCCGATGCCGACCCCCGGGACCGCGCACGTGGTGCTCGACGCGAGCGGGAGGCTGGTTTCGTGGACGCATTGGCCGACCTCGATCGGCAAGGCCGCGCCCGGAACCGACGTCGACTGGTCGCAGCTCTTCGCGCTCGCGGGGCTCGACATGCAGGCGGCAGTCCCGATTGAGGCGGAATTCGTGCCGCGCGCCAACGCCGGCGAGCGACGCGCTTGGAAGATAGGCGACGGCCCGTGGCGCGTGCAGGCCGCGGCCCTGGACGGCCGCCCGGTGCAGTTCGAGCTGCTCGACGGCGAGCGCTCGATCGGATGGCCGCCGGCTCCGCGCCCCGACGTCTCGCTGTGGGTGATCCTCGGCTTCACCGCCGTCGCGGCCCTCGTGGCGTGGCGGAACCTGCGCCAGAAGCGCGCGTACTTGTCGGGAGCGGTGGTGGTCGGCGGGTTCGAACTGGCGACGCACCTCGTGCTCGCCTTCGACGGGACCGTCCCTACGGATCCGATGGGGTTCGGCGCGTCGCTGTTCCTTGTGCTGGCGATCGCGGCGGGCACCGCCCTGCGGGTGTTCCTCTTCTTCCTGGCGCTGGAGCCGTTCGCGCGACGTCACTGGCCCGGCGCGCTGATCTCCTGGACGAGGCTGCTCGAGGGCCGGTTCCAGGACCCCGCCGTCGGCCGCGAGGTCCTGGTGGGGAGCTTCGCCGGAATTTGCGCGACGCTGGTGATCGTGCTCTCCGGCGCGGCACTCGCGGCGCTCGGGCTCCAGACGGTGACCGTGGGGCTGCTCTTCGGGATCCTGGGGATCTCGAGCCCGATCCAGACGCTGTTCCAGGTCGTCCACTTCTGGGGCGACACCGTCATGTACGGGGGCATCGTCCTGGCCCTGCTGGTCGCGTTTCGAACCCTGGTGCGACGCGCGTGGTTGGGGAACGCGATCTGGCTCGTCCTGGCGTCCCTGATGATGAGCGGATTCAATTTCGAGTACCCGGCCATGATCGCCGCGATGCTCGGCGCGTTGTCGGCGTTCCTGGTCCTCTTGACCCGCCTCGGATTCATAGCCGTCGTCGCGTTCGCCGGCGTGGGCGGGACGCTCACCTCCCAGGCCCTGACCCTGCGCCCGGGAGATTGGTACTTCGCGTCGGGACTGATCAGCCTGCTCGTCTTCGGCCTGCTCGTCGTCTGGGGCTATCGGGCGTCGTTGAGTGGGCGAGCGGCCGTGCGGTGAGCGGAAGTCGGGACGCGGAGCTGCGGATGAGCGGTCGAGCGCCTGGGCCGCCGCCAAGATGACGCGCGACCCCGATTCATCCCAGGCGATCTGTGCTGTGACATCGAGCATTTCTCGCTACACGCCAAAGTCCGCATCGCCGCCCACGCTCGCGACGGGCTCGAGCGCTTGTGCAGATATGTGGCACGTCCCCCAATCAAGGCGGAGAGGCTGTCACTCGACGAGGCCGGCCGTGTGGTCTACGCGCTGCGTCGCCGTTGGCGTGACGGCACCTCAGCAGTCGTGTTCGAGCCGCTCGACTTCATCGCCAGGTTGGCAGCACTGGTCCCACGGCCACGCGCGCACTTGCTGACCTACCTCGGTGTCCTCGCACCCGCCGCTGAATGGCGCGACCTCATCGTGCCCGGCGAGAGCACGAGGAAGTCGCCGTGTCCGACTAGCCCGACATCTGGCGCGGACTGCAGCGCGCATCCAACTCGCAAGCCAGACCGACCGACGCGCCGACCCTGGGCTGAATTGATGAAGCGCGTGTTCGAGATCGACGTGCTCGTCTGTCCCCACTGCGAGGGCAAGCGCGCCCTGATCGCATTCATCACGGACGGCTTCGTGGTGCGCAAGATCCTCGACCACCTGGGCCTCGACAGCGATCCTCCAATCCCGGCACCGGCGAGAGCGCTCGAGGAGAGCGTGTTCGCCTGGTAGGGACTCAAGAGTCGGCGAGGAGCGCGTCGCCGGGATCGATGAGCGTGCACGCGAGGGTGTGCGCGCGGAGAGAGTGCGTCCTGGTACCGAGTGAGTGCGCCCCAGGTGAGCAGAACACCAGGAATGAAGGCCTTCGCGGGCGCTGCGGGATGCGCGAAACGACCTGAAGCGGAGGATGGCGAGGACTGGAGAGCGCGCGCTGGCGTCGGCTGGGTAGGATGATACCCATGGTCGTGCGCTTGGATGTCCTACGCTCCAGGTGTCTTGCGCGAGGGAAGGGCGACTGATACCCTCCCTGCCTCACGGGCCCCGCCCCTTGGAACTTGCGCTCCACAAGAGGAACGACTGACGCAACCATGATCCTCGCGTCACCACGACAATCATGAGCCACACATCATCAGTGGATCGTCCTTTCTGTCACTTCTGGTCGATCTCCATCAGGGTGGCGTTTGTGATCGCTAGCTTGCTTGCTGGAATTGGAAGGGCAGATCTGAGCCTGTACCCGAAACCTGAGCCAGCGTGAATGTCGGTTCCTGGGTAGAACAACCCCAGGAGCCCCCATGCGAAAGAGCCGATTCACCGAGGAACAGATCATCGCCGTGCTGAAGGAGTCCGAGGCCGGCGCAAAACCCAAGGAGCTCTGTCGTCGGCACGGCATCAGCGAGCAGACCCTGTACCGCTGGAAGTCGAAGTACGGCGGAATGGAAGTCAGTGAGGCCAAGCGCCTGCGCGTCCTTGAAGACGAGAACCGACGCCTCAAGCAGATGGTCGCCGACCTCAGCCTGGATAACCAGGCGCTGAAGGAAGTGCTAAAAAAAAAGTGGTGACCACTGCTGAGCGCCGCAATGCCGCCCGCTTCCTGCAAGGGCATTTCCAGATGAGCCAGCGTCGGGCTTGCCGCTTGGTTGATCACGCCAGGTCGTCGCAGCGGTACATCCTTAGACGGGAGGAAGTACCCATGCTTCGCGATCGCCTCGTCGTACTGGCCGAGGAACGTCCTCGCTTCGGCTACCCACGCCTGCACATTCTCCTGCGCCGCGAAGGCTTCATGGTGAACCGCAAGCGCGTCTATCGGCTGTACCGTGCTGCAGGCCTGAAACTGCGTGCGAAACGCAGGAAACGCGCGGCACCACGCGAGCGGAGACCGATGACGCCCGCGGCGGGCGCAAACCAAAGCTGGTCGATGGACTTCGTCACCGATCGCCTCGGTGATGGTCGTCAGTTTCGCACCTTCACCGTCGTGGATGACTTCGTGAAGCGTTGCCCCGTACTCGAAGTGGACACATCGATCTCAGGGCAACGCGTGACACGAGCCTTGGATCGAGCGATCGAACGCTACGGCAAACCGCGGCGCTTGATCGTGGACAACGGCCCCGAGTTCACATCGCGCGCGCTGCTCGAGTGGGCCGTCCATCACAACATCGAGCTGGTGTGGATCGAGCCCGGCAAACCGATTCAGAACGCCTACGTCGAGAGCTTCAATGCGCGCTTCCGCGACGAGTGCCTGAACCAGCACCACTTCACGACGCTCGCTGATGCGCGCGCGCTCATCGAAGCCTGGCGCGAGGACTACAACCGCGTTCGGCCGCATACGTCGCTCGGCGGAGAGACCCCCGAGCGATTCTTCGAGCTCTGGTCCGAGAAGAAGGCCGCAAGCCAGACGCGGATCAGCCAGCAGCACCTACCCTTCCAGTCCGAAATCCAAAACCACCAGGATCCGACATAACCCGTGGTACTAAGTCGGGTACAGGCTCAGATCCCATCGCGGCTTCGCCGTTCGACGATACTGGCCTCACGATACCTACAGCCGTCCTCGACGCTGCAATAAAGCGCGCTCGACAGGAAACACACGTGCCTGAAACGGGCCCCAATGCTGTGGCGTTTAATACATCTGCGCATCCTGTGGCCAACACGGTCTGGGTGACAACGCTTCCCGACGATGGTAAGGTCTTGCTCGCAGGGACGGATACAAAGCCCAATCCCCCTGCGACCGCGACCTACACGACCGTGATCGCAATTTTCCCTGAACAGATTCTCAAGCTGTATCCCGGAACGAAAGAAGACCCTCGTCAGCTTGAGAACATGCTCTTTCTGATTCTGTGCCACGAAATGGAACACATGCCAGAGTGCCCGACAGGGCCACCGGGAGGAGTCCCCAAACACCCTACCGACAACCCACCCGGGCCCAATACACCAGAGAACAAGTGCCATTCCGTCAGGCAATACGTTCGTGACGCGCAGCGAGCGTGCAGCAAGGCCGCAGAGGCTGTCGCAGATCCGGATCTGTGCGACGCGTGCCGGTGCAAGGTCGTTCACCAATACTGTGATGCACACAGGCACGCAAAAAAAAGAGCGAACAACCCAGCTTATGCGGGTGTCGGGCCCAACTGCAATCCTCCCATTCCCCTGACTAACGGTCAACCGATTCCCAACTGCCCGAGTTGTCCGGATGGACTTGGAGATTGCCCGAATCCCAAGCACCACTACCCGCCCTCACCCATCTAGGAACTCCCAATGAAGGCATCCTCACAGCTTTACACTGTTGTCTTGCCGAGCCTTGGCCTATTTTGTCTAAGCGGCTGTACGGCTAACTCGCAGCACAAGCATGAAGCACACTACAGCACGCCTGGACAATCCGCTGGTCATCAAGCCATTGATAGTCGGCCGACGGACGGTAGGGGGCTGCAAAGCGTGTATGAAGCTGGATACCAAACTCAGTCATACATACTGAACGTTGAGTTGGACACCTCTGGTTCGACGCTAACGGTCGAAGGACACGAGCGTGATCCGGCCAGGGCCGAATTTGACCAGTGGGACATCGTGCTGAATCCAACTGGTTCAGTAGTTGAGCGGATGACGATGCGCCACGCAAATGAGTGGTACGTCGCTAGGCGATCGACCAGTGGCACGGTCGCAATTGAACGCTGGACAATGGCACGCACAAATGGAGCATACTTTACTGGTAGACGGACGGCTCCAACTGGGATCGGAACTCCTGTTGAGACACCCGCTCTGGTCACAGGCATTCAGGGTGGGCAGTACATTGAGCCGCCTAATCGGACAGCACCAACGTTCTCGAAGGACGTCATTGTTTCCGGACTGGCCCTGGGGCAGATAGATACTATAGTGATCGATCCTGACGGCCGATATGTGGCTATTGAGCATTCCGCGAACGGCAACCGAGAGTTCGTGCAAATTCCCATAATTACGTCCGGAACAAGCGGGCCAGCAATTGGCGATCTTATTCCACTCTGGGACTTTGCGTCGAACTCCGAGTTCCCCGCGATCATGTCGTTCGGTCAATATGAACACGCCACCTACGGAAGGGCCCTTGTCATTCGAGACCTGAACACTTCAGTTTGTTTCTGGGATGCCGACAACGATGGAAACTTCGAGACGACTGAGGTCTTCGACAGTCTTGGCGCATGGGTTTCGAAGTATCCAAACTCCTGTTGGAGCCGAAAGTTCTAGATTAAACGAGCATCATTCGGCGATGGCGGGCGCAGTATAAGGAAACCGAGTACGAAGAATCCGCCTGCACCGGTATCTCGACTGCGGCATCCTGGCGCACGGTTTCGCGCGCGTCTTCTGTTCGAACTGCGGACGCGACGAGCTCGTGGCCTTCTCGTGCAAGGGCCGCGGCTTCTGTCCGTCCTGTTGTGGTCGACGCATGGCCGACACGGCGGCGCACCTGGTGGACGACGTGCTGCCGCGTGTGCCGGTGCGCCAGTGGGTGCTCTCGCTGCCTTTCCGCATACGGTATCTGCTGGCTTACGACGCCAAGCTCTGTTCCGCGGTGCGGCGCATCTTCGTGCGCGCGCTGCTCGACGGGCTCTGCCGGCGGGCGGAAAGCGCCGGTGTCGTCAACGGTCGTTCAGGAGCAGTCGTCGTCGCACAGCGCTTTGGTGGCGCGCTCAATCTCAACTTGCACTTCCACGTGCTGGTCCTCGACGGCGTCTACACGAGCGCAGATCCACTCGCGCGACCGATCTTCCACGAGGCTCCCCCACTGACCGATCAAGACGTCGTGGAGCTGACCGCCGTTCTGCACCGCCGCATCCTGCGTTAACTCCAACGCCGCGGCCGGATTCCGCGCTCGGAGCACGACGACTCCGACCCGCCCGCGCCCGACGAGCCGCTCTTCGCGCAACTGTGCGCGGCCTCCGTGCAGAGTCGCGTGGCACTCGGGCCGGACAGCGGCAGAGCGGTCGAGCGCCTGGGCCGCCGCCAAGATGACGTGCGACCCCGATTCATCCCAGGCGAGCTGTGCTGTGACATCGAGCATTTCTCGCTGCACGCCAAGGTCCGCATCGCCGCCCACGATCGCGACGGGCTCGAGCGCTTGTGCAGATATGTGGCGCGTCCCCCATTCAAGGCGGAGAGGCTGTCACTCGACGACGACGGACGCGTGGTCTACGCGCTGCGCAGACGCTGGCGTGACGGCACCTCAGCAGTCGTGTCCGAGCCGCTCGACTTCATCGCCAGGTTGGCAGCACTGGTACCACGGCCACGCGCGCACTTGCTGACCTACCACGGTGTCCTCGCCCCCGCCGCTGAGTGGCGCGACCTGATCGTGCCCGGCGAGAGCACGAGGAAGTCGCCGTGTCCGACTAGCCCGACATCTGGCGCGGACTGCAGCGCGCATCCAACTCGTAAGCCTGACCGACCGACGCGCCGACCCTTGGCCGAGCTGATGAAGCACGTGTTCGAGATCGACGTGCTCGTCTGTCCCTATTGCGAAGGCAAGCGCGCCCTGATCGCGGGGTCCCCTTCACGACAGCGCACCGGGCTGTCGCGATGCGCGGGCTGACGCCCGCGCACCGGGGCTTACCTCACCGACGGCTTCGTGGTGCGCAAGATCCTAGGGCCACCTCGGACTCGACAGCGCTCCTCCAATCCAGGCACCGGCGAGAGTGCTCGAGGAGAGCGTGTTCGCCTGGTAGGGACTTGAGAGTCGGCGAGGAGCGCGTCGCCGGGCTCGCTGAGCGTGCACGCGAGGGTGTGCGCGCGGAGAGAGTGCGTCTTTGAGCCGAGTGTAGGCACACCAAGTGAGCAGCACACCGGGAGAGAAACTCTTCGCAGGCGGTACGAGGTGCGCGGAACGGCCTGAAGCTGAGGATGGCGAGGACTGGAGAGCGCGCGCTGGCGTCGGCGGGGTAGGATGATTCCCATGGTCGTGCGCTTGGATGTCCTACGCGCACAGCGGCGAAGGCGAGGCCGCGAAGGAGACTTTTCGGACCTTGCCGCAGGCTGATCGCTACGCTCTCGATTAGTTCTTGAAACCCCTTTGATGGGCTGCATGCCGACCTCGTCCATGATCAGAGCCACCCTCATCATCGCCACCCTCGCCGGCCTCTCGAGCTTCCTGGATGACGAAGAGTCGATCGCGACGCAGGTCCTCAAGGCCCAGCTCGAGATCATCAAGGCCACCAAGCCCGCCGATCCCGTCATCCTGCGCCTCGATGAAGAGCTCGCGCAACTCGAGGCGCGCGCGAAAAAGCTTCCCGAGGCCAGGCAGGTCGCCTTTCTCGCGGCCGGATTGTCTCCGCAGCAAGGCCTCTACGCCACTTTCGGAATGCCGGACCTGAACGAGTTCTCAAAACTCCTGCTGGGCAAGGCGCACTATCCGAAAGTCGATCTCCACCGCGAGGCCTTCGCCGGGCGCGATCTCTCCGCCGAGATTCGCGCTGCCTATCAATGCTGCGCGAAGGCGCACGGCGGGCCACTGCCCCGCGCTCCGCTCTACAAGGTCGCCTTCGGCTACCAGCGCACCACCAACGCGCAGATGCAGGGGATCGATTCAAAGCTGCAGCGCCACATCGTGGTGCTGAACCGCTCCGCCCTCGCACCCGGCCGGCTCTGGGACGCCGCCATCATTCACGAGACCTGGCATTGCTTCCAGCCCGTCGTCGAGAGGAACACGCTCTGGGAGCGCGCCTTGCACGAAGGCGTTGTCACGCACCTCACCCAGGTCGTCAATCCCACCCTCGATGACGCCACCGTCGTGCTGTGGTCGAAGGAGGAATGGGACGCCGCCATGAAGCACAAGGACGCGATCGTAAAGGCGTTTGCGGTAGACCGCGCCTCGGCTGATCAAAGCGTCATCAGCAACTGGATGATCCTCGGCAAGGGCCTCCCGCAGATTCCGGAAGCCCCCAGCCGCTGCGGCTACTTCGTCGCCCTCCTGGCTTCGCGCGCGTGGCAGGCGGAGCATCCCGACAAGGGACCGGCCGAACTGATCGCCGCGCCCGCCGAGGAGATCTGGCAGGCCTTCACGAAGAAGACGGCGCCCAAGTAAGCAACCGGCGCGGCCTGTCCCGGGCCCGCACCTCAATCAACAGGATTGAGTCCATCTGGCTGCTTCGTTTGAGGGCATTGGCGTCCATCGAAGACCTTCAATGCCTCAAGCGTCTTCGTAGTCTTGAAATGGTGTCTTGCCCCGCCTCGTGAACATTGCAGGCGTTGAGGGCTGCCCAGAATCGGAGCGGCTGATAGTCACGAGCTGTTCCGATCTAGAGTCACCTGCACCAGCGTCAAAGATCGCGAGATCGAGACACCTGGGCGTCATGGGATCTGGAAGTCACCCCTTGGATGCGTCGCTCTTCACGCATGTACCCGAGGTAGTACTCCAGAAGTGAACCCGTGTCCGACCAGCCCGACTTCTGGCCCGGACGGCAGCACGCATCCACCCAGCAAGCCTGACCTACCGATGCGCCGGCGTTGGGCCGAATGGATGATGCGCGTGTTTGTGACGCAGTCGGCGAGGCAGACACCGAGTGCCACCGAGTGCAACATGAGATAGCTCCTTTCGCGCGAGAGACGATCGCTCGCTGAAAGCGAGCGTCCCCGCGATCACGCAGCCCGTCCGACTCACGCAGCCCAGGCCGCCGCCTCGATCACGGCGCGTCGCTGCTCACCACTCGATGCGAACCGCGTTCGACAAATTCGACCTGGCCGAAGAGCAGAAGGTCGTGTTCGCGTCCCGATACCAGGCCTGGTATTCGCGCACGAAACCTGCGGACAGCGGATCGCCCAGCGACGCCGACCTCGAGCTGATCGGCCGATCACCCGCGACCGGGAAGCCCAGCGTTCCACCCGCCGCGAATGCGACGCTCATCCGCAACAGGTTGCCGCCGACGCACAACAGCCCACCACCGAACGGCAACGGGCCGGTGAGCGCCGCATTCCCTTGGAACAGCAGTGTCGCGCTTCACTCCAGGTCGCACGCCGATCCACAACTTGCTGTCCGGTTCGGCGTTGATGATGTACCAGGCTTCGCTCTTTCTTTCGCCGAGCTTCCCGCGCGTGCCGGACGGCGGATGCACTTGCGCGCTGGGCGGTTCGGAGGCGTCGAGGAACTTCACAATGAGCGGAAACCGTGCCTAATGCGTGAGCTGCGCGTCCCCCATCCACTCGCGCGCGTGATCGCGCACGAGCTCGGTCAACGTCGCGCCCTTGAACGCTCCGTCGGCGACGAGCTACACGTAGTCCGCGCGATCGACGAGCTCCCTCGTCTCGCCCATCGGGCGACCGCTGGACGCTACGATCACTTCATGGATCTGCATCGGCTTGCCGAAGAACGAAGCCTCGAATTGCACCGTGCGATCGCCGCGATCTTGCAGCGTGAGCCGGAGCGTGTCGTCGAGGCTCGCGCGCGACTTCAGGATTGGATGAGTCGGGGCAGAATCGCGAGTAGCTACGCCGATGAATGGAGTCGCCTGCTCGCAGGCCCGCTCAGCGAGCTCTGCCGCGTCCTTGTCGACGAAGGCGAAGGCGCGCGCGCCTTGAGGCAGTGCACTCCATTTGCCGGCTTCATCGATCCACGCACACGCTGGAAGATCTGGCGCGACGTGCGCAGCAGATTGAGTGATGCATCCTGAAGCGCGAGCAGCTTGAGCACCTGATACGCACGGCCGGCACACTCGTCGACGACGACGAGATCGTCGTGATCGGCAATCAGGCCATCTTGGGGCAATTCCCCGATGCTCCTCGAGATCTGCTCAGGTCCATGGAGGCGGACGTCTATCCGAAGAACAAACCCGAGCTCGCGGACTTGATCGACGGCAGCATCGGCGAAGGCTCACCCTTCCACACGTCCTTTGGCTACTACGCGCAAGGCGTGGGCGAAAATACCGCTGTGCTTCCGCGCGGATGGCAAGAGCGCGTCTTCGTCGTGCGCAGTCCGGCCACGCGCGGGACGAGCGGATTGTGCCTCGAAGTACACGATCTCTTGATCTCGAAACTCGTCGCAGGCCGTGAGAAGGACTTGGAGTTCGGTCGAGTGGCTGCAAGTCACGGCCTGATCGACGGCGAACTTCTTCGTGCGCGACTCGTATCCACCGATCTCGCACCGTCGTTGCGGGCTGCCGTGCTTGTGCGGATCTCGCGCATTTTCGACGGACGGGCGTAGCGGTGTGCGCGCGCTGAGAGTGCGTCTGCGAACCGAGTGAATGCGCACCAGGTGAGCAGAGCACCGGGAAAGATGCCCTTCGCGGGCAATGTGGCGTGCCCGGAACGGCCTGAAGCGGATGGCGACCACGAGTCGAGAGCGCGCGCGTGCGTCGGCAAGCCAGGATCATCCCCATGGTCGTGCGCTTGGATGTGCGCACTGCGGGTCGAGCGCGTGGTCGCGACAACGTTTCAAGGACTCATGCGCAAGGACTGCGCCCGTAGTGTCCCATCGAATCGACTCCGAGCGCCTCGTCGTCCGCGCCGGCCTGCTCGCGCGTTTTGCCGTCGAAAGCCTCGTCCACGAAACGATCGCCTTGATTGCCTTCCATCACTCACCTTCCTTCGTGCCCTTGATGGGCCTCGGGGAGGCGGCGATTCATCCACTCATTCGATGGGCAAAGCGGTCATGCATTTCGGGGTGGTGGACAGGGTACAGGCTCACTCGCGCCCGTCGATCCACACGAAGTGCGAGGCGGAGTGGTGGCATTTCGGCCTGAGAGGTACCCTGCTGGCGGTCTCCTGTTCCAATGGTTTAGCTCCGTCTCTCCCGAGGTGACTCATGCGGCACTCGCAACGCGTTCTCGCCCTGGCATCCCTCGCGTACATCGGCTTTGCGGCTTCACCTGCATTCGCCGGCGTGTTGACCGTCGCGCCTACCGGCGCGAGCTACACGCAGATTCAAGCCGCGGTGAATGCGGCGGGTCCCGGCGACGTGATCATGATCAGTCCGGGCTCATACACGGCCGTCACGATCAACGGCAAGTCGTTGACGCTGTGCAGCAGGTCCGCTGGCAGCGTCACGATCTTCGGCACAACGACGGTGGTGAATCTGACCGCGTCCCAACGCGTCATCCTCTCCGGCCTGAACGGCTTCGGCCAGCCGACAGTCACGACGGGCGCGGGTGCGGGCGCGGGCCTTGTCGTCTTGAACAATGCCGGCCACGTGCGCGTAGAGACCTGCGTTTTCACAGGGGCCGACGGCTTGGGCGATGGCTTCAGCGTGACTTCGGGTGGATGCTGTTGGTCGCCGCCGGAAGGCGTCGGGCGCGACGGAGCTTATGTCGACGGCAATGCGCAAGGAGTCTCGTTCACCGCGTGCGAGTTTCAGGGCGGACGTGCTTCCGACTCGAACCTCGCTTTTCCCATATGCTACTGCGGGTCCAGTCAGTCAGGCGGAAGCGGACTCCTCATCAAGTCGTCACTCGTTTCGCTCTACGACTGCATTCTTCGCGGCGGTCGCGGTGGCCACAATGGCGGGGAAGGTGGCCGGGGCGGATCGGGAGGTGTATTGGTCAACGGACTTCCCATCACCGCTGTGTGCAGCTCGGGCTCGACTTTCCGAGGCGGCAAAGGTGGTGATGGTGTGGACGGGATTTCCGGATATCCGGGCAGAGGCGGCAACGGCCTGTACCTGAATACCGGGACTTCCGCGCGACTCCTCGACAACGCGTTCGTTCCGGGCCTGCCGGGGTTTTCCTGGGGCTGGGGCGGGTATGCGGGCCTGAACATCACTGGCGGTGGCGTGGTCCACACGGACACGGAGTCGCGTCTCGTCATGACGACCGACCGCTACGCGCGTGCGGGCAGCGTGGTCGACCTTCGTCTCCAGGGCGCGCCAGGTCAGCAGATGAAGCTGATCCTCTCGCGGGCTTCGACCTTCCAGATCCTGGCTTCGTGGCACGGAACGATGCTGAGCTCGCCGGGCAAGGGATCCGTCGTGGTGCCGCTCGGTCCGATTCCCGCGAGCGGAGTGCTGCAAACGCGCTACACCGTGCCGCCTCTTCCGACAGGTCTCGGGGCGACCTCCGTCTTCGTGCAAGCGTATCGCGATGATCCGATCCTCGGGCCGAAGCTCGCGGCGGGTTCCACCATCACGCTCCTGCGCTGAGCGGCTTGCTCAGTCGCGTCCGTCGATCCACCCGATCTGGATCGCCTCGAGAGTCGTCTCGTTGCTCTTCTTCGCTCCCCCAGATCCGGTCGAAGCGCAGCGGTTCTTGGAGGATCTTGGGGCGGTTCGTCGTGCTCATCGGGGCTACAGAGAGCGACGAAGCGGGCGCGAAGATGCGCTTTCGGCCCGACGCCGCGCGTGGAGTCGAATCGGGTCTGTTCGCGCAGGGGGAATTCTGCACAAGAAGTTCCTTTTCCCCGATCTGCCGCTCAGCGATCCGGGCGCGACCTGCTTCGTGCAAGCACCCTTCGTCGATCCGACGACTGGACAGGCGCGCCGCTTGAACCTGCACACGGTCGTCGAAATCCATGCGAGCTACTGAGCGCCCGGCTCGATAGCTCCAGTAGAGAACAGCACACGATCCCGGGTGGCACACGGAGCGAGACAGCGGCCGGATCCCGCGCTCGGAGCACGACCACTCCGATCCGCCCGCGTCCGACGAGCGGCTCTTCGCGCAACTGTGCGCGGCCCTCGTGCAGAGTCGCGTCGCACTCGGACCGGGCATCGGCTGAGCGGTCGGACCGCAGTACGGGTGACACGCGTTCTCGAAACACGTGAGGCAGTCGTGCCGTGACAGCGAGCCTCTCTCGCCGCGCGCGACGCGAACGAACAGCGCGCCCCCAAGCACGACGCGGACGATGTGGCCCTGGAGCACACCCCGAGGGCACCCCTCCATAATCCCGGTCGGGAACAATTTGGCCATTCCTGGGCCAAGGCCAGATTTTTATCCCGTACGGGATAATTCTGTTCGACAAGGCTCAGATCCCCCACTATCTTCCCGATCGGGAACAATTCATGGACAGGCGCACCCTCACCCCCGCGGATCTAGGCGCCCTCGTGCGTTCCGTCCGCAAGTCGCAGAACCTGCGCCAGGATGAACTCGCGGGTGCCGCCGGAGTTGGACTGCGCTTCGTCGTCGACCTCGAAGCGGGCAAGCCGACGGCACAGATCGGCAAGGCGCTGCAAGTCCTCGCTGCGCTGGGATGTTCCTTGGAGATCACGCGACCGCCCGAGTCGAAGACATGAAGCGCGCGCTCGACGTCCGTTGGGATGGGCGACTCGTCGGTCACCTGACGCAGGACGAGCACGGTGAACTCGGATTCGTCTACGCGAGCGATTGGCTTGCGCAAGTCGACGCTCCCGCACTGTCGGCATCGCTGCCGCGACGCGCGGAACCGTTCACGCGTCGCGAATGCCGTCCCTTCTTCAGCGGACTGTTGCCGGAAGAAGGTCAGCGCGATGCCGTCGCACAGGCGCTCGGCGTTTCGCGCGCGAACGACTTCGCGATCCTCGACCGACTGGGCGGCGATGTCGCCGGCGCGATTCAACTCTTGCCCACCGGCTCGGCGACCCGCGACACCGCAGCGGATCAACGGCCGACACCGCTGTCCGAGGACGGGTTGATCCGCGTGCTCGACGCACTTCCAACGCGCCCCCTGCTCGCGGGAGAAGACGGACTGCGGCTCTCCCTGGCCGGTGCGCAGTCCAAAGTGCCGGTCGTCCTCGTGGATGGTGCAGTGGCGTTGCCCATCTCGGGGCAACCCACGACGCACATTCTCAAGCCGCCCATCGCACGCTTTTCAGCGACGACCGAGAACGAAGCGTTCGTGATGCGGCTCGCGGCCGCCGTAGGACTCGACGTGGCTCCGGTGGAAGCGCGCAGCGTTCACGACCGGACCTTTCTGCTCATTCGACGCTACGACCGCTCCATCGACGACGCCGGCGGCGTGCGTCGAATCCACCAAGAGGATTTCTGCCAGGCTCTGGGTGTCGCGCCGGAGACGAAGTACGCCAGTGAAGGTGGTCCGACATTCGGCGCTTGTTTTGCGCTGGTTCGCCGCACGGCGGTCCGACCTGCAGTCGATGTGTTGAAGCTGCTCGACGCCGCGATCTTCAACCTGGTCGTCGGCAACGCGGACGCGCACGGCAAGAACTTTTCGATCCTGTATGAAGCGCAAGGCGCGCGCCTGGCGCCGCTTTACGATCTGCTCGCAACCGTCGCCTATCCCGAGCTGTCTCCGCAGCTCGCGATGAAACTCGGCAAACGCGCGACGCTCGCGGAAATGGACGCACGAGCCTGGGCCGCATTTGCAGCCGAAGCAGGCCTCGGATGGCCGCTCGTTCGACGTCGAGTCGTCGAGATCTGTGCTGAAGTCTCAGCGCATTCGTCAGGCGTTGCGAGTGAGCTGATGCAACCGGGCCTGGATGAGGCCGCGCTGTCGCGCTTCGCACAGCTCGTCCGCGATCGTGCAGAGATTTGCGCCGTCACGGTTCAGTGATTCGCACAAGCCGGGTCGATGTCGAACGCAGTAACGCTCCATCGGCGACCAGCTACGCATCGTTGCAACGGTCGACGAGTTCCCCTGTCTCACGCATCGACCCAGCGCCCGGCAAGGTCATGCCGATGGCGCCCTCGAGCCGCCTTCCGCCCCAGACCTTCTCCAGGCAGATCCAGTCGAAGCGGCGGAGATCCTCAGTGGCCAGGTCGGGCCTTCCGCCGCAGGTCCGGAGCACTCATGCAGTAGCATGCTCGCGATGACGCTCTTCGGATGGGGCTACGCGCCCTGGCTAGCGGTCGTCTCGGTGTTCTGGCTCGTCGCTGAACGCCTCCGCCCGGCACGCCCGCACCAGCGCACGCTGCGTAGTCAGCTCGCGAACGACGCGTTCTACTTGCTGTTCAACGGCGTGGGCTGGAGCGTCGTGATGGGCGCGCTGGGGCTCGTGAGCTGGATCGCGCCGAAGGTGCGTGCAGTGACAGCGCCGCTCTTGCCTGTCGAGGGCTGGCTCGACGGGCGATCGTTCGTCGTGCAAGTTCTCGTCTTCCTTCTGGTCAGCGACTTCGTGCAGTGGTGCATCCACAACCTCTTGCACCGCGTTCCGTTCCTGTGGCAGTTCCACAAGGTCCATCACTCGATCCACGAGATGGATTGGATCGGCAACTTCCGCTTCCACTGGATGGAGCACGTCGTTTACCGCAGCCTCGGCTTCGTGCCGGTCGTCGTGCTGCTCGGCGGCGACTGGCCGCCGCTGCTCTTCGCGTACGTGTTCGGCACGTTCTGGGGTCACTTCAACCACGCGAACGTCGACGTCGGCATCGGGCCGTTGGGTTACGTCTTCAATAGCCCGAGGATGCACATGTGGCACCACGACGCGTCGAGCGAGGGCGGGCAGGCGAAGAACTTCGGCATCGTGCTGTCGTGTTGGGACTGGCTCTTCGGCACGGCGTACTGGCCGCGCGATCGGGCTCCTTCGCGGATCGGATACGAAGGAGATGCGGAGATGCCGCGCGACGTGTTGCGGCAGGAACTCTTTCCGCTGACGCGGCGCACGGGCTGACGCGCTCGGAAGACGAGGGTCTGCGACTGGCGGGTCTGTTGCCGTGGACTAGAGCGGATGGCCTGACCTATCACCGTGCCCTCGCCGCCCGACACTGTCTGGCGCGACGGATGGAATCCGCCGTGCTCATTCGGCGTTCTCAGTCGGCGCGACCATCCCGAGGTTTGCGGGAACACAACCCCGCCCCGGGCTTGGGTGCTCAGCAGCCGCGCGCTCGATCGATCTCGGACCGTCGCCGAAGCGAGAGCGGCGATCTACACTCCCCGCCCCCGACGAGGGCCGTTGCCCGCATGCTCCTCACGATCACGACTACCACCCAGCCCGCCACCGACCTCGGATTCCTGCTGCACAAAAACCCCGGGGCAGTTCGCACGGTGGACCTCTCCATCGGGAAGGCGCACGTCTTCTACCCCGAGGCGAACGACGACCGGTGCACGGCAGCGCTGATGCTTGAGGTCGATCCCGTCGCGCTCGTGCGGGGACGCACCGGCGCCAGCGGCGAGGGAGCCGTGGTCGATCAGTACGTGAACGACCGGCCGTACGCCGCGTCGTCCTTCCTCTCGGTCGCGATCGTGAAGCTCTTCGGCACGGCACTCGCCGGTCGAAGCAACGACCGCCCGGAGCTGGCGGCCTCGGCCATCCCGCTGGAGGTGCGGATCGCGCCGCTGCCGTGCCGCGGCGGCGAGACGATTCTGCGGCGCCTGTTCGAGCCGCTCGGCTACGAGGTCGCCGCGGAGCGTCACGGTCTCGACGCGCAGTTCCCCGAGTGGGGCGAGAGCGCCTACTTCACGGTGACGCTCACCGCGACGAAGCGCCTCGCCGAGATGCTGAACCACGTCTACGTCCTCGTCCCTGTCCTCGACGACGAGAAGCATTACTGGGTGGGAGACGACGAACTGGAAAAGCTCCTGCGCCACGGCGAGGGCTGGCTCGCCGCGCACCCCGAGCGCGACCTCATCGCGCGGCGCTACCTGAAGCACCAGCGAGGTCTCGCGCGGGAGGCGCTCGAGCGGCTCACGGTCGGCGAGGGTCCCGATCCGGACGAGGCGCAGGAGACGAACGACGCGAGCGAGGCGGCGATCGAGCGACGCCTCAGTCTCAACGAGCAGCGCCTCCGCGCGGTGATCGCCGTGCTGCGCGGCGCCGGCACGAAGAGCGTCGTCGATCTCGGATGCGGCGAGGGCAAACTGCTGCGGGAACTCATCGACGACGCTTCGTTTGAGCGGGTCGCCGGCCTCGAAGTTTCGCACCGATCGCTGGAGCGCGCCCGCGACCGTCTGATGCTCGACCGCATGGCGCCGATGAAGGCGGCGCGGCTCACGCTCTGGCACGGATCGCTCACATACCGCGACGCGCGCCTGAGCGGGTTCGACGCGGCGACCCTCGTAGAGGTGATCGAGCACCTCGATCCGGACCGGCTGGGCGCGCTGGAGCGAACGGTCTTCGAGTTCGCGCGGCCGGGGACAGTCGTCGTCACGACGCCCAACTCCGAGTTCAACGTGCGCTTCGAGACCCTCCCGGCAGGGCGTTTCCGCCACAGCGACCACCGCTTCGAGTGGACGCGGGCGGAGTTCCGTGCGTGGGCGGAGCAAGTCGCCAGGCGGTTCGGCTACACAGTCCGGTTCCTCCCCATCGGCCCCGAAGACGCCGCGCTTGGCGCCCCGACGCAGATGGGAGTTTTTGTCCGTGGCTGACGCGAAGACGTTCCGATTCCCCGAACTGTCGCTGGTCGTCCTACTGGGGGCGTCTGGCTCAGGCAAGAGCACCTTCGCGAGGAGACACTTCAAGCCGACGGAGGTCGTCTCGTCGGACTTCTGCCGCGGTCTGGTGAGCGACGACGAGTCGAGCATGGACGCGTCAAAGGACGCATTCGACGTGCTGCACTTCATCGCGGGGAGGCGGCTCGCGCGCGGCAAGCTCACCGTGATCGACGCGACGAACGTGACGCGCGAGGCGCGAGCACCGCTCGTGGCGCTCGCCCGTGAATACCACTGTCTGCCCGTCGCGATCGTCCTCGACATGCCGGAGAAGGTCTGCCTCGAACGAAACGCATCGCGTCCCGATCGCGACTTCGGGAAACACGTCGTGCGCAACCACATCGGCGCGCTCCGCCGGTCCCGCCGTTCGCTCCAGAAAGAGGGGTTCCGCCACGTCTTCGCCCTGGAGTCGGAGGAGGCGGTGAACGCGGCCGTCCTCATCCGCGAGAAACTCTGGAACGACAGGCGCGACGACGCCGGACCGTTCGATCTCGTCGGCGACGTCCACGGCTGCTTCGACGAACTGCACGCACTGCTTGGCAAGCTCGGCTACTCGGTCGTCCGCGAGACGGCGGACGACGGCGGCTTGCGATTCGCCGTCACCCCACCGCCGTCATCGACCGGAACGCGCAAGGCCGTGTTCCTCGGCGACCTCGTCGATCGCGGACCCAAGTCGCCCGAGGTGCTGCGTCTCGTCATGGACATGTGCGCGTCGGGCGCGGCGCTGTGCGTTCCCGGGAACCACGACGTGAAGCTCATGCGCAAGCTCCGCGGCCGCGACGTGCAGATCACGCACGGCCTCGCCGAATCGCTCGCACAGATGAAGCGTGAGCCCGCCGGGTTCGCCGCGCGCGTGACGGAGTTTGTCGACGACCTCGTCAGCCACTTCGTGCTCGACGGTGGAAACCTCGTCGTGGCGCACGCCGGAATGAGGGAAACGATGCAGGGCCGCGGCTCCGGCAAGGTCCGCGAGTTCGCACTCTACGGAGAGACGACCGGCGAGACCGACGAGTACGGCCTGCCGGTGCGCTATGAGTGGGCCGCCGACTACCGCGGCAGAGCTCACGTCGTTTACGGACACACGCCCGTACCTGAGCCGGAGTGGCTCAACAAGACGATGTGCATCGACACCGGCTGTGTGTTCGGCGGAAAGCTCACCGCGCTGCGCTGGCCGGAGAAGGAACTCGTCTGCGTCCAGGCGGCAGCGACGTATTACCAGCCCACGAAGCCGTTCCTGCCCGAGGGCGAGGTCGCCCCCACGCTCACCGCGCAACAGGAGCACGACGATGTACTCGACCTGGCCGACGTCTCGGGCCGGCGGGCCGTCTCGACGCGGCTCATGAACAACGTGACGCTACGCGAGGAGAACACGCACCCGGCGCTCGAAGTGATGAGCCGGTTCGCAGCGAGCCCGAAGTGGCTCATCTACCTACCGCCCACCATGTCGCCGCCCGAGACGAGTTCCCGCGAGGGCCACCTCGAGCATCCCGACGAGGCCTTCTCCTACTTCCGCGGGCAGGGCGTCGCCAAAGTCGTATGCCAAGAGAAGCATATGGGCTCGCGCGCCGTGCTCGTCGTCGGCCGGGACGCCAACGCAGTGCGCCGGCGCTTCGGCGTGGCGACCGGGGAGAGTGGCGCGTGCGTGACGCGCACCGGACGCCGCTTCTTCACCGACCCCGCGATGGAGACGGCGCTCATCAATCGCGTCCGCGCGGCGGCCGACGCGGCGGGGCTCTGGACGCGCTTCGACACGGAGTGGTTCGCGCTCGACGCGGAGTTGATGCCCTGGTCCGCGAAGGCGCAGGAACTGCTCCGAACGCAGTACGCAGCCGTCGGCGCCGCGGCGACCGTGGGCCTCGGCGAGGCGGGGCACGCACTGGCTGCGGCGGCGCAGAGAGGGATCGACGTGGCGGAGATCCTCGACCGCACCACGGCCCGCGCCGATCGCGCACGTCTCTACGTCGAATCGTACGGCCGTTACTGCTGGCCCGTCGCGTCGGTGGACGACCTGCGACTCGCCCCCTTCCACCTTCTCGCGACCGAAGGCGCGGTGCATGTCGATCGCGACCACCTCTGGCACCTCGGCGTGCTCGACGAACTGGTGGCAGCAGGCGGCGTGCTCCAGCCGACACGGCGACTCGTCGTCGATCTCACCGACCCCGCGAGCGAGGCGGCGGGCGCCGCGTGGTGGGAGGAACTCACCGGCGCGGGCGGCGAGGGCATGGTCGTCAAGCCGCTCGACTTCGTCGTGCGCGGCCCGCGCCAACTCGCACAGCCCGCGGTCAAGTGCCGCGGCCGCGAGTACCTGCGGATCATCTACGGACCCGACTACGACCTTCCCGAGAACCTCGCCCGTCTGCGGAAGCGCGGCCTCTCCACGAAGCGCTCGCTCGCGCTGCGCGAGTTCGCGCTCGGTGTTGAAGCGCTCGAGCGCTTCGTGCGCAAGGAACCGCTCCGCCGCGTCCACGAGTGCGTGTTCGGCGTGCTCGCGCTCGAGACCGAACCGGTCGATCCGCGGCTGTAGCTCTCGCGCTCACTCCGACGGCGCGCGCCGGCGTCGAAGCGGAGGCGGTCGCCGTTCTCGTTCCACCACGCGTGAACGGCGGCGTACCCTCGGGCAGGATCTGGCCCAACAGCCCGACGGCATTCACGCCGAGCAGGAGCACTGGCAAAGCGCGAGGAGTCATGGGACAGAGTCAGCGCTGCCGGCCCACTGCGGCTGTACCTGCGCACGACATCAAGGCGACCACAACAGGCTCAGGCCTTGTGTGAGATTGTAGGGGTTCGCGCTGCACAGAGCCGGATGGGTGCGATACCAACATTGATAATGCTTCGTGTCTCCCGCGCTGATCGGCGCGCCGGCCGTATGAATCGGCGTTGGCGCTGATGGATTCGGAAGCGTTGCGACGCCACCCGTGGGGAAGGCGACGCCGAGTCGGACCAGGCCGAAGGGTGCGCACAAGAGTGGGGCTACTGGCTTTCGTGTGGGTAGCCGGCCATCGCTCCGATCAGGCGCGCCGCAAGCCGCGCGGAGAGAGTGCGTCCTTGAGTCGAGTGAATGCGCCCCAGGTGAGCAGAACGCCGGGAATGAAGGCCTGCGCGTGCAGTGCGGGGTGCGCGGAACGGCTCGAAGCGGAGGGTGGCGAAGATTGGAGCGCGCGCCGGCTTCGACGGGGTAGGATGCCACCATGGCCGTGCGCTTGGATGTCCTTGGCTCCAAGCACAGTCTCTCGACTCCAAGCGTGATGGGGCTGGGTAGCGCGTCATGAGGAACGCCCCGCGAGCCGGAGCCGCGAGCACGCGTCGGAAGCTCGTGTGGTCGGCCGGGGCGCTCCTTCTGGGCCTCGCCCTCGCCGAGATCCTCACGCGCTGCCGGCACACGGAAATGCCGGCGATGCCCCGCGTCGAAGGCGAACTCGTCGCGCGCTCGTCTGATCCGGATCTGCGCTTCGAGAATCTGGCGCTCGCAGAACATTGCATGATCTATCCGCAGGTGGGTGGCGCAGCGGACAAGCGCGTGGTCGCGCACGTGAACGAGCACGGCTGGCGCGGTCGTCCCGTTTCTCTCGCGCACCCGGCGGGCGTCATCAGGATCGCGACGCTCGGCGATTCGCAGACGTTCGGACTCGGCGTGGCCGATCATGAGCCCTGGCCGGCCGTCCTCGAGCAGAAGCTCGTGGACGCCGGCGCGCGCGTCGAGGTTTTGAACTGCGCCGTGGTCGGCTACGACTCCGAGCAGGTGTGCGCACTGCTCGAGAAGCGCGTTCTAGCCTGGTCACCCGACATCGTCATCTATGGATTCTTCAGCAACGACTCGCTACTCCCGGGTGCGAAACCACCCCCGGGCGTCCTACCCGATCCGAACGAAGACGACGACACGCGCTCGGGTCCCTTGGGCTGGCTCCGGGATCGTTCGAGCTTCGTCGACCTGATCTTCACATCCGCGCATCGAGGGGCGATGCGAGCGCGTTGGGCCGACGTGCAAACCAGCCTGTTCAGCGAGGAATACGAGGGCTGGCAACGCATGCGCACGGCCCTGAGGCAGGCGCGTGAACGGGCTGAGGCGCACGGCGCGCGCCTCGTCGTCGCCCTGATCCCGCGGTTCTTGCCGGCGCGCTCCGAGCTCGTCAGCAGCGGCGCGCATCGCCAGATGATCGCGTTCTGTCGCTCGGCGAGCATTCCCTACCTGGATCTGGAACCCTGCTTCATCGACCTCGACCTCGACGATCTGCGTGTGCATCCTCTAGACCTGCACCTCGGCGTGCAGGCCCACGCGATCGCGGCGGAGGCGCTCTCGCGCTGGCTTCTCGATCAGCATCTGGTCGAGGCGCATTAGGACCCATGTTGAAGATGGACGAACGGCGCGTCGCTTGCGTGTAGACCTTCGACCGGCGCAGCGAATCTGCCGCGAGCAGCCCTGGATGGAGCGCGCATCCGCGCACGTTCCTCGGCTCGAGTGGCTGAGTATCGAGGCCCGGATCGGGGTTCTTCCCCGCCTGGCCTCGTCGGCTCTCGGCGGAACGAGGAGTGACACGCGTTCGAGGCCGATCGCTGGGGTCGGTGCTCGGTTCGAGATCCGACGGGGCCACCGACGGTGAACGCCACGTCGATCGGGCTCTTGTCCGCACGACCGCCGAACTTCGTCGTCGAGACCCTTGGAGCGGGTTCGTTCGCGGCTCTGCACTGCGGTTTGGCCAACACCTTTGCGAACGCAATCCGCGTGCACAGGAACGCCCGCCCCATCCATCCGCTTTCGCCACGGCTTGCTCGACGTTGCATCCCCATGGTCTGCACGTGGGAGAGGCCTATGCACATTCGCTCCCCTGGGCTAGCGATCTGCTGCGCATTTCTGCGCGCGTCAAAGCGCGCCGCACACTCGAAGTTCGCCCCTGCGCGTGTGAATCCGACTCGTGCGTGGCCGTGATGGCCGGCGCACGGTCGAAGCCCAGTTGTATCGGGAGAGTGTGCGAGTGCCGACCGGCGTCGTGCAGGCGTGCGTGAGCACGCTCAAACGCGAATGCGCTGCGCGCAAAAGGCAACGCATTGAGGACAACCGCACGTCATCGCTGGTCGCACTGAGCCTGTACCCGAAACCTGAGCCAACGTGAATGACGGTTCCGAGGAGCTTGAGGCCCTCCCCATAGCTCGTCGAACTGCTGAACGAGAGGCACAACTCAAGGGGGGTCCTTCCACTTCCAGACCCTGGACTCCACCTCCTCTGCCGTCCATTATCATTCAACCTACTTGCAGGTTTATTGATGGCCAAACGAACCATCCGAGACGCACTCCACGAACTTGCGAACGAGCGCGGCGGCTGCTTCACCTCGAAGCACGCGGCAAGGCTTGGATACGGCTATCCCAACCTCACCTACCACGCGCGGACCGGAAACATCGAGCGCGTCGGTCATAGAATCTACCGGCCCGTCGCAATCCGACCGTCGGATCACAAGGAGCTCATCCGGCTGACGCTGTGGAGCAGCAGGGCCGAAAGATCACACTGAACTCGAACCCAAATGCGGACTGTGACGCGCGTTCAATCCAAGAGCCGGGCCGACTGATGCGTCCACCGTGTTGGGCGCTTGAACTGTCTCTTCCTTTCAGCGCTATCCGCCGCTCGGATTCGAGCCAGTGCCGACCGGGGTTGGAAGGTTCAGTCGCTTGCCCTTCGTCTTCCTGATCAAGTACCACTGTTCCATTCGCAGGCTGTTGAATTCCGGATATTCGTCAGCCTTGATCTCGGTAATGCGCTCGCGAATCATGCCATCCGGCATGATCTTCTGATCCCCGCCAAACGTGGAAAGCCCCTTGCCGGAACCGCGCATGCGTGGCGCGGGCTCACCGTCTCGACGAAAAGTCTCGGTGTAGAGTCCGCTCGCCATCCGGTCCTTGACGAGGGCTTCAGATTGTCTTCGATATTCTTCACTGACCAGCTTCAAGGCTTCCGCCGCTGCCTCGACGGTAGCACCTCGGTACTTCTCCTCGAACTGGCTGTCGTCATCTTCGTAGATAGGACGATTTAGGATAGCTCGGTTCAAGGCTTCGAGGGCTTCCTCCATGGTTGGCTCACGCGCAATCGTGAGAGGCTCCTCATGGGCGCCTTCGCTCGAGCCCATCTCGGCGGCAGGTAGACGTCTTGACTCCGTCACATCCATCAGCGCAACAGTCGGCGAACTATGGCTGACAGGCGGTACACGACTATGATGGTCTTCCTCGACGGGGTGTGGTCTTTCGGATCCCCAATGTCGGGCTGCGGCCCAGCCCCCGCCAAACGCGAGTAACACCATTGCAGTGGCGGCAAGAAGTTGCGTGGAGGCTCTTTCCATGTGTGACGCTCGGAGGCGCTTCGGGTTACCGGTCTTTGTCAGTCACACAGGCCGCAATCGATTCGGACCGGGTAGAAAGTCCCGTGAGTGCATGGGCAATATCCGCCACATCCTGCTCGCGTGCCGCACGAGATTTCGCCGGAGCAATTGTGCGGAGTTACGGATTGGCCGTCATCGCAGCTGAGCCCCCCGTACACCGAATACCAACAGCCTCCGCAGTCGGCGAAGGAACCCACGGTCACGGTGTACATCGTGAAAACGCAGATGCAGCCCGTTATTGGCTTCGCGCAGAGTTGCTGATCTCCATAGACCTCAGGGATGCAATAATCCTGACTCGGGCGCGGAGCTGAAGCCGCCGGGAGGAAAGCGATGCTGAGAACGGCAATCACGCTGATCAACATGCGCGTCATCATGATCGATCCTCCAAAATCCGGCTCGTAGCCGGAGTACCGATTGGTTGTCGTTCCGACGGCGGTGACTCTAGCCCGGATTTCTCACGACGATTGAGTCAACGCGCCGCGGTCCATCGCGTAAGTGGAGTTGGAAAAAGAAGTTCCGACTCACGCGAGAGGACCAACGGCGATGACAGAGTGTACGCAACCCACGTTCCGATTCGAAGC
>JAEUIA010000121.1 GCA_016795245.1 Planctomycetota bacterium | reverse complement strand
GTGCAGAGCCGCGCGCCGGCGCGCGGCTCTACGCCGGCGAAGATGCACCACACGAGCCTGGCTCGGTACGGTCAAACTCGGACGAGCGCCACTGGAAAAATCGCGAACCCCGAGGTCAACAATGGGGTGGGGACGAGTGGGGTGAGTTCGGTGTCGGACTGGAAGCGTTGTGGGGCGGGGTTCGATGTCGGACTTGAAACGTCGTAGGGCGCGCCTTCGCGACAAGTCTGCGCGTGGCCAACCGTCTCTCGTTGCGGTTCCTACCCGCGCTGCTTCCGATACTCCCCCGGCGCGTAATCGTCGACCTGAATCGCATCATCTCGCGCCTTCCAAGCCTCGAGCACGCGATCGCGCTCCGCCTGCGTCAGCACGTTCTTCCTGACCGCTTCATCCAATACCGCGTCCTCCGTATCGCGCGGCAGGATCTTGGCCTTCTGCGCATCGCGCAACTTCTTGCGCAGCGGATCGACGGACAGCGTCAATTCCAACGCACGCTCCAATCTGCCCAACCCCGGATCCTTCGCACCCGGAACGAACATCGCCGCCGTCAAACGCGCGCGACCTTCGCCGCCTTCGATCATGGCGCGCGCACAGGCCGCCGTCGTGCGGTCCGTCGGCGGACGCAGTCGCGCACCGAGCGGGAACGCAAACGGTCGCAGCGCGAGCGCGGCCGCGCGATTCGGCAGGTTGTCGAGCACGCCGCGCAAGGCCTCTTGCACGTTGTAGAGCGCCTCCGCCGTGGCCCATTCGAAGTACGCCTGATCGCGCTTGCCGCCGTCGGCTACGTGCCGATTGACGACCGCGCATGCGATGTACATCCACGCCAGGGCATCCGCGAGACGCCCGGTGATCTTCTCCTTGCGCTTCAAGGAGCCGCCCAGCGTGCCCATCGCCGCATCCGAGAGCAGCGCAAAGGTCGCCGACATGCGCGTGAGCTTCTTCATCGTCCAAGCGGCGCGACCGCCGGAGGGAACGCTCGCGAACATCCCGCCCGTCAAGCCCAGCACCAGCGAGCGCGCCATGTTCGTGAACACGAACTCGACGTGCCCGAAGAACGCCGCGTCGAAGTGCTTCACGTCGCGCGCCGCCGCCGCCTGCATCTCCTTCAGCGCAAACGGATGGCAACGGATGGCGCCTTGTCCGAACACGATCATGGTGCGCGTCAGGATGTTCGCGCCCTCGACCGTGATGCCGATCGGCACCGCCTGGTAGGCCGCAGCGAGCGTGTTGCGCGGACCCTTGCAGATGCCCGCACCACCGGTGATGTCCATCGCGTCGTCGATGACGCGGCGCATGGCCTCCGTGGACCAGCACTTCGCGATCGCCGAAACGACAGCCGGTTTCTCGCCCGCATCGACCGACCCGGCAGTCACGACGCGCAAGGCGTTCATCCAGTACATCGTGCCGCCGATGCGCGCGACCGGCTGCTCGACGCCTTCGAAGCGACCGATCGCCATGTTGAACTGCTCGCGGATCGCCGCGTACGCGCTGACCACGCGCGTCGCGAGTTGCGCACCGCCGACGGAGTTCGCGGGCAAGCTGATCGAGCGGCCGGCGGAGAGGCATTCCATCAACATGCGCCAACCCTGTCCGGCCATCTCCGGTCCGCCGATGATCCAATCGATCGGCACGAACACGTTGTCGCCGCTCGTCGGGCCGTTTTGGAACGGGATCGACAGCGGATCGTGGCGGTGTCCGATGACGACGCCTTTCGTCTTCGTCGGGATCAGCGCGCAGGTGATGCCGCGATCGACGTCGCCGCCGAGCAATTTGTCGGGGTCGTACAGTCGGAACGCGAGACCCAGGACGGTCGCGACCGGTGCGAGCGTGATGTAGCGCTTGTTCCAGGTCAGCGAGAGTCCGAGTGTTTCTTTGCCCTCGAAGACACCCTTCTGCACGACGCCCTTCGACAACATGCCGCCGGCGTCGGAGCCCGCGTGCGGCTCGGTGAGGGCGAAGCACGGCACTTCTTCGCCGTTCGCGAGCTTCGGCAGGTAGTAGCGCTTCTGTTCCTCGGTGCCGTAGTGCAGGAGCAACTCAGCCGGACCGAGCGAGTTCGGCACCATCACCGTCACCGACGCGGTGACGCTGCGCGAGCTGAGCATCGCCACGACGCTCGAGTTGGCGACGGCCGAGAACCCCAGTCCGCCTTGCGCTTCGGGGATGATCATGCCCATGAACTTCTCGCGCTTGATGAAGTCCCAGACTTCCTTGGGCAGATCGCCGTCGCGACGGATCGCGTTGTCGTCGATCATCTCGCACAGTTGTTTGCACGGACCGTCGAGGAACTTGCGCTCCTTCTCCGACAGGGGCAACGGCGCGAACTCGACGATGCGCTTCCAATTCGGACGCCCCGAGAACAGCTCGGCGTCCCACCACACGGTGCCGGCTTCGAGCGCGATGCGCTCGGTGTCGCTCATCTTGGGGAAGATCGGCGCCAGCAGGCGCAGGAGCGGCGCGCCGAGCAACACGCGACGCACGGGCGGCAATCCGGCGACGATCGCGAGCGTGAGCACGGCGATCCCGATCCAGCCGTACACCGGACGGTCATCCGGATTCGACCACGCGCACCACGCCAAGACGGCGAACGCGGGCAGCACCCAGGCCCAGAAGCCGAGGCCGTGATACAGAAGCAGCACGGCGAG
The DNA here is from genome assembly GCA_016795245.1 of Planctomycetota bacterium. Classification (GTDB taxonomy): domain Bacteria; phylum Planctomycetota; class UBA1135; order UBA1135; genus JAEUIA01. The sequence goes on along the minus strand of JAEUIA010000121.1, from coordinate 54,537 downwards.
AAGCACGCAGGCGAGAACGACTAGAAGTGTCATGTAGATGAGAAGTATCGAACGTCCGGCCCCGATGGAAAAGGATCCCGCTCGGGTTCGGATTAGGCATTCGATCGATCGGCGATCCCGCGCGCGGTTCTGAGCCCGGATTCGAGCGCGCCTTCCATGTAGCCGACGAACGCGCAACTGGTGTGTTCGCCCGTGAAAACCAGGGGTCCGTTGAATTCCCGCAGGCGCTGGAGCAGCGTCGTGACCTCGCCCGGAGCCGGAAACGAATACCCGGCGGCGGTCCATTTTTCCGCCGGCCAATCGTGAAAGCGCGCGGTCGTGATCTCGGTTTCGAAGCCGGGAAACATGACGCCGAGCTCGCGCGTGTACATGGCTCGCCGCGCGGATCCGTAGTGTGCGCGACAGGCGATCGCCGCTTCGGCACTCGAGAACGCGGTGAGTGCCGCCTCGTCGCCGTCGTCATCTCCGGTCGTCGGATCCCACGTGAGCGCTGCGTAGCCGTCGGAGAGCGCGTACTGGCCCAGGCCGGCGTCGCGCCAGAAGCGACGTCGCACGCCGGCGATGAACTTGACCGACGTGCCCATCTGCATGGCTGCGACCGGCGCCGGGTCGAAGCGCACGCGCGGCCAGGTGCTCGGCGGGATCGCGACGACCACGAAGTCGGCCGCATGGGTGCTGCCGTCGGCGCACGTCACCAGCGCACGCGCGCCGTCGTGGACGACGCTCTCGACCGGTGTCGAGAGGTGCAGCGAATCGGCGCGGAGCGACAGCGCGAGCGCTTCGGCGAGGCGCTGATTGCCGCCGCGGCAGCGGTAGACCTCGCTGTCGGTCCAGTAGCGCTCGACTCCGCCGCCCTTCACCTGCGCCAGCATCGCGAGCAGGCTCTGGCTGCGCGTGGCGACCCCGTTGTTGGCTGCGGTCTGAGCGTGGATCACCCGACGCAGATCAGGAGACAGGTGCTGCGCATCGATCCATTCCGCGACGGACTGCGCGTCCAAGCTCTGTGCCGCAGCATCACGCCAGGGCTCGTCGGCGCTCGCGAGCCGTTCTGCCAACGCATTCAGCCCGTGCAGCGCGCCTTCCAGTTGATTCCACAGCTCCTCGGATTCTTCGCGCGCCAGCCGCCGCCCGCCCAGGACGATCGGTGCTTCGAGTCCCTCGTCGTCGTCCACGTCCAGGAAATCCAGGCGAAAACGTTCCGCCAGCGCGACCCAGTGCGGATGGTTCGAACCGATCAACTCGGCGCCGGCTTCCGTGTTCTTGCGCGCGTTGCCCAAGGGCAAGCTGTGCACACGTCCGCCGACGCGATCACGCGCCTCGAGTACGGTGACTTGCAGGCCACGCGCGCTGAGTTCGCTCGCGCACGCGAGCCCGGCGAATCCGGCGCCGATGACGACGACGCGCGCGCTGCGCGCACGTTGCTTGGGCCGAGCGATGCAAGCGCCCGCGAGGATCGACGCCGAAAGCGCGGCTGCGCCTTGCACGAATTCGCGGCGAGTCGGACGAAAAGCCTCCGGCGCGTGTCGCCGGCCCAGTGCGCGGTAGATTGGGAGGGGCATGCGGCTCGCAAAACTACGCTCGTGCGCGCGCCGCTCCAAGATCGTGTGTCGCGCGTTGACTGGCCCGCTCCACGCGGATAGGACACGCACCATGCCTCGCCTGCTCGTTTGCGCCGGCCTCGCGCTGACCGCCGCCGCCTGCGGCGATTCAGCGCCGGCGACGCCCGTCACCGCCGCGTCGGGTCCGGCGCGCCGCATCGTGTGCGCCAACGCGGCAGCGGCCGAGTTCGTGTGCAGGCTCGTGCCGCCGGAACGCGTGGCCGGGATCGCGGAGCAGGCCGACGACTACGTGTCGATCGACCTGAAGGCCGGCGGGTTCGAGCGTGTGCCGCGCTTTCCGCGCTACGTCGCCGAAGCGCTGCTGGTGCTCGCTCCGGATCTGGTCGTGACGCACGAGTGGCAGAGCCAGGACACGACCAGCATCCTGCGCTCGCAGAAGGTCGACGTGCTCGTGCTGAAATCGGCCACGAGCTACGAAGACATCCGCGACACACTGTTGGACCTCGGGCAGCGCTTCGCGGTGCTGCCGCGCGCCGAGGAAATCGTCCTCGCGCTCGACATTCGCGTCGAAGCTCTGCGCGCGCAAGCTTCGAAACGCGCCGCACACACGGCACTCGTCTACACCAACGACGGCACGGGCGGCACGACGGCGGGCGCGCACACGACGCCCGACACGATCTTGCGCCTCGTCGGGCTGAAGAACGCGGCGGCCGAGGCGGGGCTCACCGGCCACGTCGCGCTCGATTTCGAACGCCTGCTCACGCTCGATCCCGATTTCCTGATCGTGTCGTCGCCCGCGCGCGGCGACGTCGGCAGTGCGACGAAATCCGTGGTCGAATCAGCGCCCGCTCTCGCCGGCCTGCGCGCGCGCAAGCAAGGCCGCATCGTCGTCATCACGGCGACCCTCATGGCCGCTGACTCGCCGCCGATCGTCGACGCGGCCGAAGCGGTGGCCCGCGCGGTGGACGCGCTGCTCGCCGAGCCGCCGCGATGACGCAGGAACCCGGCCAGGCCTTCACCGGCGCATTCGATGCGGCGACGACGAAGATCCTGCCTTCGGCGCAGGTCACACGCCTGCACTTGCTGCGCCACGGCGAGGTCCGCGGGCTGACGCAGCGCATCGTGCGCGGCCAGATGGACGAGCCGCTGTCGCCGCGCGGCGAAATCGAGAGTCGTGAACTGGCGCAGTGGTTTGCGCGTCACGCTCCACGGCCGGATGTCGTGCTCACGAGCGATCTCGTGCGCTGCAGCGTGCTCGGTGCCGATGTCGCGCGGCGAGCGGGTCGCGAACTCGTCGTCGATGCGCGCCTGCGCGAGCAGAGCATGGGCGCGTGGGAGGGTCGCACCTGGGCCGACATCACGTCCGTCGAGCCGAGCGCAGTCACGGCCTACTGGGACAACTACTACGAATCGCGTCCGACCGGCGGCGAGTCGTTCGCCGATCTGGAGGCGCGCGTCGTCGCCTGGTGGGAGGTTGCGTCGCGCGCCTACGCCGGCCACACGATCGTGGTGGCGACGCACATCGGCGTGATCCGCGCGCTCGCGTGTCACCTGCTGGGTCTGCGGGGCGATCAAGCGTTGCGTTTCGCGCCGGCGACGGGCTCGCACACGTCGTTCTTGATCGGTGAAGCCGGCGCCGTGCTGGCGCAGTGCGGAGAAAGGCCGTGGTCGTTCGGGGAAGGCGCTGTGGTCGCGAACTCTTCGACCATGAGTGCGCGCAAGCCGCGCATCGCGCTCTCCGGGTCGGCCGGCACGGGCAAGACGACGCTCGGGCGGCGGCTCGCGGCGGAGTTGGGCGTGCCCTTCATCGACGAGATCATGCGACGTCGGATCGAAGCCGGATTCGACATCCACGGCATGAGTCATTCCGACTGGCGCGCGCTGATGCGCGAGCAATGGAGCGAGCAGCGTGCGCTCGAGGACGCGGCCCTGGACGGCTTCGTGGTCGATCGTTCCAGCCTGGACTACGCGGCGTTTTTCCTGCACTACGACCTGCATCTCGACGGCGATGCCCAGGGTTGGATGGCGCAGATGTCGGCGGAATCGGCGCGCTACGATGCGGTGCTGTTGTTTCCTTGGGGCGCGCTGCCGCTCGTGAACGACGGCGTGCGCTCCACGAATCCCTTCACGCAGTTGCGGTTTCAGACCATCTTGGAAGGCACGATCGAGCGCTTCGCCCGGACGCGTGTGATCCGAGTTCCGGAAACGAACGAGCTGGAACAACGCTTGTCGTTCATCATGGCGGGCATGGAGTCCGCGCCCGCATGAGCCGCACACGCTTGTGGCTGGTCGTCGTGCTGCCGACGGCGCTGTTCGTCGCGCTCGTCGTCACCGTGACGGCGGGCGCGATCAAGAAGCCCTTCTACAACTGGGATGTCATCGGCTACGTCGCGACCGCGTTTCGCTTCGAGGGCTTGCAAGGGGATGAACTGCTCGCGGCGACGCGCAGCGAGCTGGCTGCCGGGATCCACGACGAGCGCAAGAACACGGTGCTGTTGCGCGGGTCGTCGCCTTACCAGGCGACGGTCGTCACGGATCCGCGATCGTTGGAGCAGCAATTGCCCTTCTACTCGCCGCGCGTTCTGTACGTGGCGGGCATCGTGGTGTTGCACAAGCTCGGGATGTCGGCCGTAGCGGCGTCGGTGTGGCTGTCCGCCGTGCCGTTGGCGGCGCTGACGATGTTCTTGTGGTGGGTGATCCAGCGTCGGGCGGGAGCGTGGCTCGCCGGAGTGTTCGTCGGCGCCGCGGCGTACGGCCTGTACTGGCCGATGCTGGCGACGTTGAGCACGCCCGACGCGCTGGGCACGCTGTTTTCGATCGCCGGATCCGTGGCGTTGTGTCGCGCGCATCCGCGGCGCAGCGACCTCGTGGTCGTCGCGGCGCTGTTTGCGCTCGCCGTGTTGACGCGCCACGACGCGTTGTTGCACATCCTGATGTTCGCGCCCGCGGCCGTGTGGGCAACGCGCGGTTCCGCGAGCCTGCGTGAACTCGCGGGTCGCGTCGCCGCTGTCGTGGTCCCGACCATCGTCGTGTACCTGATCGCCGCGAGCTTCACCGGTTGGTACGGGCGACAAACCGTGCTGGTCTACGCGTTCATCGGGCCGATGGCGTACCCCGCCGACACACCTGTGCCGGATGTGAGCGAACCGTACTGGGCCACGCTGTTCGCAAACCTGCGCGGGTTCGCGACGCGCCCGTGGTTCTACCGCGAGCTCTGGCCGATCGCGCTCGCCGCGCTCGCATGGCGCTGGGCCAGTCCAGGCCTGCGCCTCTTGATGCTCGTCGGCGTGCTCGAACTCGTCGCGCGCTTCATCCTGTTCCCGGTGACTGGTGTAGGCTGGCTGCGCATCTACATGACACCGATCGTGCTGACGATGCTGTTTGCGGGCGAGGCGATCTTGGCGTCACGTCGCGCGGGCTCCGGGAACTCCGTCACCCCCGCAGGCTGACCCATGGACAAGCGCGGCCGTATCGCAGTGATCGCGGCCTTCGCGGCCGCGTTGGCGCTGATGGTCTGGCACATCGGGTCCGTCTATTTTCACTGCGACGATGCCTACATCAGCTTCCGCTACGCCTGGAACCTGATCCAAGGTCACGGTCTCGTCTTCAATCCGGGCGAGCGTGTCGAAGGCTACACGAACTTCCTGTGGACCCTCGAACTGGCCGCCGTCTGGAGAGTGTTCGGCCTGGAGCCGACAGTCGCGTGCGATGTACTCAGCCTCACCGCGACCGCTTTCTCGATTCTCTGCCTGTTCAAGTTGGCGCGCAGTGGACCTGACAGCACGCGCCACGTGTTCGTCGCCTTCGCTGCGCTCGTCTTGCTCGCCACCAGCCGCACGTGGGCGGCCTGGAGCACCAGCGGACTCGAGACCCGTCAGTTCACGATGTTCGTGCTGGTCGGCATCGTGATGCTGGGTGTGGGATCGCGCACGCCCGGGAGATTGGTGGCGGCGTCGCTGGCCTTCGCGGCCGCCGAGTGGACGCGCCCCGAAGGTCTCATGTTGTGGGCCTGCGCCGGTGCGTGGCTGGCGTTGGAGATGCGTGTCACGCGCAGCTTTGGATGGCGCAGCGTCCTCGCGTACGTCGCACCCTTCGCGCTGCTCGTCGGCGCGCACTACCTCTGGCGTCACGCCTACTACGGCGATTGGCTGCCGAATACGTACTACGCCAAGCACGTGCGCCCGTGGCCGGAGGCCGGCGTCCGGTACATCGTGGCTGTCGGGATCGAAAGCGGAGCGTGGTTTCTGCTGCCGCTGGCAACCGTCGGCGCCATCTGGCGGTTGCGCCGTGGAAACAGACTGCATTTGCTGAGCGCTTTCCTGGTCGGGGCACACGTCGTCTATCTGATTCGGCTCGGCGGAGACATGTTCGAGTGGCGCCCGCTGGACTTCTACTGGCCGTTGTTGATGGTCGCTGCCGCCGAGGGCATCGTCGTGCTCGCAAGAGCGACCGCAGTCAACAGGCTCGGCGCTGAGCGAGGGCTCGCTTTCGCGTTGCTGCTGATGGCTGTGTTCTACGGTGCCGCCGTACAGACCGCGAAGGCCGCGCGCACGCCGGCATTCGCGACGCGAGCTGAATTGCAGAGCGCGAGCATGCATATCGATGCGGAGAATTCTCCAGTCTTGTTCGCAGTGCCTCCGTTGGCAGCGCTCACAGGCGTGTACAACCGCATGCAGGACTACTGCTTGAGTCGCGGCGTGGGCACGGTCTGGCGCGAACACGAGCGGGTGTGGAGAACCGAAGAACCCCTGTGGTCACCCTACGGAATCGTGCGCGGAGAATCCGTGCTTCCTTCGGACGCCGTGACCGCGCGAGCCGCCATCGGAATCACGGGCTACTACCTGCCCGATGTCCGCATGATCGACATGCATGGGTTGACGGATCGCGACATCGCTCGCAAGCCGTTCTTGCGAGGAAACGACGCGCGGTTCATGGCCCACGATCGGCGTGGTGACGAGGCCGACTTGGAGGCGAAGGGCTTCAACGTCGTGATCTCGCCTGCTGCTCGGTCGCGCATGCAGGCACTCATGGGCGCACCCTACGCGTTGCGGCTGCGCGAGGATCTGTGGCTGCCGTTCGGCTCGACCAAACCTGAATGGGTGGCGAATTCTATGGCTGATCGCGACCTGTGGCAGTTCGAAGTGGCACAAGCGATCGGATGTTTCGCCGATCCGCAGTACTCGGCCTGGAGCCTGGAAGGCAACGCATTCGCCGGTGGAGACGCGGACGACATGCCGTTGACGAGGGCCATCCCGTGGCCGATTCGTTGCTCGACAGCCAAGGGCCTTTCGTCGTGCCGCACCGGGCTTGCGGGGGGGGGGGGGGCACCGCACCGTCTCCCCACTTCAGCATCGGTCCTGAGTCTGTTCTCGAAGTGCGCATGTGTGGTGTCGGCTCCACAGGACTGCGCGTTCTCGCTGTGCCGGATGGGCGAGTGTTCGCCGAGTTGAAGCCCCCTGCGCCTCCGTGGCTGCTTCCGCTGCATATCGACTTGTCCGGCTTCGAGGGCGCTGAAGCCAGGATCGAGGTGTTCGACGAAGACGATACCTCGTGGATCCAAGTCGCCGGTGTCGTCGTCCTCCAGCCTCGCCGATTCAAAGCGGACTGACGATTCCCGTCGAACGCAACGTCCGGCGTCCGAGCACTGGACTGTGAACAGCGCTCGACGGAGCGGGCACAGAAGCCGTCAGATCTGAAACTGCCGATGCAGCCAGCGCGGGCGGCTGTAGTCCCAGTTTTTCTCGGCCATCGCGGCCACGAGCACGGGATAGAGCTCTTCGAGCGCGCGCGCCGAGTCGTCGTCCAGGTGCACGGCGGCGCAGTACGCGCCCAGCGCGCGGCGCTCGTAATCGCGCAGTTGCACGCGGTCGCGCACGATCTTCCAGGCTTCGGCGGCGCTGCACTTGTGCTCCTGTTTGCGCTCGTGCACGACGAGATGCAGGAGATCGAAATAGGGGAGGCCTGCGTCTTCGGTCGTGCCCCAATCCAGATAGCCGAGCACCGAGCCGTCGCGCGCCACTTGCACGTGCTTGCCGCGCAGATCGGCGTGGTAGAGCACGCGCGCGACCTTTCTGCCGACGAAACGCGCGCGGCACTGGGTGCGCATGCGCTTCAAGGCCGTGATCGTGGAGGGAACAGCCGCGTGCTGTAGCACGATGTCGATGCGCGCGCCGATCTGCTCCTCGTAGTCGGCGTCGGTGAATGGTGCGGGATCGCGCACGACGAGTGCCGCGAAATGTCGCGCCGCGTCGGCCAGCATGCGTGCGACCGTGCTGCGATTCGAAGTGACTTGCGGCGCCGTCCAGCCGGGCAGCCGTCGCTCGCACGACAACCACACACCTTCGATGTGTCCGTGCAACAGCGGCTCGGGAACCGGCACGACGGGGAAGCGCTTGCGCACGAGCTCCAACGAACGATAGTGCAGCTCGAGCTGCGGGATGTTCTTCGGGCACAGCGGCACGTGCAGCGTCCAGCGTCCACGCGGCTCGTCGTCTCCGGCACCTGGAATCGACGTGTGGATCAAAGCCGTGTTGCCGCGCGTCGCGACGAGTTGTTCGATCCGCGGCAAGGGCTCGCCCGTGCGCCGCGCGATCTCCATCAGGATGCGCTCGATGCGCGTCGGTTCGCGCTCGACCCGCGGACGCGCGCCGATCAGCGCGAAACTCGGCGTGAATACCGGGAACAGACCGACTGCGTTCGCGATCAGCTTGATGCGGTTCTTCTTCTCCATCGGTCCGACCGAGAGGCGCGGCCGTTGGTCGTCGATGCCGACGACGAACGTGAAGTCGCGCGCGTGCGGATACAGCGCGAAAGCGCGCGGAGGTGCGAATCCGCCGCGGAAAAGCAGCTTGCGGTAGCCGCGTAAAGTGCGCTCTCCGCGCGGCGGAGACAGCGCGCGCCGCACGTACTCCAGCGGCGACGGAATCGAAAAATCGCTGCGGCGCCCGCTCGAGCGTTTGTAGGCCAGTCGATTGTTCGCAGTCAGCACGACCTCGCCGCGCGATACCCGCAGCGCTTCGGAGACGCCGGCTGCGAACTCCGCCGGCGACAGATTCCAATCCTCGATCACGACGACGTCGAAGCTCTGGTCCGCGAAATCCAGGCGCGCGGCGACGGGCGTGACGAGCGCGCGCACCGCTTCAGGCGAGTGCGCGGCGTTGCGCAAGTTGCCGAACGCGACGCGGTCTGAGTCAGGATCGAGGACGGTGACGTGAAAGCCGCTCGCCGCGAGCGGCGTGATCGTGCCCGACAATGCGCTGCCCAAGAACAGCAGTTCACCGCCGCGCGAGCGCAAGAGCGAACACCACGCGCCGCGCGACTCGCGCAATTCCTGCATCAAACGGTCGGCGTGTTCCTCGGGGAGGGCCCGCAGCAATTCCTCCAGCGCGGCCTTGAACGACACGCCACGCGCAGCGGCGGCCAGGCCGACGGCGAAATCACCGTGGGCCGGCTGTGTAGTGCGCGTGGAGTCGGCGGCGCTCATGCCTGCACGAGTAGGCGGCGCACGGACAGGCCCGACAACAAGACGAGCGCGAACAAGGCCGGCAGCAAGGCCAGATCGGCGCGCACTTCCGCGTCGAGTGCGCGCGCCGCGAAAGCCAGGATCAGCGCAGCGACGACCGTGCGCGACAACATCGCGCGCTCGTGGCCGACACGCGCGCCGGAGGGATTCCATGCTGGTGTTGTGGTGCGCCGCGAATCGCGCCAGCGGGCGAAGACCACGGGCAGGAACAGGAGGCCGATCAAGGCCGACAAGATCGGCGAGATCGGACCGCGCCACTCCGACGGCCAGACCGGCGTTCCGCGCCACGCGACGGCGCCGAACACGGCGAGAGCAGCCAGTGCGGCGACGGCCACGCGCGGCCGCGACGGTGCCGGAGTGCCGACGGCGAGGCTGACGACGCCCGCGAGCGCGAGCGCCCAACCGCCGCGCGCGAACAGCATCGTCGCCGCGAAGAACACGACGGCCAGGATCAGTGCACGCCGGTCCGCGCGCTGGAACCACGCGACCGAACTCGCAGCACCCGCCACGAAGAACGCCGCGCGCACGCCTGCGCCGCTGATGCTGTCCTCGGGATAGGTGGCGAGCAGCGCGGCGAACGCTGCCGCCGCCCACGCGCGCGTCCAGTGCGATCCGCGCGCGATGCAACAGGCCCAGTCGCACAGGACGACGGCCGAGAACACGATCAGAGTCTCGCTCTGCCAGAGGCTCTCGAAGCGCCAGACGTCTGCCGTGGAGCGTGTGACGACAGCCGCGAAGACGAGGAGCCAGGCGCAGGCGAGCGCCACGCGCGCGAGCGGTGACGCGCGCTCGAGCGCCGGCTCGTGGCGCGGCATCATGGCGAGCGGGCGCGCGGCTAGACGCACGCCCATCAAGACGAGAACGACCGCGGACCAGATCCACAAACCGTCGTCGGACGGCAAGACCTGCAGCGCGAGCGTGATGCACGCCAGGCCGAACAGGAAGCTCGCCGCCAGCGTGTGCGGCAAGTCGCGCAGCGCATGGCCGCCCGGAGCGCCGGGGGGCAACCACGCGAGCAGCACCCGCCCGCCGACGAAGGCCGAGGCAAGCGTGACGATGTCGACGGGAACGGACGGATCAGCCATGCGCAGCGCGATGATTCCCGCCGAGCGCGCTCGTTTCCAGCGCCGAATCGGTCCGGAACTCGAGTCGCGGCTGATATCCTCCGCGCGTGCGTGTAGCGGCCTTCCAATTCGACGTTCGCGCCGACGACGTCGATCATAATCTGTCCGAGGTCGAACGCGGGCTGCGCGACGCGGCGCGGCAGGGTTGCGAACTCGTCGTGCTGCCCGAGATGTGGCCGACGTCCTTTGCGGGCGGAGCCGTGCCCATTGCGCAGTCGCTCGCCGAAACCGAGCGGGCGCTGGAGTGTGTCGCGGGGTGGACGCGCGTGTTGGGACTCGTGGTGTGCGGCTCGGCCTTGGGTCGCGCGGGTGCGTTGCCGACGAATCGTTGGCATGCGGTCGCGGACGGGCGCGTGGTCGCGAGCTACGACAAGGTGCACTTGTTCACGCCGACGGCCGAGGAAGCGAGCTTCAGCGCGGGTGATGCGCCCCCTGTGTGCGTGGATACGCGCGCGGGACGCATCGGCGGCGTCGTGTGCTACGACCTGCGCTTCCCTGAAGTCGCGCGTGCGCTGTTTCACGCTGGCGTGGCCGTGATGGCGGTGTCGTCGCAGTGGCCGACCACGCGCGCCGCGCATCTCGAGGCTTTGTGCGCGGGTCGCGCGGTCGAGTCACAATGCTTTGTCGTGGCTTGCAATCGCACCGGTCGCGCGCACATCGGCAGGCGTCAGCTGGAGCTCGAGTTCCCGGGCCGCTCGCGCATCGTCGATCCCGAAGGCCGCGTCGTCGCCTGTGCGGGCAGTGACGCGGGACTCGTCTCAGCAGAGATCGATCTCGCCGTCGCGCGCACGTTGCGCGTGCGCGTGCCGGTTGCGAAGGACGCACGGCCCGAGATCTACGCGCGCTGGAGGAGCGTTCGCTAGCCCCACCGCGTCGTCCGACAGTACGGAGCCAGAGCAATTCTTCCCCGATTCACCGCCTCAAACCCGTGCGTCTGCTTTGCGGTGCTTGGGCGGTGAATCGAGGAAGAATTGCTCTGGCTCCGTACAGGGTGATAACGATCGCAGCCGGTCCCCCTCGGGCCCCGGCTGCGATCGTTCTGTGTTCAGTCTGTAGCTTCTAGATCAATCCCATCTCTCACACTCACTCACCTCGCGTCGCGAGCGGACTCGCGGCGCGTGTTCTCTAGACCGGCGGCAGCGGCTTGTCGTCCAGCACGGGCGGGATGTCGCCTTGCGGGCGGTCGACCGGATTCACGACCGGGATGTGCAGCGGCTGCAGCGGCGGCGTGCTCTCGTTCACCGTCGGCATCGGCAGCCACTCGGGCAGCGCGGTCGCCTCGGTCGTGATCTGCGTCAGGATCGATCCGAGCTCGCGCCAGGAGGCCGGCTGCAATCCGCGTTGGACCCAGATGGCGTCGGCGCCGCTGTCGCACACCGCGCCGAGTTCGTAGTTGCCGCTCGTGAGCCACAAGCCGTTCTCGAGGCGCGCGACTTCGAGGCGCAAACCGTCGAGCGCTTGACGCGCGTAGGTGCTCGTGAACGTCGCGCCCGGTTGCAGCACGCGCCACGTGACGAACGAACCCGAGCGGAAGAACAGGACCTGCGGATCGGTCGAGAAGTTGTGCGCGAAGAAGTCCGTGTTGCGCACGACGAAGCCGACGTCGATCGGTTGCGGTGCGGGCGCGGGATCGTCGAATCCTGCGATCAACGGACAGGCGGACAACAGTAGGGCTGCGGCAAAGCGCTTGTGCATCGTGGTTCCTGCGAGGTTCGGTGCCGAGGGGACGTTCCGGCACGAAGCTCTTCGGAAAGGGATGCAGGCGCGCTTGAGCCAAGCTCGGGCCTCTGCGCGATCGACCCGCGGGTGGGAAAGGCCTTCCCGGCTCTTTCAGTCGCGTCCGACGAGCCGGAATGCGGCCCAATCCGCGATCGCGGCGCCCTCGGCGCGCAGCGCATCGCGGGCTGAGGCCGCCGCTCGCGAAGGCGAATCCCCGCGGCTGAGCGCGCGGTGGAACGCGGTCGCATAGCGACGCGCGGCCTGGTCTTCCACGGGCCACGACGTGACGAGCAAGTTGCGCGTGCCCGACTCCAGAAAGGCTTTCGACACGCCGTGCGAAGCTTGAGCGTCGACGAACAACCCGCTGCCCGTGTCGCAGGCGGACAGCACGGCCAGCGGCAAGCGCGGTCGAACGCGCAGGATGTCGTCGACACCGAAGCGCTCGCCGTTCGACAACTCGAACCCGGCGTTCGCGGCGCGCGTGTCGATCGATGTCACCGAACTGCGGCCGGCGCGCAGGTGGGTGGCGATGTGCAACGCGCGCCCCGAAGCGAGCGCATCGTTCAACGCCGCGCGGTCGAACACCGCGCGCGTCTTGACCGTCGCTTGCGGATGCAACACAGCGATCTCCGCGAGTTCCGCACGTCCGCCGGGCAGGCTGACTGTTCCGCTCACGTGAATCGGATCGCCGAGCAAGGTCCACGCGGTCTTCGAAAGGTCCGTCAGCCCTACGCCGGGCGAAGCTTCGACCAGGCCGGGCAGGACCAACGAGACCAGGTCGCCTTGGAAGATCGGCAACAGATCGAAGGGCAAGCGCTCGAGTGGTCCGTGCGCACACAGCAGCACGCGTCCGCGCGCCGGATTCAGCGCAGCTCGAATCGATTCGGGCAGAAGCGTGTCCTGGATCTCCGCCGCGAATTCCGCGACGGCGGCCGCGTCGTTCGCGATTGCGGCTTCACGCAGACGGCGTACTGCGGCTTCGAGGCTGCGCGCGCCCAACTGCAGCACGGCTCCGCGCGCCGTGCCCGTGCGCCCGACGTGCACGACGACGCTCGTGTCGGAGCCGATGATCCACGTGAGCAAGCCCGACTCGTACGACGCCGCCCAGGCGCGCACGGCTTCGGCATCGATCATCGTCGCCGCGCCGCGACTCAAGCTCGAGCGGATCGAGCGTGATTGCCGATCTTCGATCACGACTGCTGCGCGCAGCGGATCGGACTCCTCGATCCAGGCACGCGCGAGGCGCGCGACGGTCTCGACTCCGATCACTTCGCCGACGACCGAGCTGCTGACGCTGATCACATCGGACGCCGGCATGCGGGCTTCGACCGAGTCACCGATCGCGAACGCGCGCTCGTACGCTGCGATCGCGTCCCGGCGCCGATCGAGCGCGAGCAGCGCGCTGCCGAGGATGCGCTCGCGCGCCGCGCGCAGGAAGCTGGTCACGTGCACGGGCCAGGGCTCGTCGCCGAGCAGCGCGAGCGCGAGGTCCGCGCGGCCGCGATCCAGGCGCGCCTCCGCCAGGGCCGCGCGTGTGGCGAAATCGAGCTCGTCGCGCGCGGCGAGCACCTTCTCGTGCGCTGCGGCCCCCTCGACATCGCCTTTGCGTGCGAGCGCGCTGCGCATGAGGACGCTCCACTCGCGCGCTTCCTTCTCGGAAGCGGGCTTGTTGCGCGCCAGGAATTCCGCCGCGCGCTCGGGCTCGTCCAGCGCCAGCAAGAATGCGCCGTGGCGCGCCGCGAGTCCCCACGCGAGCGCAGGCGCCTGGAAGCAGGCCATTTCGTCGAGCAAGCGCGCGATCTCAGGCATGTCCCCCGAATCGTGTGCCAGCCGCACGAGCCCGTTGAGCGCGCGTTCTTCGTACTCACGGCGTCCGACTCGACGCGCGATCACGAGCACTTCCGAGAAGTCCTGGTGCGCCGCGGACCAATCGCCGTCGGCCCAATCGAACCACGCCAGAGCAAAGGTCGGCTCCAGGCGCGGCGTCATCAAACCGGCGCGCGTGAACAGGGTGATCGATTCCTCGGCGTCACGCACACCGTCTTGAATCCACTTGCGCTTGGTGGGCGCGTCGAATTCGAAATCCTCGACGACGCGCTGGCGCAGGATCAGTGCCCGCAGCGACAGGACGCGCGCTGCGACGCTGAAATCCGGCTCGTTGCGCGTCTCGACCAACAAGTCATCGAGGTCGGCGAGGATCTCGGGGCGCGCCGCGCGCCACTCCTCGATGCTGACGCGCTGCGTATCCGCGGCCTTGAGGCGCGCGTAGATCGTGCGGAAACGCTGTTCGAGTTCGAGTCCGCGCGCGCGCGCGGTGGGCTCGAGGCCGGCGTAGAACTCCACCACCTCGAGCACGTCCGGACGTCCGTGCAGGCGCGCGCAGCGATCCGCCGTGACGCGCAGTCGCGCCAACTCGCCCTCCTCGCCCGCGCGCATGCGCTCGAGGCCGGCGACGAATTCAGCCAGATCGATGCGCGCGGCTGCGGCGCCGGCCTGTGTCGCTGATGCGGGGGGGGGCGCCTGCGCGGCGGAGCTCTGCAGCGCGGGGATCCAAGGCGCAGGGACCACCGCCGCGGCCGCCGGCTGAGCAGCGACGGAAGTCGCGAGGCCGAGCACGAGCGCAGTGACGACCGCGCACGGACGGCCCGCGGAGGTCGCACGTGCGCGCATCGTTTACCTACCCGGCGATTGCGACAGGTAGCGGTCGCGATCCGGGCTCTCGGGCAGCGTGCGCGCGAGCTCACGGGCATCCGCGACGTAGCCGGCCTCGTGCAGCAACACCACGGCCTGCAGCGTGCGCTCGGATTCCGGCGCGGTGCGCAACGCGAGCAGATCGGATTCTAGCGCCGCGTCGGTCGCGATCTGGAAGTCGCGCGCGCCCAGGCGTTGATCGAGGCCGCGCCGCGTGACCCAGACTTCGAACGTGAAGCGTCCAGCTTCGCGCGGTGCGCGCGCGACGAACGAGTTCGCGGCGACGGCGGCACCCTCGAGCTTCACATCGCGTCCGAATGCGCCGCCTTCGTGGCGGAAGAGGTCGAAGCGGTAGCTGTCCGCCTCAGGCTGGGGCTCGACCTCGAAGCGCAGCGGCGCGTTCAAGGCCGGGAACAGGGCGGCGACTTCAGCCGAAGGCAGCAGCACGCGCTCGCGCGGGTAGAGCAGCGGTCCGCCGGCGGCACCGCGCAAGAGCGGACCCTCGGGGAAGCTCGTCGCCGCCGGTGTCATCAAGCTGCGCACGCCGAAGAAGATCACGACGACGGCCGCGGCGGTCGCGAGCACCGGGACGAGGCGCAGGCGGCGGCGCGGAACCGTGATCGTCGGAGCCGCGCGCTCGATCGGCGCCGGGGCTTCCTCGGGCATGCCGCCGACGAGCGGCGAAGGCGGCGCCGTGCTCAGCGTGGTGACGAAGCGCTCGCACTCCAGGCAGGTCGCGAGGTGGCGGTCGATGGAAGCGCGCCGTTCCGGCGTCAGCAGGTTGGCACCCGGCCCCTGCCCGAAGTCGTACAGATCCTCGGGCGGGGGACAGATGAGAAGAGCGGGCCCCACAGCCTTCCGCGCGGCCTCGGTCGCACGTCGGCGCAACCATCCATCTGCGTCTTGGAGTTTGCGCAACCGCCACCCGCGCTCCGGGTCCTCGGAGAGCATCCTCAGGAGCTGCTCGTCGAGTTCGTCCCAGCGCAACAGGGCGTCGTTGGCGGTGTGCGGATCTCTCAGGTCGTCAGGTCGGCTACGGGGCCCGTTCAGTTCACGATTCATGGACGCCGACTCGTCCGCAGAATCTCTCTGGAACGGTGCGTTTTGATCGGGAATTTCGGGTTTGGGCGAGCTCATCGGGCTGCGTCTTCCATGGCGAGGTCGTTCAAGAGCACGCGCCGCAAAGCGGTGGAAGCTCGCTTCAGGCGGTACTTGGTCTGTTCCAGGGAGATGGAGAGGGCCTCCGAGATCTCCCCGATGGTCTTGTCGTCGACGAAGCGCATCATGAGCAGGGCGCGCTCCTCGTCGTCGAGGGCGGACATGCCGCGGCGCACGAGGTCGCCGACTTCCTCGTCACCGGCCTCGTCACCGGGTCCCGGGCGGCCATCGGCGCGCTCCGGGAAGCTGTCGCCGACGGGCGTGAGCTTGGGATTGCGACGGGCGCCTGCCTTGCGCTTGAGGTCGACACAGCGACACCAAGCTACTCGATATAACCAGGTTCCGAAACTTCCGCGCTCGGCGTCGAAGCTGCCCTGGTCGAGGCGGTCGAGGACGTACAGGAGGATGTCCTGAAACAGGTCCTCACGCGCCGAGTGGTCGTTCTCGAACTGACTGATGCAGTGATAGAAGAGCGAACGGTAGCGTTCGACGAACGCTTCCACGTTTTCCCTGGGCTGCGCCCGCAGACCTGCTACCCAATCGAGATCTTCCAAGCGTGGAAGCCGCCCCTCGGCAATGGCCAGGGCCTCCCACGCGGAAGCGTGCGGGGGGATCTGACCGTCGAGGGCGGAGAATGGCCGTTCCACGCGGTGATTGCAACAGGGTGCGGGCGTTGACGGAAGGGGTATAGATATGCGAATTCGAAGAAACAGGATGCAGGTTCTGGTCTTTGCGGTCTTCTTCGCGCGGGCAGGCCACCGTGCGACGGGGAGGCCTCGAGGCTCGCTCGCGTCCGGAGAGATCCGCCGGGGGTCAGGGTGCGTTGGAGCGGCGCGGGTAGACTGAGGGCCTCGGCTGATCGATCCTTCCACGACTGCGGAGATCTCTGCGATGAACGTCCTGGCTCGCCTGACTGGACTCGCGTGCGCGCTCGCCTGGCTGTCGACTGCGGTCGGCGCTCAATTCAACAACTCGTGGGCGACCTTCACCCCGGGAGCGGACCGCATCCGCAATCCGGATGGATCGACGGCGACGCAGGTCACGGCCGACAACGCCGAGAAGGACTACGCGTGGGGTGATCTGAACGGCGACGGCTGGATCGATCTCGTCGTGGTGCGAGCGGAGGGTTGGTCGATGAGCGGGAAGCGCGTGAACCAGTTGCTGATGAACGAGCGCGGTGTCCTGGTCGATCGCACGGCTCAGTACGCGACGGATTCCGATGTGCCCGGCGATTTTGGATTTCTGACTCCGACCAACGATCGGGACGTGCAGATCATCGATCTGACCGGCGACGGATGGCCCGAGATCGTCACGGCGGTGACGCTCTCCGACAGTAATCCGAAGCACATCTCCCACCCGCGCGTCTACCGCAACAAGGGGCTCGTCGGCGGAGTGTGGCAGGGTTTCCGCTACGAAGACGCGCGCATCCCGCAATTGCTCACGATTTCCGGCGGAGTGGCCGTCGCGCCGCGCTTCATGTCCGTGTCGGTCGGCGATGTGAACGGCGATGGGTTTGCCGATCTCTACTTCACGGATTACGACTCGATGAGCCCGTTGACGGAGGCTCCGGGGAATGACCTGAATGATCGACTGCTGATCAACGACGGCGCGGGGAATTTCACGGACTCACTCCAGACTCGGATGAGTGCCGGCATGCTGATGTCGACCAACGGTCTGGCCTCGAAGATCATCGACGTGAACGGCGACGGAGCGCGCGACATCGTCAAGTTGTCGTCCCAGCACCCCAACGGCGACAACTTCGTGGCTTACAACCTGCCGTCCTCCGTCGGAATCTTCGGCGCCTATCAGGCCATCACGCCCTCCGGGGCGGCCTACCACATGGATTTGGGGGATCTGAATCAGGACGGGAGACCCGATCTGGTCGTCGGTGATGACGGGAACGACCACTACCGCATCAATCTCGCCAACGACCCTAGCGGCGGCGTGATCTGGGGCCCGAGGACCACCTACCAATTCCTGAACGGCAGCGACGACGGGTTCGCGGGCAACATCCGCATCGTCGATCTCGACAACGACGGCTGGCCGGACGTGATCCAGACCGACGTCGATGCGGCGATCCTGGGGTGCACGCGCCGCACGAAGATCTACCACAACCTCGGCGGTCCGATCGGCGGCGACGTCGTCCTGCGTGAAGAGATCGAGATGGCGGGAGCGAACGGCTGGAAGGGCGCGGTCGGGATGCTCGCGGCTGATCTGACGGGAGTCTTCGATGCGGCCGTGTTCGACATCGACCGAGACGGCGACCTGGACATCGTCTTCGGTCGCTGCAGTGGGACTTTCGTGTGGATCAACCAGTTGCGCGATGAGGCGACCGTGTTCTGCCTGGGCGACGGTTCGGCGACGGCGTGTCCGTGCGGCAACGCGAGTGCGACCGCGGACGCGGCGGGCTGTGCGAGTTCGCTGGGAGTGGGCGGTCGCTTGCGCAAGCTCGGCACGCCCAGCATCTCGGCCGACACGCTGGGCTTGTTCGCCACGCGCGTGCCGAACGGTCCGGCACTCTTCTTCCAAGGCACGTGGGCGGTCGGAGTCGGAGCCGGATCCGTCTTCGGCGACGGACTCCTGTGCGCCGGCGGGACGATCACACGCCTGGGCGTCGTGTTCGCGCAGAATCAGTCGTCGCTCTATCCGCGCGCCGGGATCGATCCGCAGATCTCGCTGCAACCAGGCCTCACCGCCGGAGACGCGCGCACCTACCAGGCCTGGTGCCGCGACGCCGAGCTCTCGTTCTGCACGCCCGAGGTGTTCAACCTGACCAACGGGTTGGCGATCACCTGGCAAAATTGAAGGCCGCGAATCTGCCCGTTGACGTCCCTTTGAGGCCCCCGACGGCGCCCGATGGCACCCGATCCGGCTAGGCCCGGCGCGCGGGGCTCTCTATACTGTCCGATCGCGAACGGCTCCCCGAATCGTCCGCGCACCCCATCCCCAAAACCTCGGAGCCTGCCTTGAGAGACGTCGTCATCGTCAGCGCCTGCCGCACCCCGGTCGCCAAATTCCAGGGCGCCCTGACCCCGTTCCGCGCGCCCGACCTGGGCGCGTTCGCGATCGCCGAGGCGCTCAAGCGCGCGCAAGTCCCGGCGAGCGCGGTCGAGGAAGTCATCTTCGGCAACGTCCTCACCGCCGGCCTGGGCCAGAACCCGGCGCGCCAGGCGGCGATGAAGGCCGGCATCCCGAACACGGTGCCTTCGTTCACGGTCAACAAGGTGTGCGGCTCCGGCTTGAAGGCCGTGATGCTCGCCGCGCAAGCGATCCGCGCCGGCGATGCCGACGTGATCGTCGCGGGCGGTCAAGAGAGCATGACCAACGCGCCCTACCTCCTGCCCGAAGCCCGCGCCGGTGTGCGCCTCGGCCACGGCAAGCTGATCGATTCGATGGTGTGGGACGGGTTGTGGGACATCTACAACGACTTCCACATGGGCAACACCGGCGAGATGGTCGCCAAGAAGTACGAGATCACGCGCCGTCAACAAGACGAGTTCGCCGCCGAGAGCCACCGCAAGGCGGCCGACGCGACCAAGAACGGGCGCTTCGACGCCGAGAAGTTCAAGGTCATGATCCCGCAGCGCAAGGGCGATCCGATCGCGTTCTTCGAGGACGAAAACGTGCGCGGCGACACCACCGCCGACGGCATCGCCAAGCTCAAGCCCGCTTTCGATCCGGCCGGCACCGTGACGGCGGCGAACGCCAGCTCGATCAACGACGGCGCCGCGGCGCTGGTCGTCATGAGCGCGGACAAGGCCAAACAGATGGGGCTCAAGCCGCTCGTGAAGATCACCGGCTACGCCGCCGGCGGCTGCGCGCCCGAGTGGGTCATGATGGCGCCGGAGAAATCGATCCAGAGCTGCGCCTCGAAGCACAAGAAGAAGCCCAAGGACTTCGACCTGCACGAGATCAACGAAGCGTTCTCGGTCGCCGCCATCGCGCTCACGCGCGTGCTCGACCTGGATCCCAAGCAAGTCAACGTCAATGGCGGCGCCGTCGCGATCGGTCACCCGATCGGCGCATCGGGTGCGCGCGTGCTCGTCACGTTGCTGCACGCCATGCAACAGCGCTCGGCCAAGACCGGCATGGCTTCCCTGTGCCTCGGCGGCGGCAACGCCGTGTCGTTGGCCGTCGAGACGCTGTAGGGGCACCATGGCGAAATCGATGTTCGAAGCGGTCGCCGTGATCGGCGCCGGGACCATGGGCAACGGTATCGCGCAGACCTTCGCGACCTACGGCGCCAAGGTCTTGCTCGTCGATCTGTCCGAGGACGCGCTGAAGAAGGGCGTCTTGGCGATCGAGGGTTCGCTCGCGCGCGTCGTGAAGAAGGGCGTCATCACCGACGCCGACGCCAAGGCCACGCTCGCGCGCATCACGACCAACTCGAAGCTCGAAGCGATCACGAACGTGCCGCTCGTCGTCGAAGCCGTCAGCGAGCGGCCCGACGTCAAGGCCAAGGTGTTTTCGCAACTCGATCGCCAATGCCCGCCGGCGACGATCCTGGCCACGAATACCAGCTCGATTTCGATCACGCAGATCGCCGCGAGCACGAAGCGCGCCGACCGCGTCATCGGCATGCACTTCATGAACCCGGTGCCGGTGATGAAGCTCGTCGAGGTCATCCGCGGTCAAGAGACGAGCGACGAGACCACCGCCAAGATCATCGCCGCCAGCGAATCGATCGAGAAGGTGCCCGTCGCCGCGAACGACTTCCCCGGCTTCGTCAGCAACCGCGTGCTGATGCCGATGATCAACGAAGCGATCTTCTGCTTGATGGAAGGCGTCGCGACGAAGGAAGGCATCGACACCGTGATGAAGCTCGGCATGGCGCACCCGATGGGGCCGCTCGCGCTCGCCGACCTGATCGGCCTCGATGTCTGCCTCGACATCCTCGAAGTCCTGCACCAGGGCCTCGGTGACGACAAGTATCGCCCGTGTCCGCTGCTGCGCCGCTACGTCGCGGCCGGCAACCTGGGCAAGAAGAGCGGCAAGGGTTTCTACGACTACTCCAAAGCGTGACCACGCAGCACCGATCGGCTTCACCTACATGGATTTCGAACTCAACGAAGAGCTGACCCTCGTGCGCGACATGGCGCGCGATTTCGCCGAGAACGAACTGGCCGCGCGCGCGACCAAGCACGACCGCCAGAGTTTCATCGACAAGGAAGTCTTCGCGAAGATGACCGAACTCGGGCTGTGGGGGCTCACGATCCCCGAGAAGTACGGCGGTGCGGGCATGGGCAACCTCGCGCTCAGCGTCGTGCTCGAGGAGCTGAATCGCGTGTGCGCTTCGACCGGCGTCACCCTGTCCGTGCACAACAGTCTGCTCGGCGCGCCCATCAACAAGTTCGCGAGCGAAGCGATCAAGAAGGAATGGCTGCCGCGCCTCGCCACCGGCGAGGTCATCGGCGCCTACTGCCTGACCGAGCCCAACGCCGGTTCGGACGCGGCCTCGTTGCGCACTTCCGCGCGCGTCGACGGCGACGATTTCGTGATCGACGGCACCAAGATCTGGGTCACGAACGGCGGCACGTGCGGCGTGATGCTCGTGTACGCGCGCACCGACAACGACGCTTCGAAAGCCAAGGGCATCAGCGCCATCCTCGTGCCGAAGAACACGAAGGGTGTGAAGGTCGGCGCGCCTGAGAAGAAATGCGGCATCCGCGGCAGTTCGACGACGGAAGTGCTGTTCGACAACGTGCGCGTGCCGAAGTCGAACCTGGTCGGCGAATTGAACGGCGGTTTCAAGGTCGCGATGGACACGCTGGACGGCGGCCGCATCGGCATCGCCAGCCAATCCGTCGGCATCGCGCGCGCGTGCCTCGAAGCCGCGACCAAGTACTCGAAGGAACGCGAACAGTTCGGTACGCCCATCTCGAATTTCCAGGCCATCCAATGGAAGCTGGCCGACATGAGCACGCGCATCGAAGCCTCGCGTCTGCTCGTGATGAAGGCCGCATGGTTGCGGGACAAGCAGGAGCGCTGCACCCAGGAGTCGGCGCAAGCCAAGATGTTCGCCTCGCAGACAGCCAACTTCTGCGCCGACGAGGCACTACAGATTCACGGCGGCGCCGGCTACACCGACCACTTCATCGTCGAACGTCTGTTCCGCGACGCGCGCATCACCGAGATCTACGAAGGTGCGACCGACGTGCAGCGCATCGTCATCGCGCGCGGCGTCCTCGCCTGAGATCCTCGCGGTGAACGCTTCCCCCGACATCACGGAGCGCTTCAAGCGCGGCGACAAGGGCGCCGTGGCGCGCGCGATTTCGTGGGCGGAAAACGGCGATCCGCGCTTCGCGACCTTGATCGCGGACGTGTATTCCAAGGTCGGTCACGCGTGGCGCATCGGCATCACCGGTCCGCCCGGCGCCGGCAAGAGCACGCTCGTGAACGAGATCGCGAAGGCGTTGCGCACGCGCGAGCGCACGGTCGGGATCCTGGCCGTCGACCCGTCGAGTCCGCTCTCGGGCGGCGCTTTGCTCGGTGATCGCATCCGCATGGAAGAGCGCACGCTCGACAAAGGCATTTACATCCGCTCGATGGCGAGCCGCGGCAGCCACGGCGGCCTCTCGCGCACGACGGTCGATGCGTGCGACGCGATGGACGCGTTCGGCTTCGACGAGATCGTGGTCGAGACGGTCGGCGTCGGTCAGGCCGAGTACGACGTCGTGTCGGCCGCCGACACGGTCGTCGTCGTCTTGTGCCCGGGTGCAGGCGACGGTGTGCAGGCCATGAAAGCGGGCCTGCTCGAAGTGGCCGACGTGCTCGCCGTGAACAAGGCCGAGTTGCCCGGCGCGGATCGCTTGATCATGGATCTCGAGGAGGCCGTTCACATCCGCCTCGCGGGCAAGTCCACCTGGATGACGCCCGTCGTCGCCTGCAGCGCTGCGCGCGGCGACGGCATCGAAGACCTGATCGCGGCCGTCGAGCGCCATCGCGAACACCTCAAGGCGCACGATCTGGACGGAATTCGGCGCGAAAAACGGCTGGCCCAGGTGCACCGCGTGCTCGATGAACGCATCGCGGAGCACCTGTGGAGCGGGGGCGGGTTCGGAGAGCGCGCTCGCGCCCTCCTCGATTCGGGCCGCTCGCCGTACGATGTGGTCGCCGAGTTGTTCTCCGCGCTGCTGGCGGAGCATCGACACCAGAAGAACGGAGCCAAGTGAACATGAGTGCCCAGGACGTGAAACAGGTCGATGCCCGCGCACTCTGGCAGGAGGCGTTCGAAGGGGCTCGCAAACGCGATGTCGATTTCAGTTCCGTTTCGGGCTCGAAGCTGAAGGGCCTGTACGGACCCGAAGACGCGAGCGTCGATTTCGCGCGCGACCTGGGCTACCCCGGACAGTTCCCGTTCACGCGCGGCGTGCACGCGACGATGTACCGCAGCCGCTTGTGGACGATGCGCCAGTTCGCGGGCTTCGGCAGCGCGCAACAGACCAACGAGCGCTTCAAGTTCCTGCTCGAACACGGACAGACGGGTCTTTCGACCGCGTTCGATTTCCCGACGCTGATGGGTTACGACTCCGATCACGAGCGCAGCCGCGGCGAGGTCGGCCAGGTCGGCGTGGCGATCAGCTCGCTGCGCGACATGCAGACGTTGATGGACGGCATCCCGATGGCGGATGTGTCCACGTCGATGACGATCAACGGACCGGCGCCGATCCTGCTCGCGTTCTACATCGCGTGCGGCGAGCGCCAGGGTGTCGACCCGAAGCTCCTGCGCGGCACGGTGCAGAACGACATCCTGAAGGAATTCCAGGCGCAACACGCCTGGATCGTCCCGGCCGAACCCGCGCTGCGCATGATCACGGACGTGATGGGCTACTGTTCGACGCACGTGCCGCAGTGGAACACGATCTCGATCAGCGGCTACCACATCCGCGAAGCGGGCTCGACGGCAGCGCAGGAACTCGCGTTCACGCTGGCGAACGGCATGGAGTACGTGAAACGCGGGATCGCCGCCGGACTCGACGTCGACGACTTCGCGCCGCGCCTGTCGTTCTTCTTCGACAGTCACATCGACTTCTTCGAGGAGATCGCCAAGTTCCGCGCCGCGCGCCGCATCTGGGCGCGCAAGATGCGCGACACCTTCGGCGCCAAGGATCCGAAGTCGTGGATGGTGCGCTTCCACACGCAGACCGCCGGCGTCACGCTGACGGCGCAACAGCCCGAGAACAACATCGTGCGCACGGCGTTCGAAGCGTTGGCGGCTGTTCTGGGCGGCACGCAGTCGCTGCACACGAACTCGATGGACGAGACCCTGTCGCTGCCGACGGAAAAAGCCGTGAAGATCGCGCTGCGCACGCAGCAGATCATCGCGGAAGAGACCGAGGTCGCGCACGTGATCGATCCGCTAGCCGGCAGCTACTTCGTCGAGGCGCAGACCAATCGCCTGGAAGCCGAAGCCGAGAAGTACTTCGCCGAGATCGAACGCCGCGGCGGCGTCGTGCCCGCGACCGAAGCCGGCTACATCCAGCGCGAGATCCATCGCTCGGCTGTCGGCTATCAAGCCGCCGTCGAACGCGGCAGCAAGAAGGTCGTCGGCGTCAACTGCTACGAAGAAGACCACGACCGCACCCCGACGATCGAGATCCACAAGATCGATCCCGCGGTCGAGCGCGACCAGCACCAACGCCTGGCCGAAGTGCGCAAGAAGCGCGACGCCGCCAAGGCCAAGAGCGCCATCGACGACATTCGCGATGCGTGCAAGGGGACCGACAACCTGCTCGAACGCTTCGTCGCCGCCGCGCACGCCGAGTGCACGCTGGGCGAGATCGCGCAGGTCCTGCGCGACGAGTTCGGGGAGTACAAGGAGCCGAAAATCCTGTGAGGCACTCATGACCGACCGCAAGATCCGCGTCCTCGTCGCCAAGCCCGGCCTCGACGGCCACGACCGTGGAGCCAAGACCGTCGCCAGCGTCCTGCGCGATTCGGGCATGGAGGTCATCTATACCGGCCTGCACCAGACGCCGGAGATGATCGCCGAGGTGGCCGTACAGGAGGACGTCGACGTCGTCGGCCTGTCGATCCTGTCGGGCGCGCACATGGAGCTCTTCCCGCGCGTGCGCGAAGAGCTGAAGAAACGCGGCTTGGATCACGTGCTTTTGACCGGAGGTGGCATCATTCCGGGCGAAGACATGGAGAAGCTCGAGTCCCAGGGCTTCGCCAAGCTGTTCGGACCCGGCACGCGTACGGACGCGATCGCCGAGTACATCAAGACCGAGATGAAGCGTCGCTGGGCCCACACGTCGTGAAGGGCGAGAGGAAGATTGCCGTGACCGAGAGAGACATCATGAACATCGACGAGGCTGCCGAGCTGCTCGGCGTCTCGATCAAAACGTTCAACAAGGTGCTGCACAACGAGGACATGCCCGCGCGCAAGATCGGCCGCGAGTGGAAGTTCTCGCGCCGCGCGCTGATCGACTGGGTCGGCAACGGGCGTAGCCGTGATTTCTACAAGGACTCCGGCGACACCCGCGACGAGGACACGAACGACGTCGAATTGACTCCGCGCGCACGCAACGGCGAGGGGATTCGCACGGCACAAACCGAGAAGCCGCGTGCGCGCCGCACGGCCGGCTGGCAGATCGAGGACTGACACGTACATGCAAACGGAGACGCCCAGCCCCTACACTCTGCCCGAGATCAAGCACGGCTTCGATCTGACGCAGGACCAAGCGATGATTCGCGACATGGTGCGCGAATTCGCGCTCGCCGAGGTCGCGCCTCTGGCCCACGAGATCGACGAGAATCATCGCTTCCCCGAGGAGACGTGGAAGAAGATCGTCGAGCTCGGGCTGCCCGGCATTCCCTTCCCCGAGGAATACGGCGGCTCGAACGGCGGCACGCTCGCGTACTGCCTCGCGGTCGAGGAATTGTCGCGCGTGTGCGGCTCGACGGGCTTGACGCTAGCGGCGCACGTTTCGCTGGGCACGTTCCCGATCTACAAGTGGGGCAACGAGCGCTTGAAGAAGGCGTACGTGCCGAAGCTCATCGCGGGTGAATACATGGGTGCCTACGGTCTGACCGAACCGAACGCCGGTTCGGATTCGGGCGGCACGCAGACGACCGCCGTGAAGGACGGTGACCACTACGTGCTGAACGGCGCGAAGTGCTTCATCACGAACGCCAACTACGCCGGCACTTTCATCTGCACTGCGGTCACCGAGCCGGGCATCGGAGCGAAGGGCATCAGCGCCTTCGTCGTGCCGCGCGACACCAAAGGCTTCCGCATCGAAAAAGGCGAGCAGAAGCTCGGCATGCGCGGCTCGGACTGGGCCAGCCTGGTGTTCCAGGACGCGCGCATTCCGAAGGACCATTTGCTCGGTCCGGAGGGCGAAGGCTTCAAGACCTTCATGAAGACGCTCGACGGCGGTCGCGTTTCGATCGCGGCATTGTCGCTCGGCATCGCGCAAGGCGCCTACGACGTCGCGCTGGCCTACGCGAAGGAGCGCGAGGCCTTCGGCAAGCACCTCTCCGAGCTGCAAGCGGTGCAGTTCAAACTCGCGAACATGGCCATGGACATCGAAGCGTCGCGCCACCTCGTGTACCACGCGGCGCGATTGAAAGACGCCAACTTGCCTTACGCCAAGGAAGCGGCGATGGCCAAGCTCATGGCGTCCGAATGCTCGATGCGTGTCACCTACGACGCGATCCAAATACACGGCGGCTACGGTTACTCGCGCGAGTACCCCGTCGAGCGCATGTGGCGCGACGCCAAGCTGTGCGTGATCGGCGAAGGCACGAGCGAAGTGCAGCGCATGATCATCTCGCGCAACATCCTGCGCAATTCCTGAACCCCGAAGGAGCCTTGTCATGCAGCGCTTGCTCACACTCGTTCCGCTCGCAATCCTGTGCGCCTGCTCGTCGACCCGTAGTTCGGTTCAAGACGCGAGCAACGCCAAAGCTCAGTACGCCCTGATGGCCTCGCTCGCCGGCGAGTGGACCGGCGAAGCCGACCACGGGAGCGAGAAGTTCCCGATCCACACCGAGTTTCACGTCACCGGCAACGGAACCACCGTGGCCGAGACGATGTTCAAGGGCACGGAACACGAGATGATCTCGATGTACCACCTCGACGGAGGTCGGTTGATGCACACGCACTACTGCGCGGCAGGGAATCAACCGCGCATGGTGGCGCAGCCGTCGAGTTCGAAGAACACGATCTTCTACGCGTTCCACGACGCGACCAACCTGCCCTCGCCCGACGTCATGCACATGCACGAGATGAAGATCCTCGTGAAAGACGCGGACAATATCGAGGAGTGGTGGACCGGCTACGTGAACGGCAAGCCGGATCACACCGCGCACTTCATTCTGAAGCGCAAGAAGTAGCCTGCAGGCCTCGTTGCCCCCGCGCCCGGACGACACTTCGGTTGCGGCCGGAGAAATGCTCGATGATCCAGGTCATGGACTTCTCCGCCGGCAGCCTGTCCCCGTCCCTGCTGATCAGTTCGATCGGGCTCGTGCTGTTCGTGTACGGCAAACGGATGGAGCGCACGCCCCAGCTCGTCGTGGGTGCGCTGCTGATGATCTTCCCGTACTTCGTGAGCGACGTGCAGTGGATGAGCGGCACCGCGGCGGTTCTCGTCGGATGTCTGTTCCTCGCACTGCGCAACGGCCTGTAAGGAGCGCTATGCTCAGTCGGAGCGTGGCCCGCGTGCCGCGACTCCATCCGATGCACTGGCAACCCGAGACGATTCGCGCAGGCGAATGGACCATCACGGCCCTGTCCGACGGGCACTTGCGGCTCGACGGGGGCTCGATGTGGGGCGTCGTGCCGGCGACGATCTGGCGCAAGTTCACACCCCCGGATGAGGACAACACGATCCCGCTCGCGTTGCGCCCGTTCCTGGCGGTGCGCGGCGACGACAAGGTCTTGATCGAAGTCGGCGTCGGCGAACGCTGGGATCCGAAATGGCGCGCCATCTACCGCATCGAGCGCGATCAGACCGTCGAACGCACGCTGCGCGCGGTCGGCGTCGCGCCGGAGGAGATCACGCACGTCGTCGCCTCTCACTGTCATTGGGACCACATCGGCGCCCAAGTGGTCGAGCGCGACGGCGGTCTGACTCCGCTGTTCGTCAATGCGCGGCATTTCGCGCCGACCATCGAAATCGAGATGGCGAAGCATCCCGGTCATGCGCGCTCGGGTTCGTACCGCGCCGAGGACGTCGAGCCGCTCGAGCGACTGGGTATGCTCAGCGGCTACTCCGGCACTGCGGACATCCTGCCCGGGTTGCGCGCGCACGTCTTGGGCGGGCACAGCGACGGCGTGGCGCTCATCACGCTCAACGAAGAGGGGTCAGGCGACACGGCGGTCTTTTGGTCCGATGTCGTGCCGACCTCGCATCACATCCAGCCCAGTTACGTCATGGCGTACGACCTGGATGTCGTGCGCAGCTTCGAACAACGCAGTGAATGGATCGCTCGTGCAGCGGAGAACGCCTGGATCGGCATGCTCTACCACGACACGGATCACGCCTTCGGCCGTATTCGTCGCGACGGCAGACGCTACGCGTTCACACCGGGCGTGTAGAATCCGGCTCCAACGCGTGCGGGCCACGCGGTCGTTGCATGGAAGAGGACAAAGGCAAACTGGCCGAGGCCGCCGCAGCAGGGGATGCGCAGGCCGTCGCGCGCCTGCTCGAATTGCACATGCCGGAGTTGCGTGCTTTCGTGCGCCTCCGCGCGGGGCACGAAGTACGCAAGCACGAATCGAGCTCGGACATCGTGCAGTCCGTTTGTCGCGAGGTGCTGCAGAACATCGAGCGTTTCAAGCACCCCAGCCCGGCCGCCTTCAAGCAGTGGCTGTACACGACGGCGATGCGCAAGATCTCGAATCGCGCGGACTATTGGCGTGCGGAGAAGCGCGAGGCTGCGCGTGAGCGGTCCATTCCGAGTGAGGCTGATCAGCAGAGCCTGCTGCGCTGTTACCACAGTTTTTCGAGCCCGAGTCGCGGGCTGATCGTGCGCGAGGAGATCGAGCGTATCGAGCGCGCATTCGAACTCCTCAGCGAAGAACAGCGCGAAATCGTGACGCTCGCGCACATCGTCGGCATGTCACGCGCGGAGATCGCTGAAAAAATCGGCAAGAGTGAAGGTTCTGTACGCGTCACTCTGCATCGCGCGTTGGCGCGACTCTCCGAATTGCTGTCGGACTGAGATCGACGGTCGCCTCACACGGCGCGTTCGTTTAGAATGCTCGCCCACATGATTTCGACTGCGTGACAAGGTCACGCGAATTCTCTCACCCCCGCGGAGGTAACACATGGACATCACCAAGCTGATCACCGATCACGGTCCCGCGCTCACACAGCAGCTCACCGGCAAGGCCGGATTCACGGCGGATCAAGCCAAGGCCTTCCTGCCGCTGATCGCCGGCAAGGTCATGGAAGTCATCAAGGGCGGCCAGTTCGACATCAAGTCGCTGCTCGGCGGCGGCGACATGAGCGGCCTGATCGGCAAGCTCGGAATCGGCGGGCTCGCTCAGAAGGTCGGCATCGATGAAACCAAAGCAACCGCCGGCGCCAAGGCCGTCGTACCCGGCATCATCGATTCGTTCAGCAAGCAGACCGGCGGCCTCGCTGATCTCGTCGGCGACGCCACGGGCGGCGCGGGTGAGCTCGTGAAAAAGGCCGGCAAGATGTTCGGCGGCTGATCCCCGCCTTCAGCTCGATACGGCCATCACCTCGCGCGCGATCGCGAGGTGATGGCGTGAATGGACGAGCCCGAACCGAATCCACTGTCCGAGGTCGAGCGGCCCCAACTCCTGGTGGGGGATGAAGCAGCGCGGCGCGCTCGCGACGTCGATCGACGCGCGCAGCGCATCCAGATCCGCCGTGAGCTTCGACGCCCATTCACGCGCGACGCGCACATCGATGTCCAAGGGCGGCGTCACCATGCGCGGCGCTTTGGCCACCCCGCGCGGCAGCGCGCCGCTCGCCAGCACGGCCAGCGCCGCCGGCTTCGGCTCGGCCTCGAAGAGCACGAGCAAGCCGCTGCCCTTGGCCAGGTTCACGAGGTTGCGCAGCACGAGTTCATTCGCGAGCGTCACGTGTGCAGCGTGTTGCACGGGTGCCCAGCCCGAAATTGCCGGAACTGCGCGCTGGAGCAGGTCGGGGTCGCCTGCCAGCAGGCGCTCGATCTCGCGCGCTGCGGCGCTGTAGGCCTCCAGGTCGGCGAGGGCGGAGTCGTGGGACATGCTCCGCGCAGGATAGACGTGTCTGCTGCATCCATCCACCGGTATTCTGCACGAGTCTCATGCGCATCGTCTCACTCTGTCCGAGCCTGACCGAACTCGTGTTCGACCTCGGTCGCGGCCCCGAACTCGTCGGAATCACCGAGTTCTGCGTGCACCCCGCGAACGGAGTTGCCGGTCTGGAGAAGGTCGGCGGCACCAAGACGCCGAACATCGCGCGCATCACAGCCCTGGCGCCGGACGTCGTGCTGATGAACGAGGAAGAGAACCGCAAGCAGGACGCAGAAGCCTTGCGCGCCGCCGGAATCGATTGCCACGTGAGCATGCCGCGCGACTGCAACGAGACGGCAGCGATGGTACGCGCGATCGGTGCGCGGCTGGAGCGCACCAGCGCCGCCGACGCGATCGCGCACGACATCGAAGCGCGTGCGGCACGCGTTGCGCGTGACTCAGCGGGACGAAGCGCGGTGTCGTTCGCCTACTTGATCTGGCGCAAGCCCTGGATGAGCGTGAACGCCGACACATTCGCCAGCGGATTGCTCGCATTGGCCGGCGGTCGCAACGTGTTCGCGGATCTGCCGGAGCGCTACCCGGAGATCACCATCGACAGCCTGATTCGCGCGGCGCCCGCAGTCGTGTTCTTGTGCACGGAACCGTTCCCGTTCCAGTCCAAACACATCGACGAATTGGCTGCGGCCACGGGCTTCGCGCGCGAGCGCTTCGTGATCGCCGACGGCGAGTACCTCTCGTGGCACGGTTCGCGCACGCCAGACGGCATCGACTACGCCGAGCGTCTCATCGCGGCGGCCGCAGCCGGCCCGATTCGTGCGAAGTAGTCCTTCAAGTACGGAGCGGGCCAAAGCCTGAGCGGTTAGGTGCCAGGTCGACCTGCTCGACCCGATGGAACTCACCTGTCGATCACGCGGACCTCACTCAGATAGCTTGAGCCCCCAGACGATGTCGTCGCTCTCGCGCGCCGCTGCGTCGTCCTTGCCGTCCGGGCCCACCGACCAGAACACGATGAGGCCGTCGTCGCCGAATGCGCAGCGCAACTGGCGCCCGTCGAATGGGTCGAAGGTCGTAGCCAGAAACGTCAGAGCTTCCTTCGCGTCCTTCCGGTAGGCAGTCAGCGCGACGCGCGCCAAGGCAAGGCGTGCTTCGAGCAGGTCGGTCGAGTGCAGCGACGGTCCCAGACTCGGAGCCACGATCGAAGCGGTCGGTGTCCAAAAGGTGTCCGGAACTCCGTCCGCTGCCGCGGGCCGCAAGTACGGCGACTTTTCCGCCCGGAGCGCGAGGTCGGTCAGCGTATCGAGGTAACACGCCTGGTCGAAGTCCTCGACGAGTGCGCGATGAAGTCGCGACAAGAGATTACTTGGTGCATAGATCTCACCGTCGCGCGGAACGTCACCCCTCCGCATCAATTCCAACACGCGGTTTCCGAAAGCGCGTTCGCCACGGATCGCATTCGCCATCGATTCACGCGGCCGTGCAGCCGTGAGTTCATTCTCGAGGCCGGCGAGATCGATGCCGCGCGGCAGCATCGGCAGGATCGTCTGCAATCCGTCGAGCACCCGCATCATCTGCAGTGACCACATCATCTCGCTCAGGAGCCAGTGGGACGGCGAATGGATGCGTGCCAGCTCCAGACCTGTGCGCAGCGCTTCGAGTGCTTCCACCGTGTAGCGCGATTGCGCCTTGTGGATCGCCGTGACGTGGATCGCGTCTCCCAGGCGCGCTTCCTCGACGAAAGGGAGCTTCGGGAAGGACTCGTTGGTGCGCTCGAGGGCCGCCGCAGAACTCACGGGGTCGATGGGGGCGTACTCGTGGGCGAGGCGCGCAACGCGCAGGCAATCGGCGAGCCCGACCGCGAGCAGTCGCACCGCGGCCTGGGTGGCGTCACCCCAATCGCTGGTCCCGTCACAATCGCGGAAGCGCACGGCGAGGCCGACCCAGAATTCGTTCCAGCGCTGATCCTGGTCCGGACCCGCCTCCAGGTACGGACGGAACTTGACCTCGAAATCCTCGAACGCGACGCGCGCTTCCTCGCCCAGTCGATTGGCGCGCGCATCTTCCAAGAAGCGCGCGTACTTCGGCGGGTCCGAGAGATCCGAGAGGTCCCAAGCAGGTCGCGTGCGCGCCACGCGCAACAGCCACTCGTCCGGATGCTTGCGGTCCGTGCGCGGCGGTGACGGCAGAAAGGCCGGCAGCAAGGCCTGGTGGTCGATCGCGATGCGGTCGATGGCTGCGCGACGCAGAGTCGCACCACGCCATTGAAGTCCGAACCACGCGATCAGCGGCAGCAGGACTGCGGCAGCCAATAGCGCCAGGCGCGCGCGACGGATGGGCCGCTTGGTCGCAGAACTCGACATGTCTACGCGTGCTTGTCGCACACACGAGGCGCCGGCGGCAAGTCCGAAAAGAGCGCGATGGTCGGGCTGTGCGCCCGCGCACGCTCGTTCGTGCGCTCCCGCTCAGAAACGGATCAGCGTGAGCCGGTCGGATGGCACGAGTAACAGGCGCTGCTCACGTACGTGTAGCCGGACACACGGTCGTGTTCATCGTTCATGTCATTCTGCTGGTGCGCGTGGCAGTTCGTGCACGTGAAGATGGTGTAGTTGTTCGGCGTGTTGTGGCACTGCTGGCACGTCAAGTTGCTGTGCCGACCGTTGTTGATCGGGAACTGCGGGTGGCTGAATGTGGCTCCGTTCCATCCCGTCGTCGTGTGGCACGTCTGACACGAAGTCGGGAAGCCCGCGCTCGTGTGGTTCGGATTGGTCGTGCTGTTGAACTCGGTCTGGTGGCACGTGACGCATCCACGCGTGACGCCGCTATGGTTGAAGTTGGCGCCGCGCCAGGTCGAGGTGTTGTGGCAGTTCTGGCAGGTCGTCGGGTAATTCAGCGCGGCGTGGTTCGTGCTGTTGTAGTCGCTCTGGTGGCACGCGACGCAACCGCTCGTGATGCCGCTGTGATTGAAGCTCGCGCCCGACCAGGTGGAGGTGTTGTGGCAGTTCTGGCACGTCGTCGGGAAGTTCTGGGTCACGTGATTGGGGTCGGTGGTCGCATTGAATTCGCTCTGGTGGCAAGCGACGCACGCGCTGGGCGTCCCCGAGAAGACGCCGCCTGTGTGGCACGCGTTGCAGGCCGCGACCGCGTGCTGCCCGGTGAGCGGGAAGGTGGCGTGATTGAAGCCCGCGCCACCCCACGTCGTCGGAATGTGACAGCGATCACAGCGATCGGTCCAGCCCTGGGCGAGGTGATCCGGATTCAAGGCTTGTGCCAATTGATCGCGATGGCAATCGATGCACTCGGTGCTCGTGCGGTCGAAGTTGCCGACGTCGGCGCCCTCGTGACACGCAAAGCATGCGACGGCGGCGTGGCTGCCCACCAGCGGGAAGCGCGTGCGCGAGTGGCGCGCGATCTCGGGGCTCGGTCCCCAGTCGACTTGTGAGTGACAATCCGCGCAGCCCTTGCCGAGCTTGCCGAAGTGCACATCCTCGTGACATCCGGCGCAGCCTCGAGCCGCGAACTCGGCGACCGGACCGCGGTCGTTGTGGCAGCGCAAACACTCGGCTCCGGTGTGTGCGCCTTCGAGCGGGACTCCGGTTTCCTTGGCGTGGTCGAAGACGAAGTCCTTCCTGATCTTGTGCCAGGACGTGCCTTCGTGGCACTGGGCGCAATCGAGCGGGAACGATTCGTGCGGTACGACGGGTCCGCGCGCCTTTTGCCATTCCTGTGGAGCAACGGGCGCATAGGCGCTGCGTTTGGTCCCGTGCAGTGCGCACGCGATCACGCCGAAGACGAGCGCCAAAGCGAGCACGAGGGTCTGAAGTCGCGGTAGTCGAATGTGTTTCATCGGTAGGCCCTCGTGAATCAGAACCTCGTCTGCAGCATGAACCCTAGCGTGTACGAGTCTTGCTCGTCACCGAAGCGCTTGTCGCCGATCAACGACAAGTCCCAGCTCTCGAAGAGCCGGAAGTCCAACGTTCCGAAAAGCGCCTGTTGCGCGAGGGTCTGCTGAACGCCGGCGAAACCCTTTTGAGAATAGTCGATGTACTCGTACCCGAGACTCGCAGATGTGCGGCCGAACGACTTCGAAGCGGTCAAGCGTGCGCCCGGTCCCGAACTGAACGACCCGTCGGCGTAAAAGGCGGATGCGCGCAACTCGCCTTGTTCCCACAGGATGTCGCGCAATGCCACGCCGGCCTCGCCCGAGGATCCGCTGTCATCCTGATCACGCCAGTGATCGACACGTCCGTCGACGCGCACCTTGGGTGTCACGTTCATCCAACCGTTCAAGGCGATGCGGTCGAGCCTGGCATCGCGCACGGTGTCGGCGTCGTAGCTCTGGAATTCGCTGCGCGCGAGTTCCGGGATCTTGCGGTGTGAGAGCGTGACGCCGAGTCCGCTCGTCACCGTCGTGCGCCACGAGAGCGCGACCAGGAATTCCGTCAGCTCGAACGAATTGTCCTTGATGGTGTCCTCGGATCCGTAGACATCCACCCAGGCCGTCGAGCGAATCGACACGTTGTCACCGGGCTGCAACCGTGCCTCGCCCACGAACAAGTTGCGGTCCTGATCGCCCTTGTGCCAGGTGTTCTGGTAGCCGATCGCGAGCGCATTGCGGCGCTTGTCGTCCAGTGCGTGTCGGTAGAACACCGCGGCCTGCGTGTCTTCGAAGCTGCTCAGGGCGGAGAACGGCTGGGGCATCGCGCCGATGCTCGCGCCGATGTCGTCGCCGCCGGCGAGGCGGCGATTCCATTCGACGCCGTCGAGCAGCCCGAACTCCGGCAGTCCCGCCTGCAAGAAGCGCCCGAATTGCCAGCGCGTCGGATCGTCCTCGGTGCCTCCGACCGAGTAGTTCAGTCGATTCAGGCGCAGGCGCGACTCGGTCTCGTCGATGCCGGCACTGTCGATCTGCGTGGAACGCGTCCAGAAGGTGCCGTCGAATCGCAGCGCGCCGCCTTTGCCGAAGGGGTTCTCCATCGTCGTGTTCAAACCCACGCTCGAGTTCGAATAGTCGCGCGAGTCGTTCTGAGAGTCGCGCGTCATCTGCGTTTGCAAGTAAGCGCGCCCGTGGAGCCTCCGCTCACGCTCTTCAGGTCTCAGTCCGAATGCAGGCGCGAGCAGGGGCTTGTCCTTGGCCCACTCCTCCGGAGGATGCGTCCAAACCGGAGGGTCGGTGGGGGCGCTAGGCACCTGCACGGGCGTCGGTGCAGAGTCTTGAGCAGGTGCAGCATCCGGCGCAGGCTGCGGTTGCTCCGGCGTCACGACCGGTCGCGCCGGTTGCGGCGGCGCGTCGGGCCTGGCGAAACGCTCGCGTGGAACGAAAACCTCGCCACGGTCACCGACCGCGATCACCACGGAGCCCGAATCCAGATCCGCGCGCGCGCTGTTCTTCGCCACGGCGCGAATCGTTCCGTCCGCACTCACGCCGGACTGTGCCCGAAAAGTAATGCGGTCTCCGATTTCCAATCCGTCCGAGCGGCCCTTGTCGATGTAGTAGTGGCCGCCTGAAACGGTGGTGACGAGCACCTCGACCTTGACCTTGTCCTGTGCGCGCACGCCCGAGACCAGGCAGAAGAGAACGGCGATGAATGTGACGATCCACTTCATGGTGCAGCTCATCTAGTTGCAGGCGCGTGGCAGTCGGCGCACGCCGTTCCGAGCGGTTTGTATCGAATCGCAGTGTCGCCGTTCGAGAGCGACGCAGAGATGTGGCAGCTGGAGCAGGCGAGCGCCGCGTGTGTGTCATCCAGCGCAAAGCGCGAGTCGCGATCATGGTCGAAATCGGGTTTCGTGAACGGCGAGTTCACCGTATGGCAACGTGCGCAGTCCGTGACCTTGTCGACGGCAAACTGTCCGACGTGTGGGTCCGCGTGACACGCTTGACAGCTCGTGCCGCGCGCACGTCCGAAGCTACGGCCGGCTGCAGTGTCCGCGACCGTGGGTGCGTGACAGTCCGCACAGACGACGCTCGCATGCAAACCGTCGAGGGCGAACCCCGTCCAGCGGCCGTGATCGAAAGCCTGCTTCGCAACGCCCTGGAAGCTCTCCGTCGTGTGACACCGTTCACATCCGCGCGCAGCGCCGGGCGGCGATGGGATCTGCTGCTTGTCGAACGCACCGTCGTGCACGTCCACGTGGCAGGTCTCGCACCGGTCCGTCGGGCCTGTGAAGCGTTCCGCGACGACACCGAAGCTGCGTCCATTGCGATCGGGTTTTGGGCGGCGCTCGTGGCAGACTTCGCAGTCGGCGCGTGCGTGAGCGCCGGTCAGAGCGAACGGCGTCCACGTCGCATGCGCGAAGGATGCGCGCGCTCCGGCGAAACTCTCGACGTCGTGACAGCGGGCGCACCCGGTTCCCGAGGCGGTCTGCTGCGCGAGGCCGGCGCGGTCGAACTGTCCCCAGTGCACGTCCGCGTGGCACGTCGCGCACTGATCGGCAGGGCCATCGAACGTGTCGGCGACGCGGCCGAACGTGCGGCCGGCACTGTCCGCGACGGTCGTTCGGGCATGACAATCGGTGCAGGCACCGCGCGCGTGCGCGCCCAGGAGCGCGAAGCCCGTCCAGTGTTCGTGGTCGAACGGCTTGGTCGCTACCGGGCCAAACGTATTGGTGTCGTGGCAGCGTGCGCAACCGGCCTCGCCGTTGAAGATCGCAGGCACGCCCGCACGATCGAAGAAGCCGCGGTGCGCATCGACGTGACAGCTCGCGCAATCCGTCGCTGTTCCGTGGAACTGTCGCGGCGCCGTCGGGCTGGGCTGCGTGTGGCAGGCGGCACACGCGAGTGCTTCGTGCGTGCCGGTCAAAGGGAACTGCGTGCGCGCATGATCCGCGAGTGTGAAGGCCGGCGGCGTGAAAGCGAGCTCGGCATGGCAGGCGCGACAATTCTGCCCGGCGAAATGGCCCTCCTCGAATTGTCCTGCGTGCGGATCGACGTGACAGGCCTTGCATTCGTCAGGCTGCCGACCTGGATGCAGTGCGGCGAAGCGCTGCTTCACGGTCGCAGTGACGGGAGCCGAGGCCAGCATCGGTCCGGCCGAATGGCACTGTTCACACTGCGCCTCGTGGTGCGGGGGCTCCAGCGGGAATCCTGCGAGCGCGTGCAACGTCGCGTCCATGCGCGCCGGCGGGCGTTCGAAGGACTGATCGTCAGGTTGGTGACACTCCACGCAACTGGCTTCAGCCGCGACCACCAGCGTCGTGCCGATCTGGGTGATGAAGTCCGGCGCGTGCGGCGACTCGTGACAGGCGGAACACGCCCGCGATTCACGCGTCGACTTGCCGCTGCCGCCCAGGACGCCGCTGGCTTCGATCGCGTAGGGGCTGTCCTTGGCGTGACACTCGAGACAGCCGGCCTGTGCGTGACGACCCACGAGCAGGAATGAGCGCGGATGTTCGAACGCCGCGACTGTCTTGAACGGCTGTGTCTGACCGTGACAGGACGCGCAATCCGGCAGGCGTCCGGCATGCGGGTCTTCGTGACAGTCGGCGCACGCTTGCGAGGCGCCGAGGAAGCGCCTGGTTCCCGCGGCCAACACGCGATCGTTCGCGTGTGCATGGCAGCGCTCGCACGCGAGCCCGGTGTGCGCCCCCTCGAGCGCGAATGCCAGGCCGGCGTGGTCGAAGCGATCTCGATCAGCAACTCCGGCCATCGCGAAGATCGCGTCCGAGACGATGGGATGCTCACTGCCGTGGTGTTCCGAGTGACACGGTCCGCACCTGGATGCGTCCGCGGTCATCGTGCCGTGGAAGCCGGTCTGCGATGAGAGTTGCGCGGTCACCTCCGCATGACAGCTCGCGCACGCGTCGGCCATCGACTCGCCCGGACGGCCGTGGCAGGCCTCACAGTCGTCGGCCAGGCTAGCTTTGGCATGCATGTGCACTGCACTCAAATCGCCCGGCGAAAGTCGCTTGGAATCCCACACCACGAACGCGACGACGAGGAGGGCCGAGGCGAGGCCGAGCCAGATTCCGGGCTTCTTGAAGTTCATGCCGGCACTCCTACTCGAACAGTTGTCCGTAGCGCAGGGCCGAGACGACGTGCAACACGACGAGCAGCACCATGCCGAGCGCGACCCAGCGGTGGAAGTAGCGCCACGACGCCATGAGTGCGCGCAAGTCTTCGTAATGCGCGGCCATGAGCGCCGTGCGCTGCGCCTGGCGTGCGAGCTTGAGCAGAGCGTTCACGTGATCGCGCGCGACGCCCTCCGTGTGGCCCTGGACGCGCAGCGCAGTCAGGGTCTTGCGCAGGCGGCGCTCACTCGTGATCAGTGAACGCACGCGCGCGAAGAACGACCCGTGCCAATGGCTTTCGCTCACGAAGCGTTGGACTTCGTTGCGAACGCTGGTGCCGAAAGTGCCGCTGCCCCGATCCCATTCGCTGATGATCGCAGCCAGGCGAGTGTGCACTTCGTCCAGAGCCAGCTCGCGGCCGTTCGCCGCGCGTGGAACATACGAGTAGAAATAGCGGCCGATCGCTCCCGTGACGATCAGGATGCCCAGCGCAGCCAGCGCATGACCGCCGACTGTATGACGCGGATCCATCGCGGAATGGACGATCGCAAACAAGAGCGCGAGGATGCCCGTGGCGACGTGCGACGTCATCCAGTGTTGAAGTGTGCCGCGTATCCACGCGAAGCGCCCGCTGCGGCGCGCGAGGTAGAACAAATTCACGAACACCAGCACGCCGGCCGCGACGCCCAGCCACAGACCGATCGTGCCGGTGGGCCTGAGCAGTGCATGATCCGGATGCGTCGTGCGCACCGAAGCCGACGCCCGGTAGTAGTCGGCGTGCAGCGCGATCCAGCCGGCAGCCGCGAGCACGCACACGAGCGCCACCGTGAGCGCACCGAGCAATCCCGTGCCGCGCTCGGCGAAGGGCGGCGCCGGCCTGCGCTCGGTTCCGTCGAACGACACGCCGGACTTTTCGAGAACTTCGAACGGCGGCGTTCCGCCGGCGAACACGAAGACCTCGTCGTTGGGCACGTCGAGCGTGTTGCCCGACTCGTGTTTCAGGCGTACGTGATCCTCGGCTATGTGCTCGACGCCGGTTTCGAAGTGGACCTCCAATTCACCGGCTTCGATCGCGGCGCGCAGTCGCGCATCGTTGCGCGACTTCAGGCGAAAGAACGCCTGTTTGCGGTACGAGATCGAGACGCGATTGCCGGGCTGCTCCGCCAGGCCGAGCGCGGCCTCGATCGCGCTGTCGCCGCCGCCGACCACCAGGATGCGCCGATCGTTGTACGAGTGCGCGTCCAGCAAGCTGTACGCGACCTTGGGCAGTTCCTCGCCCGGAACGCCGAGCTTGCGTGGTGTGCCGCGACGACCGAGCGCGAGACAGACGTTGCGCGTGGGCACCGTGCTGGTCTTCGTGCGCACCATCAGCAAGTCATCCTCGCCGCGCTCGACCGCGACGAACTCCTGGCCGGTGCGCAGCGGCAGTTGGTGCGTGCGCACGACCTCGTGCCAGAGCTCGACCAGTTCTTCCTTCGAGTACGACGTGCGCTTCAGGCGCCCGTAGAGGGGCAGGTCCACCGGCTGCGTCATCACGAGTTTGCGGCGCGGGTATTTGGCCACCGTGCCGCCGATCTCGTCCTGCTCGAGCGTCACGAAGGTCAAGCCGAGTTCCTTGGCGCGCAGCGAACAAGCGATGCCCGCCGGTCCTGCGCCGACGATCACCAGATCGAAGGCGTCTGCCTCGGCGACCGCAACGCCGCCGCCGCTACGCGTGCGTTTGCGCGCCGCGACGTTGGCCAGCGTGCGGCGCGACACCTCGTCGGCGACTGCGACACCGTGGGTGATCGCCGTGCGGACGAGCGCATAGCCCGTGACCTCGCCTGCCAGAAACAGCCCCGGAGTGTGCGGCGATTCGAGTGTCTCGCTCAACACCGGAATGTCGCGCCGCTCGCTGATGTCGCCCAGGGTCAGTGCGATCGCGCCGACCGGACACTCCGCCGCGCAACGACCGTGACCGACGCAACGTGCGCCGTGAACGACCGCGGCCTGACCGTGCACCAGTTCGAGCACGCCGTCTTCCGGGCAAGCCTTGACGCACGTACCGCAACCGATGCAGCGCGAGAGGTCGATCTCGGGGTACTGCAAGCGCGCGCGGTGGCTGCCGGTTTCCTTGGCGAGGCGTCGCTCCGTCAACACGCGTTCGGTGGCCGCGAGGTCGCCGCGCCGCGACCACAAAGCCAGGACCGCCGCGGTCAACGCCGCGACGAGCAGCCCGAGCAGGGCCCAGCTCAATTCCTAGCCTCCTCGCCGATCACAGACTCTTCTCCTTCAACCACGGAACGCGTCACCGCAATGCCCGTTCCGTCCCTCCGGAAGCGCGGCGCGCCGCAAGCGCCGTTCAGTTCCTGGACGCATCATCCAGAATCCGGAATCCCCAGGCCGTTGTCGACGTTTTCAGGGCGTCGGGCTCGTGACGATCCTGAAATGCGCGGTTCAATCCACCCGAGCCGCGAGGCAGGCCGCAAAACTCGCGCCGCAGGGCGCGTGGAGTGCACGCGCGTCCCCGTCACCTCCGAGTTGAGTGTGAACGCAGGTCTCGACGAATCCGGCTTCGCGCGCGGCGTCGACGAGTTCGGGGATCGACCACAGGCGCCAGCGGTAGACGAACGCTTCCGCGAGCGAGAGCGTGATCTCGCCGTCGAGTTCGACACGGAAGTGAAGCACGTTTTCGACCCGCGCCGTCAGCGGATCGGCCGCGCGCTGCTCCCACACGTGATGCAAGATCGTGCCGTTCGGTCCGGCGTGTCGACGTTCGAGCGCGCCGATCCTGAAGGCGGACTCGCCGCCGTAGGTGTCGCACACGAACACGCCACGCGGACGCAACCGACGCCGCGCCGACGAGAGGTAGGCGACGAGTTCACTGCGCTCGTGTATCTCTCCGATCGAATAGTTCCCGACGAACACGACATCGACGCTCGCTGCGCGAACAGGCGCCGTGCGGACGTCGCCGATCAACCGCTCGACGCGCTCCGCCGATCCGGCGCGTTCGAGGACCTGCGGATCACAGTCCACCGCTTCGGCAGTGTGTCGCGGCGAGCGCGCGGCCCACGCACGCGCGATCGCAGCGGTGCCGCAGAAGTCCTCCCGGAGCGAACGCGGTGTGCCCCCGTGCAGGCGCTCCAGAAACTGCACCGCCTCGCGCGGGGACTGCACGCAGAGTTCGTACAGATCGAAGCGATCCAAGGCGGGCATGCCGCTGATTCTGGCAACCCGCGCACCCGGATCCACGCACCAATTGCGCGCATGAGTTATCGTCTCCTAGATGCACTTGCAGGCCGTTCACGCGCTCGCCGCGATCCTCTTGAATCTCAGTCATTCGCTCCCGGAGGACCCCGGGCAGGCCCTGGCCTTTGCCTCGGCGCGCGCCGGGATCGCGCTCTTCGAGCCGCGCGTCGCGATCGCGCGCATCGAGCGAGAGATTTCTGCGGGCGATGCGCTCGAGTTCGAGTTGTTCGTGCCGGTCGAGTGCGCCGACCGCGCCGGCGTGGAGATCGTGTTCGCCGACGGGAGGCGCTCGGTCGCTCCGCGCACCGGCGCGACCGGGAGCTGGCACCACGTCCGCGTCGCACTCGACGAATTCACAGGCGCCACGACTCGACGCTTCGAACTCGTCGCGCGCGGCGCGCTGGCCGCTGAAATCGGCTACCGCGTGGACGAAGTCGTGATCACGAACCCCGGGGCCGAACCCCTGGTCATTTTCGGCGACACGCTGCCCGCCGGTCCGCGCATCTTGCGCGACGATCTGCGGCAAGCCGGCGCAGCGCTCGTGGATAGCACGGCTGAATTCGACGGAATGCGCACCGTGTGGAATGCCGCGACCGTGAGCGAACCGTGGCACGCGTACGACTTGTCGAACTTGCGACGCGCGGGCGACGGGATCGCCGAGGATGCGCTGGCACCGCGCGGAAAGCTGCTGGTAGGGCCGTGTGTGCCGCTGAGTTTCGCCGCCGCCGGCGAGCGCACGAGCATCGCCGCAGCCGGTCAGCGCTTCGCGTTCGAACCGCTGGAGGGCGGGCGCTTCTACACGGTGTGGTTGGCGCTCAGTACGGCGGATGGGCGCGCGCTTTCGACGCGCATGCAGGCCTACGGAACCGCCGGCGAGCGCTGCACGATCACGTTGGTGCTTCCAGCGGCACGCGACATTCAGGATGCATCGACCGACCTGGGGAGCTGTCGCCTCGTGGAAGCGACCTTCGCGGCGGATTTTCCGTTGAGCGGAATCGAGCTGCCGGATGTGCCTGGGTTGCGCGTCCATGCGATCACGTTTCAGTGGCGCAAGGACGGCTACAACAACAGCGCCTTTCAAGGCGCCTGGCTGCGCCAGGAAGCGCGCGTGTCTAGAGAGATGCCTCCCAAGCGCGCGGCGCAACTGGCGCGCTACGTAGCGGATTGTGAGATCGGGGCGGTCTTCAGCGACCACGCGTGCGGTGCCGAAATCCAGCGCGACTTGTTCACCGGCCTGTTGCGTCCCGATGGTCGGACTTTCGAAGCGCTGCTCGATGCGGCATCCGAGCGCCATGCCGCCGCCGCCGTCCCGCTGCGTGGTTTGCAGGTGACGATTCAAGACGTGCGCGACGATCGTGAACGCGTTCGAGTCGAGTCGGACATGGATCCCGAGACGCTGCTCTACGGATTCACTTCACTGGCCGGAAAGGGGGCACCAAGACTCGACGGGGATCTGGCCTGCATGCCGCAGGTGCCGCAGATCATGGCGGCCCTCGGCCGTGACGCGGCGCTCCTGTCCGAGGGCCCGAGCTTCGGGCGCTGGAGTTCAGTCGCCGATTCGAGCGTTGTCGTGGCGGCGCCGTTCGCGGTGTTGCGCGACACGCGTGAGTTCGCTGATCTCGCGTGGCGCGAGTGGGCGCGCGGCGTCGCCGACGGCAGCGCCAGCCCCGAGATACTGATCGCCGTCGACGGCGAAGCACGCCGTCGCGGCGCTGCGGAAGCGATCGCGAACGCGTTCCAGTCGATCACACTGGCTCCGCGCGTGCGCGTGGAAACGGCCGATCGGTTTCTCGTGGAGACAAAGGAACGGTTCGGTGCCGGTGCGCCGATCTTCGTGCCGCGCGCCATGCGACCCATCGCCGAAGAACGACGGATCCGCATCGCAGAGCACGTGCCCAAGCGGCGGCGCGCTGCGACTGCGATTGCCTTGCTCGCCACGCTCGCCACGCCACCGAGCATGGATGGATCGGTGTATCCGACGACTGAAATCGATGCTTTGCGCAAATCGCTGTACTACTGGAACGACGAAGGGTCGGGCGCGGATGCCGACTCGATCGTGGCGCGTGCTGAGGCATTGCTCGCTACGGAACTCGGAATCGTGGCACGCAGTGCGTCGACCGTCGGGAAGGGGACTCCGATCGTCGCCTTCAATTCGATTCCCTGGGCGCGGCGTGCGCTCGTGCAACTGAATTCGAACTCGGCGACGCTGCTGGCCTCCGATGGGACGAATCTGCCCTGGCAGCCGACCTACAGCGGCGGTCGGGTCTTCGCGGTCGAAGTACCGGCGCTCGGCTATCACGTGCTGCGCGGCCTGACCGGCGACAATTCTGCCTCTTCGAAGCCTCAGGGATCTGTCACGGTCGACGACTGGACCGCGCGCAACGAGGACATCGCGTTCACGATCGATCCCACGACCGGTGCGCTGGCGAGCCTCGTGCTCGCCGAGGGGCAGCACGAGATGCTGGCCGAGCCCGCGCAATTCGTGGCCGGTGATTGGCGCGTCGAAAGGGCCGAGTTCATCGAGCGCGGACCGTTGCGCGCGATCGCGCGCGTCATGTTGACGAGCGGAGCGCGACGAGCTGAGGTCGACTTCGTACTGACTCTGCGCTCGCCGCTGCTCGAGGTCCGCACGCGCATTGACGGCGAGTCCGTCGCCGACCCCATCGCCTGGCGTGTCAAGGGCCGGCACACCGCGCCGCGCATGCTGTTCGGTGTGCCGCTGGGGTCCGCGGTCGCGGCTCCACTCGCCGACGGGACTCCGGCGCGACACCGCGTCGGCGATTGGGCCGTCAGCACGAGCGGCCTCTACGGGA
Source organism: Planctomycetota bacterium (assembly GCA_016795245.1). Lineage (GTDB taxonomy): Bacteria > Planctomycetota > UBA1135 > UBA1135 > JAEUIA01. The sequence goes on along the minus strand of JAEUIA010000121.1, from coordinate 10,501 downwards.
TCAGCATCCTGGCCGGTGATCTCGCCACCGTGCTCGTCGGCACGGATCACTTCGCGCTCGAGCTGTCGAGCAGTACTTCGCGCTTCGCGCTGATGCCGTTCGGCTCCGGCTGGAGCAAGGCCGCGCCCGCAGCGCGCGCGGTCGAGTTCGCCCAGGCTATCCAACTGGTGGCGACGGATGTGCACGAAGGCGCTCGTCCTGCGCGCCACTCGTTCGTCAAGATCGCGCGCCGCTTGGATATCAATCGCATGGCGGACGGACCGGAGTGCGGCGTGACGTTGACCGCATTCGAATCCGCGCCCGACGGTGCGACGGCCATTCTGCGACTGGCGGAAACCCAAGGCTCCCAGGTCCAGATCGTGCTGTGGCTGGACCGGCCGATCTTCGGCGCCGAGCGCGTCGACCTGCGCGGCCGAGCGCTGGGCCCGCTGCGCGTCGAAAACAGTCGCATCGAGTTCGGCATCGGGGCGCATCGGATCGAAACCATACGCGTGGCCCTGAGGCCGTGAACTCAAGCTCGCCGGCATCGAAGCGCGTCGTCGTGGCCTTCGTCGTCGCGGGAATCGTGTTGCGTCTCAGCGGTTTGGGCGTGCATTCAGTGTGGATCGACGAAGCGGCGACGATCTACGTCGCACAGTCCGACGACATGACCGAGGTGTTGCGCGGTGATCGACATCCGCCGCTCTCGTTTCTCTTGTTCCGCGCCTGGATGTTTCTCTTCGGCGAAGCCGATGCGTGGCTGAGGCTCGCACCGGCGCTGGCCTCGATCGCGTCACTGGTGTTGCTGGCGCGACTGGCGCGCGAATGGCTCGAGGAGCGCGCGGTCTGGATCGCCGTCGCGGTCGCGGCCTTTTCACCGCTGGAGTTGTGGATCGCGCGCGAAGTGCGCATGTACGCCTTCGTCGAGTGCGCGGCCTTGATCGCGATCACGGCCGCCTGGACACACTTGCGTCGACCGCGCCTGGCTCTGCTCGCGCTAGTGTTCGCGGGCTCGGCGGCGGCGACCGGATTCCACTACTTCGGAGCTTTTGTCGGGCCGACCGTGGCTCTCCTCGCAATCTTCGTGCTGCTCTCGGGCGGTGCGGGCCGCAAGGACGCTTTCGCGCTCGCGGTCGTCGGTATCCTGGGCGCCCTGGTGTGGACGCCGTGGTTCGTGAGCGTCTACTTGGAGCAGGCGAGCGTCCCGGCCTCGTTCTTGTCGAACTTCAGCGCACGCACGCTCGCCGAGTTGCCCGCACGCTTGCTCGTGCCCACGACGGACATGCTGCCTGCCTGGGCCGTGACGAGCGCGTACGCCGCGGCAGCGGGAGTGACCCTCGCGTTCGCGTTGTTCGTGTGGGGATTGGTGACGCGACGCAGCACGCGCGACTCGGCCACGGCGATCGTGTTCGCGACACCGCCCGCCTGTGCGCTCGCGGCCGCCGCCGTGGGACCGTTGAATTTTCTGGCGCGCTACTTCGCGATGTCGGTTCCGGGCGTGACGCTGGCGGTCGCGGCGGGCATCGGTGGTTTGAGGTCGCGCGTCGTGCGCGTTGGATTCGCGGCCGCGCTGGTGACCCTGCTGGCTGTGATCGACGTCGCCCAGCACACACGCAATGCGCGCGAGGATTGGCGCGGCGCGTGCGAGCGCATCGCGCGCGACTTCCGACCAGGCGATCGCGTGATGTCGCTCACGCACCTCACCGATCCGTACTCGCAGGCGCCCTTGCGGCACTACTGGCGCAATTCGCCGGAGTTGCTGGCGGCGCTCACGACGTTTCAGGCGACCCGGCTCGAACGCTCGCCGACCGAGCCCACATCGCGTCTGCACGTGATCTATCGCGAGACGCGCTATGTCGTGGGCGAGTACACCGACCTCACCCGGCGCTTTCGCGTCGTCCGTTCGGAAGCGCTCCAGGACTCCATCTACTGCGTGACCCTGGAGTGAAACGAGTCCGCGCGCCGCGGTGAAACCAGGAGAGGATTGGTCGGTAGGATGGTTGGTGCAGAGGTGCTAGTTGCAACTCCGTCCGTCCGTCGGCGCCCGAATCGAAGGCCTGCCTCACAGCATGAAACCGAAGCTGCTCGCCGCTCTGGCTCTCGCCGCCGTGCTGGTCGCTCTCGTCTCGACCCTGCTGCCGGCTCGCCGCAGGACTGTGCCTGAGAGCGCAGCGCTATTCGACGCGACCACGGAATCGAGCACGATCGTGCCAGATCCTGTGCATTCGTTTGAACGAGTCGTCGAGGGTCGAAGGCCGATCGAAACCGAGGTGCGGCCGAGCACAACTGCCGTTGAGCCCGTTGCGAGTGCACCACGCGCGTTCCTCTCAGGCGCGATGCAATTCGCCGACGGTAGCGCTCCGCCACCGCAGCGCTTCGCAGTCCTCTCGGTGGACTTGTCGCGTGATCTGAATGCGCGACAGCTCCGCGCGCTCGCGGATGATGCTGATCGTACAGGCGTGTGCAGGCCGTATGGGGAGGAAAGCACGGACGAGAACGGCGGTTTTCACATCACCCGCTTGTGCCCGGGTCCATTCCGCGTGCGACTGACTCAAGGGCGCGGGCTGCGCGTGATCGACGAGGTCGTGTCGGCGCCGAACGACGATCTGCGCATACTGCTGGACGGGTACGTGGTCGTCGCGCGCACTCTGGACGCACGCGGCGACGAGTGCGAGCGAACGCGCGTGCGTGCCGTCTATCAACCGGTGGACGAGGTCGGTGGTGCGCGACCCGCGGCCGTCGAATGGAGTGCGCTCACGGACGCGCAAGGCGAGGCCCGATTCGTGGTATCGGGACCCGGGCGCGTGACGCTCAGTGCGCGCAATCTGGAATGGGTTGCACCGGCGCATGGGGTCGCACTCTTGGGGCCATCAGGCACACACGTGGTGACGCTGAACTTGCTCGATTACGAGCCTCTGGGATCCCTGCGCGTGCTGCTCACGGATTGCGAGACCGGCGCGCGGATCACGGACTTCTGTCTGGGCGTGTTCGATGCGCGAACCGGCGAGAAGGTGCTGAGGTTCTGCAGTGCTGAGTGCGACGCCAACGGCAGCTTTCCTGCGGTGCCCGCCGGCAGCTACCGTATCCGCGCCGAGCCGCGCTTCACGAGCGAACCTGTGTACTACTCGACCGATTCGAGTGCGTGGGCCGATGTGGACGTGCGTTCAGAAACGGAATCCACGGCCGCAATGTGTGTGTCCTTGGGCGGTCGGATCGCCCTGCGCATCGACGGCCCCAGCGGAGTCGCAGTGCCGAACGAGGTGAAGAACGTATCCGTGTCCGCAAGTCTCGTGAGCGGCGGAAGGCCCATCCAACTGAAGTTCCGCACCCTCGACCTGCAAGGTCTGCAGGTGTCCGTCTACATCGAGATCGGCAGCGAATGCGTGACCGAGAATGTGCTGAAAGCGGGGCGCTACAAATTGACCGTCACCGGCCCCGGCTTTCAGGACTCTGAACTCTTCGTCGATGTGATCGCCGAGCGCTCGGTGCCGGCCGTGTGCAAGCTGTTGCGTCAGCAGTGAAAGGGCTCGCGCGGATTGAAGCGCAGCCCGTCGTCAGGGGGCCTTGGCCACCTCGACCCACCAGCCGCGTTCGGACTCGAGCAGGCCGAGATCGTCTTTCAAGACCCACGGCCACTTCTCGCCACGCAGTTTCGTCGTGTCCTTCACACGACAGATGATGCGGTAGCGCCCCGGCTCCAACTCGTTCTTCTTCAACACGAGTTTGTGCACACCGGACGTGTTGTTCTGGCTGTTCGAAGCAGGCTTGTCCGTGATCTCGACGAGCTTCTCACGTCGGCGACGATCGCGCGGACCGGCGGTACCGGTGTCGCCGTACCTGGAACTCGCGCCGCCGCTTTCGGGGATGCGCGCCTCAGGCAGGATCCACCATGTCACTTCGAGCGAATGCGTCGCGGGCTGCATCACGTTCACGACGATCTCGAACGGGTCGTCGCCGATCGTGTACGGTTCGCGCACGCGCTGAGCTTGCGGTGCGGGTGTGACAGACTCGATCGGATCGACGACGGAGTAGATACGCAGCACCAACGCTTCCTGGCACACGACGCAGAAGCCTTCGGTGCTCGACATCACGCATCCGGTCGAAGTCGGACGCCACGCGCCCTTCACGCGACCGAGCGCGCCTTCGACCACGCCGACACCGGGGTGTTTGGCCGCGATCCAGTGCGCCCACGGCACGGACTTGGGATCGTCGGTCGCGGCCACGTTGATGCCGTCGCGCGCTGCGCCCTGGCCGTGGCTCTGCTGAGTTTCGTATTCGTCGGACAAACCGCCGAACGAGTGGCCGAACTCGTGAATGATCGTCTTGACCTCGCGTCCGCCGATCGTCGCGATGCCGCCGCCGCCGGTGCCGAGCACGCCGTTCTTCACGAACACGATCGCAAGTCCGTCCGTGTCCGGGATGCGCGACATGACGTTCAACACCAGCGAGCGATCGATGCCCACGTGCCCGGCGAACGTGTTGAGCGTGTGCCCGTTGAGCGCCGTGTCGTACTCGCGCCCGAATCCGTCGACGCCTGAATCCGCCGAAACGAGAGCCGCGCGGATGAAATTGAAATAGGAGTAGTACTCGCGGAATGTCGACTGACGCGCGAAAAGCGGCGGGATGTCCTCCGACAGCTTGTCGAACGAGCCCATGTGGTTGAGCTCGTAGCCGTCGCCCATCAACACGACGTCGATGCGGTTCTTGGACGGTCCGTTGCGTACGACGTCGGCCCAGCCCAGAAATGCGCTGGGACGCGAGCGCAGCTCGGCCTCGACGGCCTCGGGCGTGCCGGGGTACTTCGACACGATGCGCTTGTACTCGTTGCGCGCGTCGTCGTAGCGACCGGCGCGGGCGCGCGCTTCGGCTTTCTCGAAGGCGGCGGCGGCGTCGGACGTCGTGTCGTCCTGCATCCCCAGCGCAAGGACGAGCGCGATCAACAGCGGGCGTGCGATCATCGCCCCAATTTACTGCGTCAGCTCGTCGTGAGCGAGTCGGGCAGCTTGAACACGGTCGTTTCGACCTCGCCGTTCGTCTCCAGCACATTCTTTACGCCCAGCTCACGCAGGCGTTCGATCACTTGCTGCACCAGGGTCTCTGGCGCGCTCGCGCCGGCGGTCACGCCGATGCGGTTTGTAGACACCAGCCACTCGGGTTGGATCTCACGCGCGTGATCGATCAAGTACGAGCGCACGCCGGAGCGCGTGCCGAGTTCGGCCAGGCGATTCGAGTTGGATGAGTTCTTCGATCCGATCACGATCAGGACGTCGATGTGCTCTTCCGCCGTCAATCGTTTGACCGCGTTCTGGCGATTTTGAGTCGCGTAGCAGATGTCCTTGAGCTCGGGTCCCTTGATGTTAGGGAAGCGGCGCTCGAGCGCTTGGATCACGCTGCGCGTGTCGTCGATCGACAGCGTCGTCTGCGTGACGTACGCGAGGCGATCCGGATCGCGCACGACGAGCGATTCGACTTCGGCGACGGTCGACAGCACGTGCACGGGGCCGGCGATGCGGCCGCGCGTGCCTTCGACCTCGGGGTGGCCTGGGTGGCCGATCAGCACGAGTTCGTTGCCCTTGGTCGAGTAGTTCTGCGCTTGCAGGTGCACTTTGGTCACGAGCGGACAGGTCGCGTCGATCACGCGCAGGCCGCGCTCTTCAGCGGCGCGCACGACTTCGTCCGCGACGCCGTGCGCCGAGAAGATCGTCACCGAACCGACCGGAACTTCGGAGAGCTCGTCGATGAACTTGACGCCGCGGCGCGAGAGATCGTCGACGACGTGACGATTGTGCACGATCTCGTGCAGCACGTAGACCGGCGCACCGTGCAGCTCCAAAGCGCGCTCGACGATCTCGATCGCGCGGTCGACACCGGCGCAGAATCCACGCGGGTTGGCGAGGCGCACTTCCATCAGTGTTCTTCCGACGCGTGGTTGCGATTCCACGAGGGAATCTCGACGACCAGGTCCTTGGTTCCGTCGGCGACGGCCTGACAAGCGAGGCGCGACGTAGGCGTCAAACCCGGCGCGCTGTCGAGCATGTCCTCTTCGTCCTCCGTGGCCTCGTTCATCGTCTCGGCGCCCGAGCGCACGATCACGTGGCAGGTCGAGCACGCGCACACGCCGCCGCAGGCGTGATCGATTTCGATGTCGTGGCCCAGCGCGATCTCGAGGATCGAGCCTTTGTTGCCGTCGCGCGAGTAGGGCAGCTTCTCGGGAACCACCTCGACCTTCACGTTCATCGGCATGAACGTGATCGTGTACGGCTTCGTCGGCAGCTTGGCCGAGACGGGTTGGATGAAGGGGTTCTGACCGCCCATGGGTGTCTTTCGTGCTCCGATTGTCGAGGTTGCGACGCCTCGTAGATCAGGATGTGAGTGTAGCCGAGGGGCGCAATCAGCGATTTCGTCGGCCGCGCGGACGGCGGTCCGAGTTGTCCTCGGGCGGTCTGGCCGGAGTCGAGCGCCGCGCGGACTGGCCCAGCAACCCGCCGCTCAGGGGGCGCTCGAACGTGCCCGGCGGACGCTCATCGAGCGCCGGAGACCGGCGTTCGCTGCGACCGCGCGGTGCGCGATCCGGTGCACGTTCAGGCGCTCGATCGCGTGCGGGGCGGCGTGCTTCCGTGCGCGGAGCCTCGTCGCGGCGGGCGGGCGGCGACGGCGAGCGCGACGGAGCGGAACCACCGGCGGGTCTGGAGGCTTCGCGCGGCGAGCCGCCGCGCGGTCGTTCGGAGCGCTCGCGGTTCGGCTGCACGTCCGAGCGTTCACGGCTCGGTCGCGGCGCAGAGCGTTCGCGGTCCGGTGTGGTGGCGGCGGGCGCGCGATCCGAACGTGCGGAGCGCGCGCGGTCGGATTGCGACGACGAGTGATCGCGATCTGATCTGGAATCGTCACGCGCGCGATCAGACGGCGGCGGCGCATCCCGGCGCGCGGGCGGCGGTGAGCTGCGCGCGCGATCCGACGAAGCCGCGGATCGTGATCGATCCGAACTTGCGGCCGGGCGCTGCTCGCGCGCGGGCTCGCTGCGGCGCGCTTCGGACTGCTCGCGCGGTCGGTCGCTGCGCGGTGCCGGGCGCCGATCGCCGGAAGGCGACCGTGTGCGGCCTCCACGGTCCGGTCTGCGCGGCGATTCGCGGTTCGGGCGCAAGTCGCCGTGCACGACGGTCTCGTCGTGTGCGTCTTGATCCACGGGCCAGCGTTGCGGACGGCGGGGCGGGGGACGCGACGCTGTCGGCGCCGGTGCTTCGGGGATCTTCCACGTCGCTTCGCGCTGGATCGGACCCCAACGGCGCATGTCGATCGAACCACCGACGAGAGTGATGGCGCGGCCTTGGCGTCCGGCGCGACCCGTGCGACCGATGCGGTGCGTGTAGTCGGTGATGTCGCGCGGTGCGCTGTAGTTGAGGACGGTCGTCACGTGCGCGACGTCGAGTCCGCGCGAGGCGACGTCGGTCGCGACGAGCACTTTGACCTCGCCGGTGCGGAACGCGCTCATCACGCGGAAACGCGCGGCCTGGTCGTAGCCGCCGTGCAAGGCCTTGATCGAGAACGACAGGCGTTCGAGACGGCGCATGAGCTTGTCGACTTCGGTGCGGCGGTCACAGAAGACGAGGAAGACGTCGTCGGGCTCGCTCTGTTCGATCAAACGGATCAGCGTGAGCGGACGGTCGTCGTCGTTGACGCTGATCCAGCTCTGCGTGATGTTGTCGACGGTCGAGACACCCGAGGCCGTCGCGACCTCGACCGGGTTCTTCGTGTACTCGCGCGCCAGCTTGAGCAGCTCGGGCGGGAAGGTGGCCGAGAAGAGCAGCGTCTGCCGCTCGTCGGGCATGTACGACAGGATCAGCTTGACGTCGTCGATGAAGCCGATCTCGAGCATGACGTCGGCTTCGTCGAGGATCGCGAACTCGGTCCAGGGGAACGAGAGGAAGCGCTGCTTGTACAAGTCGAGAATGCGACCCGGCGTGCCGACGACGACTTGCGCGCCGGCTTTGAGCGCCGCGACTTGCGGTTCGAGCGGTTCGCCGCCGACGACCAGCGCGACCTTGACGCCGCGCGTCTTGCCCAGGATCTCGAGGACCTTCTGGCCTTGCTCCGCGAGTTCGCGCGTCGGGCACAGGACGAGTCCGAGCACGGATGCGCGCTGCGGATCGATCTTCGCCATCATCGGTGCGCCGAACGCGAGCGTCTTGCCGGTGCCGGTCTCGGCCTTGGCGATGACGTCGCGGCCGTCGAGCACGGGTTGGATCGCGAGGCGCTGGATCGGAGTGGGCGTGGTGATGCCCATGGCCGCGATCGCGCCTTGGAGTTCGTCGCCCAGGTTCCACTCGTGGAACGATTTGATGTCGGGCGGTTCGAGGGTGGGGTGCAGCGGCTCGATCGACGAGCGGGACTTCGATGCCGGCGGTCCGGAGCGCGCGGGACGACGCGAGCCGCCACCAGGGCCGCGACGCGGAGGTTTCGATTGACTCAAGTGAACTTTCAGGGGGCCCCGGTCCGGGGCGAAGAAACGAAATGGAATGAGCAGCTAGGATAAGTGCTGCGCGAGCCTTTTAGAAAGGCTCGCCTTCCGAAACGTCTTGAAGCGGGGATTCCGGCCCATGAAGAGCCTCTCGATCGCGGTTTTCGCGCTGTTTCAGGCCGCGGGTGTACCCGCGACGGAGGCGCCGGTGTCGGCGTTGAAGCAGGTCGCGACGATTCCGTTGCCGGGTGTGGAGGGGCGGATCGATCACATGAACTGGGCGGGCTACAGCAACGTCCTCTTCATTGCAGCGCGCGATTATGGAACCGTCGAACAGATCAGCCTCGTCCAGAACAAGGTCGGCAAGCCGTTCCTCGGGCCTCGCGCACCTCAAGGACTCGCGTCCGCAAGCGGGATGATCTTTGCCACGGACGGCAGACGCGGTCGGGTCTGGGCCTTTCCAATCGAGTGGGACATCCTGCTTCCGGATTGGCATTCGAAACATACCGACATTGGACCGGATGCAGACAACATCCGCTTCCTTCGCTCCTCCTGGACCCTGCTCGTCGGCTACGGCGACGGTGCCTTGGGTTCGATGTCTGTCCCGGAGCTGGAAGTGCAATTCCGCATCGAGCTCGGCGGTCATCCCGAGTCGTTCCAACTTGATTCGGCAGAGAAACAGGTTTGGGTCAATGTGCCCAGCAAGCAGGGGATTGCAGTCGTGGATCTCGAAGCCAAGAAGGTGGCGCGTTGGATCGAGTTGAAGACCGCGAAGCAGAACTACCCGATGGCTCTGGCCGAGAAGGACAAGCGTCTGCTCGTCGGCTGCCGCGAGCCGGCCAGGCTGCTCGTGTTCGACATCGAGACGGACGCGATGACCGCCGAATTGCCGCTCTCCGGCGACGTGGACGACATCTTCGTCGATGAGGAGCGCGGGTTCGTGTACGCCTCGTGCGGCGAGGGCTTCGTCGACGTGTTCGAGCGCGCCAAACCCGGCGAATGGAAGCTCAAAGAGAAGGTCGCGACGTCTCCGGGGGCGCGCACGTGCCTCTTCGTTCCGTCCGAGAAGAAGCTCTTCGTCGCCGTTCCGCACCGCGGCGAGCAACAGGCCGAAGTGCGCGTGTTTTCGACTGCCCCCTGAGGCCGGATCGACGGTAAGTTCACTGCGATGCAGATCGTCACCTGGAACGTGAACTCGGTCCGCGCGCGCTTGCCGCGCGTCTTGGAATTCCTCGAACGCGTGCGGCCGGACGTTGTCTGTCTGCAGGAGACGAAGTGTCTCGAGGAGCAGTTCCCGTACGAGCCGATCCAGGACGCCGGCTACCAGTGCGCCGTCTTCGGCCAGAAGACCTACAACGGCGTCGCGATCCTCGCGAAGAAGCGCATCGAAGACGTGCAGAAGGGCTTCGACGAAGACCCCGAAGCGCGCGTGATCTCGGCCCAGGTCGAAGATGTGCTGATCGTGAACGCCTACGTCGTCAACGGGCAGGAGGTCGGCGCTGAAAAATACAACTACAAGCTCGATTGGTTGCGCCGCTTGCGCGATCACGTCAAGGCCAACTTCGACATGCAGGAAAAGGTCGTGATGCTGGGTGACTTCAACATCACCTTCGACGATCGTGACGTGCACGATCCCGATCTGTGGCGCGAGAAGATCCTGTGCTCGACGCCCGAGCGCGAGGCATTGGCTGCCTTCACCGAGCTCGGGCTCGACGACGTCTACCGCAAATTCCACGAGGAAGGCGGGCACTTCACCTGGTGGGACTTCCGCACCAAAGGTTTCGAGCGCGGCCTCGGTCTGCGCATCGATCACGCGCTGCTCTCGCCGCCCGCCTTCGAGGCCGCGACCGCCGCCGTGATCGACCTCGAAGCTCGCGGCGGCGAAAAACCCAGCGATCACGCGCCGCTGATCGTCACGCTCTGAGTCGAATCCGCATACCGTGCCTGGATCAAATCCTCGTGATTCGCTGCGTCGGTACGGAGTCAGACTCCACTCCACCGTTTTCGCCGGCGTCGTTGCGGCGGCTGGTCGAGTGTGACCGTACCGAGCCAGGCTCATGTGGTGCA
>JAEUIA010000136.1 GCA_016795245.1 Planctomycetota bacterium | reverse complement strand
TGCACCACACGAGCCTGGCTCGGTACGGTCAAACTCGGACGAACGCCACTGCGCAAATCGCGAACCAGGAGGTCAACAATGGGGTGGGGTCTGGTTGGGTGAGTTCGGTGTCGGACTGGAAGCGAACTTGGGTTGGGTTCGGTGTCGGTCTTGAAGCGTTGAGGGGCGGGGTTCGATGTCGGACTGGAAGCGTTGCGTGCCGGCGTTACGTGTCGGTCTTGAAGCGTTGAAGGGCGGTGTTCGGTGTCGGTCTTGGAGCGTTGCGGAGTGGGTTCGGTGTCGGACTGGAAACGTCGAAGGGTTGCGTCCGGTGCCGGTCTCGAAGCGTCGACGATTGGGGGCGGTGGCGGCGGGCTCATGGCGTTCAGCGGCACGGTTCCGTGTCGGACCCGCAATGCTCGTATACGTGGCTCCAGGCCGCGATCGCTGCGTCCGTGGCGCGGCGCGGAGTCGCACTTGAATTGCGCGCGCCCCGAGCCGCGCTTGCCGCGCCGCCTCGGGTGCACCCCTCTGCACCTGCTTGCCTTCCGCCGCGCGCGCTCGTGCACCGCGCAACACCCCTGCTACGACTTGCGGTAACTCTCGAGCCAGTGCATCACGTGCGCCCCCGGGCAATCGGTCGAGCGCAACTCGCGGTGGCCGTAGACGCGCCGCTTCGGGATGTTGTAGCGCTTGCGCAGCGCTTCGATTTCCTTTTCGAGCGCGTCGAGCGCGGCCTTCGTCGGCACGGTCTTGTCGAAATTTCCGATCAGGCAGATCCCGATGTTCTGCACGTTGTTCTGACCGTGGGCGTGAGCACCCTGGTAGATCAACTCGCGGCCCTCGAGCACGCGGCCGTACGGATCGATCACGAAGTGGTAGCCGATGTCGCCGTAGTGCGTCGTCTTGCCGTTCATGTGCGCCTTCTGGATCTCGCGCACGGCTTCGAAAGTCCGCGCACTCGAGCCGTCGAGCGGCACGGGATTCGGATCGGCGGAGTGGTGCACCGTGATGCGCGAGTACTCGCCTTGCGCACGGTCCATGCGCTCGACCATCGCGCGCGCGGCACCCCATTGCGCCCGCGCGATGACGGGCACGCCCATCCCTGAGGTCTGTTTGGCTTTGGCGTAGGTCCCGCCGGAGAGGCGCTCCGCCCGCCGCAGGCCGTCTTCGGCGCGACGTCGTTGAGCCGCAGTCGCATCGTTGTCGACCACGACTGACTCCAGGCTGGCGCGCGCGGCGCGGACACGCGCGTCGAGTTCGGCGGCTTCCTTCGCCGTCGGCTTCGACTGTCCGTCGCGACGCGCGAATTCGAGCCGTCCGAGACCGAGCACGAGTTGCGCCTCGACGCGCCACAGCGGTGCCGCGCGCGGCCCCTGGGTCTTGGCCCACTCCTCGACCTTGTTGAGCTTCTCCCAGGACAGCGGCTCAGCCAGCCACGGCGGAGCGACGTCGGCCGGATCGGGCTCGTACTGCGTCATCGCCAACGGTTCGACCGGCGCCTTGGCGACATGCGGAGAGCGGCAGCCCGGCGCTGCGAAGGCCAGGCTGATGGCCAGGAGGGTGAGGGCTGCGGCGCGCGCAGCTGGGAGGCGAACGACGGGGCTCGTTGCGAGGGATCCGGATCTGGACTTCATGCATTCTGGACATACAAGTTCGGCGCGGCTCGAACAAGTCCCGATCGCCGCTGATCTAGAGCCGACGAGACTTGGCTCCCGCGCTCGCTCATGGTGGACTGACTCGGAGCCCGAACGGACGACGCGCATGAACTTCAGACTACACAGCTTTTTTACGGTCCTCGTCGCGCTCGCCGCCGGGAGTGCGGGCGCCTGGGCGCAGCGCCCGCCGACCAGCGAAGAGGCGGCGTTGCTCGTCGAGGAGCGCATCGAATGCGATCGCCTCGCGCGCCGCGGCGAGGCTCGCACGGCTCTGCGCCGCATCGAGGAACTGCTCGAGGCTCAGCCTGAGGACCTCGAAGCCCGGCTCACGCGCGCGCGCTGTCACCTGGCGCTCATCGACTACGAAGCCGCGCGGGCCGAAGCGGCATCCGTGCGTCTCGCCGCCGGCGAAAAGGCCGCCGCGGCTCCCGTCCGCGCAGCCGCAGCGCGCCTGGAGGCCGAGATCCTGGTCGAATTCGGGCGCGGGCCGGAGGCTTTCGAGTTGCTCGAATCGGAACACCGGAGCTTGAACATCGCGACCGACGCGCGCGATGCGTGGGCGCGCGCGAGCGCCGCCTTCGCTGCCGGCAAGCGCGACATCGCGCTGCAGACGCTCGCGATCGGCGCGGACACGGGCGCGGACCAGCCCTGGGACGGCGGGCTCGCCCGCGGGCTGTGCCGCAGGGAACTCGGGCAGCTCGAAGCGGCCTCCCAAAGCTACGTCGCGGCACTCGACGCGCTGAAGGGCGCGGGCGGCGACGAGCCTGATCTCCTGGTCGCGCTGGGCGACCTCTACTTCGAGGCCGACAAGGAAGTCGCCGAAGGCGCCAGCCGATCGGCCGCGAAGCTCTACCGCGAAGCCCTCCAACTGCACCCGACGCACGAAGGGGCGCTGCTCGGGCTGTTCGCGCTGCACCGCTACAACTGGCAGCGCCAGCGCGAATCGGCGTCCGACATCCTCTCGAAGGCGCTCAGCCTCCGGCCGCAATCGATCCGCACGCTGATCGTCGCGGCCGGAGCCGACCTCGACGACGGGCAGTTGAAAAGTGCGCGCGAGCGCCTCGCCGTGCTGGACAATCTGGCGGGCGGCCGCCGCGAAGTGCGCATCCTGCACGCGACCCTGAGTTGGATCGAACACGATCCCGACGGGTGTCGCGCGATCCTCAAGGAACTGATCGCAGCGGATCCCGCCGACTCGACTCCCGAGCGCGAGGTCGGGCGGCACCTCTTGGAACTCTACCGGTTCGCCGAGGGACTGCCCTTCGTGAAGGCCGCCGCCGAACGTGATCCGTCCGACTGGGAAGCGCTGACGCAACTCGGCCGCGCGCTGGCGAACACCGGCGACGAGGTCGGCGCGCGCGCCGCTCTAGACGCGGCGCAGAAGGCTGCGGCGGGCCGGCAGGACGCGTGGCGCGACAACATGCGGCTCGTGATGAAGCGCACGGCCGAGCGCCACGTCACCGAGACACGCGGCGACCTGACGTTCTCGTTCGATCCCGAGGGCGGCGAAGTGCTCTCGACCTACCTCGTGCCGTTCTACGCGAACGCGCGCGACGAACTCGTGGCGCGCTACGGATTCACGCCTACGCCGACCACGATCGAGATCTTTCGCGCGCACAAGGACTTCTCGGTGCGCTCGACGGGCTTCGAGGGTTTTCCGGCGCTGGGCGTGTGCTTCGGTCCGGTGGTGACCGCGGTCTCGCCCCTGTGGGAGATGCGCGGCACGCAGTCTTGGGCGCGCACCTCGTTCCACGAATTCACGCACGTGATCCACCTCGGTCTCTCGCACAACCGCTGTCCGCGCTGGATCACGGAAGGGTTGGCCACGTGGGAAGAGGTGAATCGCAACCCGAGTTGGACGCGCAACATGCGGCGCGAACTGGTCGACGCGCTCGCGAACGGACAGGTCATCCCCGTGCGCGAATTGAATCGCGCCTTCCGCGGGCCGCGGATCCTGTTCGGGTACTACCAGGGCGGATTGATGTGCCAGATGCTGATCGAGCGCTCGGGTTTCGCCCGCATCGTGAAGTTCCTGGAAGCCTTCGATCGCGGACTCGATCTGGATGCGAGTCTGAAGGAGGTCTACCGCACGACGCCGGAGCAGTTGGACCGCGACTTCCTGGAGTTCGTGCGCAAGGAAACCGCGAACTTGAAGATCGAACCGCGCTGGGATTCGAGTCGCGTCGCACGCCTCGCGCTGGGGCTCTCTCCCAAGCCGCCCAAGGAGGCGAGCAAACTGCCTGCGTGGATCGACGATTGGTGCACCGTGGCCTGGAGCGCGTGGCAAAGGGACCGCAAGCTGGATGCACAAGAAGCGCTGCGGCATCTGAAGGACATCACGCCCGAGCCCGCGCGCGCCGCACTCCTGCGTGGGTTCATCGCGCTCGCCGATCAGGACCAGACCGCAGCGCGCCGCTTCTTCGAGAGCGCGCTCGCGAGCGGCGGGGACGACTACCGCGCACGCATCGCGCTGGCGACGTTTGCGAGTGATGCCGGCGAGACCGACGTCGCCGAACAACACCTGCTCGCCGCCGTGAAGGCGTTCCCCGGGTACGACGACCAGGACCTCTCCGCCGAGCTGCGACTCGCCGCGCTGTACGCGAAGGCAGGTCGCGACGACGAGGCCCTGGCCTCGAAGGAACAGTGGATCGCGTGGAACGCGGGCGACATCACCGTGCGGCGCGAAGTCGCCGAGTGGCACGCCAAGAATGGACGTTACCAGCGCGCGAGCACGCTCTACGGCGAGATCAACGAAGTCGATCCGTTCCTGCGCGAGGTCCACCGTGCATGGGGTGATGCGCTGTACGCGCTCGGGGCTTACGCAGAAGCACTGCGCGAGTACGGCGTCGTGCTGATCGTGCCGCACAAGCTCGACGCACCCAAGACCCAAGCGCTCACCGACGACGAGCGTGCCGAGTTGATGGGCTTGCAATCGGCGTGTCTGGCGGCTCTGCAGCGGCGCGACGAAGCGCTGGCGCGCGCCAACGAGGCGCTGGCCTTGGACCCCGACTGTGCGAGCGCGAAGGAAACGCTCGAGAAGCTGCAATGAGCCCCGCTCCGTCCGCCGCGCGCGCGTTGTTCGTGGTCCTCGACGGCGTCGACGGCTGCGGCAAGAGCACGCAGGCCCGGCGACTCGCGCTCGAATTGGGGCGTATGTCCGGGAACGAGGCGCTGCACGTGCGCGAGCCCGGCAGCACGCGTGTGGGAGAAGCCTTGCGCGCGATCCTCTTGTCGCGCGACCATGCGCACATGTCGCCGCGCGTCGAGACGCTCTTGTTCGCGGCGGCGCGCGCGCAGACGCTCGCGGAACTCGTGGAGCCCGCGTTGCGCGCCGGACGTCACGTCGTGTGCGAGCGCTTCCACGCTTCGACCTTCGCCTACCAGGCGGTCGCGGGCGGACTGCCGGAGCGCGAGGTCCTGGATCTGCTCGAACACTGGGCCGGCCAGCCGCGGCCGGACCTCGAGATCCTGCTCACGCTCGCGCCCGAGGAAGCCGCGCGACGGCGCAGCGCGGCCACCGATCGCATCGAAGACAAGGGTCTGGATTTCCAGCGTCGCGTCGCGCAAGGCTACGCGCGCTACAAGGAACTCGTGCCGCGCGCGATCGTGATCGACGGCGCGCGCAGTGAGGACAGCGTGGCGCGCGACGTCCTGCAGGAGGTGCAACGTGCGCTCGGATGAACCGCTGGGACACGACGAGGTGTTGTCGGGCTTGTGGCGCGCTGCACGTGCGGGGCGGCTCGCGCACGCCTTGTGCTTCGTCGGCCCCGAAGGCGTCGGCAAGTTCCTGTGCGCCGAACGCCTGGTCGCCGGATTGATGTGCGCGGGCGGCATCGGCGTCGCTTGCGGGAATTGCGGTCCGTGCAAGCGTCTCAAGATCGACTCGCACCCCGACGTATTCGTCATCGATCCGACCGTCGAGGGCCTGGAATCGATCTCGATCGGACACGTCGCGCCGCGCGCGGACGGGCCCAAGGTCACGATCGCACAATTCTTGTCGCTGCGTCCGATGGAGGGCGGCTTCCGCGTCGTGCTCGTGCGCGAGAGCGACCGCATGGTCGAAGAAGCGCAGAACGCCTTGCTGAAGACGCTCGAAGAGCCCGGCTCGCAGACCGTGCTCGTGCTCGAGACGGCGCGGCCGGATCGACTGCTGCCGACGATTCACAGCCGCTGCGTGCGCGTCCCGTTTCGCGCACTGTCCCCGGATCTGGTCGAGCGGATCCTGCACGCGCGCGGCGTCGCGCCGCTCGAAGCGCGCAGTCTGGCGCGGATGGCCGACGGCGCGCCGGGGCTCGCCACCACGCTCGCCGAGCGCGGCGTGATCGCGATGCGCGCACTGCTTGAAAAGGCGTTGGAACCGCGCGCGAGCCCGCTGGAACTCGCGGGTGAACTGGCCGAGATCGAGGCCGATTTCCCGGGCAAGACGCCGGCCGCCCAGGCCCGCGCCCGGGCGCGCGTGTTCCTCGATCTGCTCGCGGCGCTCCTGCGCGACGGATTGCGGATCGAGGCCGGAATCGATCCGGATACGCTGCCTTTCGGCGACCTGGCGGCGCCGCTCGCGGGTACACCGGAGGTCCTGATCGCGACGAGTCTGGACCGCATCCTCGCAGCCCGGCAGGATGTCGACATGAACCTCGCACCGGATGCCGCCGTCGAGCGCGCACTCGCAGCTCTAGATTCGCTGCGTTCCAAGGCGATGCGCGGAGTGCGATGTTGAGCGATCCCCTGTTGCGCAAGCTGGCCCTGAAGGACGGCCGATTCGCTCCCGAGGCGTTCTTGTTCCTGTACGGCTCGCTCGACCACGCTGTGCGCCTGGCCGGCCGCGAGGACAAGGAAGGCACCGAACGCCACGTCACCGGCCGCGAGCTGTTGGCGGGAATGCGGGAGCACGCGATCGAACAGTTCGGGCCGCTGGCCGGAGCCGTCTGGCGTGCGTGGGGGATCAAGGAGACGCTCGACTGGGGGCGCATCGTGTTCCTGTTGGTCGACGAGGGCATGTTGAATCGCCAGGATTCGGACAGCATCGAGGATTTCCGCGATGGATTCAGTTTCGAGGAGGCCTTCGTGAAGTCGTACAAGACCCGGCTGCCGCCGGAGTTGTTCAACCATCCGGGCGGAGAGGGCGCATCGTGATCGACCGCCTCTCGCCGACGGCGCGCAACGTGGCGCTCGTCGCGCTCTTCATCCTGATCGGCTGGTTCTTGTGGTCCGTGCGCTCGGTGCTGAACCCGCTGATCCTGGGCTACTTGCTGGCGTTCGTCGTGCACCCGCTCGTCTTGCGCCTCGAGCGCAAGGGCTGGAAGCGCAGGCGCGCCGTGAATTTCATCTTCGGCGCGGTCGCCGTTCTGTTGACGTTGATCGGGCTCGGGATCTTCTTTCAAGGCCGCGGACTGGCACGCGAACTCGCCAGCGAAGAAGGCCTGGGCCTGAAGGTCCGCGAGCGCATCGAGCAGGCCGTCGAGGAATACCACGACGAGATCTCGTGGATGATCCAGTACCTGCCCAAGCGCGCTGGTGACAAGAAAGAGGACGGCGCAACACCCCCGAAGAAGCCGGAGCCGCAAGACACGCCGGTTGCGCCGGATTCCCCTGACGGAGCGGCGTCAACGCCGGACCCCGAGGACAAAGCCGCCGACTTGAAGCGCCAGATCCGCGAATGGTGGGCCTCGTGGATCAGCGGCGACGGCAGTGAGGAGAGCGGCGCCGCCTCTACCCTGGGATTGCAGTTCGGCAGCGGCGCCGTGTTCCTGTTTCAACAGGTGTTCGGCAACTTGCTGTCGCTCTTCACATTGTTGATCCTGTTGCCGATCTACACGTACTTCTTGTTGTTCGAGTTGGAACGCATCCACAAGTTCGTCGCGCGCTACCTGCCGAAGCGCGACCGCGAGCGCCTGGTCGGAATCGGCACGCAGATCGGCGAAGTTCTCGCCAACTTCTTCCGCGGACGTTTGCTCGTGTGCCTCGCGAAGGGGACTTTCCTCGCGATCGGGCTGGCGGTGACCGGAGTCGACTTTGCGTTGCTCCTGGGACTCGGGACCGGCTTCTTGTCGCTGATTCCTTTTGTCGGCTCGGCGATCGGTTTCGTGACGGCGCTCCTGGTCGCGATGCTCGAGCACAGCCTGGGGTATGCGTTCTTGAGCGTGGGGATCGTGTTCTTGCTGGCGGAGGGCTTGGAGAACTACCTCCTGATCCCGAAGATCCTGGGAGACAGCCTGGGACTGCATCCGATCATCGTCATCTTTTGCTTGATGGCGGGGGCGGCGTCGCTGGGGATGTTTGGTTTGTTGATCGCGCTGCCGTTGACGGCGACGTTGGTGATTTTGGGGCGGGAGTTCTTGTTGCCGGTGTTGGCGGATTTGGCGGACAACGATCGTGGGCCGCGCAGGAGACAGGGAGAAGCTCAGTAGGGTACTGGCGTCCCTCGCTGGTCGCGTCGCCACACGTTTTCGCCACAAGATCCGCAACCGCGCCTTTTTCCATCCGTCCCTCCTCCAGCGAGCGCTTTGTGTCGTTCGCCAGGAGACGACCCATGGAACTCGAATGCCCTTTTCCCGCCGGAATCCAACACTTCCGCCCGCCCCATTGCCCGTACGCCGACTGCCCGTCGCGATCCGCCGCGAACCTGGAATTCCGCTTCCGCTCGCGCGGCCGCTACCAGCGCGCCTGCGACCGGCGCGTCGTCCATCGCTTCCACTGCCACATCTGCAACCGTTCCTTTTCGGTCCAGACCTTTCGTCTCGACTACCGCCTCAAACGCCCCCAGCTGACGGCGTCGGTGTTCGACGCCTTCGTGTCCAAGGTCACGCAGCGACAGATGGCACGCTGTCTGCCCTGCACGCGGGCCACCGTGCGACGGCGCTTGCTGATGCTCTCGCGCCA
>JAEUIA010000074.1 GCA_016795245.1 Planctomycetota bacterium | reverse complement strand
CGCCGGCGCGCGGCTCTACACCGGCGAAGATGCACCACACGAGCCTGGCTCGGTAGGGTCAAATTCGGACGAACGCCACCGCGCGAACCGCGAACCAGGAGGTCAACACTGGGGTAGGGTCTGGCTGGGTGTGTTCGGTGTCGGACTTGAAACGTTGAGAGGCTCAGGTTCGGTGTCGGTCTGGAAACGTTGTGGGGTGAGTTCGGTGTCGGTCTGGAAGCGTTGAGGGGTTGGGTTCGGTGTCGGACTTGAAACGTTGCGGAATTGAGTTTGGTGTCGGACTGGAAGCGTTGCGGGGCGGGGAGCGGTAACTCGTGTTTGGTTCGGCGTTGCGGATTGCACGCGGCGACGCGCGTGCGTCGCACATGCACTCGGACGATTCGGCTCACGCCTGCACTCTCCCTAGCTAGAGCCGGCGCCGCTCGTCGAACCAGGCCGCGATCATCGGTGCTGCTGCTTCGGCCGGCACCGCGTCGAGCGCGCGTACACCCGCGCCCGCGAGCCGACGCAGCGCGACACGGCGTTCCTCGAGCAGTTCCAGTGACGCCGCCCGCAGTGCTCCATCGGCTGCGGCGCGCCGATCGGCGAATGCGCGCAGGATCGGGTCGTCCAGCCCCGTGAACACGATGCGGTGGCGCCGTGAACCGGCGCGCAGTGCGGTGCGCTGACGTTCGACCGAGAGCGGATCGGCGACGTCCGAGAGGATCAAGACCAGTGCGCGCCGACGGTGCCGCGTGGAGAGTTCCTTCAGCGCGCGCGCGAGGTCGGATTCGTGGTCTCGTGCCTCGAGCGCGAACACACCGTTGCGCAAGACACCGAAGTGGGCGCGTCCGCGTGCCGGCGGAATCCATGCGCGCGGTTGGCTGTCGTAGGCCATCAAGCCCACGCGGTCGCCCTCTTGCAGCGCTACCGCTGCGAGTTCGAGCGCCGCGTCGAGCGCGTGATCGAGCTTGGTCGCGCCGCGTGCGACGCCGAAGCGTGCTCCCTTCGCGCGCGGCAGTTCCTCGGCCGTCGTGGCCGCCATGCGGCGTCCGCAGTCGATGACGAGGATCAGTTCCTGGCCGCGCTCCTCTTGGAATTGGCGGACGATCGGGCGTCCGCGTTTGGCAAAGGCCTTCCAATCGACGAGGCGCACGTCGTCGCCGATGACGTGATCACGCAGGGACTCGAATTCCGTCATGCCTCCGCGCCGGCGCGTCGTGCGCACACCGAGATCGCGCCAACGCTCGCTCGCGGCGAGTTTCAAGCTCTTGCGCAAAGAGAGCAGCGCCGGTTCGATCTGGATCGTCTTCTCGCCGCGCAATCGGCCGGCGCGCTGCACCAGCGACCACGGACCGGTGAGGCGTACGCGCAAGTCGCCGACACCGTGTACGCCGCGCAGGGCAGCGCGGTACACCCGCGGAAAATCGAGCTGTCCGGAAGTCGGTAATCGTGCGACGTCCGGACCGCCGCTGGGATCGTCGGCGAGGGGTGCTGCGTTCTTCACGGTGCGCGCCTCCGACGTGATCGTCAGCGGGTCCGCGGCGCGCGACACGACCGCCAGTGCAGGCGAGAATTGCTCGTCGATCTCGACCCTGCAGCCGCCGGCCCTGGGCGTGCGCGTCGTATCGATGCGCACGATGCGTGTGAAGGGTTGGCCGAGCCCCGCGCGCGCCGGGAGTTTGCGGCGCAGGTCCAGCGTTTCCGGCCGCGGCGTGCGCGCATAGTCGATCAAAACGGCGGCGAAGAAGGCCAGATCCAGCACGAAGACAAATACGCGCAGCTCCGCCGAGTAGGCCGCGACGATGGAGATCGCGAACAGCAGCGCAACGAACCAGAGTGCTCGCCTGGTCGGGATCAGCGCGGCACCTCTTGCGAGTCCAAGATCCGGCGCAGGACTTCGTCGCTCGACGTGCCCTCGATTTCCTCGGCCGGATCGAGCAAGACGCGGTGGCGCAGCGCGGGCAGAAAGACCGCCTTCACGTCGTCGGGCGTGACGTAGTCGCGGCCTTCGAGCGCGGCGCGTGCCTTGGCGGCAGCGAGGAGCATGACGCCGGCGCGCGGCGAAGCACCCATCACGAGCGCCCGATCCTGTCGCGTCGCACCCAAGAGCCGCACGATGTACGGCGGCAGGTCTTCGCGCACGCTCACGGCACGCACAGCCGCACGCGCGGCCTCGATGTCCTGCATGCTCGCCACCGCGCGCACGCCCAGCGATTCGGGCGATGCGTTCAGCGGGCGCGCGTGGGCTTTCGCGATCAATTCGGCCTCGGACTCGGCCGAGGGATAGCCGATCAGGATCTTCAGCAGAAATCGGTCGAGTTGCGCTTCGGGCAGCGGATACGTGCCTTCGTGTTCGATCGGGTTCATCGTCGCGAACACGGCGAAAGGTTCCGGCAATGCATGACGCTGCCCGTCGACGGTGACGGAAGCTTCCTGCATCGCCTCGAGCAACGCCGATTGAGTCTTGGCCGGCGCGCGGTTGATCTCGTCGCACAGCAAGACGTTCGCGAACACCGGTCCGGGTTGGAATTCGAACGCTCCACGCGTGGGATGGAACACGCTCGTACCGGTGACGTCGGCGGGCATCAGATCAGGCGTGAACTGGATGCGGCCGAACGACCCACCGAGCGCAGCCGCGATGGAGCGCACGAGCATCGTCTTGGCCACGCCGGGAGGGCCTTCCAGGAGCACGTGTCCGCCCGCGAGCATCGCGATGAGGCAAGCGTCGATCTCGCGCTCCAAACCGACGATCGTCGGCTTCAACGCTTGGGCGATGCGCGCGCGCAGATCGAGCACGGCAGTCGAAGTCTTGATTTCCACGCTGTCTTCCATATGTGTCATTTTCCAGTCGTCCTGCGGCCGAGCATGCGCGCCTCGACCTCACGTTCCAAGCGCGCGAGTTCCGAATCCAGCGCATTCAGGTCCGCGCGGGTTCTCACGACGCGCGTCACGAGCAATTCAACGAGCTTCGGCTCGATTTCGGTGAGCCCCGCTGCGCGCGCGAACTCGCTGACGGTCTTCTGGTTCACGCGTGTCAGGGCTGCGCCGACCTCCGTTTCCGTCGTCACGAGTCGGCGTGTGCGCGCGCGCGCGATCGCCTCCAGTCGCAGCATCACTCCGCTGCGCAACAGACCGGCCAGCGTGCCGAAGCGGCGGGTGCGCTCGAACGTGTCTGACAAGGAGCGCGCGCGAAGATAGGGCGAAAACAGGGCCAGCGCTTCCGGGTCGCGCGGAAAACCTCGTACGAATGCATGAATCCAAACGAACACGACCAGCAAGAGCAAGGCGTGCAGTGCCGCCAGGATCAAACTCGGCCCGAAGAGCAGCGATAACGGCGAAGGTGGATCCCAGCGTCCGGCCTCGTACTCCGAGAACAAAACTGCGCCGCCGTGGCTCAACTCCTCGATGAGTCGCACCGCAGCCAAGGCGTGATCGCGCTGACCGATGAAATCGTTGCGGATGAATTTGTCGTTCGCGAGGAGCACCACCGAGCCCGCGCCCGTGGGAAACTCGACTGCGAACGGGCGCACGGCGTCGCGGTGCTCCGCGCTCCAGATGCCCCGCGCCGTGCCGTTGGGATCGAGCGCGTGAAAAATACCGGCCACATCCGGATCCAACATCAACTCCTCACCCGAATGCGTGCGCACCTTGTGCACATCGGACGCACGGCTCAAGTCCGCGCCGGCCGTCTCCGCCTCTTCGAGGCCCAGGTTGTCGACCAGGAAGCTGGTCGCTTCGTCTCCTGCCGTCAGCAAGAGCGTCCCGCCCGACTCGACGAAGTTGCGGTAGTACTCCAATCGGTGCAGACCGACGCGCTCGGGGTTTCCGCGATCAGTGAGGGACTCTTCGCGGGTCGGCATGCGATTCGTCGGTGCCGCCGGCAACCAAAGGATGCTGCGGTCGCGCGGCAGATCCTTGGGTGCGGCATCGAAGGCGCGCGCGTCGAAGCCGGTCTTCTGCAGCAAGACCAACAATGCGCGACGCCCAGCAGGCTTCGCGGACCGGACCGAACCCGCGCCTTCGCTGTCGTCGCCCCCCGGCGCGAAGCTCACGAAGATCGCGAGGATCACGACGCCGAGCAGGATCACCAGGCTGAGAACGCCCTCTTTTCGGCGCGTTTTCATGCCCGTTCGGCCCCTAGCAGTTCGTCGACGAGTTGCGCCATCTCGTCCACGTCCTCTGCGGTGGCGGGCACGCCGCCGAAGCTCTTCGCATCGAGTTCGCGCACGAGCGGCGACAAGCGGCGCTCGACCTCGATGCGCGGTTCGCCGCGTTCGAGCAACTCGCGGTTGGTCCACGCGTCGCGGTACGCCAGGTCGCCCTTCTCGCCCAGCCCGACGACGAGCGCCGTGAAGTAGAGCCGCAGCGAGAGCACGAGGTCATTGCGCTCGCGGGCCGCGCGTGCGCCTCGTCGCAGTTCGGCGACGCGTGCGCGACGCGCGACCTGAGGATCGATCTCAGGCGAATCATCGCCCTCGGAATCCTGCGCGTATAGACGCGCGCGCACGATGCGCCAGATGATCCACGCGAGCGCTGCGAAGAGCAGGCCGTAGACGATGTAGACCAGAGCCGTGCCGACGGTGCCGGGATCGATGCCGAAGATGTCGCTGAGCTTGCGCAGGAGTTCCCTGAACGTCTCGCTGAACCACTGAGCCAGCGCGTTGGCGCCGGAGCGGAATTCGGGCTGCTCGAGCACCTCGTCGATCGTGTCTCGGACGACCGCCTTCGGAACGGACGCGATCCCGCTCCAGGTCACGCGTTCACGCCTCGCACGTCGCCGCCCTGCGCGCCGTCAGGCCGTGCCGATCCCTGGCGCAAGCGCCGCAGCCAGGCCGCGAGATCGAGCCCGTCGCGCCGCACGCGGCAGTCGAGGTAGTAGGCCGTGATGATGCTCGATTGGATCGCAGTCGTCGCGCCCAGGAACACCGAGCCGAGCAGAACGGACCAGACTTCGAACGCCGTGCTCGACATCGGGAAGATTTCGAGAAACCAATTGCGCACTTCGGGGACGTCGGCGACCGCTGCCAGACCCGAGAGCGGGCCCAAGAGGAGCGACGCCACGTACACGATTCCGGCCCAACGCCAGAACGAATAGAAGCTCGGCCAGCTGAACAAGCGGTCGAACGACAACGTGAAGCTGCGGCGCAAGGCCTGCGTCACCGTCACGTCTTCGATCACGTAGATCCAGGTGAGCGGCGTGAGTGCCCAAGTCATCCCGAACACGGGCAGGAAGCACAACACGAACGACGCGATGAGCAAGAACCCGTGGATCATGCTCAACAAGAGCAGCCCGGGAAAGCGGCGCAACACGATCAGCAGGGTCGAACCGATCGTGGCCTCGCCCCCACTGGCCGTGTCGAACAACAGTCGCGCCGTGAATACGGACACGAGCATCTGCGCGATCCACGCCAGCACGTAGGTCAGGCTCATCGCGCTGAACGACAACAACAGGTCGTCGGGATTCGTCGCGACCCCGCCTTCGACGATCGGCCGCAAGAGCGACGTGAGGAAGCGCATCGGCAACCACAGGATCGTCGCCAGGATGAAGCACGACGCGAACCTGCTCTTGATCAGGTCCAATCCCAGATCGAGCGTCGCGCCGACTCCGCGCGGTCGGAGTTCGATGTCCAGGTCGAGCACGCGCTCCCCCACGCGCGCTGCGCGGCCGGGTGCTTGCGTGCGACTGTCTGCCGGCGTCAGGGACTCGAATTCGTCGCGGGGGTCGGCCACGCGGAGCAGAGTAGCGAACACATTCGCCGCTGTCCCGGCCCGTGCAGCCGAGGGCGGAGGATTCAGCGCCTGTGGAACGACACCTGATCGTCCCCTGGGCTCGCACTCAAGGTGAGCTTCTCCCAAGCCGCCTCTTCGCCGGGCGACGGTTCGAGCACGAGTTCATAGCGCCGCAACGGGAGGTCGACAAACACGAAGGTCGCGGTCCACTTGCCTGCCTCGGGCCGCCACTGCAGCTCGACGGACTCGTCGGGCACGCCTTCTTCGGGGCGTTGCAGGGTGACGCGCGCGGAGGGCGGAGAAGCCGCGCCTTCCACGGCAGCGCCTGCGATCGCGCGCCCCTCCAGACTCCTGCGCACACCCTCGTAGTCCAACGTGATCGAGTGCTGCGCGCGCGGCTTTTCCTTCAAGTCCAGAATCGGCGACGAGTACGGGTGGTGACGCAACGGGTTCAGCATGAGTCGCCAGCGACCGAGTTCGAGCCCTGTGACGATGAAGTTCCCGTCAGGCGCGGCGCGCGTGCGGCGACGTTCGAGGACAGCGTCATCCGTTGCGCCGACACGCTCGAGAGTGACCCACGCATTCGGAACGGAACGATTGGACTCGCTGCGCACGGACCCGGCGATCAAACCGCACGGCCTCCACGTCAGATCGAGCGCCCCGCTCTTGAACAACTCGGCCGCGCTCACCTCGATGCCGGACTTCCACAGCCCGTCGGCGGTCACGATCTCGAGCCGCGCAGCGGAGTCTTCCGGAAACGAACGAACCGGCAGCGCTCCGAAACGAACCCACGCACGTCCGTCCGCCGCGACGCGCACGCGCGTTTCCATCGCGGCTCCTTCGTCGATCGTGTCCGGAGTGACCGTGATCAGGCGCGCGAGCGCGGAACCGACGGAGGGCTGGGAATCGGACTCGGCGTGCGGATTCCAGGCGAGTTGGAAGGTCGGGCCGCAAGCGACGGAGAGTTCGAGCGGCGCTCCTTTCCAAGCCAGGTCCAGCGTGTCGGTCGCAGCACCGGGAAGCGGCAGGCCCCCGCGCGTAGGCATGGAAAAAGTCGCCTCCGAGTCGAACGGCCTGACCGTGATCCGGCCGGGCGCGTAGCGCAGTGCGCTCGTGAAGCGGCCCTTGGAATCGGTCGTCACGTGTTCGAGACGTCCACCAGCGCGAATCTCGAGCGAGTACTCGTGAAGCGGCGCGGATGTGCGCGCGGAGTGCACGACGCCGGTGATCAGGGCGGGCTTCTCGTCTTCGCTCGCAATTGCACCGAGTGCGATCGACGCCAACAGCAACAGTTTGATGACCATGCGCAGAGGGTACGGCGTCCGGTCCGATTTGTCAGTCCGCGGCGTCCGCGAACAGAGCCGGGAAGCAACTCCGCACTCCGCTCAGGCGGAAGCCCTCCCACGCAACGCTTCAAGACCGACACCGAACCCCGCCCCGCAACGCTTCCAGTCCGACACCGAACGCACCCCGCAACGTTTCCAGACCGACACCGAACAAACCCCGGGCGTCCCCACCCCATTGTTGACCTCGGGGTTCGCGATTTTTCCAGTGGCGTTCGTCCGAGTTTGACCGTACCGAGCCAGGCTCGTGTGGTGCA
>JAEUIA010000073.1 GCA_016795245.1 Planctomycetota bacterium | reverse complement strand
CGCCGGCGCGCGGCTCTACGACGGCGAAGATGCACCACACGAGCCTGGCTCGGTACGGTCAAACTCGGACGAACACCACCGCGCAAATCGCGAACCAGGAGGTCAACAATGGGGTGGGGACGAGTGGGGTGAGTTCGGTGTCGGACTGGATACGTTGAGGGGTTGCGTTCGGCGGCCGTCTGGAAGTGTTGACGGGTTGGGTTTGGTGTCGGACTGGGAAGCGCAGCGGGGCGGGGACGGGCGCTGGGCCCTGCGGCTCCATGGAATACCGAGCTTGTGGTCTTCCTGCCTTTTCGCTCGCGGAGGGTGAGACCTGATCGACGAGTGAGCCTCGCGTCGCCGCTCGTTCGAGGACCCGGAGCATGGCGCTGGCGACGCGTGTCTCCTTCTAGACAGGTGTCGTGCAAACTCGCCGGCATCGAATCGCGCGCGAACATCCCGCCCCGCGTGCAGAACGGAGCCCACGCATGTGTTAGACCACAGGGACGATCCTGCGCGCGGCGCAGGACCTTGTCGTTGGCAATTCTTGGAGAGGTGGGGTGGGCCTTTCCCGTTCAGGCACGCTGTTTCTGATCGGCTTTCTCGTCTTGATCGCGCTCTCGCTGTATCCCGTGGCGAGCGTCGAGGCGGTGATCGATCGCGCATTTGCGCCCTCGCGCGCGCTGGCTGAGCTGGCGCGTCCGTTCGCGTGGCTCGAGCGTCGTACCGTCGCGGCCGCCGAGGAAGAAGTGGCACTCGCTTTCGAAGCCGAACGTGAGCGCGCGCACGCGGTGCTCTTCGCGTCGCAAGCCGATGCGATGCCCGATGACCCGGCGCTGTTGCAAGGACGCGCGGCCGTCGGCGCGCACGTCATCGGTCACCGCTCGAAGAACCATGATCGCCTGCGTCTGCGCTACCCCGTCGATGCGGGCGTCCTGCCCGGTTCCCCGGTCGTGCGCGGCAACGTGTTCGTCGGACGCGTGATCGCGCTTGATCCCAAGCATCCGGGCGAATGCACGGCGGAGCTCGTGACCGCGCGCGATTTTCGCGTCTCGGCTGCGACCGGATCCACGGCGTCGGGCGAACTCGCACGTTTCGTCGTCGGTGGCGTGTTGAGCAAGACGCGCAACGACGATCGCGAGTTGCGCCTCGCCGTCCAGTATCCAAGTGATCGCGATGTCGCAGTCGGCACGCTGCGCGTGAGCGAGGACGAGGGTTCGCCGCTCGCGCGGCTGGCCGACGGATTCCTGCTCGGCGAACTCGAGTGGGTCGACGTGCGCGGGACCCGTCTGCTCGGCCTGGTCGCGCCGCTCGACTACGCGTTCGGGCTCAATCACCTCGCGCTGCTAGTGCCGCCGCAGATGGGGACGGCCGGGCCCGTGTTGCCCATCGATCCGTTCGAGCCTGCTTCGTGGGTCCAGGCACGCGTCATCCTGGCCGGAAGCGTTTCCGCCTTGCGCGAAACGCGCAAGCTTGCATTGACCTCCGCCAGTCAGGTCAGGGTGGGTGCGGCGCTGTCACTGGGGACACGCTTCGTCGGGCGCATCGGACGCGTAGGCGTGTTCGACAGCGATGCGCGTCTGCTCGGCGATCCCGGCTTGTCGTTCAGTGCACTCGCGCGCATCGCAGGACAGGCAGCGCCGATTCCGCTCGGGCGACTGGTTTCGCTGGGTGCGGATGGGTCGAGCGGCGACGTGCTGTTCGAATGCTCCCAGGTGATTTCGCGCGAGCGCGCGGGCGCGCAAGGAGCGACCGTCGAACTCTGGACCGCTGCAGCCGAGACGGATCTGCCGCCGGGACTCCTGGTCGGCACGG
Source organism: Planctomycetota bacterium (assembly GCA_016795245.1). Taxonomy (GTDB): domain Bacteria; phylum Planctomycetota; class UBA1135; order UBA1135; genus JAEUIA01. The sequence continues at coordinate 62,530 of JAEUIA010000073.1, read as the reverse complement.
CCGTGCTGATCGGCGGCGAACGGCAATTCACGCTGCGAGTGCGACCCGCGCTCGATGCGAGGAGTGCACAACGCCTCGCTGTCTGGCGCAGCAGCCTCGTCGAGGACGCTCCGTGAACGGATCGCGCATCCTCGCTTGCTTCCTGTTCCTCGTGTGGGCCACGTGGTGTTACGCGTTCGCCGGCTATTGGAGCAGCAGTGGTTCCGCCTGGGTGCCCGACATCGGTCTCGTGCTCGCCTTGTCGGTGATGGCGCGCGCCGAAGTCGGTGACGCGCCGATCCTGGCTCTGCTCGCCACGCTCGCGCGCGCGAGCTTCTCCCCTGAACCGCCCATCGTGTTGCTCGCCGGTTTCGCCGCCATCGTGTTTCTCGCGATCACGGCGCGATCTGCCGTGGAATTGACCGGGCCTCTGTGGCGCACCATCGCCGCGCTGGTCCTGGTGCTCGTGTTCAATGCCTGGCTCGCGTTTGCACGCGCCGTGCGCGATCCTTCGGCGGACGTGGTGCACGTCGGCGTGTTGTCCGCAGCATTGCCCGTCGCGATCAGTTCAGCGCTACTGGCTTTCGCCGCGGGACCGCTCTTCGCGCACTTGCCCGGGCTCAAACCCATGCGGAGGCGTCCGTGGTAGCTCAGCGACGCTTCGGTCCGCTGATCGCGCTCGTGTTCGTGGGCTTCGGCATCCTGTGCGTGCGCCTGTTCCAGGTGCAGATCGTCGAGCACAAGGTCTGGGCACAGCAAGCGGCGGGACTGGTGCGCACGTCGCGCGTGCTGCCGAGCCAGCGCGGCAGCATCATGGACCGCAACGGTCGCGTGCTCGTGCACGACGAGTACGTGTACGACATCGACTTGCGCTACCGCGATTTCCGCCGCCGTCATCCGCTGGGCGTGCTCACGCACGCGTATTCGAGTCTGGCACTGCGCCCGATTCCGATCGCAGATGCTCTGGCTCAGCGCGCTGCATGGACGGCCGCCTTGTTGCGACTTTCGCCGGCGGATCTGGATCGTTTCGAGAAGGGCGAGGCGTTGGATGTCGGGCCGGTGCGCGTGCCCAAGACGCCGACTCCGAGCCAGGAACTGCGCGTGCGCCGCGCGGCGGACTTGCGCTACTACCTCGGTCAACTGCTGGGTCTCACGCGCGAGGACTATGCTTACCTGCGCAAACTCGAAGGCCCTGCTCGCGAGACGACGTACCTGGACTGCGTTGCGGCGGTACGCGCTTGGAGTCCGGAGGATGTGGCCGCCCGCGTCGAAGCACACGTCTCAGCCGCTTGCGGTGAGCTCGCGCATCTCGCCGAAGCCTACGCCGCATTCGCGCACGAAAAGCACGGCGGCACGGCGCACCAGGCCGGCTCGCCCCTGGACGCGTTGATCGCGCTGCTCGAGAGCACCCGCGCCGAGATCGAGGACGAGAGCGCCGACGAGCTGTTTCAGACCGCCGCCGGATTCAGGGCGGGAGCGATCTCGACCGAGAGCCTCGCCGCCGTGTTCGACTTGGATTGGATCGCACGCCTGCTGCGTTGGGATGACGCGCGCCTTCGGACCTGGGTCGAGACGCGCGCCGCACGACACGACGCGCGTATCGAAGGGTTTCGCCTGCCGCGCGCCCTGGTGCACGTCGAACTCGAAATGGCTGCGCGCAGGCCCGAGCGCCTGCTCGACGAGCTCGCATTCATCTACTCACCGGCGAGCGAACGCGACGAGGAGAGTCGGCCTCCCTCGTGGCGCGACCTCGACCGGCTCACGGTGCTGGATCAACTCGGTTCGCTGTTCGCGGACGCGCGTTTGCCGCGCGGCGTGAATGTGCCTGATGTCGTCCTCCCGCTGCAGGACCAGGACCTGCGCAGCGTCGTTCCCAACCCGGACGATCCGTGGAAGATCGTGGGCCTCGTGTCGGACGTCGCGGGCAAGAGTGAAAGCGGACTGGACGAGCCGTTGCGCGAGCCGTCGGCGAGTGCGGCGTGGAAGGAATTCGGCGCCGACCGTTCGCACCTCGAAAGCCCGGAGACGATCGCAGAGCTCGTGCGCCTGCAGCGCGCGCTCGCACGGCGCCATCGAGCAGCGATCGACCGCTTGCTCGCGTCGCTGCTGTCGGCGGCCAGGCATTCCGACGACCAGATCGCGCGCCTTTCGTTCACGGATGCGCGCAAGAAGCGCGCCGAGGTGCGCGATCGCTACGTGCAGGTCGACCGCGGCAACCGCCCTGTGCGGCTGATCTCTCAGCCCGACTACGAGCTAGTGCAGCGCATCGCTCGTCATCCGGACCTGTGTCGCGGATTCGAAGTGCGTGAAAACACGAAACGGGTCCCGCTCGTACGCGATGCCGACGGGGATCCGCTCGCGGCGCTCCTGATCGGCTCGGTCAGCCAGCCGATGCTGCGCGACATGATCAAGCAGCAAGGCGACGAACGGCGGCTGGCGGAACTCAGCTTCATGCTCGTGCGCAGCGCAGCCGAGGACCGCGAGCTACTCGAACTCGTGGGCCGCGTGCAGCGCTCGGACCAATGGGCCGGCGCGTGGGGACTCGAGGACTACCTCGACCCCGAATTGCGCGGTCGACCGGGATGGCTGCAGACCGAGGGACTCGAAGAGCGCGCGCGCAACGACGCCGGAGCCGCGCTGGAAGCGCCGCGGAACGGGCTTGACGTCGCGCTGACGCTGGACGCCGATTTGCAGATCGCCGCGCAGCAGGTCATTTCGCATCCGCGCGCCCCCGACGGTCAGACCGACCGTGCATGGTTCGAGAATCCGGTCGGTGCGATCGTGCTCATGTCGGTGGACGGTGACGTCCTGGCGGCGGCTTCGGCGCCGATGCAGGACAAGCTGCCGACGATTCCGGGGCGCGACCTGGAGCGCTCCATCAAACGCGAGCGCACGCTGCAGCGGCCGACTTTCAATCCGCCCGGATCGGTGTTCAAGCCTTTCGTCGCGGCCTACGCGCTCGAGAAACTCGGCTTCGACACCGGACATACGTTCGAATGTCGAGCATCGAGCGACGGTCGCGGCAGCTTCGAAACCATGCACTGCACGGGCATTCACGGGACGTCGGACCTGCGCAAGGCCCTGACGGTCTCCTGCAATTCGTACTTCGCACAACTCGGCCTCGAGTACGACGTAGATGCAGCCGTCGACATGGCGCAGATGTTCGGATTCACGGAACCGACCGGTATCAAGAGCCTGGGAAACAAAGGGCGCTCAGGACTGCGCGAGGAAATCCTCACGGCGCCTGAACTGCGGAGTCACATTTCAACCCGGCGCGACTTCATGCGCTTCGGAAACGGCTTGACCGTGCTCAGCGTCGTGCCGATGCAAGTCGCGCGCGCCACGGCCGGGCTGGCGACGGGCATGCTGCCGGACGTGCGCATCGTGGACTCGATCGGCGGACGCAAGCAGCCGCACACTGCGCGCCGATTGCCGATCCGCGAGGAGCATCTGGCCTCCGTGCGTTCTGCGCTGCGCCAGGTGGTCGTGGACGGATCCGGCTCGGCGCATGCCAAGGGTCTGGACGACGGCTCCCTGGGCTTCAGCTTCGCCTGCAAGACGGGCAGCGGCGATTACCTCGCCTTCTCGGAGTCTTCCGACCTGATCCCGGCCGACTTGGAGGCGCGCACCAAGAACAAGGTCCGCAAGCACACGTGGGTCGCCGGCTGGTTCCCCGCGGACGCCCCGCGTGTGGTCGTCGTGATCTACGTGCACGACACATCCGAGACTTCCAGCCACACGGCGGTGTACGTGGCGGCGCAGATGCTGCAAACCCAGGCCGTGAAGCAGTTCTTGGCCAAGCCGCGCCCGGAGGACGGACAGTGAGCGATTCCGGGCAACGCTCGCGCTGGTACGACGCGCGCAAGGTGCTGTCGCTGCGCGATGTGCGCTGGTTCGAACTCGATTGGCATGTGCTGGGAATCGCGGTGTTGCTGCTAGCCCTGGGCCTCGTGTTCATCCACGCGATGTCCGACGCCGATCTCCTGGCCGACCGCAACGACGTGCAGTTCAAGAAGCATATGCAGAAGATCGTGCTGGCGGTGCCGGCCTTCTTCATGGCGATCGCGCTGCGGCCGCGCTGGTTGCGGCGCAACGCCTATCTGTTCTACGGGCTGTGCCTCGCGCTGCTCGTCGTGATCTTCTTCCTGGGTGCGAAGCGCAACGGCGCGCAGCGCTGGATCACGATTCCGGGAATCGAATTCGACTTGCAGCCGTCGGAATTGGCGAAGATCGGTGTGATCGTGGCGCTGGCGCAGGTTCTGTACCGCAATCGATTGGTGAAGCTGCGCGATTGGGGCCGGCCGTTGTTGATCGCGCTCGTGCCGATGGCGCTCGTCGCCCTGCAGCCGGATCTGGGCACGGCGATGACGCTGGTGCCGATCACGCTCGGCATGCTGTATCTGGCAGGCGCGCGGGCGAAGGTGATCGGCGCGTTTTTGCTCGGCACTGCCGGCATCGCGTTCTGTGTCGTTTCGATGGAAATCGGCGTCCAGGACTACCAACTGCAGCGCATCGAGACCTGGAGGCACAGCTACGCCGCGGACGACTTGATCGCCGCGCGCGGCGGACCGGCGTTTCACAGCTATCACGCGCGCCTCGCGATCGGCAACGGCGGCGTGTTCGGCACCGGTATCGGGCAGGGCGTCGCGAACGAGACTGGTTACCTGCCGGAACGCGACTGCGATTCGGTGTTCGCGGTCGTCGCCGAGGAATCCGGTTGGGTCGGCACGGGCATCGTGCTGTTCGTCTACGTGCTCTTCATCGTGCTGATCATGGGCAGCGCGAGCACGTTGCGCGATCGCTTCTCCAGGCTGGCTGTAGGCGGTATCGCGCTGTATTTCGCCGCGCACCTGTTCATCAACGTCGGCGTCAACCTGGGGCTCGTTCCGTTGACCGGACTGACGCTGCCGCTGTTTTCGACCGGCGGGTCGTCGATGTTGACGACGTTCGTGGCGCTGGGACTCGCGCTGGGGTTGTGTGCGCACCGCGAGCCGGTGCTCGACGCGGATTCGTTCAAGAGCTACTGAATCAGGTCTTCAACTTGCGCCAGGACTCCTGGCCCGACTCGAGGTCCTTGGCGAACTCGATCTCTTCCTTCAAGGTCTCGCGCGCGAGCTTGGGAGACTCCTTGGGGTTCAAGCAGAAGAGGTCCCAGGCTTCGCCGTTCAGTTTCCACTGACGCACGAACCACTTGCGCGGCTCCGTGCGCTCGAGCGGGAAAGCGACGCAGCGCCAGGGTTTGTACTTCCACTTCTCGCCCTCTTCGGCGCCGACTTTGTGCAGCACGCAGCCGTCGTTGAAGAAGACGCACCAACCCTTGGACACGGCGAGCGCGGGCAGGCCTTCCTTCTTGCGCTTCGTCAGGTGACCGGCGCTTTCGATGCGCTCGCGCGCCTCGGGCCTCAGATGGGGGAGGAACTTGGCGAGGTTCTGCTCGATGCGCTCGGCCTCGCCCTCCTCGAGCGGCGGGCGCCCGTTCACGCAGCAGATGCCGCCGCAACTCGGGTACACGCAGTCGAAACGCGCCGAGTCCAGGCCTTCGATCTCGATGTCGCGCTGCGCGCGTTGACTCGTCTGCTTCGGGCTCATGATCGCAGTGCGAGAGTGTAGATCACCTTGTCGTCGCCCGTAGCGTAGAAGTCCTTCACCCGCGCAGATTCCTGGCAACCGTACCGGGCGTAGAAGGCGCGCGTCGCGTCGTATGACGGCTTCGAGGCCGTTTCGATCACGATCAAGCGGCCACCCTGGATTCGAATCTCTTCCACCGCGGCGTCCATCAGCCTGCGACCGACCCCGGAACCGTGCAGAGCCGGATCGACCGCGATCCAGTACAGGTCCCACGTGCCGATCGTGCAGGGTGTAGCTCCGAAACACACATACCCCGCGACGCGATCGTCGCTCTCGGCCACGATGAAGCGGTAGCCGACGCTCGCGTCCGCGTCGATCAATTCGAGCGCGATCGTGATCTCGTGCTCGTCGAACACCTGCGTCGCACGCAGGATCGTCTCCAGGGGCGCGCGGTCGGACGCGCGTTTCTCACGCAGTCTTGTGTGCACGTCGTTGTGCGTCGCGGACGATCCGCGCGATGAGTTCTTCATATCGCAGTCCTCCGCGCGCCGCCGCGCGGGCGAGGCCGGCGTCGGGGGAGATGTCGGGGTTGGGGTTGACGTCGAGGACGAGTGGTCCGCGCGTGGGGTGGAGGCGCAGGTCGATCCTACCGTAACCGGCGAGGCCGATCGCGCGGTAGGCGGCGAGGGCGACGTGGCGCACGCTGCGTGCGACGGTCGTGGGCAGATCGTCGGCCGCGATCGGCGTCGAACCCTGGTACTCCGCCGAGCTCGGGTCCCATTTGGCGGCGAAGGTCACGAGCCGCGGCGCATCGGATGGGAACTGCGAGTAGTCGATCTCGGCGATCGGCAGTGCGGTCGTGCCTTCGCTGTCGTCGATCAAGGACACGTTGAATTCACGGCCCTCGACGAATTCCTCGACGAGCGCGGGTTGGCGGTAGGTCTCGATCACGTACGCGGCGCGCTCGCGCAGCGCCTTCTCGGAGCGCACGACACTCTCGAGCGCGATGCCGTGACTGGCGTCTTCGCGCGTCGGCTTCACGATCCAGGCTTCGCCGGCGCGACGCGTGGCGAACACGGCCGGCAGGGCTTCGTCGGCTTGTTCGACGACGAAGCCGATCGGTGTCGCGACGCCGGCAGCGGTGAGGACTGCACGCGTGCGCGGCTTTTCGAGCGCGAGTGTGAGCGCGATCGGACCTGATCCGGTGTAGGGAATGCGCGCCCATTCGAGCAACCACGCGGCGGCGGCCTCGAAGCGCGCTTCACCGCCGATCGATTCGGCCAGTTGGAACACGACGTCGGGGCGCGCGTCGCGCAGGTCTTGCAGCGTACGCAGCGGATCGACGGCCGCCTCGACGTCGATCGGAGTCCAACCCAGCGCGCGGCAGGTCTCGCGAATCGCGCGCGACTCGTCGCCGACGGCGCTCACCGCTGCAGCGTCGTGCGCCGCGCCGTGAGCGAGCGTGGTGTCCCGACTCTCGAAGATCCCGACGCGCATCGCTCAAATCCGGCCGTAGCGGGACAAGGCACCGCGCACGATCGCGTCGATCAGTCCGGAATAGGGCAGGCCGCTGCGCGCGGACAGGATGCACAGGTCGCCGGTGCGGGGGTTGAGACCCGGCAGCGGATTGACTTCGAGGAAACAGGGCGTTCCGCTCGCGTCCAAGCGCACGTCGACGCGGCTCACGTCGCGGCAGCCCAGCGCGCGGTAGGCCGCGAGCGCGCACGCGGCGATACCCGTCACGACAGCGGGATCGCGGCGCGGAGGCACGTGGTATTCGACCTCGTTCTCCCAATCGCGCTTCACTTCGAGCGAGTACACGAATTCCTCGGCGCGCGCCTTCCTGGGCACGATCTCCATCACGCCGATCGCGCGCGCGGCGCTGCCCTCACCGAGGATTCCAACCGTGAACTCAGGCCCCGTGCAGAATTCCTCGACCAGGGCAGGCTGGTCGTAGTCACCGACGATGCGCGTCACCTCGCGCGACAGACCCGCAGCATCGGTCACGCGCGAGTGGCGGCGAATGCCGATGCTCGAGCCTTCGAACACGGGCTTCACGATCATGGGGAATGCGAGGGCCAGGTGCCGCAGATCGGCCGTGCTCTCGACGACTGCGAAGCGCGGTGTCGCCACGCCCAAGGACGCCGCGATACGTTTCGCGATCGCTTTGTCGAGCGTCACCGACAAGGTCAGCGGATCGGAATGCGTGCAGGGCACCTTCAACATCTCGCAGACGGCCGGCACGTGCGCTTCGCGCGAGCGCGAGCCCTGACCCTCGGCGATGTTGAAGACCAGATCCGGTGGCGAAGCCAGCATGCGCTCGATGAACCGCCGACCGCCGCCGAAGAGCTCGGCGGTGTGACCGAGTTCCGTCAGCACACCCGCGATGGCGTCCACCGTCGCGCGGTTGTCGTACTCCTCGAGCGCGTCCTCGGGGCCGGAGGGATCGGCCTCGAAGTCCGACTTCAAGTCGAAGGCGATACCGATCCGCACCGCATCACGCTTTCGGAGTCTTGTCGGTCGCGGCGCTCAGTCGTTCCTCGCGCGAATGCCCGCGGTGAACCCAGCCGCTCTTGCCGACGACGGCCTTGCCGTCCGCGTGACCGTTGCCGTTGCCGTTCGCATGCCCGTTCGCGCCGTTCGTGCGCGACTTCGGTCCTGCGGTGGGCTTGACCTCGCCGTCCTTCGTCAGGCGATTCGCCTTGGCGACGAGCGCCGCGCGACCTTGCGGCTCGCTGTACTCGAAGATGCGGCCCTGGAAGTTGCGCAGGATCGCCTTCTTCTTCTTGGGGTCGTAGTGCAGCAGGTAGTTCGGTCCGACCGGGATCTTGCCGCCGCCGCCGGGACCGTCGATCACGTAGGTCGGGATAGCGAGGCCGCTCGTGTGGCCGCGCAAACCCTCCATGATCTCGATGCCCTTTTGGATCGACGTGCGGAAGTGTTCACCGCCGCGGATCTGATCGCACTGGTACAGGTAGTACGGACGCACGCGCATCTTCATCAAGCCGTGCAAGAGGCCCTTGATCGTCGCGAGGTCGTCGTTGACCCCGCGCAAGAGCACCGCCTGGTTGTTGAGCGGAATCCCGGCGCGCAACAGCTTGTCGCAGGCCTTGGCTGCGTCCGGCGTCAGTTCGCTCGGGTGGTTGAAGTGCACGTTGATCCACAGCGGGTGGTACTTCTGCAGCATCTCGATCAACTCGTCGTCGATGCGCTGCGGCAGCGAAACCGGCACGCGGCTCCCGATGCGAATGATCTCGAGGTGCGGGATCGCGCGCAGTTTCGAGAGGATCGATTCGAGCTTCTTGGTGCCGTACGTGAGCGGATCACCGCCCGAAACGACCACGTCGCGCACCGCCGGAGTCTTGGCGATGTACTCGACCATGCGGTCGATCTCGATGTCGGGGACCGCGTCCTCGTACATGATCCGCTTGCGCGTGCAGTAGCGGCAGTAGATCGCGCAACTGTTGCTGATCACCATCAAGACGCGGTCGGGGTAGCGGTGCGTGATGCCGGGGACGGGCGAGTAATTCTCCTCACCGAGCGGATCCTCCTCACCCAGGTCGCGGTACACATACTCTTCCACCGTCGGCCCGACCTGCTTCAGGATCGGATCGTCCTTGTCGTCGGCGTCGACCAGCGACAGGTAGTAGGGCGTGATGCCCATGCGGAAGTCCTTCAGGACCGAGCGCTTCATGTCCCACTCACCGGCGGGAATCGGCAGGAATTTCGCCAACTCGTCGAGCGTGGTGACGCGGTTTCTGAACTGCCACTTCCAGTCGTTCCACTGCTCGTCCGTGACCGACGGGTAGTAGTGCGCGCGGCCGCTTTTCTTCGGCGTGGAAGGCGCGGCCAGGCTGAGGGGAACGGAATCCGGGACGATCGTTTGCATCGCAGCTAGTCCTCGCAGGGACGGTCAAGCACCGACAAAGGGACGGAGTCGAAACGAACGCGAGATCCCGGCGCGCGGGAAGCTCGGTTGAGAGTGTGCGCCGACGCCGCGTGAATGCGCGCGAGCGCGAGCCGTGCTCGAAGCGCGGCCGTACTTGGAGGGACCGGATCGTTGTCCGGTCGGATCCTCGCGGTCAGGTTGGCGCGCGCGTGCGGCGCGATGCGAGTCGCGCGGATGCGCGACCTCCCCCGAATTGGGAAGGGGTCGTCGACCGCGGCCGACGACGACGCGGAGTCGAAACTCGAGAGCGAGTCCGAGGCGGTCGCGGCCGGGGAAGCGATGAGGCGCAAGGTCATGGTCGGCGGGAGCGCAGTGTTCTAGCCGAGACGCGCTCGCACTGAAAGACGGCAAGTGCGCGCGAGTGCGACTTTTCAGCGGGACGGTGTGCGCGCAGCCGAAGGGTCGAGCCGCGCGTCGAAGGGAACACGGACTCCTGGGCGCGCCGCTCGAACTCGTGTGGATAGATTGTTCAAAGGCCGTGGACGGGCCGTGGACCGGGTGTGGAAAGGCTGCCCCGGCCGCCGCTGCCAGGGTCGACGCGGACGGGGTGGCCTCCGGCGACCCAACAACTTCGATCTCCATCTGCGCGCGCATCAGCGCACCCGAGGGCAAGCCTCGTTCCGTCTGCGACCCAGCCCAGACCGGCACAGCTAAGTCGTGGCGCACAACCACGTTGGTGGTTTCTCCGGCCGTCCGGGAGGATCGTGCTGGACTGCGATCGGAGGTTCAGCATCCTGTGAGCTGCGGAGGTTGAAGCTCCGACACGCGCCATTCCCGGAGCCTGCGCCTCCGAAACGCCCTCGGTCCATCATGCTGGGTCACGTCCTCCTCGCCATCCCCGATGCGCGCTTGCGCGCCCGCCTGCGGCGCACGCTCTCCCAAGCCGACGTGCTTGTGGAGCATGTGGATAACCCGGACGAACTCTGGTCCAGGCTCGCGCGTACCTCGGCCGACATGCTGGTCGCCGTCCGCTCCGCGATCCCCGACCCGGCGACCGCGACGATCGGATCGTTGCGCGGTCTGCCCGACTCGCCCGAGGTCGTCGTCCTCGATCGCCACAGCCACGCCGAGGATCGCGCGCAACTGCTCGCGGCGGGAGCGTTCGCCGTGCTCGACGAGGCGCTGTCGAGCCACGCGCTGCGCGACGTCGTGACGGCGATCCTCGCGCGGCGTCGCTCCGAGACGACCGGGTCGCTGGTCGCGCGCCGCGCGCTGCCCGAGCCGCGCCTCGACGATTTCATCACCAGCAGCCCGGCGATGAAGACGTTCATGGAACTGGTGCACCGCGTCGTCGCGAGCGACACGTCGCTCTTGATCCTGGGCGAAACGGGGGTGGGGAAGGAGCACCTGGCGCGCGCGATCCACGCCGAGAGCCCGCGCGCCACGGGTCCGTTCATCGCGGTCAACTGCGGCGCGCTGGCCGAGACGCTGCTTGAGAGCGAGCTGTTCGGCCACGAAGCCGGTGCCTTCACGGGAGCTACGCGCACGCGCCGCGGCAGCTTCGAAATGGCCCACAAAGGCGTCGTCTTCCTGGACGAGATCGGCGAGTTGCCGCAACACCTGCAAGTGAAGCTCTTGCATGTGCTGCAGCGGCGCGAAATCCAGCGCCTCGGCGGAGAGGCAGCGATCGGGATCGACGTGCGCATCATGGCCGCGACGAATCGCGACATCGCGGTCGACGTCGAGACGAAACACTTCAGGCCCGACCTGTACTACCGGCTGTCCGTCGTGACGCTTTCGATTCCGCCGCTGCGCGAACGCCGCGACGACATCCGGGTGCTCGTGGACAGCTACCTGGACTACTTCCGCGGACACATCCGCCGCAACGTCACGGGGACGACAGCCGAAGCGCTGGCTGCGCTCGAGAATTACCCCTGGCCCGGGAACGTGCGCGAGTTGGTCAACATTCTCGAACGCGCCATGCTCCTCGTCACCGGCGACCGCATTCGCGTGCAAGACCTGCCCGCCGCCGTGCGCAATTCCGGCGGAGTCCCCGACGAGATTCCGCGACCCGCCGCGAACGACCCGCGTTCCCGCGCATTGCCCGCGCACGTGCTGAATCGTACCTGGCGTGACGCGCGCGACACGATGCTCGCCGACTTCGAGTACGCCTACCTGAGCGCGCTCCTCCACGAAACCGGCGGCAGGATCAACGAAACCGCCCGCCGCGCCGGGATCGAGCCGCGTTCGCTGTTCGACAAGCTGAAGCGGCACGGGTTGCGCAAGGAAACGTTTCGGCCTGGACGAATCGATGAGCCTTGATCCGGCGTCGGATCTCTAGGATGCGGCCAGGATGACGGAGCTGAAACCCGTTGGCGCGGCGCGCGCGTGGATCGCTTCAGCGGCGATCGTGTTGCTCGTCGGGCTGGTGTACGCCCCGATCGTCGGGCACGGCTTCGTCGCGTACGACACGGCCCTGTACCTGACCGACAATCCGTACGTGAACCGCGGCTTGACGTGGGACGGCGTGAAGTGGGCGTTCACGAGTTTCTATGCAGCGAACTGGCATCCGCTCACGTGGCTGTCACACATGCTCGACGTCGCGCTCTACGGACTGGCACCGGCCGGGCACCATGTCACGAACGTAGTGTTGCACGCCGTGAATGCGGTCTTGCTCGCGTGGTTTCTCGCGCGCGCTACCGGTCGATTTGGCGCCGCCGTCGTGATCGCAGCGCTGTTCGCCGTTCATCCGCTGCACGTCGAGTCGGTGGCGTGGATCGTCGAACGCAAGGACGTGCTGTCGACGCTGTTCGGTTTCGCGGCGTTGCTCGCCTGGCAGGTATTCGCGCGCGGCGGATCACGGTCCGCCTATCTGCTCGCCCTCGGACTGTTCGCGAGCTCGCTCATGTCGAAGCCGATGCTCGTGACGTTGCCCTGCGTGCTGCTGCTCCTCGACGCGTGGCCGTCGGCTCGCATGGCGCGCGGTTGGAAGACACTGGTCGTGGAGAAAATCCCGTTCTTCGCGCTCTCGGCCGCCGCGAGTTGGATCACCTGGCGTGCGCAATCCGCGGGTGGAGCGGTGCAGGGGCTCGGCGAACTCGCGCCGGCCGCGCGTCTCGAGAATGCGCTGCACAGCGTCGGGTGGTACGCCGGCAAGACGATCTGGCCGGACGCACTGTCGTTCTCGTATCCGCTCACAGCCGTTTCGTCAGCCGCCATCGTGGCGAGTGCAGTGTTCGTGATTCTGGCGAGCGTCATCGCGTTCGCGACGTGGCGCAAGCTGCCCTGGATCGGGTTCGGATGGATGTTCTTCGTCGGCACGCTGGTTCCGGTGCTCGGACTCGTGCAAGTCGGCGGTCAGGCGCACGCCGATCGCTACATGTACGTGCCCATCGTCGGGCTCTTCGTCGCACTCGTCATCAGCGTCGACACGCTCGTGCGTGAAGCCTTGCCGAAGCGCATCCTCGCAGTTGCTTTCGTGATCACGGCGGGGATTCTCGCGCGCCAACGGCTCGCGGCGTGGGAGAGTTCGGAAACGCTGGCTCGGCGCGCGCTCGCGGTCGCACCCGACAATCACGTCGCGCACAACTTGCTGGGCTGGACCCTGGTCGAGGCCGGGCGTTCGGCCGAGGGTATCGTCCACCTCGACAAGGCCGTGGCGCTCGAGCCACGCGACCCGGACGCGCGCCGCAACCTCGGGCGCGCGCTGTTTCGAATCGGGCGCTTTCAGGAAGCCGAGCGCGAATTGCAACGCGCGCTATCGCAGAGGCCGGACGACGTGCGCGTGCTCACCGACCTGGGTGTGTTGTTGTCGTCACACGGTCATCTCGACGCCGGCGGAGGATTGCTCGCGCGCGCGGCCGCTCTGGCGGGCGAGGCGCCCGATGTGCGCGTCGCGCTGGGGGAGCACCTCGAGCGTGCGGGCGACGCAGCGGGCGCGGAGCGCGAATACCGCGCCGCCGTCGAACTCGCTCCGACACATCTGCGCGCACGCATCGACCTGGCTTCGGCGTGCATCGCGCGCGGGCGCGTCGACGAGGCGCGCGCGCACCTCGATCTGGCTCTGGAGACGGACCCGACGAGTCCGCAGGCCTTGCAGTTGCGCGCGCGCTTGCGCACGAATGGCGGAGATGCCGCCGGAGCGATCAGAGATCTGCGGGCGGCCTTGATTTCACGCCCAGAGTGGCCGGCGGCGAAGGCGGACCTCGCCTGGTTGCTCGCCACGGCTCCGGATGCACACTTGCGTTCGCCGCGCGAGGCCTTGCAACTGGCCTCGGCCGCCGCCAACGCCGGCAACAACGAACGCGCGAGTTATCTCGACGTCGTCGCGGTCGCGTTCGCAGCCTGCGGGCAGTTCGAAGACGCGATCAAGACGGGCGAGCTCGCCGAGAGTCGCGCGCGCGAAGCCGGCGACACCGCACTGGCGGCGCGCATCGCGCGACGACTGGCGGCGTATCGCGCAGGCACCGTGGACCTGGAGACCCCGCGCTGAGGAGCAAGCGATGAAACGTCGGCGTTGGTTGAAGATCCTTGGGCTCGCGTTGCTCGCCTTCGTGGCTACAGTCGTCGTCTTCCACGGGCGGCTCGTGCACGCGTTCGGCGGTGCCAGCGCCTACGAACCGAACGAATACGCGACGCGCCTCAGTGCGACGGCCAAGGCACTCGTCGATGCCGCGCTGTCGGACCTGGATGCAGACCGCATCTTCGACGACCACGTGCACATTCCCGGGCTGGGCGCCGACGACTCCGGGTGTCGCGTCAATCCCAAGATGCTCTCGTGGGCGCATCCGAAGTCGCGCGTGCAGTTCCTCGTCTACGCCGATGCCTCGCGCATCACGGACCTGAATCAAGGCGATCGACAGTACGTCGAACGCCTGGTCGCGCTCGCGCGCGGAATGCCGAAGCACGGAAGATTGGGTCTTCTGGCTTTCGACGCGAACTACGCGCCCGACGGAACACTGGTCGAGGAGCGGACGGAGATGTACACGCCGAACACCTGGCCCATCCAGATCGCACGCGAATTCCCCGACATCTTCACGCCGATCGCGTCGGTGCACCCGTATCGCGACGACGCCGCCTTGGAACTCGCGCGCGCGGCCGAGGGCGGAGCGCACATCGTGAAGTGGTTGCCGAACGCGATGGGCATCGACCCGGCGGATCCGCGCTGCGACGCCTTCTACGCCGAGATGGTCCGGCTCGACATGGTGCTGCTCAGTCACGCGGGGACGGAGCACGCCGTCGACGCCGCGGAGGCGCAGGAGTTCGGCAATCCGCTGCGCTTGCGGCGCGCGCTCGACCGCGGCGTCAAAGTGATCGTCGCGCACTGTGGATCGCTGGGGGAGAGCACGGATCTCGACGATCCGGCCGGCGCGCAGGCGGACAATTTCGATCTCTTCCTGCGCTTGATGGACGAGCCGCGCTACGTCGGACTCGCCTTCGGTGAAATCTCGGCCATGACCCAGATCAATCGCTGCGGGCGGCCGCTGGAGCAACTCCTGGCGCGCACCGATCTGCACGAGCGCCTCGTGAACGGCAGCGACTATCCCTTGCCCGCGATCAACGTGCTGTTCTCGACGTGCAAGCTGGCGCGCCTCGGGTACATCACCGACGACGAACGCGCTCTCTTGAACGAGATCTACGACGTCAATCCGCTGCTCTTCGATCTGGTGCTGAAGCGCTGCTTGAAGCACCCGGAACGGGGTACGCGCTTCCCGGCTTCGGTGTTCATGGTGCGTGAGGGGCTGCAGCGCTGATCAAGTGATCGAAGCAGGCGAAGCGCCGCCCATCACCAGCAACAGGTCGGTTTTCGAGATGCTGGCGATCAGGCGCCGGCTCTCGCCCGACTCGATCACCGGCAGGCGCTCCAGCGGATGCGCTGAAAAGCGCTCGAGCGTCTCGCGCAGCGAAGTCTCGGGCGTCACGGTCGGGAATTCCTCGCGCAGCAAGTCGTGAGCGATGGCGAGCTGGGCCAGCTGCGGATCGTTCAAGTACGGCTTGATCTCGTGCAGCGGAATCACACCGCGGAATTCCTGCGCTTCAGAGACGACGTACAGGTTGTGGTGACGATTGCCCACGAACTTGGCCACGACTTCGGGAAAGCGCGCGTTCACTTGCACGCGGACCGGATCGGTCTTCATCAAGTCCGCGACCCGCAGCGCATCCAGGGCCGACTGTCCGGCACTGCCGCGCGGTTTGACGAACGACGAGTACATCGAGTCGGGCGAAATGGCGCGCGAAGCCGTGTACGCTGTCACGCACGCGAGCATCAACGGCAGCACGATGTCGTAGTCGAGAGTCATCTCGAACAGGATCAAGATGGCCATCAAGGGCGCGTGCGTCGTCGCAGCCAGGAAGGCGCCCATGCCGACCAGCGCGTAGGCCTGAGGCGGCGCCGTCGCTGTCGGCCAGAATTGGTGCAGAGTCTGTCCCAGCAGCGCGCCCATGATCGCTCCGACGAGCAGAGTGGGCGTGAACACGCCGCCGACCGCGCCCGAACCCACCGTTGCAGCGGTAGCGATGAGTTTGAATACGAGCAGCAAGAGCAGGCCGCGCCACACGTAATCGCCTGAGAAAATGGCCTCGACCGAGTTGAAACCGTTGCCCCAGACGTCGGGAACGCCGACGGACAGAGCACCTACGATCAGGCCTCCCACCAGGAGTCGCACGAAGATCGGCCCCGGCAGTTTCTCGAACAGGCGTGAGCTGGCCGACAACATCCGCCGAAACCACGGCGACATCATCCCGCACATCGCGCCCAAGAAGAGGTACGGGAAGATCTCGAAGTACGAGACCAGCTTGAACTGCGGCACGGCGAACAAAGGCTCGCCGCCCTGGAACATGCGCGCGACGATCGTCGACATGACAGAGGCGAACACGATCGGCCCGAAGCTCTCCATCGCGATCGTGCCGAGCACCACCTCGGCGATGAACATGGCTCCGCCGACGGGCGCGTTGTACGCCGACGCGATGCCCGCCGCCGCACCGCACGCGACCATCAGGCGCAGGCGCGGACGCGTGAAATTCGCAAAGCGGCCGATCAGCGACGCGACCATCGCCGCGAGTTGCACCATGGGGCCCTCGCGTCCGATCGAACCGCCGGAGCCGATCGAAAACATCGACGACGCGATGCGCACGAGCGACGGCCGACTCTTGATCACGCCGTCGCCGAGCGTGATCGCTTCCATGTAATCGCGCGACTTGCGACCGCGCGTCAGGCGCGAGCCGAAGAAGAGGACCAGGCCCGCAATCAGGCCGCCGGCGGCTGGGACGGCGATGCGCTGCCAGGTCGGGAGTGCGCGCACGGTCTCGACGAGGCTGGTCGTGTGTCCGGTCAGGGCCCACTGCACGAATTCGGTCGCGGCGCGGAAGCAGGGCGCGGAGAGTCCGCCGATGGCGCCGACGAGTCCGGCCCAGAACAGGGTCACGTAGGCCTCGCCCGGCCGTAGGCGCTCGAAAACCCACAACCGCAGGCGCAGGACTCGCGTGGAGAAGTGGCTTTTCACGAGACGGCCGAGCTTACGCTCCGGGCGGCGCGAAACAATCGGCCGGAGATCGGAGGCCGAGCATACTCCAAGTGCCCGGCAAGTTCCCCGCAAGCTCTGGTGAGCGTGCGGTAGTGATTGTGTCGCGCGCGCGCGGCGCTACACTCCTCGCCCGCCGCGTCGACGCTCGATCTCCGAGTGCGCCGGCAGAAAAGCGCCTCCATGAAGCCGACTGCACTGGGAATGGTCGAGACCAAGGGTCTCGTGGGTCACATCGAAGCCGCGGACGCCATGGTCAAAGCGGCCATGGTCGAACTGTTCGGCCGCGAAAACATCACCGCCGGGTACTGGACGATGTTCGTCGTCGGCGAAGTCGGCGCGGTCAAGGCCGCCACCGATGCCGGTGCCGCGGCCGCGCGCCGCGTCGGCGAACTCGTCAGCGTCCACGTGATCCCGCGCCCGCACGATCAGGTCTGGCGCATCCTGCCCAAGATGCAACCGCTCCCGAAGGGCGCGAAGCCCGCGGGCAAGAACCCGGACTGAGTGAACCTGTCGCGTCCGCGCGGCTGGAGTCAAGATGTCCACGATCGATCCCGACCTGCGCGCACTGCAAGACGTGCGCGACATGGTGGCGCGCGCCAAACGCGCGTGCGAGGCGATCCATCACTACGACCAGCGCCAGACGGACGCTCTGTGCGCGGCGATGGCGAAGGCCGGTGCGGCTGCGGCCTACGATCTCGCGCGCCTCGCGGTCGAGGAGACCGGCATCGGCCGCGTGCACTACAAGGTGCTGAAGAACCTGGTCGGTTCCGAGGGCACGTGGGCCTCGATCCAGAACGAGAAGACCGTCGGCATCATCTCGCGCGACGACAAGACCGGCGTCGTCGAGGTCGCGACCGCGTCGGGTGTGATCGCGGGCATCGTGCCCACGACCAATCCGACTTCGACGGCGATGTTCAAGTCGATCATCAGCGTCAAGGGCCGGAACGCGATCGTGATCAGCCCGCACCCGCGCGCGCGCCGCTGCATCGCGGAGAGCGCGGAAGTGTTGCGGCGCGCGATCGAACGCGCGGGCGGACCGCCGGACCTCGTGCTGTCGCTGCCCAACCCGACGATCGAGTCGACGGGCGCGTTGATGAAGCACAAGGACATCGCGCTGATCCTCGCGACCGGCGGCACGGGTCTCGTGAATGCGGCCTATTCTTCGGGAAAGCCGGCCTACGGCGTCGGACCCGGAAACGTGCCGGTGTACATCGATCGCTCGGCGGACATTCCGTGGGCCGCACAAGCGATCACCGCCAGCCAGAGCTTCGACAACGCGACGTTGTGCTGCTCGGAACAAGGCTTGATCCTAGACGCGCCGATCGCCAATCAACTCGTCGCGGAACTCGTGAAGCGCGGCGCGCATCTGTGCAACGAAGACGAGACCAGGAAGCTCGCGAAGCTCTGCAACGTGCGCGGCCACATGAACGCCGATGTGGTGGGCCTCGATCCCTGGCGCATCGCCGAGATGGCCGGGTTCGCGGTGGCGAAGACCACGACGATTTTGCTCGCTTGGCAGGGCGGCATCGGCAAGGAGTGGCCGCTCTCGATCGAGATCCTCTGCCCGGTCTTGTCGCTGCACAAGGTCGACGGCTGGAAAGAGGGCTGCCAGGCGTGCATGGACATGCTCGCCTTCGACGGGCTCGGCCACACGCTCGGCATCCACGCCAAGGACGAGCGCGTGCTCGACGCGTTCTTCCTCGAGAAGCCCGCCAACCGGATCATCGTCAACGGTCCGTGCTCGCAAGGTGCCGTCGGTTACTCGACGAATCTCGTGCCTTCGATGTCGCTCGGGTGCGGGCCGCAAGCGGGCAACATCACGAGCGACAACATCACCGCCAGACACCTGATCAACGTCAAACGCGCCGCATTCGTGCGCCGCGACTGGGCGCAGATCGAACTGCGCGACCACGAGCGCGCGGCCGCGCTGACCAAGGACGGCATGCCGCGCGGGTCCAGCGTGCGCGGCGATCCGGCGCTCAGCTCGAGCGCGACTGCACCGTCTTCGAGCGCCATGACTGCTGACGCGAGCAGCAATTGGCGCGGCAATCCAAGCGTGAACGACAAGTCTCAAGCCGCGACGACGAGCGACAGCGCGACGCCGTGGAAATCCAAGGTCGCACCGGCCTTGAAGAGCGCTCCGCCCGCGAGCGGATTCGCATCCGGATCCGGCGTCGCGATTGCGACGCTGCCGAGTTTCCACGCGCCGAGCACGATCCAACCCGCGCCGCGCACCGCAGCTCCCGCTGCGAAGCCGAGTTCGCCCTACGTCGGCGGCACGCTCAGCTCGGCTGAAATTCAAACCCTGATGTCGCACGCCGGCAGCGGTTGTCCGCTGGGCCCGTGCAAGGGTTGTCCACATCACGAAGTGACCACCGGCGCGTGCAAGGCCTGACACCTGCGCGCGCTACGAATCCAAACTGAAGAAGGAGTACTGAACCATGGACAGCATGATCGCCCTGGGCCTGATCGAGACGAAGGGTCTCGTCGGTGCCATCGAAGCCGCAGACGCCATGTGCAAGGCCGCGAAGGTGACGTTGATCGGCAAGGAGCGCTCCGGTGGCGCGCTCATGACCGTGATGGTGCGCGGCGAAGTCGGCGCGGTGAAAGCAGCCGTCGAAGCCGGCGCCGCCGCGGCGAAGCGCGTGGGTGAGCTGGTCGGGCAACACGTGATCCCGCGTCCGGCCGGCGACCTCGACCTCTTCCTGCCGCCGATCCCCGAGCAAAAGTGACGCACCGGCACGCGTGGTGAACGCGTGACAGCGTGACATGTCGACGACTCGGCAAATCGAGCTGCGCGGGGCGGTGTTCATCGACCAGATGCAACCGCAGTTCGCCGCGACCGTGGCCACGAACTCGGACGGGTTCTTCCCCGTCACGGGCGAAGCTGCGTTCTGGCTCGAAGTGCAGCCTGGGATCGTGATCAATCGTCTGATGGACGTGGCGTTGAAGGCCTGCGACGTGAAGCCGGGCGCGCTCGTCACCGAGCGCAGCTACGGCACGCTCGAGGTGCACGGCCCGGATCAGGGCATGGTGCGCCAGGCGGGCGCGGTGATCTTGAAGGCGGCCGGTTGCACGCTGGACGACGCGCTCGCGCCGAACATCCTGACGAGCGAGATCATCCGCAAGATCTCGGATCACCAGGCGATGATGATCAACCGCACGCGCGCGGGGATGCTCGTGCTCGGCGACGACACGCTCTACACGCTCGAAGTCAACCCGGCCGTGTATGTGACGCTGGCGGCGAACGAGGCCGAGAAGCACTCGCCGATCCGCATCGTGGGTCTGGGCGCGGAAGGTGCCGTCGGCCGTCTGCGTCTGGCCGGCACCGATGCCGAGATCGATGCCGCGGTCAAAGCGGTCGAGCGCGCGCTCAGCGGTTTGCGCGGGCGCGCCAACACGGGGATCGACTGATGTTCCTCGCGCGCGTCGTCGGAGAATTGTGGGCCACCAAGAAGGTCTCGGACCTCGCGTCGATGCGCTTGCTGGTCGTCGAATCGCTCGACGAGCACCGCGAGCCGGGCGCGCGCAAGGTCACGCCGGTCGTGTGCGCGGACACGCTCGGAGCCGCCGTCGGACAACACGTCGTCGTCGCGTTCGGGAAAGCCGCGCGTGTCGCGGCACTCGGAGTCGACGGCGATTTCGCGCTCGAAGCGGCCGTCGTCGGCATCGTCGACGATTTCGACGTCCCCACGGCACCCGCCAGCTGGCGCAAGGGGACGAGCTGATGCTGGTCGGCACCGTCATCGGCAACGTGTGGGCCACGCAGAAGGACCCGACGCTCGTCGGATTGCGCTTCCTCGTGATCCGCCCGTTCACGAGCGACGGCAAGGAGTCGGCCGAGACCATCGTCGCGGTCGATCCCCTGGGCGCCGGCATCGGCGAGCGCGTGCTCGTCGTGTTCGGACGCGCGGCGCGGCATTGCATCGGGCGCAGCCACGACATCGGCTTTCAATGCGCGGTGTCGGCGATCATCGACAAAATGGAACTCGAGGACGGGCGCGTCTTCGGTTCGACGCAGGCACACGATCTACAGACGAAGAGGTGAACCTCATGAATCGAAACGACCACAATCCGGAACTGCGCGACGACGTCGGGCTCGACATCGCGATCGGCGTGCTCGAGCTGTGCTCGGTGGCGCGCGGCGTCGAAGTCGCCGACGCGGTCTTGAAGGAAGCGCACGTCGAGATGCTCTTCGCGACGCCCGTGCAACCCGGCAAGTACGTGATGCTCTTCACGGGTGCCGTGCAGGACGTACGCGCCTCGGCGGCGAAAGGCGCGCAGATCGCCGGCGGGGATCTCGTCGACCAGCTCGTCATTCCCCAGATCCACGAGCAGGTCGTGCCGATGCTCAAGCGCACCGGCGGCAAGATCAACGGCCAGCTCGACGCCATCGGCGTGATCGAGACGAACACGGTGGCGTCGACGGTTTCGGCCGCCGACATCGCGCTCAAGACGGCGACGGTCGACCTGGTCGACATCCGCATCGCGAACGGCCTGGGCGGCAAGAGCTTCTTCACCCTCACGGGCGAAGTCAGCGACGTCCGCAGCTCGGTCGCCGCCGGCGCGCGGATGGCGCAGGAGCGCGGTCTGTTGACGCGCGAAGTCGTGATCGCACGCCCGCACCCCGAACTCGTGCGCCACCTCTGATCGGAGATCGAACGTGCCGCGTCGCTTCCTCACGACCGAAGACCTGCGCCGCCTGAGCGCCGCGGGTCAAGAGATCGTGATCGACGAAGAGACGCTCCTCACGCCGCACGCCGAGGCCTTCGCCGCCGAAAACGGCCTCGCACTGCGCACGCGCACCGGCGGCGCCTACGTCGAACCCGCGCCCGATCGCGGCCCCGACGCCGAGCGCGCGCAGACCACGCTCCCGAATCTGCCCGAGCCCAAGGACGAAGACAGCGCCACGAGCCTCGTCATCACCGCTGTCGGCAAGAACCGCCCCGGTGTCCTGTCCGAAGTCACGACCGCGCTCGCCACCAGCAGAGCCAGCGTGCAGAACATCAGCCAGCGGATGATCGAGGGCTACTTCCACCTGGTCTTGACCGTCGAAATACCTCCCGAATCAAGTTTCGCCAAAGTGAAGCAGTGCCTGGAGTGCCTCGGCGGTCCCGATGACTACGTGGTGCGCGTGATGCACGAGCGCGTGTTCCGCTTCATGCATCGCGTCTAGCTAGACGGTGCCGTTCTCCACCACGACGTGGCCAGGTCGAGTTTGACCATACAGAGCCAGGCTCATGTGGTGCAGACTCGACACTCGGCATCTAACTCGGAATCCGACGAAACTTGCACAAGTGCAAGCGCGCACCGCTTCATCCGCGCCGTGGTCTACGGCTAGGCATCCTCGAACACGCCGATCTGTCCCGGTGGGCGCAGCATCTTGTCGACCTCGCCCACGTGCAGTTCTTCGGCGTAGATCATCTCCCGTGCGTACTCTTCCAGCATCACCGACTTTCCTTCGGTCGCGCTGAGCAGTTCGTGATAGGCGCGCAATGTCGACTGCTCGTGCTCCAGCGCCTCGCGCAAGATCGCGCCGATGTCGTGATTGTGAGTCTCGAGCAGCGGACCGATCGCCAGTGACGGATGTTCGCCGAGCAGCGTGACGAGTTCGCCCGCCTTGGTCGCGTGAGCCATGGACTCGTCGGCTTGGGAGCGTAACCACGAGACGATCGGTATCCGGCCGTAGCCGTACACCATCAAGGAGTAGTGCGTGTAGCGAACGACACCTGCCAGCTCCATCTCGAGGATCTTGTTCAGCAGTCGGACGACGGCCTTCTTGTCGAATTTGGGGGTGGTCATGGCTTGTGCTCCTTCTGGGTCGCGCGGGTCAGGGTTCGGACAGTCTAGGCATCCGGACAACGCAGTTCGACACATGACCGAAGCCTCCGCGCGCTCGGTCGTGTGCGCGTCGGAACGCAGAGTCAGCGCCCTCACTACACCGGGAAGCCGCGTGTACCCGGCGCGGTGGCGGGAAGAGATCGCCCATCGAACCGGCTCCGGGCGCGAGTTCGAGCGCCCGGAGTCCAATACTCCGTCACCGTGATCGAGCCCTGTGTCTCGCCCATTGTCGTTGCGCCGAGTCTCCTGCCGATCCGCACTCCGGGACGAACTTGATGCCGTCGCTCAAGTTCCGCGCGACAGACACAAGCCAGAACGGCGCGCGGACGATACAACAGCCATAGCCGACCGCATGCGCATCACCGTTCTCACTGACCTCGACAAGAAGAAAGACCCGCGCTCCTACGACAAGGTCGTCGATCAGGTGGTGGAGGCGCTCGTCGCCGGGGGGCACGAAGCCAGCATCCTGGGCGTGCACCGCGACCTGCACGCGTTGATCGACGGGCTGACGAAACCCAAGCCCGATCTCGTCTTCAACCTGTTCGAGAACTTCGGCAAGGTGCGCCTCGGAGCCGTGTGCGTCGTCGGCTTGCTCGACCTGCTCGAAGTACCTTACGTCGGCGGCGGTCCGGGCGAGTTCTTCCTGCAGCAAGACAAAGGCATCACCAAGAAGCTGCTCGCGTTCGAGGGCGTGCCCTTTCCGAAATTCGCTGTTTTCACGCGTGAATCGAACGCGCAGCAGGCGGCCGGACTGCGCATGCCGCTGATCGTGAAGCCGCTCAGCATGGACGCTTCGATCGGCATCTCGCCGACTTCGATCGTGTCGAACGAGAAGGACCTGATGAAGCGCGTGGCGATGATCCACGACAAGGTCAAGGACGACGCCCTGGTCGAGGAATTCATCGACGGCCGCGAGTTCAACGTCGCCGTCATCGGCAACCTTCATCCGATCGCCTTGCCGCCGATGGAGATCGACTTCTCCGGCCTGCCCGAACGCGCAGCGCGCATCCTCGATTCGCGCGCGAAGTGGGACGAGGACAGCGTGCGTTTCAAGGGCACGCGCGCCGTCCTGGCCGACATCCCCACCGATCTGAAGCTGCGGCTGGAAGAAATCGCCCTCGCCGCCTTCCGCGCCCTGCACGTGCGCGATTACGGGCGCGTCGATCTGCGCGTCGATGCGGACGGCAACCCGTACGTGATCGAGGTCAACGCCAGCTGCTACCTTGAGCAGACCAGCGAATTCGCGACCGCAGCCGCGGCCGGCGGCATTCCCTACCAGGCGCTGATCCTGCGCCTCGTCGACGGCGCCGTGGAGCGTCTGGGGCTGAAGCCCGCACCCGTCGTTCCGGCCGCACCCACGCCCTCCGGCGCGAAGTAGCCGCCGCGTCGCAGAGACGGCGCGCCGCACTCCGGTCGAATCGTGTATCGTCTCGCGCCCGCGGAGCCGTGCAGTGACGTTCACCGACCAGGAAATCCTCGAAACCGTCCGCATGTTCGAGCTCGAGACGCTCGACATCCGCACGATCACGCTCGGCATCAACCTGCTCGACTGCGCCGACCCGAGCATCGAGAGCGCGTGCGAGAAGGTCTACGCGAAGATCGTGCACCACGGCGCCCGACTCGTGCCCGTCGGGCGCGAGATCGCAGCCGACTACGGCGTGCCGATCGTGAACAAGCGCATCGCCACCACGCCGATCGCGCTCGTCGCGGCGGCCTCGGGTGCCAAGGACCTGACGCCGTTCGCGCGCGCCATGGACGCGGCGGCCGAACGCTGCGGCGTCGATTTCATAGGCGGATTCACGGCCTACGTGCACAAGGGCTTCAGCGTCGCCGACAGTGCGCTGTTCGATTCGATTCCGTCCGCACTGGCTGAGACGCAGCGCGTCTGCTCCTCGGTGTCGCTCGCCAGTACGCGCGCCGGGATCAACATGGACGCCGTCGAGCGCTTCGCGCGCATCGTCCGAGCCACCGCTCAGGCCACGGCCGACCGCGGCAGCATCGGTTGCGCGAAGCTCGTGTGCTTTTGCAACGCGGTCGAGGACAACCCGTTCGTCGCCGGCGCGCACATCGGCATCGGCGAGCCTGAAACCGTCGTCAACGTCGGTGTCTCCGGCCCCGGCGTCGTGCGTTCCGCGCTGGAACGACTGGGACCGGACGCGGACCTCTTGTCGGTGGCCGAGATCGTCAAGCGCACTGCGTTCAAGGTCACGCGCATGGGCGAACTGGTCGGTCGCGAAGCGGCGCGGCGCCTGGGTACGACCTTCGGCATCGTCGACGTCTCGTTGGCGCCGACGCCCGCGCAAGGGGATTCGGTCGCCGAGATCCTCGAATTGATCGGCGTCGAGCGCACCGGTGCTCCGGGCACGACGGCGGCGCTGGCGTTGCTCACCGACGCGGTGAAAAAGGGCGGCGCGATGGCGAGTTCTTCCGTCGGCGGCCTGTCCGGCGCATTCATCCCCGTCTCCGAGGACGCCGGCATGATCCGCGCCGTGCGCGAAGGCGCCTTGAGCCTCGCGAAACTCGAAGCGATGACGAGCGTGTGCAGCGTCGGACTCGACATGGTCGCGGTGCCGGGCGACACGAGCGTCGCGACGATCGCGGGCATCATCGCCGACGAGATGGCGATCGGCATGGTGAACTCCAAGACCACCGCCGTGCGGCTCATTCCCGTGATCGGTCACGGCGTCGGCGACACGGTCGAGTGGGGGGGACTGCTCGGCACCGCGATCGTGCAGGACCCGGGCCGTTTCAGTTGCGAAGTGCTTGTGCGCCGCGGCGGAAAGATCCCGGCGCCGCTGCAGAGCTACAAGAACTGACCGCGCGCGACTGCGGCGGAATTCTCACGAACGGGATAGTCGCCGCGCGGCCGGCGTGTGCTGGTCGAGTCCGTTCAGTCCAAAAACGTGAAACGAGTGCACGCCCTTGCGTGCGATACAGAGCCGCGAGCACGCACACGGACCGTCGGTGAAGAATGTTCCGGGGACGGACTGATCAAAGTCTTCTCACCCGGCTCAAGAACACCGCTATCCCGCTCCGATGGTCACACGAGTCCTTTACCGGAGAGCCCACTCGTGACCGCCAAAATCCTGCTCGTCGACGACGTCGACGAGGTCCGCAACAGTCTCGCTCAGATGCTGGCGCGTCGCTATGACGTCAAGACGGCGAGCAACGCCGGCGAGGCGATCCGCGCCTTCGCGACGGACGGGCCGTTCCCGGTCGTCATCTCGGACTACGCGATGCCCGGCATGGACGGCCTCGAATTGCTGCGCGAGGTGCACGCGCACTCACCCGAGACCGTCGGCGTGCTGTTGACCGGCGTCAGCGAACTCGACCTGGCCGTCGCGGCCGTGCATGCGCGCGGCGTCTACCGCTTTCTCTCGAAACCCGCCGGCTACGAGACGCTCGTGCGCGCCATCGACGAGGCGCTGGCGCACCACACGCAACTCGAAGACACGAACATCACGTCGGAGCGCTTGCTCTTCGCCAAGGAATCGTTCGAGTGCCTGACCGAGACGCTGGAGAACCGCATCCACCGCTCGAGCGAGGCGCTGCGCCGACTGCACGCGTTCACGAAGGATCTCTGTTCGGCAGCCAACCTGCAGCAGATCGTCGATGTCGCGGCCCAGGCTGCTTCCGAAGTGCTGGGCGGACGCGGCGTCCACGTCCAGGTCTGGGACGATTCCGCGCAGCGCGCCGCGGTCGAGGCCGGCGCGGGCCCCGAGATGAGCACGAACATGCACTACGAGCCGCTCGACACACGCGACGGCAAGATCGGCGAAATCGTGGTTGATCTGGGCGGTCGCGTGCGACGTCCGCTGGACACCGTCGACGGCGCGATGCTGGCTTCCATCGCCGCCTCGACCGCCGTCGCGGCGCGCAACGAGTTCAAGAGCCGTGAGCGCGACCGGGCTCAGCACGCGACGATCCTGGCGCTCGCACACCTCGCCGAACAGCGCGACAACGAGACCGGTCGCCACCTCGAGCGCGTCGCCGCCTATTCGCGACTCGTCGCCGAGGGTTTGCGCGAGGATGGATTCCACCGCGACCTGATCACCGATCAATGGGTACACGACCTGGAACGCTCTTCCGCGTTGCACGACATCGGCAAGGTCGGAGTGCCGGATTCGATCCTGCTCAAGCCGGGCAAGCTCACACCGCAAGAGTGGGAGATCATGAAGTCGCACGCCGATCTGGGCGCGCGCACGCTCGACACCGTCATGCAGCACTTCGCGGGTCGAGGCTTCCTGGCGATGGGGCGCGACATCGCCGCCAGCCATCACGAGAAGTGGGACGGCAGCGGCTACCCGCGCGGGCTCAAGGAGACACAGATCCCGTTGTCCGCTCGCATCCTGGCGTTGGCGGACGTCTACGACGCCTTGACCAGCGTGCGTCCGTACAAGGGCGCCTGGACGCACGAAGCCGCGTTGGAGTGGATCGTTTCACGCGCAGGCGTGCACTTCGATCCCGATGTCGTCACGGTGTTCGCGCGGCGCGCGAACCTCGCCACCGCGATTCGCGCACGCTTGCAGGATCCGGTGGTCCTCGAACAGCCCGATGTCTTGACGCGACCGGCCTGATCGCTCGCTATCCTCTTCCGCTTCGATGGAGGGGTGGAAGCGCACGTACTGGTCAGTCTGGACCGCCAACCTGATCACGTCGGTCGGGATGATGAGCTTCCTGCCGTTCTTCCCGACGCTGGTCGAACAGCTAGGGGAGACGAACCGCGACGAGATCGCGCTGTGGGCCGGGGTCTTGTACGGGGCGGCGCCGTTGTCGGCGGCGTTGATGGGGCCGATCTGGGGGTCGCTGGGTGATCGCTACGGACGACGCCTCATGGTGCTGCGCTCGATGGCGGCGATCACGGTCTTCGTCGGCGCGATGGCGTTCGCGACGTCGACGTGGCAGGTGCTCGTGCTGCGCATCCTCCAAGGCGTGTTCTCGGGTTACATCGCGCCCAGCATGACGCTCGTGTCGGTCGTCGCGCCGGTCTCCGAACAAGGGCGCATCTCCGGTTCGCTGCAGACCGCGTCCGCCGCGGGTGCGATCGTCGGGCCGGTGATCGGCGGAGCGCTCGCGCTCGTCATGCCGCTGCGTTACGTGTTCATCGGTGTGGCGTTGCTGTCGCTCGTGTCGGCCACGCTGATCATGCTGTGGGCGCACGAGGATCCCTTGCATCGCCGCCGCGACCACGGCGAGACGTCGTTCGTGCACCTGCTCCAGGGGTCCTGGACCGATTTCACCGAGCTGATGCGCAACCAGACCTTGCGTGCGAGCCTCGCCATCGTGTTCTGGATCCAGTTCGCGATGGGCACCACGAATCCGATCCTGGAATTGCACGTGCGCGATCTGCTGCATTCCGACGAGCACACGCGCTCGTTGGCGACGAGCTTGCTGTTCAGCGGAATGGCGGCCGTGAATCTTCTGGCGATGCCGCTGTGGGGGAAATACGGAGATCGGCACGGTCACGCCGCGTTGCTCGTCACGGTGGCCTTGTGGAGCGGTCTCGCGCTGATCGCCCAGGGGCTGGCGCCGATCTTCGCGCTGCTGCTCCTGGCGCGGCTAGTCTTCGGTGCGGTGATGGCGGGCAGTTCACCGTTGTCGTTCGGGTTGGCGGCGCGTGAGGCCAGCATCGACCGGCGCGGCGCGGCGTTCGGTGTCGTGTTCGGCGTGCGCACGATGGCGATCGCGGCGTCGGCGATGTTGGGCGGGTGGCTGTCGCGCTACGTCGGTGTGCAGGGGTTGTTCGTCGCGGGCGGGGTGATCGTGGTGATGACGTCGTGGTGGATGAGGACTGTGGCGCAACGGCGCGCGAACTCGTCGGTGTAGGACGGAGTGAACCGTCAGTGCGAAGGACGCCATGACCTTGCGTTGGGGCGCAGCGAATTTACCGCACCCACCGCCGCACACGCCTTTCACTTTCCCCGGCGTTCCTCTCCACATACATACCCCATTCCCTCCGCTCGTGATTGGCCTCGTGCGGTACTCCGCGCGAGGTCAATCACGAGCCCGCGCTGCGGAGCACGCGTTCGAATGCCTGCGCTTTTCAGCCTGCTTCGCTCTTCTCATCCGCTTCGCGCAACTTGAAGTCACAAGGACTGGTCTCTGCCGCGACGGTAGGGGTACTTCCTGAGTTCGCGTTCGCGGGGACACCGCGGCGCTCGAAGCAGAGGAAAACGGCGCAGCGAAAAGAAGAGCAACGGCATTCGAACGCGTGCTCCGCAGCGCGGGCTCGCGATTGACCTCGCGCGGAGTACCGCACGAGGCCAATCACGAGCGGAGGGAATGGGGTATGTACGTGGAGAGGAACGCCGGGGAAAGTGAAGGGGAAGTGTCGAAATGAACTCCTGACCGCCCGATCGTCTCTTCGTTTCTTCGTCTCTTCGCTTTCCTGGTCGACTCTCCCGCCTCGTCTTCTCCCCGTTTTCGAGCCCAACCCCGCTCGCACCTCAGTGCTGCTGCTGCTGCCCGCCCGCCGGCGCATCGTGCCAATGGCCGTGCTCGGGCGACCACACCTTGCCCTCGGGCGCAGGACCGGGCGGTTGCGCGGTCACGGGCGTCGCCGGAGCCGGGTTCGCAACTCCGTTCGGGTTGATGACGACCGGCGAAGGTGCGCCGCCCGCGCCGGGCGCGTCGTGCCAATGACCGTGTTCGGCCGACCACACCTTGCCCGGCGGCGGCGGACCCGGAGGAGCGGCGAGCGTGCCCATCGAAGGCGTGTTCAGCGTCACCGGCGGTGTCGCGATCGGCGCCGCGGTGTTCACGGTCGCCGGAGCTTCCTCTTTCGGGCGCATGAACTTCATGACCAGCACACCCGTGATCGCGATCGCGACCACGACGAGGATCACGACGGACCAGGGCGAGCGCTGTGCCTCCGCCACGACATCGACCCGGCCTTCGCAGCAGGCCTTGTACTTCTTGCCGCTGCCGCAGGGGCAGGGCTCGTTTCTTCCGACGCGCGCCGTGGTTTCCATGAGTTCCAGAATACACCGAATGCGGCCGTTCGTCCGCACGGACCGCCCGGAAGCGGTGCGCGGCTCACGCGTCGTCCGGGAATTCCCAGTTGGCCCGCAGCGCTTCGAGGATCTCGCGGCGCACGATCGCGGGTGCGAGTCGGCTCGGCTCCAGACACGGCGCGTGCTCGGAGAAGAGCGGCTGTCCCTCGCGGCCGAACCACAACTCCGGCGAGGGCGTGAGGTCGAGGTGATGGCGCCACGCGACCTCGGAGTTCTCGTCGGAACCCTCCAGCGCGTTCAAGCGGCGGCTGAGTTCCGCGAGCGCGGGCCGCGCCAGGATGCGCGGCGTCACGAGGTCGAACCACGAACTCGTGCCGATCAAGAAACGATAGGTCGCACCGGTCGGACGCTCACCGATCGCGAGGATGCGGCCCGCGGCGGTGGAACCGAACAGCGCATGCCGACCTGGATCGAAGGCACGCGTGCCGCGCGCGGTGAAGACGCACAGATCCAGGTGCGCGATGTCGTCGCGCGTGCAAGACGCGAGCGCAGCTCGATCGGCGCGCAGACGTTCGAGCGGACCGCGCCACAGCACGTCGAAGCGGTCCAGATCGCCGGTCACGACGTCGTCCAGTGTGTCGACGGCTGCGCACATGACGAGCTCGCGCCGCGCGCGGTCGTCCAGACCTGCGAACCTGTCCCGCCAAGGTGAACGATCCGGGTCGACGAGGCCGTTCAAGACGACATCGAGTTGGAAGGCGCGCTCGCTCGGGAGTTGAAAAAAATCTCCGGCGCGGGCGATGTCGACCAGTTCCCGCTCGAGCCGCAGCGCGCGCTCGGGATGGCGCGCCGCGAACAGCGCGCAGATGCCGTCGGTGTCGTAGTGATTGTTCGCCAGTGCGACACACCCGCGTGACAACTCCGCGCGCCGCTCCTGCGGGAGCTTCTGGAACGCGAACACGACCTCGGTCGAGAGATCGCGCTTCAACTCAGGCGGCGTGGTGTTGCCCGGCCAGTGCGACAAGTTCAGGCCGGGCTGATTCCAGGCTCCGTCGACGCTCACGAGCTTTTCAGCCGTGCGCGCTTCGACCAGCCGGATGGGGAGATCCATCGCGCAGGCCCGGAACTAGCGCACGACTGCCGCGCGAACGTCCTGCTTCAGGCCTTCCTTCTTTTCTCCGCCCTCTTTTTCGGCGTCCTTCTTCTCTGGCGGGACAGGCACCGGCGCGGGCGGCGTGTCCTTCTTCTCCTGCTCCTTGGCTTTTTCGCGCTCCTTTTCCTTCTCGGCCTGGCGCACCAGCCGCTCGAGATTGTTCTTGGCGTCGCGCGCCGCCATCACCCGCAACTCGCGCACAGCCGACGTGAGGTCCTTGCGCTCCAATTCCGCGGTCGCGCGCTCCAGGGCCTTCGCGTACAGCGCCTTCGCTCGCGGCAGTTCGCGCTGCAGGTTGTAGTCGAGGATCACGGCCAGATCGTTCATGTAATTGGGATCGTCGGGCGCGAGCGACAGCGATTTCTCGTACGCGACGAGCGACTTCTCCCACAGCTCCTTGGCGCGGGCCTTGTCGGTTTCCTTCTTGGACCGCGCGAGCGCGTCGCCCGCGTCGCGGTAGAACAGTCCGAGGTTGTTCCAGTACGGCGCGTGTTCAGGTGCGACTGCGGTTTCGACCTCGCTCAAAAACGCGGCGTCCAGATTGCGGTTCTTCTGTGCGCTCCAGCCGATCAAGAAGTCGATGATCGGGATGTTGTAGCCGCGGTTGCCGTCGATCGAGGCCACGAGGTCGACCGGGTTCTCGTCGAAGTTCTTGCGCAGCGCCTCGATCGCCTCGGCGTACTTCTGCTGGTGGTAGCGCGCGAGCGCCGTGTAGAACCAGGAGTTGTAGTAGTCCGGACGTTTCTTGACCGCAGCCAAGAACGCGGCTTCGGCCGCGGCGTACTGCTTCTGGTCGAACTGCGCGAAGCCGAGCCACCATTGGATCGTGGCGTCCCCCGGATTCTCGGGTCCCCAGTTGTCGACGAAATTCTTGCAGCCCGCTTCGAGCGTCGTCACGAATTGCGCCGGATCCAGGGCGCCGCGGACTTCGCCGAAATCGACGATCGAGGGGTCGTAGCCCAGCGCGAGCGCGTACTCGCGCGCCGCCTCCGCGCTCATCTTCTTCCAGCCGAAAGCCCGCGCCAGTTCGAGATGGGGTGTCGCCGTGCGCGCGCGCGCGGCCGGCGTGCCGACTGTCCCCAGCAATTGTGCAGCCTTCAGATTGGCGGCACAGGCGGTGTCCCAATGGCTGCGCGCGAGGTCCTTCTCCGCTTCGATCGCATTGGAGGCGACGAACTGTGCGATCGCGACCTGTCCGAGCAAGAGCTGCATCTCGGGGTCGGTGGGCGCGAGACGCGTGGCCTTGTCCGCGGCGGAACGCGCGAGCGGCAGCTGGCGCGCGTACCACGCGGACTCGGCCAGCGGCGCGAACGCGTCGGCGAAGCGCACCGCATCGACGCGCGTGGCCTTGTCGAGGTAGCGCACCGCATCCTGGAACGCCATGTCGACGACACCGGCAGGCGCGCGTTCTTCGATGTAGCCCTTGGCCTTGAACGCGAACGCCATCCCGTAGAGGTAGTCCATCTCGGGCCCCTTCGTGCCGGCGCGATCGAGCTTGTCGATCTCGTTCAGCGTGTCGTTGACGCGACCTTGCGGCAGCCAGCTGCGCAGCGTCCACATGCGCGTCTTCAGCGAAGCGCCGTCCTGGGCTTCCGCCGCTTCGAACAGCGCTTGTGCCTCGAGCGGTTTGCCCTCGGTGAGCAACACGCGGCCGCGCGCGATCAGCGCGTCGACCGATTCGGCCTCGGCGGGTGCCGCGCAACTGAACAGGGGCAGGATGAGCAGGCTGATGATGGTGAACATGTTCAATGGGGAGGTACGCTCGTCGCGCACTCGAATGCAGGAGTTTTCAGCAGGAATCTTCAGGGTTTTTTCGCCGCAGCTGTGACAGGGGCCGCCCAGCGCGATTCATCGCGCACGCGGGTGTCTCGTTTCGATTCGATCGCGTCCGTGGCTCGTGCGAGCCAGCCGGAGGGGCCGCGAACCTCTTCGCTCGGGTCCGGACCGGTGGCGAGGCATTTTTCGAACCACGCGCGCGCCGCGACCGGGTCGCCCTTCAGCGTCAAGTCGAGCACGCCCAGGATCTGATAGGCGTCGCTCAGAAGGGATTCGACCTCTTCGAGTTCGCGCGCGAATTTGCGTGCCGCCTCGCCGGCGCCGGCGGCCGTGCGTTCAGCGGCGATGCGCTCGGCGCGCGTCTTGCCCAAGAGCACGGAGCGCTCGAGCCAGCCGCGGGCCGTCTCGGCATCGCGCTGCAGATAGTTCGTGAGGACCTGCCCGGCGTCGCGCAAGATGCGCGCATCGTCGGGTGCCAGTGTAATCGCGGTGCGGTAGGCGGCGAGCGCTTTCTCCATCAGCTCCCGCGCGCGTGCGAGCCGCCGATTGGCTTCGTCGATCTTGCCGGCTGAAGTCAGCGCGCGCGCGTCGATCTCGATCGCGATCGCCGCATCGCGATTGGATTCCGCCGCCAGTGCCGCGAAGCGCGCGTTCGAGCGCTCGTACTCGTGCAAGTAGTCGAAGACGCGCGCGGCTTTTTCCAGCGCGACGATGCCCGCGGCATCGCGTGTGTTCTTGCGCGCCACGTACTGCGTGCCGACCAGGGCGAGGCCCGTGAGTCCGCTCTCGAGTCGCGGCGCGCGATCCGCCGACAGGCGGCCTTTCGCGGCGTCGTCGACCGACAAGAACGCGTCGCGCGCGCCGTCCAGATCGCCGGAGGCGAGCAGCGACCAGCCCAGGCCCGTGCGGCAGAAGGCGCTCTCTTCCGCGCATTCGGCCGCGAGCGCATCCTTGGACGCGTCGGCGAGCGCCTTGCAGCGCGCGAAGTCGGCTTCGGCCGCTCGGAAGGCGCGCGCATCGGGCTTGCCGGCGGCGAGCGCATCGAGCGCGGCTTCGAGCCGTTCGCGGCCCAGCGTCCAGTGCGCGCGCGCGCTGCGCGGATTCCGCGCAGCGAGGCGTTCGTACTCGGCGATGATTCCCTCTCGCCCGGACGATTTGTACAGCGCGGACGCGAGTGTCGCGTGCAACACGGCGTCTTCGGGGAAGAGCGCCAGCCCGCGGCCGGAGATCTGCTGCGCGGATTGCGCGTCTCCGCGCGCGAATTCGGCGTGCGCGAGCTGGCGCCACGCCCACGGGTCTTCCGGCGCGCGCGCGATCGCGGAGTACAAGGCCGTGCGCGTCTCGCGCTCGAGTCCTGAGTTTTCGCTGCGGGAGCCGGACGCCAACGCGGCCTCGGCCCACACGCGCTCGGGCGTCGCGTCTCCGGGCAACGCGAGATCCGCGCCCGCGAGCGCCTCGATGCCCTCGCGCGCGCGCGTCAGTGCCTCGTCCGCATCTCCGAGGACGCGTGCCGCACGGCTCGCGCCCAGCGCCGCGCGCGCACCAGGGCGCAAGCGCGCGGCCTCTTGGAAATCCGCCAGCGCACGCCGCGCGAACTCCAGATCGCCGGTCTGCTGCGCCAGCGCGAGTTCCGCCTCGCCGCGCATGAGGCGCAGCTCGGCGCTGTCCGGTGCCGTCGCGACGGCGTGATCCAAGACCAGGACCGCCGCGCGTTGATCGTCGCGGGCCAGAAACTCGCGCGCCTTGGCGACTTCTTCGGCCGTGACCAGCTCGCCCAGTTGCCCGCGCGCGAGATCGTAGTCGCCGCGCCGAATCGAGAGGATCGCCGCCGCGGGCACGTCGTCCGTCCCGCTCTCCTCCGCGCCCCCCGCGAGCAACGCGCGCAGGATCGCCGCCCGCGTCAGTTCACCCTGAACCTCGGGGAAGATCGCCCGCAGCCGGTCGTCGACCGCGCGCTGGACACGGGCCTCCTCGGCCGCCGCCGCCGCCTGAGCTTCGACGACCGCAGGTCCGCGGCAACCTGCGGCGGCCACGAGGATCCCGCACCCGAGCGCTAGAATCGAGAGCTGCGCGGTCGACCGCCCGACCGGCGCGGGCCGTGCCTCGCGGGCCGAAAGTGCATTCAGGACAGGAATCGAGAGCGAGTTCATGGATCCGGAGCGAAGCCGCCTGGGAGAGGGCATGGTACTGCCTAGTCCCTCCACCCTCACCCGGGTTCACTTCGCACCCGATCTGGTGCGCCGAATCGTGTGCGGGGACGATCTCCGCCGCCCCGTCGTTGAAGGAAGCGCCCAGGGGCGCGAGAGTACCCTCCCCATGATCCGTGCCCTTTCGACCGCCAGACTGCTCCTCTCCATCGCGGCCCTCGTCTCCAGCCTGCTGCTCGCCGGTTGCGACAACCCGGCTTGCGTGTTCGGCGGCAGCTGCGCGCCCGGATCGATCGGAGGCGGCATCGGCAGCCAGGCGGCGTCGGTCCCGGTCGACGGCGAGGTGCTGCTCGCCGCCGTGCCGACGCTCGTGAAGTCCTACCCCAGCGGCAACACGGCTGATCCCAAGACGCCGATCGTCCTGATCTTCAGCGAGTCGATGGCTTCGACGAACCTGTCCTTCGCGTTCGAACTCGACGCGGGCGGACTCGGCGCCGTGCCGCTGCAGGCGACGGCGCTCGTCGGCGACGGCCATATGATCGTGATGTTCCCGCTCACGGATCTGCAACTCGGCACCGAGTACACGATCCTCTACCGCGCGAACGTGACGCTCGCCGATCGCACGGGTCAGGCCGTGGTCCAGCCCGCCAATCGCGTGATCGCATCGTTCTCGACCGCGGCGACCGCGCCCGCGCTGCCCGTCGTGATCGCGACCTGGCCCGAAGATCTGGCCACGAACAAGAGCACGACCGGCGAGATCGACGTGGTGTTCAGTCGCCCGATGGACGCGGCCACGATCAACGATCCGACCTGGGTGGTCACGGTCGGCGGAGTCGCGCCGCCGAACGATCCCGTGCCCGCGCCCGTGAACGTCTCGGGCCTCGTGACCGACACGCGCGTGTACCGCTGGCGCAGCGTGGACTCGTCGAGCACGCCCGTGTCGCTGGGCACCAACGCGGATGTCGCGCTCGAACTCTCGCCTTCGGGCAACGTCATCAAGGACACAGCCGGCAACACGCTCGCGAACAAGCGCATTTCGTACCGCACACAGGCCTTCAATGCGCCCGTCGGTGCCGCGATCACTTCGTTTCCGACGGATGCGATCGGACTCAATCAAGTCGTGGGCCCGGCGAATCTCGCCGTGCGCGTCGATTTCAACGGCGCACAGGACGGGGACCGCCTGGGCCTCTACTTGTTCGGCAAGGAACCGCAGCCGGTCCCGCCGGTGCCGGTCGAGAATTTGCGCACGATCGCGCTCCTGCGCGAGGTGCCGCTCGTCGCGCCGTTCACTTCGTTCACGCTGACGGCGGCCGAGATCGATCTCGTGCGCACGAGTTCGCCGCTCGCGATGCGTTTCACCGATGCGAACGTCACCTTCGCGTTCTACTTGAAGCGCGGAATCAACAGCTCGCCGATCAAGTTGCTCGACGTCGACACGACGCGCAGCGGTGTGCAGAGCCCGATTCAAGACACACTTCCGCCCGCGATCCTGGGTTTGTCGACGAGCGGCACGACGGTGGCCACGTTTCGCTCCGATCAACGCGGCGTCGTGCTCGTCGGCCGAGCGAGCGAGACCTTGCGCGCCGTGTCCGTCACCACGCCGCTGGGCGACAACGAGATCACGATGGGGGAGCCGGCCTCGGTCGCGGGCTCGCACTCGTCGGGATTGTTCATCGCGGCACCGGTCAAGATCGGCGTGCTGACGCCGGCGCAGTTGCCGCTGAATTACAGCTTCACCGCCTACGATCGCGCGTTGAATGCTTTCGGTCCGATCAGCGGGCAATTCACACAGGTCGGAGCGGCCTCGAACGGCGCCGGCGGACTGTTCACGGACGTCACGGTCGAAGTCGTGAATGCGCGCACGCTGAGCCCGATCGTCGGCGCGACGGTGCACGTCCACGAAAACGCCGCCGGCTCGGTCTCATTCGTCGCGAGCGGGGCGACCTTGAGCAACGGCCGGGTCACGCTGCCGGCGGGACTCTTCGGCGACACCATCGTGACCGTCGACGCGCGTTCGCAGGGCTTCGACCTCTTCACTTTCGATGGTGTGCCCACGGATCACGTCAGCATCCCGCTCAACCCTACGGCACTGGGCGGCGCGACCTTGTCGGGCAGCGTCAACACGAGCGACCTCAATTTCAGCGCCTACACGAAAGGTGTGGCCGACACGCGTTTCGCCTCGCCGGGTGAGACCCTGCTCTTGACCGGGGCATGCACGTTGAACACGGCCAATCAGACACTGGGATGCGCCTATGGTCCGGCCACGATCGCCGCGCGCCAGATCGGAGCGGTGAGCACGGTCGTCGTCCTCGACCCGCCGAGCCCGTTCCTGTATTCGGCGCTCACCTACTTGAAGGGCTTCCAGTTGCAATTGCCGGTTCCGCCGGTCGAGCCCGGCGCGACGCAGACCCTCGCGCTCGCGACCGGAACTTCGCTGGACTCCGGAACGCTCGATCCCGAAGAGCGCCCGATCGACGTCCCGCCGCTCGTGCTCTCGACCGTCAACTACTCGACGCTCTCCGGCGCGCCGCGCGTCCGGGTCGAGGCGACCGCTCCGGGTCTGGGCCGCGCGGTGACGGTCGGGCGCGGCATCGGTTTCAACGATTCGCTGCCGCCCGACACCTACGCGGTGCGCGCGGCGTACCCCGGGTCGTGCGACGGGGTCATGGACGTGGGAACGGACAAGCTCGGCCGCTTCGTGACCCAGGGGACGATCGACGCGGACCTCCTGATCCGCGCCGAAGTCACCGACGCCGCCGGCAATCGCGCGGGCGTGCGGCCGCGCCTCAGCGTGGCCTCGGGCACCCTGACCCCGCCGGCCCGGCCGGCGCCGGACGCGACTCCCTTCGTGGTAAACGTCGGCGGGGCGGCCGTCGATTTCCGCTTCACCGACGTCCTGCTCGACGCCGCCGGACAACCCGGGCTGCACCGCGTGGTGTTCAACGACGCGGCGGGCCTCGCCTGGACGGTGTGGAAGCTCGATCAGCCCGACGCCGCAGGTCCCCTGGCCACCGTTCACCTGCCGCGGATCGGTCCCGGCTCCACGCTGCCCGTCGCGGCCGGATCGCTCTCGTTCCGCGTCTCGAGCTTCTCCTGGGCCGGGTTCAACGCGGCGAGCTTTCTGTGGAGCGACGTCGAGCGCGAGTTCGACCGCTTCGCTCACGCCGCGAGCGCGAGCGCAACGCCGCCTTGATCGCGGCCTGCGAGCGTGGTATCGCTCAGGCTGTCCAGGCTGATCGGCGCCCGGGAATGCGGCGGATTCGTCGTCCCGTCCGTCCCTTGCGCGCTCGCGGCCGGACTCTCGCGCCACCACAGCCACTGAGGGTAACCACGTGATTTCGTTCCGTTCTGCGCTCGCCATTTCGTTCCTGTCCATCGTCTCTGTCTTCGCGCTCGGCGCGTGCCACACCACGCCGACACCGGTCGGGATCGGCATCCGCGGCACCAACGCGACCAAGATCATGGAGCGCTCGCCGATCGACATCGCCGTGCTGCCCGTCGTCACGAACGGCGACAAGCGCATCCCGTCGAACGTGCTGCGCGCTGCGATTCAGCAAGGTCTCGTCGAGCGACGCTACAGCCCGCTCGCGTTGGAGTACGTCGATCGCAACGTGACGGAAGCGAGCTACACGCCGGGCGCTTCGCAGGAGCACGCGGTCTGCACGATCCAGGTCGAGAGCTGGGACGCTTCGCTGTGGGACACGCACAACGTCCTCACGATCGCGATGAACGTGAAGATCGACGACGCCGCGAGCGGTGCCAACCTGTGGACGGGCAGCGTCAACCAGCGCTTCGAGTTCGGCCAGGCGATCGAGAGTCTGCCGACCCAGACGCAACGCGTTCAGCGCGCCTGCGACATCCTGGCCGCCGAGATGCTCCAGAAGCTCCCGCTGCGCGATTCCCGCCGCCCTTCCGGCAGCTGACCGGGGTCAGGGGCCGCGCCGGCGGGGGCGAAGCCCGCGCGTGCCCGGAGGGCGGAGTTTGCACTGGCAGGGCGCGCGCCGGTCGCTAGACTCTTGCCCCAGTTTCGCGCCCGGAGCCTGTGCTCCGAGTGCAACGCTCCGGCTCGCAAGAGGCGGGGCACACCCAGTCTCGGGGTTCCTTGCCCTTGGACTGCGGCAAGTCCAGATCGTCCGCCATGCTCAAGGAGATTCCATGGCCGTTCCCGCACAACGCAAGCTTGAACTCACGACGCAGTTCGCGACCAAAAAGGGCGACACCGGTTCACCGGAAGTCCAGGTCGCGCTGCTCACCGAAAACATCAAGAACCTGACCGAGCACCTCAAGTCGCACAAGAAGGACTACACGTCCCGACGCGGTCTGCTCGTCATGGTCGGCGCACGCGCCAAGCTGTTGAAGTACCTGCGCAAGACCGCGCCGGACCGCTACAAGACCCTGATCGAACGACTCGGCCTCCGCCGCTGATCGGCTGCCCGATGCCGACGCCCTCGCCCTGACGCCAGCGCTCGCCCGCCCGGACCCCGGTGGTCAGGCGGGCGCGCTTGTTTTCCCGCTCCCTCGCGGCCGGACGGACCTGGGCGGGCACCCACGTACACAAATCCCAAGCAACGCAAAGCAAAGACAGAAGAAAGCAACGACATCCCATGAACAGCAAACACGTTCGAGTCGAAGCCGAGATCGGCGGACTCACCCTGGCCCTCGAGACCGGCCAGGTCGCACGTCAGGCGCACGGCGCCGTCATCGCCACCCTCGGCGGCACGATGACCTTCGCCGCCATCTCCGTGGGCTCGGCCCGCGAAGACCAGGACTTCTTCCCGCTCACGGTCGACTACCGCGAGAAGACCGAGGCCGCGGGCAAGATCCCCGGCGGCTTCTTCAAGCGCGAAGGGCGTCCGACGACCAAGGAAATCCTCACCATGCGCCTCATCGACCGCGCGATCCGGCCGATGTTCCCCGAGGGCTACAAGAATGAAGTGCAGGTGATGTCGCACGCACTCGCGTACGACGGCGTCACCAACGCCGATGTCACCGCGATGATCGCGGCCTTCGCCGCCGTGCGCATCTCGGGCGTCCCGTTCGAGACGACGCTCGGGGCCGTGCGCATCGGGCACCTCGACGATCGGCTGGTCGTGTTCCCGCAAGACGACCGCCGTCGCACCGAATCGCGACTGGATCTCGTCGTCGCGGGCCACACGCAGGGCATCGCGATGGTCGAAGCCGGCGCCAAGGAGTTCTCCGAAGAGGAGATGATCGACGCGCTCGAACTGGCGCAGAAGACGATCAACCAGATCGTCGCGCTGATCGACGAACTGGCTGCGAAAGCCGGCAAGCCGCGCATGGCGTGGGAAGCGCCCGCCAAGGACGAGGAAATCGTCACGGCCGTCAACAAGCACGCGGCCGCTCTGGACGCCGTCATCTTCACGCCCGGCAAGCACGAGCGTCAGGAAGCGATCGACGCGATCAAGAAGCAGGTCGTCGAGAGCCTCACTTCCGGCATCACCGACCCCGTGCAGAAGGCTGCGCGCACGAAGGCCGTCAAGGCCGAGTTCAGCGAACTGATCACGGCGCGCGAGCGCGAGATGATCCTCTCGGGCAAGCGTCTCGACGGTCGCGGGGCCGAAGACATCCGCGAGATCACGATCGTGCCGAACTTCATCCCGCGCCAGCACGGCTCGGTGTTGTTCACGCGCGGCGAAACGCAGGCTCTCGTCTCCGTCACGCTCGGCACGCCCGACGACGAGCAGATCATCGACGGCATCGACGACGAGTACAAAAAGTCGTTCTACCTGCACTACAACTTCCCGCCGTACAGCGTCGGCGAGACCCGCCGCATCATGGGTCCGGGCCGTCGCGAGATCGGTCACGGCATGCTGGCCGAGCGCGCACTCGACGTCGTGCTGCCGGCCAAGGATCGCTTCCCGTACACGATCCGCATCGTGTCCGACATCACCGAGTCGAACGGCAGTTCCTCGATGGCGAGCGTGTGCGGCGGCTGCCTCTCGATGATGCTCGCCGGCGTGCCCCTGACGCAGCCGGTCGCGGGCATCGCGATGGGCCTAGTCACCGACGGCAAGCGCGACGTGATCCTCTCCGACATCCTGGGTTCCGAAGACCACCACGGCGACATGGACTTCAAGGTCGCCGGATCGGGCCTCGGCATCACGGCTCTGCAGATGGACATCAAGGTCAAGAGCGTGTCGCGCGAACTGCTCGCGCGCGCCCTCGAACAGGCCAAGCGCGGCCGCAAGTTCATCTTGCGGAAGATGCTGGACACGGTCGGTCGCCCTTCGAGCGACATCTCCGAGTACGCCCCGCGCATGGAAGCGCTGCAGATCCCCGCGGACAAGATCGGTTTCCTGATCGGCCCGGGTGGCAAGAACATCAAGGGCATGCAGGAGCAGTTCAAGGTCAAGATCTCGGTGGTCGACGACCTCGGCAACATCAAGGTCTTCGGCACCGACTCCAGGCTCGTCAAGGACTGCGCGCGCGCGATCATGGCGATGACCGAGACGCCCAAGATCGGCACGCGCTACCAGGGCACCGTGAAGAGCATCCGCGACTTCGGCGCCTTCATCGAGATCCTGCCCGGCGTGGAAGGCCTGTGTCACATCAGCGAACTGGCCGACGGCTACGTCGACAAGGTCACCGATGTGGTCCAGATGGGTGAAGTGATCGACGTCGTGATCATCAACGTCGACGATCGCGGCAAGATCAAGCTCTCGGCCAAGGCCGCGACCGCCGCGACCTGAAATCGGGACACAGCGGCAGACTTACGGGGCTCTGATCCAAGGGATCAGGGCCCTGTTCAGTTCCTGGAGCACCCTGCCGAAAAGGGGACGGGGGGGAGCGTGCCGCTGCGCTTCGTGCGGAATGCGTGAAAACCAGGAACACGACCCCTCGTCGAATGTCCTTTGGTAGAACCGTCACGGATCCCGATCCTGCTCCCGCGCGATCGACCGAGCCTCGTCCGCCGTACCGCGGACCGATGGCAGGGCCTGCGCCCTGTGCATCAACTCGAGTCGGATTTCTTGATCGCGTGCACGGGCAGGCGACCGCGATCCACTTCCACTCTCATCCGGCTCTTCAACCCAGGTTCCGCGCTGCCATGAACACTTGCCTTCGTTCGATGGCCTTGGTGTCTGCCCTCACGGTCGGCATCACCGCACTCGCTGACGCTTCCACGCCTCGCTCCTCCTTCCGGGGCGCCAACTCTGTCGTATGGCTTCAGGAAGGAGGCGGCGACTGCGACATGCAGCAGACCTGGATCTGCGATCGCGCGGACAACATCTGCGGCCTGGACGACGCGCGCATGTTGAGCAAGCCCGCCAAGCTCGACTACGATGCGCTGCTGAAGGCCACGCCCGAGATGAAGAAGATCGCCTCCGACAAGATCGATCCCAATTCGTCCGAGGGGATCAACCTGCGCCAGCGCGCAGTCGACCGCGTGCGCGAAAAGGCTGAGGCGGTGCGGACGGCCAACGGCTATTGCTCGGTGTGGAAGACGATCAGCCACAAGGACGGCCGCACGATCCCCGACATCACCGATCTGGTGAAAGCTCAACTCTGAAGATGTCGCGCCGTTCCGCCCACGCGCGGGCCACTCGGCGCGGCCAGTCGTTCGGCGCTGTCCTCTGCGCCTGCCTGCTCACGGCGCTCCCGCTGGCGTGCCGCGGCACGCAGGAGGGCGCTCCGGCGGAGTCCGTTTCGGAACCCAAGCGCGAAGCGGTCACACTCGACTCGTTCCGCGACCTCATCCGTCGCGGGGCACTGCAGCCAGGCGAGGGCATGACCGGCGACCCGGAGTTCATAGATCCGAGGCCCGGCGTCCTGGACGAGGACTTCGAGGCCGCCGCGAAACGCGTCGAGGACCGACTGGATCGGCGCGCGACCGACATGACGGTGGACGAGCCGGCCACGGTCGTCGCGCAGCCCGAGAATCCCTACTTGCGTTTCGGCAAGCGCATCATGGTCTACTCCGAACTGGGGTTGATCACGAAGCCCTACCCGCTGCGGGTCGGACTGGGGCTGAGGCTCAAGAAGCTGCTCGAAACCTACGGCCGATTCCCGCTCTACGATCCCGAGTCCGGGCCTCAACGCCCCGACACCGTGCGCATCGATCTCGAGGAGAAGTGGGATCAGGAACTGTTCTCGGATCTGCGCGCCAACGTGCCGAACGACGGCAACGCGCTGAACATCGCCGATTGGCTGGTCGTCACCACGAGTCCCGAACTCCTGGCGGAAGTCGAGGCCTTCATCGACATCTTCGCGGCCGGCGTGCCGCAGATCGAAATCGAAGCCAAGATCGTCGAAGTCACGACGACCGATACGCTCGATCTGGGTGTCAAGCCCGTCGACTCCTCGACGCCGATCTTCGGATTTCCCGATCACACGTTCGTGAATTCGTTCAATTACTCGGTGCCGAACACGGCGGGCGCGGTCAATTCGCTGTTGACGCTCGGCGGTGTGCAGGACGGTGTCGTTTTCAACGCCGTGTTGCAGGCTCTGGCCAGCTCGGAAAACGTCTCGATCATCTCGCGCCCGAAGATCGCCGTGCGCGAGGGCGGGCGCGCATCGATCGTCAACACGCTCAAGATCCCGAACCTGAACGTCACCGGCATCAGCACGGACGGCAAGTACGCCGCCGGCGTCGTGTACGAAGAAGTCGGGATCAAGCTGTACATCGTGCCGCGCGTCGTCGGCACGCAGACGGTCGCGCTCAACATCGACATCGAAGCCTCGGCGCAGAGCGGCTCAGCGGTCGTGTTCAACGTGACCGGATCGAGCGGTGCCTCGATCTCGAACCCGATCATCTCGCGCCGCGCGGCGACCACGGTCGTGTACCTGGAGCCCGGGCAGGCCGTGATCCTGGGCGGATTGATCAGCGAGCGCTCCGTCGACCAGATCAGCAAGGTGCCGATCCTCGGCGACATCCCGCTGCTCGGGAACCTGTTCAAGTCGACCTACAAGCGCAAGGAACAGACCAACGTGCTGTTCTTCATCCGCCCGCGGATCCTGCAGGGCAGCGACATGAATCGCGAGTTCTAGGCGAGAGACCACGCGAGCCTGAGAACGCAACGCTCGAGGTCCTGCTGGGGCATCGTGGCCGAAAATGCGCGCGGGCGCGGAACGGCGTGCGCTTTCGGCGTACGATTCCACGCAGAACAAAGGCGCTTCCGAACCGGCTGTCTCCGAACTCCCCAATGCGCGGGAAGAGGGACGCCGGTCCTGCGTCACTCGCTAGCATGAAGATCTATTCCCATTCGCACGCGACCGCCGCCGGCGCGCGTCGGCGCGGAGCGGCGTTGCTGCTCTCGCTGATGATCCTCCTGATCCTGGTCGCGATCGTGATCCAGATCAACGTGTCGACCGGCACGGTCGCGCGCATCAGTCGCAACGACATCACGATCACGACCATGGATCTGGCGTGCGAGTCGGCCTTGCTGCAGATGGCCGAGAGCTTGAAGGCCGATGCTGACGCGGACTCGTCGGGCGCCGCAACGCAAGGCGCACCCGGCGCGGCCGGCGCGACGGGCGCCGGCAGTGCGCTGCCCGGTGCGAGCGCGACGGGTGGGACGGCTCCGTCGGCGCCCGCTCAACCGACCGACTCGCGTCGCGACGAGTGGGCCACTCCGCAGCGCACGGAGATCAACAACATCAAGCTGCGCATCATCACTCAGGACGAGAACAGCAAGTACAACGTCCTGAACATGCTCAATGCGGACGAGAAGGAGGCCGAAGCCGCCTTCGACCGCGTCGTGCGCATCCTCGACGCCTGTCGTGAAGGCACCGGATTCGACCTCGATTCGCGCACGGCCGAGGAGATGGCCAAGACTATGCG
Organism: Planctomycetota bacterium; assembly: GCA_016795245.1. Classification (GTDB taxonomy): domain Bacteria; phylum Planctomycetota; class UBA1135; order UBA1135; genus JAEUIA01. The sequence goes on along the minus strand of JAEUIA010000073.1, from coordinate 17,902 downwards.
CGAGCACATGCTGAAGCGCCGGCAGTCGCAACTCCCGCGACCGAAGCTCTTGACCGACGACGAGAAGAACGAGGACCAGGGTCTGCCGCTTTCGATGCGCGAATTCTTGGCGCTGGAGCCCTTCGAAGAACTGCATTTCAGAGACTTCCGCGATGCCGACCAGCGCGTCGTGCACTCGATCACGACCTTCCTGACGGTGTGGTCCTCGCTCTCGACGAATCCGTTGCCGTCGGCCGGAGCACCGGGCAGCGGAACGCAATCGGGCGGCGCCAATTCGCCCGGCTCGACCGCCGGCGCAGGTGCCGCCAAGTCGGGCTCCACGGCGACGACCGGCAAGGCCGGGAGTTCCACGTCGACTGCGACACCGCAGAGCGGTGCGAGCGCGACGGGCGCAGGTGGTGCGACAGGAACAGCGGCCGCAGGCGGCGCGGCAGGGACGGCCGGGACTGCGGGCGCAGCAGCAGAACCAGGCGGCAACACGAACGCGAGCTTGCCCGGCGCTCCGATCTCAGCGACCACGAGCGGTGGGTTCGGCGTCAACGTCAACACTGCGCCGGCAGCGGTGCTCAAGTCGCTCTTCGACGGGCGTGAAGTCCCCGGTCGCTTCTGGGACAAGGTCGTCGAGTACCGCAATCTCGAAGACGAAGAGGAGAAGGCCAAGGCCAAGGAGGCCGACCCGACCACGCTCGAGGAAGAAGAGCGTCTAGACGAGTACGGCCAGCCGATCCTGAAGCGCCAGATCTTCACATCGGTGCAGGATCTTTCGAAAGTAGACGGCTACGGCGATCTACCCACGGAATTGCAGACGAAGCTCACCCAACTCCTGACCACGCAGAGCGAGGTGTTCTCGGTGTTCGTCATCGCGCGCAAGACGACCTCGGCCGAGGACGAAGTCGGTCTGGCATTGACGCCGGCCGAATTGCGCAAACGCGAAGAGACGCGCGGCGATGCGCTGATGCGCGTGGTCCACGCGGTGTACTGGCGCCTGAAGGCCGGCGACGAAACGCGCATCACGCCGATCTTGCGCTGGGAGGTCCTCGACTACCTGCCCTACGAGGTCCTCGACTACCCGCCTGAAGACCGCTGATTCCGCGGTTTTTTCGCGCAATTCCAGTGCCTGCGGCCGGCGCGCCGATAAACCCCGTATGCGCCCGTTCCCCGCGATCGCAGCCCTGTTCGTGTGCGCCTCCGTCGCCGCTGCGGGAGCACCGCTTTGGGGCTCCAGCCTGGCTGCGCGCAATGTGATCGAATTGCCGATGCCGGTGTGGTCGGCGGGCGATGTCGCACGCAGCGTGCAGACCTCGCACTCGACGCTGCACACCATCGTCGTCATCGACGGCAAGCTGGTGCAGGAGTTCGACTGTTTCGAAGACAAGCACGCCGAGAAGTCGATCCACATCCTCGCGGCCGATGATCGCGGTCCGACGAAAGTGCGCATCAAGTACGGTGCCTTGAGTGCAGTGAAGCGTCGACCGCTGAACGCCGGCGACGCCGCCGCCGCGCCGCTCGACGACGAGTTCGACACGCGCAATCCGCTGCAGAACCGCACTTTTCATCTCTTGCGCAAACGCGAGACCTTCACCGTCCTGGACGGCGAGGAGAAGCGTGTCGAGCCCGGTCTCGCACGACTCGTCCTCGAGGAAGAGGGGATCTCGGGTACGGAATATCTGCGCGCCGGCGACATCGTGGCGCGCGAACTCGCCGGCCGGACGCTCGAAATCGGCGTCGAACTCACGCTCTCGCCCGCGGCTGCCCGGGCGCTGATCGTCGACGCGGACTCTCCGAACGCCTTGCAACTCTTGCTCACGCCGAAGGCCGTGCGCACCGTCGACGGGGCCCACCGGGCGCTCTTCAGTGCGCGGCTCACGACATCGAACCCGAGCGGAGTGGCAGTCCCCCGGACGACGGTCGATCTGCGCGGAGATTTCACGTTCGACGCCGATAGCGGGCGCTGCGTCGCGATCGAACTGCTCGGGCAAGTGAACCTCGCCTATGCGGCCAGGGACGACTCGCGCGCCGTCGAGATGACCGGGCAAGGGCCCTGGGTGATCCGCGAGTCCGTCAGCTACGAGCAGACTCGCTAGCCCGCCTCCCTTTTCGCTTGTCCAGCCTCGCACAGGGCGCAAGAATCTTGGCCCTGGGACGCGTCGCGACTCGCTCGAGCGCTGGGCGTCGCCCTTCCTTCCTCAAGTTCTAGGAGCCCCGGGAACGTCCGCCCTGCCATGCCTTCCATCAGCGTATTCGGTGCTCAGTGGGGGGATGAGGGCAAGGGCAAGCTGATCGACCTCCTGTCGCGCGACGCGGATTACGTCGTGCGTTATCAGGGCGGAGCCAATGCCGGGCACACGGTCGTCGTCGAAGGTGAGAAGTACATCCTGCACCTGATCCCGTCGGGCATCCTGCACCCGTCCAAGGTCAACATCATCGGGAACGGTGTCGCGCTGGACCCGTTCAAGTTCCTGGACGAGGTGGCGGGCCTCACGCAGCGCGGCATCCACGTAGACGGCCAGAACCTGCGCGTCTCGGCCAACGCGCACGTGATCTTCGAACATCACCGACGCCTTGATCAGCTGTCGGAGCGCTGGCGCGGACAAGGGCGCATCGGGACGACGGGGCGCGGCATCGGGCCGTGTTACGCCGACAAGGCCGCGCGGACGGGCCTGCGCGTGTGCGATCTGCTCGAGCCCGATCATTGCCGCACGCGGCTGGGCGCGGCGCTCGCGGAGAAGAACGCGATGATCGAGCAGGTCCACGGCGCCGAGCCGCTGGACCTGGACGCCGAACTCGATCGCTACGTGGCCGTCGGACAGCGCATCGCGCCGTTCGTGGCCGACACCGGCGCCGAAGTGCGCGCCGCCTACCGCGCGAAGAAGCGCATTCTGTTCGAAGGCGCGCAAGGCGCGATGCTCGACATCGATGCCGGCACGTATCCCTTCGTCACCTCGTCGAATACCGGCGCGACGGGCATCTCCGCCGGTGCCGCGTTTCCGCCGCGCTGGATCGAGCGCGCGATCGGCATCGCCAAGGCCTACACCACGCGCGTCGGAGAAGGCCCGTTCCCGACCGAGTTGCACGACGAAGTCGGTGCGCGCATCCGCGAGCAGGGCCACGAGTACGGTTCGACCACCGGACGACCGCGGCGCTGCGGCTGGTTCGATGCGGTCGCCGTGCGCTTCGCGCTCGAATTGTCGGGTGCCGACGGCTGGATCGTGACGAACCTCGACGTGCTCTCTGGTTTCAAGGAGATCTCCGCCGCCGTCGCCTACAAGATCAAGGGCCGCAGCGTGCGCGATTGGCCTGCAGCTACGGCGGATATCGGCGAGATCGAGCCCGTCTGGGCGCAGCATCCGGGTTGGAGCGAAGACATCACGGGCGTGCGCCGCTTCGAGGATCTGCCCCAGAATGCGCGCAACTACGTCGAGTGGCTGGAGCGCGAAGTCGGCGCTCCCATCGTGATGCTGTCGGTCGGTCCCGCGCGCGACCAGGTCATCTCGCGTGGCCTCTGATGGATCTAGAGCCCACGCAACGCCCTGATCTAGGCGGTCCTTTTCCCGCGCACATCGCGGTGATCATGGACGGCAACGGTCGCTGGGCCGAGGGCCGCGGATTGCGCCGCATCTTCGGACACCGGGAAGGCATCCGTTCGGTGCGCGAGATCACGACCGAATGTGCGCGCATGGGCGTCGAGAGCCTGACCTTGTTCGCGTTCTCGGTCGAAAACTGGAAGCGTCCCGACCCCGAAGTGCGCTACCTCATGCGCATCCTGCGCCGCTTCTTGATCGACGAACGGCCCACCTTGATGGACAACCGCGTGCGTCTGCGCGCGATCGGCAGACTCGACGATTTGCCGGCTGCCGCGCTGTCCGAATTGCGCGAGACCGAAGCGCTGACGAGTCACAACGACGGCATGCTGCTGCGCCTCGCGCTCTCGTACGGATCGCGCACCGAGATCGGCGAGGCCGTGCGCCAGATCGCGACCGACGCCAAGGCCGGCATCTTGGATCCTGCACACATCGACGACGAAACGTTGCGCGCGTACCTGTACGACTCCGAGACGCCCGACCCGGATCTCTTGATTCGAACCGCGGGCGAGATGCGGATCTCGAATTTCCTGCTGTGGCAGATCAGCTACTCGGAACTGTTCGTCTCCAACGTGTGCTGGCCGGAGTTCAGGCGCGAGCAACTGCTGGAGGCGCTGACCGCCTACGCCGGTCGCAAACGCAAGTTCGGCGGACTGATCCAGGACAGCCCCGTCGTGCGCGAGCAGCGCCCGACCGAAGGCCAGTCCTGACGCGGAAGCGATGTCGAAGGCCAAGAAGATCCTCAGGCGCACGCTCTCGGGCGGATCGCTCGTGCTCGCGGTCGCGGCGCTTTTGTGGTGGACGAACGCGAGCGCGGACGGGCGCCCGATCTTCTACGCGGCGGCGGTCATCACGCTGTGCGCGGTGTACGAGACGAGCCGCATGGGGACGCTGGCACTCTACGACCTCTTGCCCACGCTGGCTCTGTCGGCGTTCGGCGTCCTCGCGCTGACGAATGCGCACATCGAATCTCAGGCTGTGTTGCGCGAAGCCGGCGCGTTCACGGGCGCTGGGACGCACGTATTCCGCGCGAGTACCAGCCTGCTGTACGGATTCGCGTTGCTCACGGGGCTCGCCGCGTACTCGGTCACTCGCGCTGTGAAGCGCAGCGGCGGATCCGCGCTGGTGGCACGTCTCGCGGCGTTCGCGGTCGTGGGCGCGGCGGTCCTGTACGCGCTGGACGACATCCACGCCGAACGCACGCACTTGAACCTCGTTCTCGCCGCGCTGGGTGGTGTCACCATCCTCGGACTGCTGACCTTCGAAACCGGCGGGTTCGCGCGACTGTCGCTGGCGGGTCTCTTGTGCGCCTGGATCGTGCCGGCCTTGTCGCTCCTCGTCTTCGTGTGGGACGACTTCGGCATCCGCGGACTGATCGCGCTGCTCGTGTTGTCGAAGATCGGCGACACCTTCGGCTACTACGTCGGCAGCGCCCTGGGCCGTACGCATCCCTTCCCGCGCCTCTCGCCCGGCAAGACGACGGCCGGTTGCGTCGGTTCGTTCGTCGGCGCGGTATCGATGGGCGGCCTTCTGTGGGGGATCGATGTCCTGCCCGATGGGAAGTGGGGGCTCACCGGCGCCTTGGCCGCGGCCGCGATCGTCAATCTTGCGGCGCAGTCGGGCGATCTGCTCGAGAGCTTCGCGAAGCGCAAGGCGGGCGTGAAGGACTCCTCGGGCGTTTTCGGGCCCTCGGGCGGCCTGCTCGACCAGCTCGATTCACTGCTGTTGTCCGTGCCGGTCGCGTGTCTCGTCTGGCCGTATCTCCTGGCGCGAACGGCGTGATAGTCTTTCGCTGACGGAGACCCTCGCAATCACCAACCAGACCGAGATCACCATTCCCCTGCGGTCCCATGACGAGGCCATCCTCGTCCTCGGTCCCTATGATCGCTACGCCAAGCTGCTGCGACAGGACCTCGACATCGAGATCTACACACGCCGCGGCAATCTGCGCGTGAAAGGCAACGACGAAGGCGTGCAGGAGGCGCGCCGTCGCATCGATCACCTGCTCGGCAAGTCGCGCAAGGGGCGCGACCTAGCGCTCTCCGACATCGAAGCGATTCTCCTGGGCACCGACGCCGCTTCCGCGGCTGAGCGCGCGCCCGAGCGCACAACCGAACGCCGCGCGAGCAGCGGATACCGCGTCGTGCGTTCCGCCGGCGCGCGCGAGGACCACTCGGGCGACGGTGTCGAACCGCGCTCGGCTGCGCGGGCGCGCCTCGTTCCCAGCGAAAAGGCGACCACGGGTCTGCGGATGAATCAGGTCGCGGCGCGCAACGAAAACCAGCGCCGCTACCTGGAGCTGATCGAGCGCGTGCCGCTCGTGTTCGGCGTCGGTCCGGCCGGAACGGGCAAGACCTTTCTCGCGGTTGCGGCCGCCGTGCGCGCGCTGCGCACCGGACAGTGCCGGCGCGTGGTGATCACGCGCCCCGTCGTCGAAGCCGGAGAACGACTCGGGTTCTTGCCCGGCGATCTGCAAGCGAAGCTGAATCCGTACACGCGTCCGGTCTACGACGCGTTCTACGATTTGATCGACCCCGAAGAAGTCGCGCGCCTCGAAGAGAACGGTGTCATCGAAGTCGCACCGCTGGCGTACATGCGCGGCCGCACGTTGAACAACGCGTTCGCGATCCTCGACGAAGGCCAGAACACGTCGATCCAACAGATGAAGATGTTCCTGACGCGGCTCGGCGAGGGCTCGCGCATGGTCGTGACCGGCGACCCTTCACAGACGGACCTCGAGCACGGTGCGCGCAGCGGTCTGAACGACGCGGTCGCGCGCCTACGCGGGTTCAAGGACATCGGCCTGGTCGAGTTCTCGGTCAAGGACATCGTCCGCCACCCGCTGGTCGAGCAGATCGTGCGCGCCTACGAGGCTCCGTCCCGCGCGCCGCGCGAGGGCGACAGGTTTCCGTGACCGCGCGCGGCGCCGGACGTTCCAACAAGGCTTCGGCCAGGCAGGCCCGCCCCGAGCGCCGGAAGGCTCGTGCGCCCGCGGCCTCGGGCGGCGTGATCGACATCGCCTGGGATGGTGTGAGGCGCAGCGTCACTGACGCGCGCGTACGCGAAGCTGCAGATCTCGCGCGCCGCCACGGTCGCGCGCCGCAGCTTTCGCTCAGCATCGTCTTCGTGACCGACGAGGCACTGGCGCGGATGCACGGAGTGCATCTGGCTGATCCCACTCCGACGGACGTGATCACCTTCGATCTCACCGACGAGATCGGCGGCGTGTCGGGCGAATTGTACGTGTCCGCCGAGCGCGCGCGGATCGTCGCGCGTCGGCGCAAGGTCGTGCTGCAACGGGAGTTGCTTCTGTACGTCGTGCACGGCGTGTTGCACTTGTGCGGCTTCGACGACCACGCGCCCGCCGACCGCAAGCGGATGCGCGCGGCCGAGAACGCGGTGATGAAGCGCCTGGGATTCGAACCCGATCGACTGCCGCACGACGATTGAGCGCACCTTCCGCGCCAGGGGGTGGACATCGGCCGCGCAAGTTCTCTCTTGATCCGCGCGTCGGAAGGAGTATCCCAGCATGTGCGCAGGAGAGGGCGATCGCCGCGGCGAGCACGGAACGTGCTCCGCATCGCAAGCGCTCGCGAGACTCCACGCTCGATTGGCCAAACTCGCTGCTGACACTCCAAAGAGCAAACTCTCTGCGCCGAACCGCGGCCCGCGCCCGGTGAACCGTGCACAGGGAGTTGCGCGTGCGCGTGCACCGATCGCCGTCGTTGCGCCCGAGAAAATGCGCAAAAAGCCGCTGGATTCAGCTACAGACGCGCGCAGCCGGGCCCAGAGCGAGCGCGTGGTCGAGCGCTTGTGGCGCGCGTACCGCCGGCGTCCCGACGACGAATCGCGCAATCGCCTCGTCGAACACTATCAACCGCTGATCGCCGAGTTGGTGCGTCGACTGGCCGCGCGTCTCCCGCGCAGTGTCGATCGCGGCGACCTCGCCACGGCGGCGAACGTGGGGTTGATGGCCGCGGTCGGCGGATTCGACCCGACGCGTGGCGTGCGCTTCGAAAATTATTGCGAGTTGCGGGTGCGCGGGGCGCTCCTGGACGAATTGCGCAGCCACGACTGGCTGTCGCGGCCTTGGCGTGCGCGCCTGGAACTGCAAAAGCGCGTCCTGGAACGCCTGCGTTCACGAACGGATCGCGAACCGCTGGACGAGGACGTCGCGGCCGAGATGGGCATGCCGCTCGTGGCCTACCGGCACGTGTTCGGGCTCGGGCTGTTGGATGCGCCGCTGGTCAGCGTCACCGACCCCGACGGCGACGGCAGTCAGGTGCTCGACGTCGTCCCGGATCCGAATGCGGACTCGGCGGGGGAGAAGCTCAGCCGCGACGAGATCCTGCGGCTCGTCGCGCAGAAATTGACCGGCCAGGAGTACCGGCTCGTCTACCTCAAGTACTGGGAGGAGCTCTCGATGCGCGAGATCGGCCAGATGATGCGCATCTCCGAGTCGCGCGTGTGCAAGATCCACATGCGCCTGCTCGAGCGTTTGAAGGATCGCTTCCGCGTCGGCGCGGAAGACTGACGCGGGTACTGGCCTCGTCCGCTGGTCGTCGCCCGCCCACCCCTTCTCTGGGGCTTGGAATGCGGGTGGGCGGGAATCCGACCCCGCTCCTGATGCGCAGCACGAGGGGGTCCTGCCCCGCGACCAGCCACGGGGGCCAGCATCTGTCTCTCCACGGCGTCACCGCGGCGCGGCGTTCGAAAAATAGAGCGGGAGCATGAGGCGCGACCCCATGCTCCCGCAAATTTCCCGGCAGACGGATCCGGAACGAGCCGGACCTCCTGATCACGGTGCCTAGACTTTCATCCAGGCACTCCCCATCGCGATCTCCACGCGCACCAAGGCGCGCGATCTGCCAGGCGGCGCGGCGGCCGAGCTTGTCCCCACGAGCTCGATGCCACGCATCTCCTCCAAGAAACGCCGGCGGACTCCGTCCCCACGAAGCCGACGACGTCTCTCCCCCTTCCATGCGACGACGGGGTCCCCGTCCCGTCGTGCGCACGGCGCGTGTCCGGCCGAAGCCGAACACGTGCTCTCTGCCAATCCTGCCTTGTTCACGCTCACCGCGCGGACCTCCACGTTGCCGGCACTTGCACTGCTGTGCTCGATCACTCGCATCCACGGAGGCGACGACGATGCCGCGGTCCGCGCGAACCATGGATCGCGCCGGATCGTGCCTGTCGTACCCAAATGCCTTCCCGTGTCTCTCATGTGCTGGCGCTCGTCTGGATTCAGGCAAGCCGCCCGGAAGAGGGTCCGCCCCGTGTCGTGCTCAAGGAGCACGGCGACGGAGCGGGGCGAAGAGGAGAAAGCGGGCTTTCTCCGACCCCGACCTCATACCCGAGGCGGATTGGAATCCGTCTGCCCCTCGGATGACGTCCGGGATCGGATTGACGACTTCGGCGGCTCGGCTGACGTCGGCGCTCGCGCGCTTTCGGTCCCGTGGCTTTGCGGCCCAACCTCGCGGTTGGTGTGCCCTTATCGTGTCATCGTTCGAGGCGGGGGAGGATACATACGAAACTGCATTCGGGCAAATCGCTGTGACGAATTTGGGCGCAATGACAGTGTTATTTACGAAGTCGGAAATGTCTTCCGACCGCGTATGCGGACCTCAAGACCAGACGAAATCGTCGGTGAGCAGGAGCCTCGAGGAAGGCGCTTCCGCTTCGGGCGAATGGATCGTCGTGAGCAACACGTGCGTCGCGTCCGGGAACGCGCGCAGAAACATATTCGCGTTGCCGGGCTCGTTCTCGAACGTCGCCACGACTTCGCCCAGGTACGAACGGATGTCGTCGATCGCGTCGTCCTTGAAGGCCTTGTCGTTCATCTCGAACGAGGGCTTCAAGTGCAGCACGCAGCGTCCGCGCCAGAAGGGGAAGCCGCGCTCCTTCAGCGAGCGCACCGTCCCGATCTCCATGCCGCCGACGTGACGTCCGGTCAGGTAGTAGATCAAGGCGCCGCGCGCGTGGCAGGCGAGCACGAAATCGGCTGCACCAGGCACGGCTTCGTCGTGCAGGACGTAGGCGTCGGTGAAGAAGCGCTCGAACCAGAACGACTTCAGGCGATCGAGCAGGCGCGTGTCCTCGACGCCGAAGCGCCGCAGGTCCTGGTAGACGTTCCAGCCCATGTCCTCGAGCCCGATGCGCTTCCCGATGTCGGAGAGGTGCGGGTGTTCGGCGTGATGGCGCTCGATGAATTCGTGCAGGATCGCCAGGTTGCGCGGAGCCGTGGAGAAGAGCGTGGAGTCGAGATCGAAGACGACGACCGGGAGGCGATCCCGTTTCGCCACGTCCTCGACCGCGGTCAGGATCTTGCGCAGTTCCTTGTTGCCCATCGGCCCAGAGCCTAACGCCGGAGGGCTCGGCTGGGAACGCAGAGGGGTTCGGGGAGCGTGGATGGTATGGTCACGCGCCAGTCATGTACGCCTCCCTGCCCAACTGGCTGCGCGAGATCCTGCCGATCCTGATCTTGCTCGTCGTGGTCGCGCTCGTGCTGGCGCGCTTGCCGCGCGTCGAGTTGGGACATTCGCCTGAGTACCTGCGCCGTCGGCGGCTGAACTGGTTGCCTCTCGGTCTCACGTACTCGTTCCTCTACATGGGGCGCTACAACCTGACCGTCGCGAAGAACGCGCTCGGCGAGTTGATGACGAAGCAGGACTTCGCGGACATCTTCTTCTGGGGCACGCTCGTCTACGGTTGCGCGTTCTTGATCAACGGTCCGCTCACGGATCGCTGGGGTGGACGCGTCACGATCCTCATCGCGGCGGTGGGATCGGCGCTGGCCAACATCGCGATGGGACTCGTGCTCGTGTTGCAGCCGGAGGGCAGCCTCGTCGCGTGGTACAGCGTCCTGTACAGCGCGAACATGTACTTCCAGAGCTTCGGTGCGGTCGCGATCGTCAAGGTCAACGCCCACTGGTTCCATGTGCGCGAGCGCGGCACCTTCGGCGGCATCTTCGGCATCCTGATTTCGCTGGGCGTGTACTTCGCCTACGACTGGGGCCGCAAGATCGTCGAGACCGCGCCCGACTGGGGGCCCTCGATCATCGAAGGCGTGCGGCCGACGGCCTGGGTGTTCTTCGTTCCGGCGGTGATCCTCCTGACCTTCGCGGTCATCGACTATTTCCTGGTGTACGACAACCCCAGCGACACCGGCCACGCTGATCTGGATACGGGAGACGCCAGTTCGGGCGAAACCGGCGGACGGCTGCCGGTGTTCGAAGTGGCGCGCCGCATGCTGACGAACCCGGTGATCATCACGATCGCCCTGATCGAGTTCTGCAGCGGCTACCTGCGCCAGGCGATCATGCAGTGGTACACGATCTTCGCCAAACAGACCGGCCAGAACGAGACCTTCGTGGCGCACAACTGGGGCCTCATGTTGTGCATCGCAGGCATCGTCGGCGGCATCTTCGCCGGCGTGATCTCCGACCGCGTTTTCGGGTCGCGTCGCGGGCCGGTTTCGCTCGTGCTCTACGCCTTCATGCTCGGCGGCTCACTGTTGATGATCCCGATGCTCGAGAGCAAGGCTCTAGGCTGGCTGATGGTGTTCATGTCGATGTCCATCATCGGCGTGCACGGGATGCTCTCGGGCACCGCCAGCATGGACTTCGGCGGCAAGAAGAACGCCGGAGTCGCGGTCGGCATCATCGACGGCTTCGTGTACCTGGGCACGGCACTACAAGCCTTGATCCTCGGCCGTGTACTGCCGAATGACACCGACCTCGGCCCCGACGGCAAGCTGCTCGCCGCCGATCCGGCCAACTGGAACGCCTGGCCGCTCGTGATGATCCCCGCCGCACTCGTCGGCGTGTTGCTTGCTTCGCGCATGTGGAACGCGATGCCGAAGTCGAAGACCTCGGGTCACTGAGTCAGCTGCGCACCCCAGCAAGCCGACCGCAACTCCGGCACAACGAAGCCCTGACCGAAGACCCGGCCCACAACGCTTCCACCTCAACCTCCGCATACCCTGCCCCAGCCCCACCCCGCAACGTTTCCATACCGACACCTTCCTACCCCGGCTGTTTTCTTGACCTCGTGGTTCGAGCCGCGCGGTACTCCGCGCGACTCGAATCACGAGGCGGCGCTGCGTAGCACGCCTGCGAATGCCTGCGCTCACCAGCCTGCTTCGCGCTTCCTTCATCTGCTTCGCGCTACGTGAAGTCATCAAGAGATCACTGCGGCTCGATTCCAGCGCGGGCGCCGCAGCATGGACACTTCCTCGCGACCTCACGCAGCACGAAGCAGAAGAGGGAAGCGCGAAGCAGAAGAAGGAAGCGCGAGGCAGACAGAAGCGCAACGGCATTCGCAGGCGTGCTCCGCAGCGCCGCCTCGTGATTCGAGTCGCGCGGAGTACCGCGCGGCTCGAACCACGAGGTCAAGAAAACAGCCGGGGTAGGAAGATGTCGGTCTGGAAACGTTGCGGGGTGGGACTCGTCGGCTCGTTCGCAGGGTATCCGATTCGAATGCTCAGCCGAGCGCGCGCACCGCGCGATGCACCGCCAACACGCCGTCGAGGATCGCGGCGAATTCGTGCAGCTTGACCATGTTCGGTCCGTCGCTAGGCGCGCGATCGGGATCGGGATGGACTTCGAAGAACAATCCATCGACGTGGCCCGTCGCGACCGCCGCGCGCGCGAGTGCAGGGACCTTCTTGCGATCGCCGCCCGTTTTCTCGCCCAACGCACCGGGCTCCTGCACCGAGTGCGTCGCGTCGAACACGATCGGTCTGCCGGTCGCGGCCAGATGCTCGAACCCGGTCATGTCGACCACGAGCCTGCCGTAGCCGAACGTCGTACCGCGCTCGCACACCGTCACGTTCGGGTTGCCGGCCTGCTCGAACTTCTTCACGACGTTCTGCATGTCCCACGGCGCGAGGAACTGGCCCTTCTTGACGTTCACGGCCTTCTTCGTCGCCGCCGCGGCGAGCAACAGATCCGTCTGTCTGCACAGGAAGGCCGGAATCTGCAGCACGTCGACGATTTCAGCTGCGGGAGCGCACTGTTCGTGCGCGTGCACGTCGGTCAAGACCGGGATCTTGAAGCGTTCGCGCACGAGCGCGAGCCACTCGAGCCCGTCCAGCCCAGGGCCGCGCACGGCGGAGATACTCGTGCGGTTGGCCTTGTCGAAGCTCGACTTGAAGATCAGTTTCACGCCGCGCGGCTCGCAGATCTCCACGAGTTGCTCGGCGACCGAGAGCGCGAGCTCCTGGGTCTCGAGCACGCACGGACCGGCGATCAGGAACAGTTCGCCGCCGCCGAAGGGGCGTCCGGCGATCTGGACAGTGGGCAACTTGGGCTTCGGATGGGTCATGGGCGAGGCTCAGGGTACCAAGAGCCGGAAGGGTTGCGAGCCGACGACGAATTCGAAGGGTGTCACGCCGCACAGATCACCGTCGACTTGGAAGGGAACGGGTTCTGGTGCGCGGACCACCACGCGCCTGGCACGGCGCATCGACACGCGGCCCGACGGAAAGCGTCCGAAGAAGCCGCGGATCCCGTGGCGCACGAGGCTCGTGCGCGATCCGCCGGCGAACATGTAGACCTCGAACAAGCCGTCGTCGAGCTTGCGATCACGCTGCAGCACGTCGAAGCCGGCGTAGTGAACGACGTTCGAAACCAGCACCATCCCGCAGTCCAGGGGGAAGGGCGCACCATCGATTTCGACCGAGAGTTGCGGGGGACGCCAGGACTTGAAGGCGCGCCAGCCGGCCGTGAACCAATCGCGTTTCGTGATCGGGCCGCGTCTTCTCTTCTCGAGCTCTGCGACGACGGCCGCGTCGAAGCCGACGCCGCAGACGAGAAACGAGAGGGTCCGGCCGTTGACCATGCCGGTATCGAGCAGTTGCACACGCCGCTGCAGTATCATCGTCACGCATCCGGCTACATCGCGCGGGATCTTCCAATCGAGCGCCAGAACGTTTGCCGTACCCATCGGGAGCACCGCCACGTCCAGGTCCCGACGCTCGAGACCGCTGAGCACTTCCGAGAATGTCCCGTCGCCACCGATGGACACCACCAGATCGATGTCGGGTTCGAGCTCTGCGGCGCGTTGAAGCGCATCGCCGCGGGCTCGTGTGAAGTACAAGTCGCAGACGATGCGCTCGCGTCCGAGCGCCTGAGCCAAGGCGCGCGCCGTCGCCTCGCCGCGACCGCGGCCCGCGACGGGATTGGCGATCACGAGGACGTGCTCGTGACGCGGGTTCGAGGGGCCGGGCATTCTGCGTTACCGTAGCGTCCCGATGTCGGGGTCGCGACGAATGCTCGTGTTCGGGAGGAGCGGATTCCTGGGTGTCCATGTGGTCCGTGCCGCGTGCGCTGCCGGACTCGAAGTCATGGTCGCCGGTCGAACGCAGGCGCCGGCCGCGGGGCAAGTCGAGGGTGTGCCGCACAAGTTGTGCGACGCGCTCACTCCCCTGGCTGTCGAACGCGTGCTGGAGCAGTGCGCGCCGGACGTGATCGTGCTGTGCACCGCCCTCGCCACCATCGCCGAGTGCGAGCGCTACCCGGTCCTCGCACGGACGTTGAACGTCGAATTGCCTGCGCGCATCGCCGTCTGGTCGCGTGTCCACGGCGCGCGCCTCGTCAGCATCTCGACTGACCTCGTGTTCGGCGCGCGCCCGCCGCGTGCGGAGCGTTTCAGTGAAGAGGACGAGCCAGCGCCGACATCCGAGTACGGCCGCACCAAGGCGAGTGGAGAGCAGGCCGTGCTCGACCACTGCGAAGAAGCGCTGGTCGTGCGCCTGCCGCTGCTCACGGGCGAGTCTTTCGGGCGCGGCCTGGGTGCGTCGGATTCCGTCGTCGCGAGTGTGCGACGTGGTGCGAAACCGCTGCTTTTCACGGATGAGTGGCGCACGCCGCTGGACGCGGCACGTGCCGGTTCCGCACTCGTCGAACTCGCCCTGTTGCGCGAGCGCGGCGTCTTGCACCTGGCCGGAGCGGAACGACTCTCGCGCTGCGAAATCGGCGTGCGCGCGCTCATCGAGGCCGGATTCGCACCCGTCGAGGCGCGCGCCGCGATCCGCCCTACGACCCGCGCCGCGGCCGGACATTCCTGTAGGCCGGCCGATGTCTCGCTCGATTCGACGCGCGCGCGCCGCATTCTCGCGCTCGATCCTCCCCCGACCTTGACCTGACCGCGCGGTGCGGTTGAAGTGGCCGCCTCGCAGCGCTCGAACACGCATTCCGCGTGCGCGCTCCCTCGCGGAAAACAGCACCGGCACTCATGGAACTCTCGACACGCTACACACCGGCCGATTTCGAGGCGCGGATCTACACGGACTGGTTGGCTTCGGGCGGTTTCCAACCCGGCCCGGAAACCAAAGCCGAGAAGACCTTCACGATCATGATCCCGCCGCCGAACGTCACCGGCGTTCTGCACATGGGTCACGCGCTGAACGGTACGGTGCAAGACATCGTCATGCGCTTCAAGCGCATGAACGGCTACACGGCGTTGTGGGTTCCGGGCACGGATCACGCGGGGATCGCGACGCAAGCGGTGGTGGAGAAGCAACTCTACGAGAAGGAGAAAAAGACCCGCAACGACCTCGGACGCGAAGCCTTCCTGAAGCGCGTTTGGGAGTGGAAGGAAGAGCACGGCAGCTACATCCTCGAGCAGTTCCGCAGACTCGGCAGCTCGTGCGACTGGTCGCGCACGCGCTTCACGATGGAGCCGATGCTCACGACGGCGGTGCGCGAGTCGTTCGTGCGCCTGTGGGAGAAGGGCCTGATCTACCGCGGTGCGCGGCTCGTGAATTGGGACTGCGTGCTCGAGACGGCCGTGTCCGACGACGAGATCGAGTACGTCCCGCGCAAGGACAAGCTGTACGAGATTCGCTATCCCGTGAAGGGCCAGGCCGGAGAGTTCGTGACGGTCGCGACCACGCGTCCTGAGACGATGCTGGGCGACACGGGTGTCGCCGTGAATCCGAACGACGAGCGTTGGAAGCATTTGATCGGCAAGTCGTTGGTGTTGCCGTTCATCGGCCGCGAGATCCCGGTCGTCGGCGACGATCAAGTCGAGATGGATTTCGGCACTGGAGCGGTCAAGATCACGCCCGGTCACGATCCGGCCGACTACGAACGTGGTCAGCGCTTCAAGCTCCCGATCATCAACCTCTACGAGAAGGACGGTCGCCTCAATGACAACGGGGGCCCCTTCGCCGGTCTGTCGCGTGAGAAGGCGCGCACGGAAGTCGTCAAGAAGCTCGAGGAATTGGAACTCCTGGGCAAGGTCGAGGACTACTCGCACAACGTCGCCGTCTCCGACCGCTCGAAGAGCGTGATCGAACCGATCGTCAGCGAGCAGTGGTTCGTGAAGATGGAGCCGCTCGCGCAGCCCGCGATCAAGGCCGTGAAGGACGGCACGCTCAAGTTCAGACCCGAACGCTGGACCAAGGTCTACCTCGACTGGCTCGAGAACGTGCACGATTGGTGCATCAGCCGCCAACTCTGGTGGGGGCACCAGATCCCGGTCTGGTACGACGCAGACGACGTGCCGGTCGCTTCGCGCACCGACCTCGCCATCGGTTCGCCGCATCCCAAGACCAAGAAGCCGATCGTGCGCCAGGACCCCGACGTGCTCGACACGTGGGCGAGTTCCTGGCTCTGGCCGTTCGCGACACTGGGCTGGCCGGACAAGACGCCCGACCTCGCGCGCTTCTATCCGACGCAATTCTTGTCGACGGCACGCGAGATCATCTACCTGTGGGTCGCGCGCATGGTGATGGCCGGCTACGAGTTCATGGACCACCTCCCGATGGAGGAGCGTTGCCCTTTCGACGTTTGCAACATCCACGCGACGGTGCTCGACGGCAAGGGCCGGCGCATGTCGAAGTCGGCCGGCAACGGCATCGACCCGATCGAAATGATCGACAAGTACGGCGCGGACGCCGTGCGCTATTCGCTCGTCCTGCTCACGAAAGAAGGTCAGGACGTCAAGCTGTCGCCGGACCGCTTCGAACAGGGCTACAGATTCAGCAACAAGGTCTGGAACGCGGCCCGTTTCGTGCTGATGAACATGAGCGGCGCGACGCTCGTCGATCCGACTTCGAAGGCCGGCCGCGAACAGTGTCGCCTCGAAGATCGCTGGATCCTCTCGCGCCTCGCGCGCGTGCGCAGCGAGGTGTCGGAGAAACTCGACGCCTACATGTTCAACGACGCGGCGATGGCGCTGTACCAGTTCGTGTGGAACGACTTCTGCGATTGGTACGTCGAGATCGTGAAGAGCCGCATGTCGGACGCGAACGATCCCTCGGGACCGGTCGCACGCGGCACTCTGGCGCGCGTCCTCAACGATGCGCTGGCCTTGCTACACCCGTTCACGCCGTACATGACCGAGGCCTTGTGGTCCAACCTGAACGAGACCCTGAAGCGCAAGCAGCCCCTGCTCATGAACTGCAACTGGCCTGACGGGAGCGGCCTCGAAATCGACGAACGCGCCGAGAGCGAGATGCAGACCATCCAGGACCTGGTGCACGCCGTGCGCCAGATCCGCAACCTGACGACGGCAGGCGAGCGGCAACCGCTGCAAGCCAAGATCGCGGCACCCAAGCAGGCCGAGCGCGATGTGCTGCTGGCGCACGTCGCCACGGTGCGCGCACTCGCGTCGCTAGAGACGTGCGAGATCGCGGACAAAGTCACGCGCCCGAAGAACTCGGCCGTCGCCGTCACCGGCGGCGTCGAAGTCTTTGTCGCACTGGCGGAAAACGTCGACCTCGGAAAACTCAAGGATGTGCTCGCGCGTCGCGCCGAGAAGGTCCGTCAAGGGATCGGCGGCATCGACAGCAAACTCCACAACGCCGCGTTCGTCGAGCGCGCCGATCCGGACGTCGTCGCGGGCGAGAAAGTGCGCCGAGCGGAACTCGTCACCGAATTGCAGCTCTTGGAGCGTAATCTGTCGGACGTCTGACGCGGCGACGGAGAGTGAGATCCTGCCGGCCTTTCAGCGCACGATGCGCGTGGAGTCTCGCGCCACTCTTCAACGCTTCGATACCGACACCGAACGCAGCCCGAGAAACCCTTCAAGGCCGACACCGAACGCAACTCGCAACGGTCCGATGCCGGACATCGACCCCGTCGCCGCGCGCTTCAAGACCGACACCGAACGGCACCGCCGGACGCTTCAAGTCCGACATCGAACGCAACCCCGAAACGTTTCCAGACCGACATCGAACCCAACCCAAGTTCGCTTCCAGTCCGACACCGAACTCACCCAACCAGACCCCACCCCATTGTTGACCTCCTGGTTCGCGATTTGCGCAGTGGCGTTCGTCCGAGTTTGACCGTACCGAGCCAGGCTCGTGTGGTGCA
>JAEUIA010000134.1 GCA_016795245.1 Planctomycetota bacterium | reverse complement strand
CGCCGGCGAAGATGCACCACACGAGCCTGGCTCGGTACGGTCAAACTCGGACGAGCGCCACTGCGCAAATCGCGAACCCCGAGGTCAACAATGGGGTGGGGTCTGGTTGGGGGAGTTCGGTGTCGGACTTGAAACGTTGCGGGGCGGGGTGCGATGTCGGTATCGAAGCGTTGTTGGGTGGCGTTCGATGCCGGCATCGAAGCGGTCTTGAACGCAGTTCGATGTCGCTCGCGAAGCATTGGCGTCCGGTGTCGGGCTTGAAGCGCTGTGGAGTTGGAATCAGCGCCTATTTCCTTCCGTCGTCACCCGACACAACGCCTGAAGCATGGGCGCCCAATACCCGCCAGGAACCCCCTCCTCACGCCAACACCCGCGCCCGAATCGCAGCCTCGTCGACGTCGCCTGCTTCCCACAACGAGCGCCCTTCCATCCCACCCGCCACCGTCACGATTTCGCCGCTGACGTGACGCGCGAGCGCCGGCGAACAGAGGAACAGCGCCGCTCGCGCAACATCCTCAGCGCGCGCGAGCTGACGCAGAGGCATGGTGCGTACGACTTTCGAGATCACGCCCTCCTGTTGCAGGGCCGCGCGCGCCATGTGCGTGACCGTCCAGCCCGGTTCGATCATGTTGACGCGTGCGAACGGATCGAGTTCGACGATCTCGTTCTTGAGTGTGCGCACGACGCCGTACAGACCGGCCTTGCCGGCCGCGTACTCGGCGTGGCCTTTCTCACCGAAGCGTCCCGCTGTCGATCCGATGAACACGATCGATGCACCGACTCCGTCGGGGCGCGGCCCGGATTCCTCCAGCGACTTCATGAAGGCGCGCGCCGTCCACATCGAACCGAGCAGGTTGACGGTGATGTTGTCGCGGATGCGTTCGGGCGTCGCACGATGCATGAGCGCCACATCCGGCGTCCAGCGTCCCGCGTTCGCGATGCACACGTCGACGCGGCCGAAGCGTTTGCGGGCCTCCTCCATCGCCGCCTCCATGCGCGCGGGATCGGTCGTGTCGCATCGGATCGGCAACATGTCCTTCGAGTTCGGCTGCTTGTCGACCCAGCGCTGCAGCGCATCGAAGGCCGAGTTACCCGTCAACGCGAGACGCGCGCCTTCTGCTGCGAAGGCTGCTGCGAGAGCGCTGCCGATGCCGCCGGAAGCGCCGGTGATGAATACGACTTTGTCTTTCAGTTGCAGGTCCATGCGCGCAAGGTACCCGCCGCCTTTCGCGCGCGTCGAACGGAATCACCCCACTAGGCCGGGACGAGGTCGACCCGCGCGCTGTACATCACGTTCCCGTCGCCCAGGTCGGAGAGTTCCGGGCTGGTGAGGGCATTGAGCCCATTCAGGGACTCGATGTCGCGCGCGCGCGGCAAACCGTCGACGCGCACGGAACCGCGCGGCATCTCCGGCGACAAGGTGACAGGCAGAATCAACTCCGCGCGCTCGTTCTTGAGACGCACTCGCGCTCCGGCAGAGAGCCCTAGCTCGCATGCATCGTCCGGATTCACGTGCACGCACGGTATTCCATTGCGCTTGCGATGACGCGCGCTGTGGCTGAACGTGCTGTTGTGCGTGTGCACCGACGGCGCACCGACGAGCCAGTACGCGCCGCGATCACCGGCTGCATCGTCGGGCACGTAATCAGCGAGCGCGGGCTGGCCGCGTTGCCGCGCGGCTTCGCTCACGAGTTCGATCTTGCCGCTGGGCGTGCCCCAGCCGACGTATTCGCGGTCGTGCAGCTTGACCGGCTCACCGGCGCGCAGTCGTGCCGCCTCATCGGGTGTCAAGCGCGAGCGCGATGCGTCCAGCAAGGTCTCGCACAGGCCGGACTCGGTCACGCCCCAGACTTCACGCGGCAGACTCAGGCGCCGCGCGAGCTCGGCGAAGAACGCCACGTTGGAGCGCGGCCCGGGCGGCGGGTCGACGATGCGCCGCGCGTAGTGCATCGTGCGGTGTCCGTAGGAACGGTAGACGTCATCGTGTTCGACGAACATCGTCGCCGGCAACACCACGTCCGCCAGCTCGGCTGTCTCGGTCATGAAGTGTTCGTGTACGACCGTGAACAGATCCTCGCGCGCGAAGCCGCGCTTGAAGCGTGTGCTGTCGGGCAAAGTGACGGCCGGATCGTGGCACCACACGAAAGCTGCATGAAACCGGCCTGATTCCAGCTCGCGGCCGAGCTGGACGTGCTTCACCGGGCGGTCCGGATACTGCTCAGGACGCAGATCCGGTCGGAACACGGATTCCTCCGCCAGCCCGAAGTGCGCGAAGCTCTCGAAGTGCACGCGATCGCCGTGACCGAGCACCGCCGCCAACGAACACACGGCGCGCATGCCCATCGCGCCGTTGCGACGTCGCGTCCAGCCGACACCGGTCTTGATGAAGGGTCGCTGCGCAACGCCGAGGTGCTGCGCCAATTCGAGAATGTCGGCGACGGACAACCCGGTGATCGCGCTGGTCTCCTCCAAACCGAAACGAGCACGCACGTGCAATTCGAAATCCGGTGCGCCCAGGCATTCGCGCGCAAGGTATTCGTGATCCGCGAACGCGGCTTCGAACGCGATGCGTGCCAGACACAGCGCCAACTGTGCGTCGGTACCCCCGCGAATGACGAAGGCACGCCCGCCGCGGCGCTCGACGTCGCGCAAGGTGTCCGTGCGCCACACGTCGATCGCGACGACCGGCACGCCGCGCTCCTGGCACCGCTTCAACCTGGGCTGCAGGTGCTGAACCGTGCGCGCGACATCGGTCCCCCACAGCACGACCAGGTCGGATTCCTCGATGGTCTCCAGGTCCGGGCCCAAGCATCGTCCGAGCACGCACTCGAACCCCGCCGTCGCCGCTGCGTCGCAGATGCCGCCGTCGTGAAACGTCGCGCCCAGAGCGTGCATGACTCGATACGGGTACTTGCGCTGCACGAGCCCCATGCTCCCGCCGTACGAGAGTGCGAGCACGTCCGGACCGGCGATGCCCTCGAGTCGCTGCACGATGAGCGCCAGCGCGTCGTCCCAGCTCGCTTCCTCGAAACCCGAGCGCTTGCGGACGAGCGGCGTGCGCAAGCGATCTTCGTGAGCGATGAGCTCGCCGTACTGCATCGTCTTGCCGCACAGGTGTCCCTGCGACCACGTGTGCGCAGGATTGCCGCGCAGGCGCACGAAGCGACCGGCGGTGTCGCGCTCGACCAGGATTCCGCACGCGTCAGGACAATCGAGCGGGCAGGTCGTCGGCGCGAGCTCGGAGTGCGTCTCCACGTCTACTCGGGCGATGCGGGTCGCCGCCTCACGATCAGTCCCAGATCGCGCAACATGCCGGCGCGAACGATTTCGAGTTTCTCATCCGGGCCGAACACGAGGACGATGCCCTCGAGTTTCGAGGACACGTCGTCGTAACTGAACGAGGCGCTACTGCGGTCGAACACGGGAATGCTGATGGTGAACCCGCGTTCCCGGCTGTGTTCGAAGCCATAGGCCAGCACGATCGAGTCGCCGACGCCTTCCCACACGTACACGGGGGCGCCGAGCAGAGCGAGCGCGTCGCCGATGCCGCTCGTTCCGATGTCGAGTTCCCCGATCGCTTCCGAGTTCAGGGGCTCGAACGTGGCGTGACGCTCGTACCGAAACGAGACGCATGCGGACAGGAACGGCACGCAGCACAGCAACAATTTGCGCATGGGCTCGATCAATCGTGGATGTCTTGCCACGGCATCGCGTAGCCGGCGTGTTTGGCTTCGAGCGTGCTGCCCGCATACTGCAACACGCTGTTCTCGTCGAAGAACAGCCACGCCCGATCCGCGCGCGCGTCTTCGTTGATGAAGGTCAAGATCAGGATCGTGAAACCCGCCGTCTTGGCATTCGTGAAGTCGTAGCGCCACGCCATGCGCTTCCCGAGTTGCACGACCTCGTTCGGAGCGCCGAGCGTCGCGGCGACGTCCGCAGCCGTGCTCGTGCCGGTCTGAAGCGTCTCCATGCGCTTCTCTTGCAACGGCTCGTTGGCCGTGCGGCGCGAGATGAAGCACGAACTGAAGACGGGGATCAGCAGGAGAAATGCGAGCGTTTGGACTTTCATGCCTATGTCGTACCGCACGCAAGCGATCGTTGCCACTCGGCAGTTCAACGGCGATCGATCGAATGAAACTCGTACAGCCGCGGCACGCCGGTTCGCCGCGCCGCTTCGAGGCGCGACTCGTCGACGAGTTCGACGACGCTGGACGTGCGGTACGGGACCGTGCGCCACAAGAGCCACGGCCCGGGGATATGTCGGGCCTCGAGCATGAAGTCCAGCCCCCAATTGAAGAGCGGGATGTCCGCCTCGGCCCCCCACATGTCCGGCGGGTTGACGATTGCGACCCCGATGTTGGGGCCGGTCGCTTCGCGCAACCGCCTCAAGTCGGCCGTCCAGACCGGAATGCGCTCCCCGATCTGCTTGAAATCGCCGGCATCGACCACCGAATCGCGCGTCCACGTCATTCCGAGCAGGAGAACTAGAACTCCGCGCCAGACACCGCCGTGGCGCGCGATCCACAAGCCCAGCCCGAGCGCGACGAGCGCCGAAGCGAAGATCGCATAGCGCTGCACGAACCCGGTTCCGAGTGCGGGAAGTCCGAGTTCGAGCGCGCACGCGGACAACACGAAGCGCGCTGTGCGCGAACGCCGGAATAGCGCGAGCGCGCCCAACGCGATGCACGCGAACAACACCCAGGCCAAGGTGCTTCCCGCCGCACCGCCTGTTCCGCGGAAACCCTCGACGATCATGGTGCGCAGGTCTTGGGGCAGCAGCGCCGTCGTCGCCTTGACGACGTTGGCAGGCAACGCGTCGAGATCTTTGGCCTGGTGATGTCGCGTAGGACGCAGGAACAAGTACACGACGTAGGCCGTCGCACAGGCGCAGAAGGCCACGATCCACGGATCGCGCAGCGCTGTGCGCAATTGCGCGAGGCCTTCGCGCAACGTCCTGCCGTTCATGAAGACGATCCACAGGACGAGCACCGGCGCGAGCATCATCGCGCTCTCGTGCCACCCCAACGCCAGAAAGAAGGCCGCCAGCCCGAACGCGCCGAGCAGCGGGCGCGGCGTGGTGAGGTGCTTGACGAACAAGGTCAGTGCGATCAGTTCGAAGCACACGCGCCCCGGGCTTCCGATGGCTGCACTCCAGGCGATGCACTTCACGTTGGGAAAGGCGGCGAACAACGCCATGGCGGTCCACGCGCCGACTCCGCGGGCACCGGCTGCGCGCGCCAGCAAGAACACACAGAGGCAAGAGATCGCGTGCAAGGTCCAAGCGAACGTGTGCGCCATGATCGGCAGTTTCGTCGCGGCCGGATCGAGACCGCTGTGCGACAGCACCCAGAAAAACCCGTGCTGAAACGGCCGCAGCGGCTCGAGCCGAGGATCGAGCGCAGCCGACAGGCTCTCCACGGGCCGCAGCACGTGGAGGTGCGTCCAATCCTCGGAGATGAACGGGACGCGAACGGTCGCGAAGATCTCGAAGGCGATCAGCGCCGCGGCGAACACCAGCAGTGCGAACGCGATCCGCTTGTCGCTGCCGTCGTTCATCGCGCGGCCTCCAGCAGTTCGTGCGTGATTCGCTGGAGCCACGCCTCCTGTCCGCGTTCCGCGACGCTGGCGCGGATCGCGTCGTGATCGACGGAGCGTTGCTGCGAGCGCAAGATCCACAACCTCAGCGCCTCGGACAGCCCAGCGACATCGCCCGGACGTTCCAGCACGGTGCCGCACTCCGTCGTCACGCTCTCGGCTTCACCGGCGCAAGCAGTCGTGATCACCGGCGTGCCGCTCGCGAGTGCTTCGAGCACGACGAGTCCGCTCGTGTCGCGCCAGGTCGGGTGCGCGAGGATGTCGGCGGCGCCCAGCAATTCCGCGCTGTCGGCGTGGGCCACGATGCGCACTCGTTCCTCCGCCAGCCCCGCGGCGCGCGCTCTGCGCCTCCATTGCGCGACGTCGCGCGGGCCCGCGACCACGAGATTCCAGTCTTCGTCGCGCAGGCGCGAGAGAGCCGCGAACAACACCGGCAGGCCCTTGAGCACAGGCTGGCGTGCGACGAAAGCGATCAGCGCTCCGCGCTCTTCCATCCTCAATTCGCGCCTGACGGCCAGGCCCGAGCGCAGGCGATCGTGCGCGTGAAAGGTCTCCAGATCGACACCGTTGCCGATGTGGACGAGCCGCTCGCGCCCGCCGGGAAAATCCGCGGCGAGTTCGCGCTCGACGAGCTTGGAGACACACACGACTCGGCGCGCGCCGCCGCCTTCCATCAACTCGCGTTCGAATTGCACGAAGGCGCGATGACGTCCCGCCGGTGTGACTGGAGTCACGACCGACGGCTGCGCTTCCGTCCAAGCGCGAGCCGCGCGCAGAGCAGCCAGCGAGCGCGCGTGGCTGCCGCCGTGCGGCCAATAGACATCGACGCGCGGCAAGTGGCGCACGCCCAGAGTGACGTCGCAATCCTGCGCCTCGGCCGCGCGCAAGGCCGCTTCGGCGAAAGCGCGCTCGCGACCGCCGCGCGAAAGCGACCAACCCTTGCGCGCGACGAGGTGCACTTGGCCGGGCGCGTCCTCGCCCGGCTTGGGACCCTCGTCCGCAAAGGCTAGAGCTGTGTGTCCGCGCTGTTCGAGGTGTCGCGCCAACTGCGCCAAAGCGCGTTCGGCTCCGCCCCGCGACGGCTGCCAGCGGTCGATCACGAATCCGACTCGTAGCGTGCGCTGCGCGTTCGACAAGCGCGCGCCATGGTACGCGGATGGGCTGGAGACCCCTAGCACCACCAAGGCGTTCGTGCGCCGCTCCCACCGATTTCAGCGACGGCCTCCACCATCATTCCCCGCACGACATCACCCCTCCACGACGACCGCTCATCCCCCGCGATGCTCCGCGACCGACATCGACCCCGTCCCATGGTTCACCTGCAGGTTCGCGTTTCGCTCGCTGACCAGGGACGACCGCCTCCGTATTCTGTCGCCCGATGAGAATCGGCTTCGACACATCCGTCCTGGCGCGCCCCTGTCCGCGCGGTGTCGCGCGCGTGGCGCGTGGACTGGTCGCGGCGCTCGAACGGCGCGGCCGACTGGAGATCGTGCGCTTGACGCCCGCGCCGTGTGAGCGCGTCTCACTCTGGCGTCAGTTCGCACTGCCGCGCCGCGCGACCGAGCTCGAATTGCGCGGCATCCATTCGCCGGTGTCGGCCTTCCCGATCTTCGGCCGCGGTGCGCGCGTCGCAACGATCCACGAGATCCCCTGGGCTAGAGGCGTCAGCGAGAATTCCGACGCGCGGCACAAGCTGTGGGCCAGGGTCGGACCGTTGCGCGCGGATGCGATCCTCACACCGAGTGCCACGACCGCGGCGCTCGTGCGCGATGAATCGGCGCTCGCCGCGCAACGTGTCCACATCGCGCCCTGGGGCGTCGACGCGTCGTTCTCTCCGGCGGTGACACCCTCTGACGAGGGGATTCTGGCACGTCACGGGCTCTCGAACCGCGATTTCGTCCTCGCCTCGGGCGCGACACGCCCCAAGAAGCATCCGGCGGCCGGGATGGCGGCACTGCAACGGACACGCACCGACATGCTCCTGGTCGCTACAGGTGCGATCACCGAGCACATCCTGCGCGAACTCGCGCGCTTTCCCTCGATCGCGTCGCGCGTGCGCTTGCTCGGCGAAGTCGACGATGCGACGCTCTCCGTCTTGAACCGCCACGCCCAAGCCGTGCTCGTACTCTCGGACTCCGAAGGCTTCGGATTGCCCGTCGTCGAAGCCCAGGCCTCGGGCACGCCCGTCATCACGGCGCGCGGAACCGCTCAGTCCGAGATCGCCGGAGCGGCCGGACTGCAGGTCGATCCCACGGACGCCGCGGAAGTGGCGCACGCAATCGATGAATCCATGACACGCCGCGTGCAACTCGCGGCCGACGGATACGCAAACGCCGCGCGCTTCACCTGGGATGCGTGCGCCGAGCGCGTCGAACACGTCTGGCGGTCGCTCGCATGACACGCGGACCGCGACTGCTCGTCTCCGGAGTCGTCCTCGGACAGCCGATGGGCGGCGTGCGGCTCCACAACCGCGAAATCCTGCCGCGCCTCGCGCACCTTCTGGAGGAAAGCGGCGGATCGTTGGCTGTCCTCGAGGGTCGCGACCGCATCGAGTTCGCGCTCCCCGCTTCGGTCGAAATCATCCACACGAACGTCCCGATGCATCCGATCGTGCTGCGGGCCGAGGCCGAGTTGCGCGCACTGCGCAAGGCCCTGCGCACCGCGCACGCAGCCCTTAACCCCTTCGATCTAGTCCACACCGCGCACATGCCCGCGCCGCGCGGCTTGGACGTCCCCTACACGCTGACGATCCACGACCTGCGGTCCGTGGATCCGAACCACGGCTCCGCTCCGCGCCGCGTCATGGCTGAGCGTGTCTTGCGCAGCGCGATCAAGCACGCGCTGCGCGTTTTCACCGTCAGCCGCTTCGTCGCGAGCCAGATCCAACGCAGCTTTCAACCCGACGGCACGCAGATCGTCGTCGTGCCGAACGGCGTCGATCACTTCACTCCGCTCCCCCGGCGCCCGGAAGCAAACGCTCCGATCCGTTGCATCGGACATCTGGAACAGCGCAAGAACATCGAACTCGTGATTCGCGCTCTCGCCGTCGACAAGACCTTGCCGCGACTGGAAGTCCACGGCGCGCCCAAAGGCGAAGAACTCGAACGGCTGCGCGGCGTCGCGGCCGAGATGGGTGTGAAGGATCGTGTGACCTTCGCCGGCGCGTTCGCCGACGATGAATTGCCGCGGCTGCTCGCGAGCGCGGCATGCGTGTGCGTCCCCTCCAGGATCGAGGGTTTCGGCATCACTGCGCTGGAAGCACAGCGCGCTGCAGTGCCGCTCGCGATCACGCGCGGCACCGCTCTGACCGAAGTCGCGGGCGACAAGACCCCGAACTTCGCCCCGACGGATCCGTCCGAGTGCGCGCACGCTCTGCATGCAGCGCTGGCCGCTCCCGCCGTCGAAATCGAGCGCGCGCGCGCACGCGCCGACCTGTTCACCTGGGACGCTTCGGCGCGCGCCTGGTTCGACGGGATCATGAACGCGCGCTGATTGCGCACGATTCGGGGCTGGAAATCAGCAACAGCGCGCACCACTCTGTGCGCATGAAAATCACGATCCTGTATTGCACGGCTTGAGGGTATCGCGAACGCGCGGCGGGTCTCGCTGCGCAAATCGAGTCTGAACTGGGCACTCCCGTCGAGATCAAGCCGGGCGGTCGCGGACAGTTCGACGTGATCGCGGACGGCCGCACGATCGCGTCGAAATCGGGCGGCTTCCTGACGAAGCTCCTGGGCGGCGGCTGGCCCGATGCTCGCCGTGTGATCGCGGACCTGAAACAGGTCGCGGCGAGCTGATCAACCGCCGTCGTTCGTGTCGTCCTCGAGCGTGGGCGCGCCTTGCGTGGTGCCGCGCACCATTAGCACGGCGCGGAACGCGAGCCAGGCGAACAGCGCGCACGCGACGATCACACCCAATCCGATCAGGGCCTTCTGCCACAGCGGGTACTGATCGAAGTCCGCCTGCAAGAGACCGCTGCGCGCCTCGACCTTCTGGTACTGCAGGATCCCGCGCGAACCCGCAGGCCCGCCGCGCGCGGTCACGCCCAGCGCGGCAAGTTTCTGCGCGGCTTGTTGGCGTGCGAGCGAAGGGGCCTCCGCCGCTGTGGGTCGTGTGAGTTGCTGCTCGAGGGATTTCCCACCGGCCGCGCGCGGCGTGAACGCGGTGACCGCCGGAGTTGCGCTCGCCTTCGATTCGTCCCAGTCGCCTTCGAGCACGATCTCGTCCGCCTCCGAAGCGGGAGCGCGTTGCGGCGTCACTGCCGGCGGCGGAGCGTCGGCCGCGGGCGAACTCGCACGGAAGCGCAACACGACTTCTCCCAGTCTGAAGTCGGTCGCCTCCTCCAGGGGCACGCGCTCCAGCCGCGCGCCGTCCAGGAACAGTCCGTTGCGCGAACCCAGATCGACCAGCGACCAACCGGCGACCGTCTGCTCCAGACGCGCATGACGACGGCTGACCGATGCGTCGTGCAGACGGACCGCGCAGTCGTCGGCGCGCCCGAAAACGGCGCCGGATTGGACATCGAAGCTCTGCCCCACGTCGGGCCCGGTCAGGACGAAAATCTTGGGCATGCGAAGTCTGGCGCCGATCCCTACGGTATGCGCCGACGCCCGAGCCGCGCAAGCCGAAGTCCGGCCTAGGCTCGCGTGCAGCGCAAAAAGGTCCGCGAGATGAACCGAGTAATGTGGGTCGTGATCGTCCTCGCCGCGCTGTACGCGTTGGTGTGCCTCGCCGCGTACCTCGCGCAGTCGAAGCTCGTCTGGTTTCCGGGTCCTCCGACCGGCGCGACGCCGCGCGAGCGCGGGCTCACGTTCGACGAGTGGAAACTCGCGACGCCCGACGGCGCCGTCGTGCACGCGTGGCGTCTGCGTGCGACGGATGCAGTCGGCGCCGTCATTCTGTGCCACGGCAACGCCGGCAACATCGAGTCGCGCCTGGAGAAGGCAGCCGTCTTGATGCAAGCCGGATTCGATGTCGTGTTGTTCGATTACCGCGGGTACGGATCCAGCACGGGCTCCATCAGCGAAGAAGGGACCTACGTCGACGCCGAAACGGTGTGGACCGAGCTCACCCGATCCGGTGTTGCTCCAGAGCAGATCGCACTGTTCGGCGAGTCCCTGGGCGGCGCCGTCGCCATCGAGCTGGCACAGCGTCGGCGCGTCGGCGCCGTGGTCGTCGAGGACACGTTCACTTCGCTCGCCGACATGGCGTCAACGGTCTACCCCTGGCTTCCCGCGCGCCTGATCCTGCGCATCCGCTACGACTCGCGCGCCAAAGTACGCACGTTGGACGCACCGCTCCTCGTGATCCACAGCCCGCAGGACGAACTCGTGCCGTTCGCGCAGGGACGCGCGCTCTTCGAGGCTGCGCGCGAGCCCAAGCAGTTCCTCGCAACGGCCGGAGGTCACAACGGACCGGGTTTCGTCGCGCGCGCCGACTGGACCGCGACCGTGCATGAATTCCTGCGGCGCCATGCGACTCGCCGCTGAACGAGTGCCGAGTTGAATCCGTCTCCGGGTACCCTGTAGCGAATGACGAGCGCAGCCCTGTCCGTGCGTGGTGTGGATCACGGCTACCCCATTCGACTGGGCCTCGCGCGCAGTGCGGTGCTGCGCGCACTCGACCTGGATCTTTCGCGCGGGCGCACTCTGGGGCTCGCGGGACCGAACGGGTCGGGCAAGAGCACGCTCCTGCGGCTCGCAGCCGGCATCGATCGGCCGGTGCGCGGAACGGTCGCAGTGCTGGGCGGCAGCCCCGGCGATCCGGCGATCCGCGCGCGCGTCGGCTATCTGCCCGAGGACGCGAATTTTCCGCGCGAACTCACGTTGAGCGGCGCCTTGCGCCTCTTCGGCGTGCTGCAAGGTCTGCCGCGCAAGGACGCGATCGCGCGCGGCGCGGCTCTCTTGGCGCGCGTCGGACTCGAACGCCATGCCCACACGACACTCGCGCGTTGTTCACGCGGCATGATCAAGCGCTTCGGTCTGGCCCAAGCCTGGCTGCACACGCCGGACCTGATTCTGCTCGACGAGCCCACCGCGGGCCTCGACGCGCTCGGGTTCGAAGTCCTGAACGACCTGCTCGGTGAAGCGCGTCGACGCGGCGCTGCGGTCGTGCTGGCTTCGCACGTGCTCTCCGATCTGTCGGAGCGCTGCGATCACGTCGCTGTCTTGTTCGAAGGCCGCATGGCCGAATACGGCACTCCGAGGGAAGTCCTGGAAGGCACTTCGCTCTCCGACATCTACCGGCGTCACGCGGCCCGGCCACGCACGTGATGCGCGTGCTTCAGTCGCAACTCGCGGCTTTCTCGGCACGGCGCACGGCGAGCCTGCCGGTGATCGCGTGGGTCGTCCTGGTGTTCGCGCTGGCGCTCTTCACGCCGCCGGAAGGCGCTGCATTCGACGACGCGCAGATAGCGCCTGACGGGCTCGTGCGCGAGCGCTTCTGGGTGCTGTTTCTGCTGGCGGTCGCACCGCTCTTGATCCTGCGCGCCGCTCAACACGTCGCTCCCAAAGCTGCGGACGACACCGGCTGGCTCGCTGCGCGCGCGGTGACGAACGGACGCATCGCGCTGGCGAATTGGGTCGGCACCACGAGCGCATGGTGCGCCGCCGTGCTGGTGTGCGCGGTCGCGAGCGAGGTGCGCACGACTGCCGCCGATCCGCAGACCGTCTTGCGCGGGACTGTCGCGGCACCATCCGGACGCTGGGTGACGAGCGCGGAGCCGCTGGTGTGGAACGCTACGATTCCAGCGTCGGATCGCGCGCTGACCGCGCGACTCGAACTGGGCCTGGGCGCGGGCGCCGGTTCGGCGGGAGCGGTGCAACTGACGGCGCGCGACAGCACCGACGGACGCGCGACGACAGTCGCAACTCGCATCGGCAACCGTGGCACGATCGAAGTCGCGTTGCCGGCGCACGCGACGGCCCTGGAATTCGAACTCGCGTGCAGCGGCGAGGGCACGCGCGCTTGTGTGACGTCGGCGGCGACGGAATTGTGGAGCCCGTCCGCATCGCGCTGGGCCGCGGCACTCTTCTTCGCAGTGCACATCATGCTGGCCGGCGCGACCTGGATGGCGCTCGCTCTCCTGTTCGCGACCTGCGTGAGCGGCACGACGGCTGCTTGCGCGGTGCTCGCGCTGTGGATCCCGGTGTGGCTCGCGGATCTTTCGCCGACGGTGACGCGCTGGATCCCGGCCGGAGATCTCTTCGAAGCCCTCACCATCGTGAGCGACGGCCGCGCGCCTGCCTGGCCGACCTTACACAGTGCGCTCGGTGGTGCGCTGATCACGAGCGCTGCGTTGATCGCGACGGCGCTGCTCCTGCGCTCGTGGAGGGTGTCGCGATGATCCGCACGCGCGTGGCGGCGGTAGTGTTGCTGCTCGCGGCGGGCGCCGTCCTCGCCTGGAGCTCGCGGCGGCTGCCGGCGCCCGGGGAACACAGCCTGGCCGAGCGCTTGTTGGGCCCGATCGCCGAGACCGCCGCAGCCGTTCAATGGGTGCGCGTGGACGAAGCCTGGGCCGCAGGACGCATCGACGTGTGCGACGCGCGCGCCGCTTTTGCGCTGCGACTTGCCCCCGGAGATCCGAACGGCTGGATCTACTACGGCCGCCATCTCGTGTTCGACCGCGGTTCGATCCTGCGCGAACCCGACCGCCGCGACCGCGAGCGCTGGGTGCGGGCGGGATTGGCGGTCCTCGATTCCGGCGAGCGCCTCGCGCGCACTCCGGGCCGCGTCGCTTTTCAGCGCGCGGTCATATTTCTCGCTCTGGCGCAAATGGAGGACGAAGACCGCTCCCTGCCCATCACGCGGAGGGAAGCGTGGACGGCCGCGGCCGAAGCCTTCGAACGCGCAGCTTTGGCCGGCGAACCGCTCGCGGACCGGGCCGCGAAAGCCGCGCGAGAAGAGGCGCTGGAAGCGAAATGACTCGTGGCCCCTCTGGGTAGGTCGCGCGTGACCCGCTACGATCCGTGCCGTGTACCTCTTCTTCGCCGGATATTTCGCGGACTCGCTCGCCTACCTGGTCGAGTGGTTCACCCGGTTTCACTATCTGGGACCGTTCATCGTGCTGCTCTTGTGCGGGCTCGGTGCGCCGCTGCCGGAAGAGGTCACCCTGATCGGATGCGGACTCCTTTGGCACAAAGGGCTCGTCCAATTCCTGCCGATCACGATCGTGTGCTCGGCCGCGATCTTGCTGGGTGATTCGATTCCCTACTGGCTCGGTCGCCATTACGGACTCGCGGCGTTGAAGACCAAGTGGGTCGCCAAGGTGCTGCACCCCGAGCGCTTCGCCAAGCTCGAGCGGCGCTTCGAGGACAACAAGAACTGGTCGATCTTCACGTGCCGCTTCCTGCCCGGCCTGCGCATCCCCGGCTACTTCGTCGCCGGCACGTTGCGCATGAGCTACACGCGCTTTCTCATCATCGACGGACTCGGCGTGCTGCTCTCCGTGCCGACGTCCATCTGGGTCGCAAAGCTCGTCTTCGACCAGATCGGCGATCAACTCGCGGAGGCGCAGAAGTCGGTGTCGCGCTTCAATCACTACCTCCTGATGGGCGCGGTCTTGCTCGTGGTGGGCATTTTCATCTGGCGCCGGATCAAGAAAAAGCGCGCCGTCCTGGCCGTGCCGTCCGACCCGACCCCGCCCGGGAACGGGGGTTAGGTTCGGGACCGGGGTGAAGGCTCCCCGGCCTGGCGAAGCTGGGCTATCATCGCACCCGGCGAGCCACGCGGTGGCAGGCATCCGCGCTCGCGCCAGTCAGAGACACACGCACGACCCAGGGGAGTCAACTCATCGAACCGAAGCAACTCGCGGCAGCAGCCGCGCATCTGGCCGACCGCAAGAAAGGCGCAGACATCCGCGTCTACGACGTTTCTGATCAGATCAAGGTCGCCGATTATTTCGTGGTGATCTCGGGCACATCACGTCCGCACGTCAAGGCGCTCTACGAAGACATCCACGTGAGTTTGAAAGCGCTGGGCGAGCGCCACTCGAAAGCCGAAGGCGCCGATCTGGGATGGTGGGTCCTGCTCGACTACGTCGACGTCATCATCCACATCCTCCAGCCCGAGGCGCGCGAGTACTACGACCTCGACGCGCTGTACCGCGATTGTCCGCTGCTCGATCTGAAGCAAGTCGCGCTGCCCGAGGGCATCGATTCGCAACTGCGCATGGCGGAGTGATCCCGCGGGCGCAGCGCGCGTCCGTCAATCCTCGCCGCGCACGGCCGCGACGGCGCGCATCAGGTCTTCGGGATCGAACTCGATCACGACCAGCTGTTCCGCGCCGTGCGCCTCGACGTGGATCAGCTTCGGAGTCGCTGAAGGCAGTACCTCGGTGCGCGCACGGCCCGCAGTGGTCGTGGTCAAGAGCAGCGCGACGCGCACGTCTCCTGCGCGACCGATCTCGCACACGGACGACCCGTGCTGATCGAATTCGCCCTGGCACACCGCACTCGGGATCGACGGCGCACTCGCGGCGACAGGTGTCAAACGCGCGATCAGCTGCAGGTCGGAAGCGAGCGCCGTCCCCCCGCGCGCCAGTTGCAGTCGCACTCTGGCCGCGGGCTGCATGACGACGCGCCTGAACTCGGCGACCCGCGCGAGATCGACGCTCATGAAGCCTGCGGCCGACACGCAAACGTCTAGCGGCCTCCCTGAGTACAAAAGCGTAAGGCGCCCGGGCGCAGCAGGCGTGACGAGGACAGGCGCTTCGTCGCCGACACGACTGCTACACGAGCCGCCGCGCACGGGCGCGCCGGTCGCGTCCACGAGTTCCAACTCGATCAATCGGTGCGGTTCGCGCAGATCGAGCGGATCCAGGCGCGGGTCGCGCCGCTCGCCGTCGCTTCCGACGCTCACGCCGTCGATCCGGCCGAGCACGGATCCGGACGCGGCGTGGATCACGCGCACGTTGCAAGTTCCAAGCGGGAGATCGCGCAAGGTGAAGTTCCCGTCGGGGCCCAGCAGGATCGCATCCGCCGCCGCCCCTGCGCGCGCACCGCTGAGTTCGGCATCGACGAGGACGGCGCTCGCCTGCAAGGAAGCGTCGAGCAACACCGTGCCCGCGACGGTGCCTGCCGGTTCGAGAACGACGTGCAGTGTCCTCGTTCCCGCCCGAGCGCGCGCGAACTGGTCGGCGTATCCGGGCTTGCGCGCGCGCACGACCAGCGAGTCGTGACCGAATTCGCCGCGCACAGCGAAGCGCCCCACGGGATCACTGCGCGCGGAGACGGGCTCGATCTGTGCCGCAGACTGCGGGGAGTCCTCGGCCGGGCTCGTCGTGATCAGCGCGTCCGCGACGGGTGTTCCGTGCACGTCGACGACGACGCCTTCGACGGCGATGGGCGTGTCCTCGAGCACGACGTCACCCAGGTCGGCGTAGCCCGTGGTCAGGCTCGCGGGCAACACCACGCGGGCGGTTCCACCTTGAGTCCGGCGCGCGCTCAGCGCCAGCACGATCTCATTCGGCGCTGCCGGTGAAGCACGCAGTTCGAGCGTGAACCGACCGTCGCTTCCGGTCGTCGGCGACCAGGCCTCGTCGCCGTGCCGTGTGCGGGCGATGGTCTCGAGTTGCGCCGAGAGCTCCACGCCGTCGAGTGATTTTCCGCGCACGTCCACCAATCGGCCGACGAGGATCGCGCTCTCGCTCTCCACGGCGAGCGTGAATCGAACTCGTTCGCCGGCGTGATTCGGTCCGCGGCCACGCGCGGTCAAGACGCCCGCTGCGCCGGCGCGCGTCACTTCGACCGCCAACTCACGCTCCAACTCGACCGTCTCGAACACGGCTCGCTCTCCAGCCGGCACCGCGATCGTCTCGCAACCGCTCGCGCGCCCCTCGAAACACAGGCGCGCCTCGTACGGAGCGGAAAACGGACGACCGAAACGGTCCGTGAGTTCGACTTCGCACGCGCCGTGCGGCCGGAGTTCCAAGACGGTGCTCCCGGATTCGAGCAGCGCACGCGTCAAGGGCCGCGCGCAGGGCGGATCCATCAGCCCCTGCACGGTGACCACGATCCCAGCGTTCGATGCCGCGATCACCTCCGGCCACTCGCCCAGGTGACGCAGTACGGCCTTGCCGTTCGAATCAGCTCGGGCAGTGACATGGTCTCTGTGCACGGAATGTCCGGGCTGACGCAGCGCGACTGTCACGTTGGGCACGCCCTCACCGCGCGCGTCGACGACGAGCACTTCGAGTTGCGCGTCGACCGCAACCGCGATCGTGATGCGCTGCCCGTTTTCGCCCCAGGCCGACGCGTGCCCCCACAACGCGCCCGAGTGCGCGACCAGATCGCCGCCCGAGCGCGCATCGGGCAGGCGAGCGAGCCCCTGCTCGTCGGCTTGCAACTCGATCGCCTCTGCGCTGTGCCCCTCGACGGCGCTCTGCCGCAACCAGGAATCGAAGGTCCCGCGCACTCGATCCGGCGCGCGCGCCGGCCACCACAAGATGCGCGCTCCCGGGACGGGCGCACGCGTCGTTGCGTGGATCACTTCGATCGCGACCGCGGATGCTCGTGCTTCACTCGCATCCGCCGTCGACGCGGCGGCGCGAACGCGTGCCGTGCCCGCGCCGACGGGGCTCTGCGCGGGTTCCGACGCGTCGCTCGAGACGTCCGACTCCACACGCGTCCAAGCGTGCCGCTCCACTTGCTTCGCAGCTCCCGGCACGCGCAGGATCCACACAGCAACGGCTGCAACTGCGATCACGCTGAGGAGTATCGCGCTGCTCTTGAATGTGCTGCTCATGACCGGATCGCTCGAGCGCGTACAGCCACGCTCATGTCGCGCGCCTGCGCTTCAGTAGACCGCCATGCTAACGGCTCGCCTGTGCGTGAGCAGATTCCGGACGATACCCGGCGCAAGCCGGATACCGTCGCGATGGCGCTCGTGCTCCCGGCCGTTCTGAAACGACCGGGAGCCGCAAGACTCACGGGAACGTGATCGGGCAATTCGTCGAACTCGGATTGACGTACTGCGTCAACCCGCCGCACGGCGACCCGTTGTTTCCGTTGTTGTTGATCATGTCGAGGAGGTTCTTCACGCACTCCTCGTACGTCCGCGGGGTGCCTGCACTCGTCGTCACGTTGTACGTGCCGAGCAGGCAGACCGCCCGATTGCGCAGATTGCCGATCGTGGTCGCCCCGTTGTTGGAGTTGCAACCACAGGCGCTCGAGCCCGGCTGACCGGTCAGCGTCAGGAGCGGCGGTGCACCGCACACGATCGCCTGGGTCGTGCTCAGGAACGGCACCAGACAGGTGCTGCCCGATTTCACGCCGCCCGGAACGATGATGGTCGTCGCGTCGCTCAACCCGTTGAAGGCGACATTCAGCGACGTCGCGCCCAACTGAGCCGAGAGCATGTACGCCATGTTCGTCGCGTTCGCGCCCTGCAGGTAGACCGCCCAGGCGTCGAAGGCGTTGGAGAACGAGCCGGATGTGGGAACCGTGAACAGGCTCCCGTCCGCTTTCCGCAGATTCAGGCTGTTCAGCAGCGTGCGCCAGGCGGGATCGTTCTGTTCGAGCACGCGCCGTCCGTTCTTGTTGCGCCAGTACCCGATCGTGAGCCCACGCGACGGATTGCTGAAGCAGTAGTTTCCGAACGAGCACTCAGCACTGCAGTTCGAAGCGCTGATCGTCACCTGACAGGTGGTCGGTGTCGTCGCGGCCCAGTTGTTCTGGATCGGCGACAGCTCCGTGACCGTGTAGGTTCCCGCACCCGTGCTGTTGAAGCACACACGTCCGTTCGCATCCGTGAACCCGGTCTGGCCGTCGCTGAGACGGAACTTCCAGCCCGGGATACCCGGCTCGCCCGGGTCTCGTACCCCGTTGGCGTTGGCGTCGTAGTACTTCGTGGCACAGATCTGACCCGCGGCACCCCAGGTGTAGGTGCGCGTGCAGGTGGCCGTGTTGCCGCACGCATCGCGCGCGGTATAGGTCACGGTCCGGACGTTGGAACAACCCGTGCTCGAATCGGTGAAGGCACAGGTCACGGTAGCCGACCCGCAGTTGTCGCTGGCCGTGATTCCGGCGTCACAGCCTGGGATCACGGTCGGATTGGGTCCTAGGTCCGTGTTGCCGCTCACGCAGTTGTCGAAGGTCGGCGGCGTCGTATCCGTCGTCCACGTGAAGGTCCGCGCGCACGTTGTCGTGTTGTTGCACGCATCGCGCGCCGTGTAGACCAACGTGCGCGTCGTGACACAGCCGTTGACCACGTCCGATGACGTGCAAGTCACCGCCGCAGGGCCGCAGTTGTCGCTTGCCGTCACACCCGGATCGCACACCGGCAAGTTCGTCGGGTTGCAGCCCAGGTCCGTGTTGCCGCTCACGCAGTTATTGAAGGTCGGCGGAGTCGTATCCGTCGTCCACGTGAAGGTCCGCGCGCACGTCGTCGTGTTGTTGCAGGCATCGCGCGCCGTGTAGACCAGCGTTCGGGTCGTGACACAGCCGTTGACCACGTCCGAAGACGTGCAAGTCACCGTCGCCGGGCCGCAGTTGTCGCTCGCCGTCACACCCGGATCGCACACCGGCAAGTTCGTCGGATTGCAGCCCAGGTCCGTGTTGCCGCTCACGCAGTTGTCGAAGGTCGGCGGAGTCGTATCCGTCGTCCAGGTGAACGTCTGCGTGCACGACGTCTGATTGTTACAGGCATCGGACGCTGTGTAGACCAGCGTGCGCGTCGTGACACAGCCGTTGACCACGTCCGAGGACGCGCAGGTCACTTTTGCAGGACCGCAGTTGTCGGTAGCTGTGACTCCTGCATCACACTTGGGCAGGACCGTCGGGTTGCAGCCCAGGTCCGTATTGCCTCCCACGCAGTTGTCGAAGGTCGGCGGAGTCGTGTCCGTCGTCCACGTGAAGGTCCGCGCGCACGTCGTCGTGTTGTTGCAGGCATCGCGCGCCGTGTAGACCAGCGTGCGCGTCGTGACACACCCGTTGACCACGTCCGAAGAGGTGCAAG
>JAEUIA010000127.1 GCA_016795245.1 Planctomycetota bacterium | reverse complement strand
CAAACTCGCGGGCGTGAGATCGTGCGCAACCGATAGCTTCCGCGCCCGCGAGTTTGCACCACACGAGCCTGGCTCCGTACGGTCACACTCGGCCAGGCAACGCAACGACGGCAGCGAAAACCGCGCAGGCGAGCCTGACTCCGTACCGACAGCGTGAGATCACTTCTGCGGCGGGCGCTGAATCGGCGTCGGTTGAAATTGATCGTCGACGGCGACCATCGTCACGTCGGCTTCGGTCACATGCACGTGCGTGCCGCCGCCGAACTTGCGCTGTGCCCAGACCGAAACGTGCGCGGTGATCGAAGTGCGCCCGATGCGCGTCGTCTCGGTGTAGAACGAGACCAGATCGCCGACGAAGACCGGTTGTTTGAACTCGACCTTGTCCATCGCGACGGTCACCAACTTCGAAGGGTGACACTTGTGCGCCTCGATCGCCGCCGCCAGGTCGATCTCGGCCAGGATCGCGCCGCCGAAGATCGTGCCCAGCGCATTCGTGTCGCGCGGCATCATCAATCGGCGGATCGAGGGCACGCGGTCCTTCGGGAATACGGTGGGGTCCGATGCAGGCGATTGCTTCATGAAGTCTCCAGGAGTGCGCGTCGGGCGTACTCCATCACGCGCGCTTCGACAGTGTGAGTCTCGTTCTCGAAGAAATGCCCGACCCCGGGCACTTCGCTGGTTTCGAAGCGCGCGGCCGCCTCGGGGTAGCGCCGCTGCAACTCGGCGAGCGTGCCGTACTCGTCATTCTGAGCCATCAGCACGAACCCGGGCTGCTTCACCTGCGCCACGTAGGACACGTCGAACGCGAGCACGGGCAGCGCGACCAGGACGAGCCTGCGGATGCGCGGATCGACGATCGCGCGTTGAACCGCGGTGCGCGAGCCGAACGAAAATCCTCCGGCCCACAGCGGCAACCCGGGATAGCGCGCCTCCATCCAGTCCAGCGCCACGCCCAGATCGTCGGCCTCGCCGCCCTGACCGTCGTGCTTGCCCTCGGAGCGTTTCACTCCGCGGAAATTGAACCGCAGCGTGGCCAGACCGGCCCTTTGCAACCCGCGCGCGGCACGAAACACGACCTTGTTGTCCATCGTTCCGCCGTACAAGGGATGCGGATGACAGAACACCACCGCGGCCCGCGCTTCGGGCGGGTCCGGCTCCCACAGCCGCGCCTCCAGACGTCCGGCCGCACCTGCAAGAAAGAGGTCCATGGAAGCGCGGTACTGTAGTCTGCCGCACGCCATGTGGAATCGCGTTTTCGCCGTCTTCCGCGCCGGGTTCGAAGCGCAATGGGGCCGCGGGCTGTGGCCCGTCGCGCCGCTCGTCGTGCACGGCTCGATCGCGGCGGTGTTCGCGTTGCTGGTGCGCGACGAACTGCCGCCGTACGGATACGCGGTGTTCATGCTCTCGATCGCGATGGCGCTCGTCGCGCTGCCGCTGCTCGGAGACTTCGCCTCGCTGTTGCGCGCAGACGCCTCGCGTGAGTGGATCGAAGCGCAACCGATCCGCGCGATCGAATTGCGGCTCGCACGCACGCTGCTTGCGCTGCTCCTGATCGGCGCCCTGGCGGCGTCGGCGTTGCTACCGATCGCGTTGTTCGCACCATCCGGCGTCGGCCTCGGCGCGCGCATCGCGCTGTTCGCAGCCGGGACGGCACAGGCCTTGACCGTCGCGGCCCTGCTCTTGGGACTGCAATCCGTGCTGGGCCGACGCGCGGAAGCCTTGCTCGTCCTGCTGCAGACCCTGCTCGTCGGCGGGGTCATGATCGGATGCTTGATGGGCTTACAGTTCATTCCGCAACTGATCGGAGTCCGCGCCCCGAGTGACCTGGTGAGCGGCTTCGCCTGGCTGCCGCCGGCGTGGTTTGCGACTGCGGTCTTGGACGGATCCGCCCTGGATTCGATCTGGCGCGCCGCACCGTGGATCGCACTCGCAACGGCGTTGATCGTGCTGTTCAGCGCCCCGCAACCGTCCGTGCCGCGTGGACGGCGCGCTTCGTGGATGGCGTTCGTGTTGGCGCCTCTGCGCGGACTGGCAACGCGTGCGTGGGTGCGCCCCGGCGAACGCGGTCCCTTCGACCTCGTGTTCGATGCGCTGCCGCTCGAGCGCGAATTCGTCCTGCGCACCTATCCGTTGATCGCGATTCCGCTGGCGATGCTCTTCGCCGGCTCAAGCAGCGGCAGCGACATCGAGCGCAACGGTCTCATGGCGGTGCTGCTGTTCACGCCGGCGACGTACTTGCCGGTGCTGCTCGTCCACGTACCTGCGTCCGCCAGCGCCGAAGCCCGTTGGATCCTCGACGGCGCGCCGCAGAGTCGCGCGACGATCGCGAACGGCGCCATCAAGGCGCTGACGATGCGTTTTCTATTGCCGCTCTATGCGTTGCTGTTCGCCTTGGCCTGGTCGCGCGCAGGGCTTCAGTTCGCGCTGTTCTTGACGCCGCTGGGATTCCTCGTTTCGCTGGCCCTCATGCGGCGCCTGTATGACGAATGCGTATCCGACACGCCGCTCTCGACCGATCCGGACGAGATCAAGGCTGACATCGATTGGACCGGCAAGCTCTTGGGCATCGGCCTCGTCCTCACAGTCGTGGCGATTCTGGCGATGAAGTTCGTGACCAGTGCACTCGTCGCCCTCGCGGTCTGCGCGGTGCTCCTCTTGATCGAATGGAAGGCCGACAAGCGAGCCATGGTGAACTCATGATTTCGACAGCACTCCTACTCCTCCTCGCGCTAGCGCCCCAAGCACCTTCGATCGAACTCGTCGAGAGCTTCCCGCTCGAGACGTCGCTCGACAACGCCGACATCCGCGACGCCGATGTCGTGTGGCGCGAGATGATCGACGGCGCGCAGAAGACGCTCGACTTCGCTCAGTTCTACGCCAGCGACAAGGCCGGCTCGAAGCTAGGTGCGATCATCAGCGCCATCGAACGCGCCGGCGCACGCGGCGTCAAGGTGCGCTTCCTGGCCGAGAAGAAGTTCCAGGTCACGTACCCCGACACGCTGCTGCAACTCGGCGCGATGAAGAACGTCGAGGTGCGCCTGTACGACATCAAGGCGCTCACGGGCGGCATCCTGCACGCGAAGTACTTCCTCGTCGACAGCAGCTCGACGTACATCGGCAGCCAGAACTTCGACTGGCGCTCCTTCGAGCACATCCAGGAGCTGGGCGTTTACGTGCGCTCCCCCGAAGCCACGACCGTCTGGCAGTCGATCTTCGAGGCGGACTGGGCGATCGCGGGCGGCGCGAAAGCAGCCGATGTGATGCACGCATCGGGAGCGCGAACTGCACAGATCCCCCTGGGCGCAGGCGACGCCGAGACACGCATCACACCTGTCGCCAGCCCGGCCGGACTGCTGCCGGATCCGAGCGCGTGGGATCTACCGCAACTCATCTCGCTGATCGAGAACGCCAAACAGAGCGTGCGCCTGCAGCTCTTGACCTACAAGATGAGCAGCCGCAACGAGTACTTCGGCGAGCTCGAAGGCGCGTTGCGCGGCGCGGCTGCGCGCGGAGTAACCGTGCAACTCCTCGTGGCCGACTGGTGCATGCGCAAAGGCACGATCGAAGGCCTGCAAAGCCTGGAGCCGCTCGCCAACGTCGAGGTCAAGCTGGTAACCATCCCTCAATGGTCACAAGGCTACGTCTCCTACGGTCGCGTGATCCACTCCAAGTACATGGTCGTCGACGGAACCAATGCGTGGATCGGAACGAGCAACTGGGAACGCGACTACTTCTACCAGTCGCGCAACGTCGGCCTGATCGTCCAGGGCGGCGCAGTTCCCAAACGACTCGAGGCGTACTTTGCGACCGGCTGGACAAGTCCCTACGCCAAGGCCGTCGACCCGTGCGCGCAGTACACGCCGCCCACCTTCGGCGACTGATTCGCAACCAGAGCGCGCAGATTGTCGTCGCTCGGCGGTCACGAGTTCAGCCCCAGACACCGAACTCCGCCCCACAACGCTGCGCAACCGACGTCGAAGCACGTTCAGCAACGCTTCGGGACCGACACCAAGCCCGATCCCGCAACGCTCCCAGTCCGACACCGAACTCACCCCACCTGTCCCCGCCCCATTGTTGACCTCGGTGTTCGCGATTTGCGCGGTGGCGCTCGTCCGAGTTTGACCGTACCGAGCCAGGCTCGTGTGGTGCATCTTCGCCGGCGTAGAGCCGCGCGCCGGCGCGCGGCTCT
>JAEUIA010000094.1 GCA_016795245.1 Planctomycetota bacterium | reverse complement strand
GCTGATGTTCTGCAGGCCGACGCGCTCCCAGCACTTGAATGCGTACTGGGAAGAGAAGACCTCTTCGTT
Organism: Planctomycetota bacterium; assembly: GCA_016795245.1. Taxonomy (GTDB): domain Bacteria; phylum Planctomycetota; class UBA1135; order UBA1135; genus JAEUIA01. Next base: position 2,325 of record JAEUIA010000094.1, on the reverse strand, counting down.
GTCGTTGTAGATCAGGAAGTTGACGACGGTCGTGAAGGTCTGACCCGTCAGGCCGATGAGGATCAGCTCGGGAAAGGAGCTGGCATCGTCGTCCCCGTCACCGTCTTGATACGAGAGGAGGCGCGGGACCAGCAGCTTGTCGCTGACCTTCTCGTATTCGTTGCCGTTCAAGTCGCGCACGCCGTCGTTGTCGACGTCGGTCGCGGCGCCGGGGATGAACCCGGACGAGGCACGGAACACGATCGGGGGGAGGTCGAGGCCACCCGAGTTGGCGGGACTGATCTGGAACGAGTCGCCGGCGAGGAAGTCGAATTTGACAGCCTGACCCGTGATCGGGCTCTTGGCGAACACGTACGCGTAGCCGCGCGCCTGGTTCGGATTGTCGAACAGCGTCGTCACGGTGATCGTGTCGTTCGGTGTGAGACGCCGTGTGCGGTTGAACTCGAGGCAGTTGTCACCGTTGATGTAGATGAACTCGACATCGATCGTGCCGTTCGCGAACGGCCCTTGCGCCGATGGGGTCACATTCACGCCGGTTCAGTAGGCTGGTACAGGCTCTGCGCCCCGCGCCGACTTTCGCGTACCTGCCAGGCGAGCGCGCACTCCTCGAGTGCTCAGGTGTGGTGCCGGGATCGGACACCCGGGGTCGATCACTCTCGCGCGCTCAATCGGCGTCGAGCAGTCCGAGACCCGCGCAGACGAGGCCGTTTTCCGCCGTACGATCACATTGTCAATCGAGCCGCGTGTCGTCACCACTCCCCGGCGTCATGGGCAGTTCGCGTTCACCGCCTGCGGTTCGCCGTAGATGAAATCGTCCATCACGGCGACGTCGTTCTCCGGCGAATCGTCGGGACCCAGCGCCACCGTCCCGTACTCGATGCGCACGCGGGCGACGATGGGTTCGGGGAACGCGACGCCGAGGAAGCTGAGTCCGTTGTCCGCGATCGGGACGGCGAAGCGTCCGAGGGAACGACCCTGGATGTCGAAGTACTCGAATGCCGTGTGCGTGGTGTCGACGTCCGCGTACACCGCGCCGAAGCCGCGCACGACCGCCGGCGTGTTCGTGCCCGGGACGCGGAACTGGAGATCGACGACGTTGCTCCCGATCGGCGAGAACAGACGTTCTTCGCTGAACGTGCGGAAGATCTTCGAGTAGCTCGCATTGATGTGACCGAACGCCGCCGGAGTGGCCGAAGCGTTCGACTTCGCGGCGCTTGCTTGCAGTCCTTTCCCCGGCGTCGAGAGCAGCGCACCACGCGCTCGCGGCGCGGCCGTGGCATTGAAGAAATCCCCCGGGAGGAAATTCGGCGCCGCCTTGTCGTCGGGCACCTTGTCCCAGTTGATCTCGCGCCTGCCGGTTGTGTGCGCCACCGGCGTGCCGCCGTTGTCCGGCCCGAGCAGCGCACGGTACGAGTCGACGGCGGATTGGATGTTCCCGCTGGCGGTGACCACGGACGCGCTCGGCTGCGCGTCGCTCGAAACGTGTGAGGCCGTGTTGCAGGCTGCGAGGGAAGTGACGAATACCAGGAGGGTCGATGTCGTGCGCATGTGGAGTCCGGTGATGGGTGGGGAGGTGTCATCAAGGACTGTCCGGGTCCTCCCAGAGCCTTTCACGAGAAGCGCGAAAAACTCTCGCGCACGGATCGAGGTCTGGCGCTAGGACTACAACCGCGCCTCCCCCGCACGCCCCTCCAGGCGGACATATTCGTGCGTTGTCTGTCGAGACCGATGTAGCATGGACAGACCAGACTCCACGATCACGCTGAGACCATGCATACAAACTGCAATCCCATTGTGGCGCTCCTTGCCGTGCCGACGTTTTCTCTCGTCGTCGGGCTGATCCTCGTTGCCGCGATCCTTGCGATCATCGTGGGTATCGCGCGTTGGCGGCAGACCTGGGGCAAGGTCCTCGTCCTTGCAGCCAGCGTGGTCCTATTGACTTTTGCAGCGGTCGTCTGCTGCGTGCTGATCACCGTCTCGAGCGGCAGCATGGGTTGATTTCGTCGCTCACCGACAACGCGCGCCCGCCGCGGCTGGTAGGGGAGGCCGGGATTCCACGGAGAGGGCTCAACTACCCAGGAACCGACATTCGTGCTGGCTCAGTTGGCGGGTATAGGCTCAGCTGTCTTACCCAAGTCTTGCTGAATGTCCCCTGTCCCCTGTCCCCTATTCCCTGAGTCACGTTCTAGCCCGGATCTCTCACCAGCTTGATCGTTTTCTCCCCGGACGCGGCGCATGACTGCGAGTCCCAGGTGTTTCGCCGTTGAGGCGGCGGATTTGCGCTCCGGCGGACACTCAACGCCTTCGAAAAGCGTCCCGACGGCA
>JAEUIA010000076.1 GCA_016795245.1 Planctomycetota bacterium | reverse complement strand
GGTGGGGTGCGTTCGGTGTCGGACTGGAAGCGAACTTGGGTTGGGTTCGGTGTCGGTCTGGAAGTGTTGAGGGGCGTGTTCGATGTCGGACTGGAAACGTTGAAGGGTTGGGTTCGGTGTCAGACTGGAAGCGTTGAGGGGCAGGGGTCGGTGTCGGACTGCAAGTGTTGCAGGGCGTGGGTGTGCCGCGAATTGTGGCCGATGTTGTGCGCCCTGGGCTCAGCCGGTTATCCCCTGCACACTCGACCGCAGCGAATGAGACTTCGCTCCGACGGTCGTCCTGTCGTGCTTCCGCCGGCTCGAAAATCCAAGCCTTGGCGGTGGCGAGGCGTGTTTCCATCCCAAGCCCCGCGCCTGCGACAGATCCCCTGTTGTCGCGCTCTTGACGCCGTCGAATCAGGGAAGAATTGCTCTGGCTCCGTACTTAGACTGCATGCATGACCACCCCCGACCTCTACGCCGTGATCCTCGCCGGAGGCTCAGGCACTCGTTTCTGGCCAGCGAGTCGCAAGAAGCAGCCCAAGCAATTCCTCGCCGTCGGCGGCAAGCGCAGCCTGATCGCCGAGACGGCGGCGCGCCTCGGCAAGCTGGTTCCCCCCGAGCGTCGCCTCGTGATCGCCGGCGAGGAGCACGTCACGCTCGTGCGCAAGGCCCTGCGCAACCTCCCGCCTGAGAACATCCTCGCTGAACCCATCGGCCGCAACACCGCACCTTGCGTCGCGTGGGCCGCGCTCGAGATCGAACGTCGCTCTCCCGGCGCCGTGCACGCGATCTTCCCAGCCGACCACGTGATCGGGCCGGCCGCGCGCTTTCGCAAGACCCTGCAAGCCGCCGCCGAAGAGGCGCGCACGAGCGGCGCTCTCGTGACCTTCGGCATCCGCCCGACGTTCCCGGCCACCGGTTACGGCTACATCGAGCAGAAGAACGCCGTCGGAAAACACGGCTCGCTGACCGTCTACGCCGTCGAGCGCTTCGTCGAGAAACCGGATCGCGCGCGCGCCGAACAATTTTTGTCCGCGGGACGCTTCCTGTGGAACTCGGGCATATTCGTGTGGACGACGACAGCGATCTTGACCGAGATGCGGCGCAGCGTGCCCGACTTGATGCGCGCGATGGAGAGCGTGCGCGACAACGCCGGAATCGTACGTATCTATCCGACGCTGCCGTCCGTCTCGGTCGACGTCGCCGTGCTCGAAAAGGCGCTCTCGGTGCGCGTGATTCCTGCTGATTTCACCTGGAGTGACGTCGGCGCGTGGCCCGCACTGCCTGAGACGCTGCCGCTGGACGACCACGGCAATTGTGTCGCCGGCGGCGCGACGCTGCTCGCCGAGGAAGCCAGGAATTGCGTCGCCTACGGCAAGCGCGGCGAGCTGATCGCGTTGCTCGGCGTCGAAGACATGATCGTGGTGCGCGCCGGTAATGCGTTGCTCGTGTGCAAGAAGGACCGCGCACAGGACGTGAAGAAGATCGTCACACGCCTGGAGCGCGAGGGCCCGGCCTACTTGTGAGCGCGCGCGCCGATCATCCGCAAGGCGGCGTGCTGGCGATCGACCACGGCACGAAGCGCACAGGCTTCGCCGTCACGGATGCATTGCGACTGGGTGTGTTCGCGCTGGATCCGCACCGCGGAGACGGACAGGGTCAGGAATTGCTGACGCACATCGCGCAGCTGTGCGACGAGCGCACGATCGCGACCTTTCTGGTCGGATTTCCCTACGACGCGGAGGGCCGGGAAGGCGGGCGCGCGCAAGATGTGCGCGCGTTCACCGAACGGCTCGCGCGGCACCTGCCCAAGGTCGAGATCGTCTTGTACGACGAACGCTTGACGACCAAAGCCGCCGAAGAACTGTTGCGCGAAGCCGGTCTGCACGGCGACGAGCGCAAGGCGCGGCGCGACTCGTGGAGCGCGCTGGTGCTCTTGCGCGACTGGATCGACTCCGGCGAGCCGCGTTCAGCGCGGTAGTGTGGCCGCGAGCCAGCGCGTCAAGCTCGCGATCACGTCGTGCGAGCGAGACTCGTGGAACAGGTCGTGTTTCAAGTCGTCGAACACCTCGACGGAGAGGCGCGCAGCCTTCAATCCGCGCACCGTTTCCGCGCTCGCGATGCTGTCCGCGCCCCCGGCGAGGATCAGCACCGGCATCGGCAGCGAGCCCAGCTTCGGCACGCAACGCTGCGCCGCCGCGGCCGCTTCTTCGCCAGCGCGCAGCGTGACGATGCCGTGCGCGAGCTCGTCGCTCGCCAGCGCGCGCGCCTCTGCGGCGGCACTCGTGCGCATCTCGGGCGTCCAACCCGTGCGACCTGGAGAAGTCGGCCCGACCTTCGAGAACAACTTCTTGAAACCGCCGGCGCGCTCGGGAAGTTCGAACCGCGGCGCGAAGAGCGGTGCGACGAGCACGAGTGCCGCGATGCCGTCCGGTCGCTCGCACGCGAATGCCAAGGCCCACAGCGCGCCCAGTCCTTGCCCGACGAGCACCTTGGGTGCGTCCGGCTGCCGGTACGCGAGGTGATCCTGCACATCGCCGAGGTCGCGCACGATCTCGCGCACGCCGTTCGTGTGGCCGCGCTCGCCTTCCGATCGCCCGTGTCCGCGCAAATCCGGAAGCGCGACGGACCAGCCTTCAGCCGCGAGCGCCTGACCGAGCGCCACGTAGCGCCCGCCGTGATCCCCTGCGTCGTGCACGAACGTGATCGCGCCGCGCGGCTCGCCGTAGGCCGCGACTTCGAGCACGTGCAACAACACGAGACCCTTGGATGTGTGCGAAAGCCCGGCGCCCTCGTCGCCTTCGGGCGTGGACTCGCGCAGTTCGAGGTAGGTGACGAAGGGTTCGCGTGTTTCGGGAGTCATCGGGAGGAGCTTAGCTTGTGGTAGGATGCGCGCGACGTGAGAAGCCCGGGCGGCCGCTCCGAACAAGCTGCGAGTCAGCGAAGTCGGGGAGGAAAGTCCGGACTCCACGGGTCAGGGTGGTTGTCAACGGCAACCGAGCGCGAGCTCAGGGACAGTGCCACAGAAAACAAACCGCCGGCGGCTCTCGGGTCGTCGGTAAGGGTGAAATGGTGCGGTAAGAGCGCACCGCGGATGTGGTGACACATCCGGCAGGGCAAACCCCACCCGGAGAAAGATCAAATAGGGAAGGTGATGGCGACGACCCGCGCCGAGCACCTTCCGGGTAGATCGTTCGAGGCCGGCCGCGAGGTCGGTCCCAGAGAAATGGCCGCCGCTGCGAAAGCGGGACAGAATCCGGCTTACAGGGCTTCTCACGTCACTTCCCCTCACGGCTCGCACCTTTCGCGATCCGTCGCCGATCCCGGCGAACCCCGCCTTCAAAGCCGCGGCTTCCGACGGCATTCTGTGTGGATGCAAGGTCGCGCGCGAACGGCAGCCGTCGTGGAGCACGACGGACCATGACCAACGACATCTGGATTTTTCTGGGCGCCGGAGTGCTGCTGGTCGTGGCCGGCTCGCTGCTCGCGCGCGCCGCGGATGCGATCGCGGAGCACACGCGCTTGGGCCGCGTGTGGGTCGGGACGGTCCTGCTCGCGGCCGCCACGTCGCTGCCGGAGTTGATGACCGACATCGCAGCCGTGCGCATCGGCGCGATCGACCTCGCGGCGGGCGACCTGTTCGGATCGTGCATGGCGAACATGTTGATCCTGGCGCTCGTCGATCTCGCGCTCCCGAAACGTCAGGTCCTGCAGCACGCGAGCGGCGGCCACGCACTCACATCGAGCCTCGCCGTGGGGCTCGTCGCGATCGCGACCATGGCTTTGCTCTTGCGCGACGCGACGACGTTCGCAGGGGTCTCCATCGGATCGTGGGTGCTCGCGATCGTGTTCCTCGGCGGCTCGTTCGCCGTGTACCGCGACAACCAGACGCCCAGCGCGGCGCCGCCCAGCGCCGAACAGGTCTGGAGTCTGCGCACCGGCTGCTGGGTTTTCGCGGTCGCCGCCGTCACGATCTTCTTCGTCGCGCCGCCGTTCGCACGCTCGGCTGAAGGCATCGCGCACGCGACCGGCCTTGGATCTACATTCGTCGGCACGCTGCTGGTCGGCCTCGCGACGTCGCTCCCGGAACTCGTCGCCAGCTTCACTGCTGTGCGCCTCGGCGCCTATGACCTGGCCGTCGGGAATCTATTCGGTTCGAACGCGTTCAACATGGCGGTGTTCATCGCGCTCGACGTCGTGCACGGCGATGCGTCGATTTTCGCGGCGCTGAGCAGCGACCATGCGATCGGCGGGTTGGCGTCGATGCTCTTGATGGCCGTCGGTTTGAGCGCGATCTCGTACCGCGCGCGGCGGCGTTTCGCGCTGGTGGAGCCTTCGAGCGCGCTGATGGCCGTCATCTACGTCGCGACGGTGGCGATCCTGTATGCGCGTGCAACGGGCAGCCAGGCCGGCTAGCCCCCTTCTAGTGGCGCGCAGCGCGACCGCGGAAGCGTTTCGACAGCTTGGCGCCGCGTCGATTGCGACAGGATGCGGCCAGTCTGATCGGCGAGTCTGCAGATCGAGCCCGCGACGCATCGGGCAGGCGTTTCTGCGCTTTGGGCAGCGCGCTCACGCCATCGAACGGGCTTGGACGGCACTCTGCGCAAAATCGCCGCGAATGGTTGCGACGATCCCGGCTTGAGCATGAGATCGAGCGCGTCGGTCGGATACGATCCTGGAGATGATCTTCGCCGCACTCGGTCTCGTCACTCGCACCATGCCTGAATCCGCGCCGCTCGTCACAAACGACGCCGTCGTGCTCGGCATCCTCGTCGTCGTCCTCGCGGCCGTATTCATCACGAGCCAGAGCAAGCTGCGCATCTTCAGCGCGTTCTACCGTTTCGTCCCGGCGCTCCTCCTGTGCTACTTCGTGCCGGGCGTGCTCGGGACGCTGGGCGTGATCGACGGCGAATCCTCGCAGCTGTACTTCATCGCATCGCGCTACTTGCTGCCCGCGAGCCTCGTGCTGTTGACGTTGAGCCTCGACTTGAAGGCGATCTGGCGCCTGGGGCCGAAGATCCTCGTGATGTTCTTGACCGGGACCTTCGGAGTCGTGGTCGGCGGGCCGCTCGTCTACCTCTTGTTCCAGCAGGTCTGGCCGGAAACCGTCGGCGGCACCGGGCCCGATGCGGTCTGGCGCGGAATGACCACCGTCGCCGGCAGTTGGATCGGCGGCGGCGCCAATCAAGCTGCGATGAAAGAGGTCTTCGGCGTCGGCGACGAGGTCTTCGCGACTTGGGTGGCCGTCGACGTGATCGTCGCGAACATCTGGATGGCGTTCCTGCTCTACGGCTCGGGCATCGCGGCGCGCATCGACCGCTACACCGGTGCGGACACGTCGGCGATCGAAGCCTTGAAGGAGAAGGTCGAGTCGTACCAGGCAGAGCACGCGCGCATTCCGACCACACGTGACTACTTCGCGATCCTCGCCGTCGGACTCGGCGTCACGGCGATCGCGCATCTGGGCGCGGACCACATCGCGCCCTTCATCGAGACCCACTACCCGGGACTGTCGAAATTCAGCCTGACCAGCGGCTTTTTCTGGTTGATCGTGATCGCGACCACGCTCGGCGTGCTCTTGTCACTCACGCCTGCACGCAAGCTCGAGAGCGTCGGTGCGTCGCGGGTGGGGTCGGTGTTCTTGTACATCCTGGTTGCGACGATCGGGATGAAGATGAACCTGATGTCCGTCAAGGAACGTCCCGAGTTGTTCCTCGTCGGATTGGTCTGGATCGCCTGCCACGCCGGATTGATGCTTCTCGTCGGCAAGCTCATCAAGGCCCCGTTCTTCTTCGTCGCCGTCGGCAGCCAGGCCAACATCGGCGGCGCGGCGTCCGCACCGGTCGTCGCCTCCGCCTTCCACCCGATGCTCGCGCCGGTAGGCGTGATGATGGCCGTGCTCGGGTATGCGCTGGGAACGTACGGCGCGTGGTTGTGCGGGCTGATGCTGAGGACCCTGGCTACCGGATAGTGCAGCAGATTCGCGCACGCTCTCGATGGTCGCGCACGACGGCGACACCGCCGAGCTTGGAGGTCGCTCGCGGTTTCATTAGCCTGCTCGCGCTTGGCGGGAAACGGCACGGCGGCATGGGCTCCGATGCAGGCCGCCCGCAGATAAGGTCAAGAGTGAGACGCATCGTTGCCTTCACCGTCCTGTTGACGGCGTTCTATTTCGTCGGCTCATGTGCGTCGACGCCGAGTTCCAGTCCAGAGCGAGCCCCCGCCGTCGAGCACACGCCGCCGTTGCCCGCGGCGGACGACATCGTTCCCACGCCTTGGTCTCCGCGTTTGACTCTGCGCGCCTTCGCGCTCGAATCGCGCGGGCAGACACGAGCGGCGCGGACGTTGATCGCGAGCGAACTGCTCGGTCGGGCGCAAGGGCTGGTCGCCGGAACGCAGGTCACGAACGGCAAGCCGCTCGCCGACACCGCCGGTGCATCGGCGGGCCCGCTCGACGAACTGGATGGCGTGGATCTCTACCTCGCAGTGCTTCAATGGCGCCACCTCGTAGAACTCCGTGATCGATGGCGCGACACCGCAGAGGTGCTCGAACGCATCGCGCCCTCGATTCACTGGCCCGCCGACGTGAGCGCTGCCCTCGCGACACTGCAGGCCGAGTGCTTGCGCAATCTTGGGCGTTGCGACGAGGCTTTCGCGCTTTCGCGTTCCCTCGGCTACGTCACCGACTGGCGGGTCGTCGGACCCTTCGACAACGAGCGCGGCAAGGGATTCAGCGCCAAGAACCCGCCCGAAACGTCGATCGATTTCGGCGCACGCTACAAGGGCAAGGCGCGAGAAGTCGCGTGGCGTGACAATCCAGTACCTGACGATCCCCTCGGGCGGCTGCATTTGGACGAAATGCTGCGCCCGTCCCAGCAAGGGCTCGCTTACCTGACGACCGCCGTGAGAAGCACAGCGGAGCTCGAGTGCGTGCTGAACCTGTCTTCGAACGGCTCGCTCAAGGTGTTCGTCAACGGGCTCGAAGTGCTGGCGCGCAAACTGCACCGCCCTTTCGCGGACGACCAGGACCGCGTGGTCATCGCCTTGCAGCCGGGCTGGAACCGCATCGTGATCAAGAGTTGCATCGAAGACGAGCACCAGTGGCAAGTCGCCGCGCGCTTCACGGCGCTCGACGGAAGTCCGTTGATCCTGGAGACGAACTCCGCGCGCGAAATCGACCAGCCCCTCGTCGGGCGAAAAGCCCAGAGCGCTTTGCCGCGCGGCGCGCGACAGATCCTCGACGACCGCGCTCAAGGCGATCCGGACGCTGCACGGCTCCTGACCCTGTACCACATGCTCGTGCACCCGGACGACAAGGCGCAGCCGAGTGCGCGCAAGGCGATCACCAAGGCCTTGGCGCAGGACGGTGACGACATCGACACGCTGTACCTCCAGGCCATGGCCAACGCCCCCGACAGCAGCACGAGCCGCGCAGAGATGGAAGTGAACTCGTGGATCACGCCGCTCAAGGCTGTCGTGGCGCGCGACGCGACACATGTGGCGGCACGTTTGGATCTGGCCCGCTTCTCCCTGGACCTGAATCCCATCCTCGCGCGCGCGGATGCGCTCACGCGGGAAGCTCTCGCTGCGGCGCCCGATGATCCGGACGTACTCGAGCTGCGAGCGTACGTGCTGCACGATCTGGAGCGGCCGGCGGAAGCCGACCCATTGGACGCACGCCGCCTGCGTTCGAGCGAGTTCGCGTGGACCGATGCGGGGACGCGCGAGCGCGCCGATGCGCTCCACTTGCGCGGCAATCCCGCGGACGCGATCGCAACGCTGCAGCGTGGATTCTCGATCCGGCGCACGCACGGCGACACATACGGCCACCTCTGCGACCTGCTCGTCGAGCGCAACGACGTTCGAGAACTCGTGCGGGTGGCTGAGGCCGCCGTGCGTGCCGACCCGTCTTCCGTGGCCTTGCTCTACAACGCTGCGAGGGGGTGCGAGAAGGCCAAAGACTTCTCGCACGCGCGAGATTTCCTGGAGCGCGCGCTGCGCATCGCGCCCGAGGACACGGATGTCCTGCTGTCCCTCGCCCGCTTGGACCAGCGCGCAGGAGACATGCAGACAAGCGATGCGCGTCTCGCCGAGATCGTGCGCATCGACCCCGGCCGCGACAAGATCCGCCGTCAGCGCGAATATCTGGCCGACGAGCGCGAGGAGCGCTTCGAAGCGCCCTACACCTGGGACGCGCGCGAACTCGCGGCACGGATCACGGCGTCGTCCGACCAGAACGAACCGCTCGCGGTGCTCGATCGCACCTGCGTGTGGGCTGTCAACCGCGACGGTACCTCGTCCAGCTACGAGCACATCTTGTGGCGTGTGCAGAACCCCGGCGGCGCCAAGTCACTCGATCACTACGTTCTGTTCCGTGCACCGGGCGCGACGCTGTCCGTAGTCAACATGCGCATCTTGCGCGCCGACGGCCGCGTGGAGCCGGCGCCGGCCCCGCGTCGCGCCGACGAGTTCACGAGCCGCGGCTTCGCGCGCGTGTACGACCTGCCGCCGCTCGCCGTGGGCGACCTGGTCGACGTCGAGTACCGCGTCGACGAGAGCGTGCCGAGCGTGTTCGGCAACTATTTCGGTCTGCGGCACGAGTTCTATCCCGACTACCCCGATTCGTTGGCACCGACCCTGCGTTCCGAGCTGGTGCTCGTGACCGATCCCGATGTGCAGTTGTACTTGGATACTCACCAGCCCGAGCGCATCGAAGAGAGCACGACGACGGACTCGAAGGGTCGCACGGTGAGGCGCTACGTCACGCTCGACCTCCCGCGTCCCCGGCCCGAGCCGCAGATGCCCGCGCGCAGCGAATTCGCCCCGCACGTGGATGTCACGACCTACGAGAATTGGCAGGCGTTCGCGACCTGGTGGTGGAACTTCATCGAGAAGGAATTCGTCACTTCGCCGGAGATGAAGGCCAAAGTGCAGGAGCTCACCGCCGACAAGGCGAGCGAGATCGAGAAGATCCGCGCGCTCGTGCGCTTCGCCGGGCAGGAGATCCGCTACAACTCGTGGCCGTTCGGTACACACGGCTACGAGCCGTTCAGTGCACCGGTCATCTTCGAACGTCGCTTCGGCGACTGCAAAGACAAGTCGATCCTCCTCTGTCAGATGCTGTCAGAGATCGGTGTCGCAGCCCATCCGGTGCTGATCAAGGCCGAGTACGCGCGCTCGATTGAACCGCTCGAAGTGGCGTTGGTCGAGCACTTCAATCACTGCATCGCCTACGCACCGGCGACGGCTGATCGACCGGGTCTGTACCTGGACTGCACAGCCGACCTCAATCCGATCGATTACCTGCGCGCCGACGACCAGGGTGCGCATGTGTTGCACGTCGACGACGGCAAGGCTGAGCTGGCCTACATCCCCTACGCTCCGCCGCAGGAGAACCAGTTCACGCGTCGCTACGACGTGACGCTGGACGAGACCGGAGACGGCAGCGTGCGCCTCGTCGACGAGTCGAACGGGGCCTTCGGTGTCGGATTGCGGACGCAGTACGGTGGCGAGACGGGTGACATCCAGAAGCGCCTTGCCGGCGCCCTGCGCGGCGCGTTCTCGGAAGTCGTGGTGCGCGAAGTCCACACGAGCGATCTCGAGGACATCGGTGTTCCGGCCAGACTCGAATCGCACTTCAGCGCGCGCAAACTGTGGGCGCGTGAGACCGGCGGCGCGAGCTTGCGCATGTCATTCGATCCATTGGGGCTGGAAGGCATCGCCGTGTTGTCGCGCGAGGAGCGGACTCGAGATCTCGTGCTCGACCGACCTTTCGCACATGACATCACGATTTCGTACCGCATCCCGTCCACGATGCGCGTGACCGATCTACCCCCGCGCGTCGAAGTCACGGCGCCCGGGCTCCTCTCCTACTCCCAAGAAGTGCGTCAAGACGAAGACATGATCACGATCCAGCGCCGCTTCGAGCTCGTGCAACGCCGCATCCCGGCCGCGCAATACGGCGATTTCCAGGATGCCATGCGGCGAATCGAGCAAGCAGAGCAGCGCACGGTGCGGCTGCAGACGCGCACAACCGACAAGGGCGGACGCTGAGGTGCCTGACATGATCCATCCCTCGACCTGGTTCACGACACTGTTGGCCCTCGGCTCGCTGCTCTTGCCCGCGACACGCGTCGCGGCTGTTCAGACGGCCACCGTCCAGCCTGCGACGACACTTCAGGCGACACGCTCGCACCGCGACTCGCTCATCCATGAACTGGTCGCGTCGGACGACCTGGCGCGCGGCGACGCGGACGCATGGCTGACGCGTGTCGTCGATCTTCTACTTCAACCGCACGATTCTGCAGAAGCGTTGGACGAAGCGGCATTGCTGATACTCTCGGTGCGCGCCGGCGAAATGCGCGAGCCGCGCGCGTTCCTATCGGCGCTCGAGCGCCTCGCGGCCGCGAACAGCCTCAAGGCCCGCGCACGCCAACGGCTGTACTCGATGCTGCGCGATCACCGTCTGGCCCACATGGATCATTCCGCGCTCGAGCGAGCGCAGCGCACGGACCAATTCCCCGACTTCGTGAGCGCCATCCGAATCCTGGCTCCGCTCCCCGGGCCGGAGCCGGTCCAGAACGGCGTGAACTTGTTCGTGGACCCCGGATTCGACGGCTCGCACATCGGATTGCGCGGTGTGCCCATCGAGTGGCGTACAGCATCCCGCGGCAACCTGCGCGGTGATCTCGCTCCCAGTGATTGGGTCTACCCGCTCGAAGGCTGGGCACTCCTCGCTTTCGAATTCGATTCGAAGACGGAGCGACCCGCAGCCGTCGAGATCCTCTCGCGCGGATCGTGGGCGCAGAACGTGATGCCCTACCTGATGTCCGCCGAGCGCCCGTGGCGCAGCGTGGCCTCCGATCCGAGTTGGATCTACGCGGTCAACGGCGACGCGCCTGTGCGCGTTGACCCGGTCATAGAGGAGATCGATCCCGCCATCCTCGTGAACACGGTGTTGCGCGCCGGGCGCAATCGCGTGTTGATCTGGTGCCGTCCGGACACCTATCCCGTGTTCGGTGTGCGCGTGCTCGTGCCCGATGTCGACGACGGATCTGCTTGCGCGGGACGCACTCTCGAACTGGAGCCGCTGACGTCGGCGGATCTGGCGCGCGACTCGCATCGACTCGGTACCGGCCCGATCGGCCGGCCGCCGCAGATCGAGTCGCTCCAGAAGCGCCTCGAGCGCGAGCTGAGCACGCCCATGAGTGCCCAATCCATGGCCTTGCTGGGCGTCTGCCTCGCGTACGATTCGCGCCCCATCGCAGGCTTGGAGTACCTGCGACGCGCGGCGGCAGCCGCCGATGGTGATTTCGCACTCGACTCGCTGTACGCGCGGTACCTGAACGACGCACCTTACCTGCCCGAAGTCTGGCGACGATCAGCGGCGCGCACGCTCTTCAAGGCCCTGAGCGCACGCGGCGAAAGTCTGGATGTTGAGATGCACATCGCGCGCACTGAGGCACTCGAAGACCACGAAGAGGAAGCGCTCGCCAGACTGGAACGCGCACGTGAGTTGTTCCCTGTTTCACCCGAACCTCTGCTCCAACTGGCACGCGTCTTCCCGGGACTGGAGATGCACTTTCAAGCCCAATCGGCACTCGATGCAGCGCTCACGCTCGCACCTCACGCCGGCAGCGTGCTCGAAGCGGTGATCGAGGACGCCACGTCTGACGGGTTGCACCAGCGCGCTGTCGCGTTGCGAATGCAACGCATCGAGGCGCGCGGGGCGGATGCCGAGGATCTGGCGACGCTGTCGCAGGAGCGTGCGTCGGCGGGCGACAGCAGCGGGGCGCTGGACGCGCTGCGTGAGGCGCGAATGCGTGCGGGCGGGCGCCGTTACACGCAGAATCTGGCCGATTTCTGTTGGGCGCGTGAACGCTTCGACGAGGCCGATGCCGAGTACGCGCGCTTGTCCGAGATGTATCCGCGCGGGATTGGCGCGCTGCTGAGTCGGGGAGACATCGCTCTGCGTCGCGGAGACCCGCAGCGCGCGCTGGCATTCGTCGAGCAGGCGCTGTCTTTGGATCCGTCTTCTTCGGGCGCGCGGCAGCGAGCGCTGGCCTTGGGCCTGCCGGACAGGACCGAGGAACTGTTCGCGCGTTGGCGTGCCGATCGCTCCGCAGTACTCGCGAACTACCCGCGGGACCGCTGGAAGGACTCGGTCGTGCGCGTGCTCGACAGTCAGGTCGTGCGCGTGTTCAAGGACGGGTCGACCGTGCAACTCACCCACGAGATCGTGCAGGTCAAGGACCTCGAAGGATGCAAGCGCGAGGGAACGCAGCAGATTCACGGAGATGTCGAGAAGCTCGTCACGATCAAAGGCGACGACGGTAGCGAACTCGAACCCGTCGATGTCGAAGGCGAATACGTCATGCCCGGGCTCAAGCCCGGTGACTTCATCGAGCGCGCGTACCGCAACACGACGAGCGCGGGGGAAGAAGGCCTGCGGGTGCTTCACTCGTGGACATTCGAATCGCTTGCGGAGCCGTTCTACCTGAGTCGTTTCGTCGTGATCCTGCCGCGTGGGCACGCTTACGACCTCGTGCAACATGAATTCGACGGCACGCACGAAGTCCTGCTCGACGGCGACGAGGAAATCCATGTGTTCGAAACGCGCGATCGCGATCGCCTGCAGCACGAACCTGGCATCCCGCCGTTGAGGCGGATTGCACCCTGGGTGCAATTCGGTCGGCATTCCGACGTGATCGCGGAAGCGCAATGGAGATTATTCGAGCAGGCACGCCTCGGGACGCGCGTCACTCCGGAGATCCGCGCCTTCGCGGAACGCACGACGACGGGGGTCAGCGGTGAAGAGGCACGCGCGATCGCACTCTACGACGCTGTGCGGCGCACGGTCACGAAACCCAATACGAACAGCGCACTCGCGGCCACTGCGACGTTGCTCAGTGAGGCCGGCAACTCGGCCTTCTTGTATGCAAGCCTCCTGCAGGCGGCCGGCATCGATCACGAACTGTGTTGGTCGCGCGACATTGCGCCTGAATCCGATCCCGACCGTGACGATCCGTTCCCGTCGGTCGATCGCTGGGCCCGGCGACTGCTGGTGCTCGTCAAGCCCAAGGACGGAGCTTGGGCCTGGTGCGACACCCAGCTGCGTGCGCTGCCGTACGGCAAGATCCTGGGCAACGCGTCGCGCGCCGAAGTGCTCACGAAGCGTGGACTGGTGCACCTGCCGGAGGTGACGCCGGAGAACGGTCCGGGGCTGAATTTGACGTTCGACCTCACGGTCTCGAGCGACGGTTCTGCGCAAGCAGGCCTGCGTCCGGACACCACTGGAAACCTCGGGTACGCGAACAAGGATCGCTTTCGCGAATTGCCCGAATCCAAGCGCAAGACGGACGCCGCGCGCATGTTCGGTGCGTTCCTGCCGGGGTTTGAGTTGGTCGAGTTCGAGTCCCCCGGCATCGATACCGATGAGCCCCTGGCATTCGTCGGGCGCGGTCGCGTGCGCAAGTTCCTGGACCAGACCGACGCCGGATGGACGACCCGTTTGCCGATGCCGCCGTCGAATTTGACGCCGGCGCTCGCGGGGGGCGAAGGCCGACGCCAGTTCCCCTACTTCTTCGCGGTGCCCTTCAGCATGAACTCCAAGGTGCACATCACGCTGCCCGCCGGAATGAGTCTGGTCGAGGCTCCGCCGCGCACTTCCGAGAGCTTCCACGGCTGCACGTACGAGCTCACGCTCGACACGGAAGACGACGGGCGCTTGACTCTGACGCGCAAGCTGTCGCTGGCTCCGTTCATCATCCCGGCCGAGGAGTACGATGCCTTCGCACAGTTCTGCGCACGCATCGATGCCGCCGAGCGCGTCCCGCTGCGTTTTGCACAGTGATGCCGCCGGGCGCGCTGTCGCTGTCGCGGGTTCGACCCAGCCACGCGTAGCGCGTTTCCAACCGACCTCCTAGGATGCGCATGCAGACCGCCCACGACGAATCCGCGTGCGCGCCCAGGTCGTCCCGCCAGACGACATTCGCGACACTCGGCCCCTGACCAGGAACGAATCATGCGCAACCTTCCGCTCCTCCTCGCGTTCACCTTGGCCATCTGCTGCCAGATCGCCAACGCGCAGATCCATCCGTCCCACCAGGTGATCGTCGCCACGAACGTCGGCCAGGCGGACGGCGTTTTGTCGGTCGTCGAAACCGCTTCTCCGTTTCCGTCCACTCCGGCGGCCGCGAGATCGAGCCATGACGCCATCGTGCACGTGTTCAACGGCCAGTTGTACGTGTTGGGCCGTCACAAGCGCATTGTCCAGATCCGCGCTCTCCCCAGTCTGAAACTGCTCCAGCAGATCCACATCGAGAAGGTGAAGGCTCCGCGCGATCTCTTGATGGTCGGCCCGCGCATGGCGCTGATCTCGGACTACGACAGCAAGCATCTGTGGTGGCTCGACACCTACAGCGACGTCATTGTCCCGGGCCAGAGCCTGGCGCAGTACTCGGACCCCGACGGCTTTCCCGATCTTTCGATGATGATCGCCGTCGGCCAGAAGGTCTACGTGCAGATGCAGCGCTTCGACCGCAACACGTTCACCTACTACGGCGCCAAGCTCGCGGTCCTCGCGCCGGGCTTCAATCCGGACCCGCCGGTGATCCTCGAGAGCGTGATCGATTTGCAGGGCGTGCGCCCCGATTACCACATGCAGACCAATGCGGCGGGCAACAAGCTGTGGGTGTCTGCGCCGGGCGTCGACGGTGATTGGGGCGGCTGGGTCAACACCGGAATCGAGGAGGTCGATCTCAACCTCGGACAATCGATCGGTTTCGTGATCCGTGAGTTCAACTTCGGCGCCGACATCGGCCCGTTCGTGATGATCGACGACAACAAGGGCTTCGCCATCGCGCATACGTCGATCGTCGCGTCGACACACCTGCGCGTGTTCGATCGGATGGGACAGATCGCCGAGTTGCACGTGTCGACCAACGGCCGACTCGATTCGATCGCCTACGACCGCGTCCGTCGCCAGATCTTCTATCCCATCCCGCAGGGCTCGAATCCCTCGGGCGGAGTGCTGATCTTCGACGCCGACAATCACCAGCAGTCGTCGGGCTTCATCCCCGTCGGCGGTGAACCGTTCGACATGGTGGTCGTGCAGTGACGGGACGGCGCGCGATCGTGGTGCGTCGATCAGGGGTCGGGGCGCGATGCCCCCGCCTCACACGCTGCGCGTGAGCCCACCGTCGACGCGAATATTCTGGCCGGTGATGTAGCTCGCGCGCTCCGAAGCGAGAAAGGCGACGAGTTCGGCGACCTCGGCGGTCGTGCCGTAGCGGCCCATAGGAATCCGGCGGCGCCGGTCCTCAACCTCGCTCAGGCTGTCGATGAAGCCCGGGAGGACGTTGTTCATCCGGATCGCCGCGGAAGCGTACTTGTCCGCGAACAACTTGGTGAAGGCCGCGAGTGCTGCGCGAAACACGCCGGAGGTCGGGAACTGCGCTTCGGGTTCGAATGCGGCGTAGGTCGAGATATTGACGATCGAACCGCGCCCCTGCCTCAGCATGTGCGGAGCGACGAGCTGTGTCACGCGCACGACGTTGAGCAGGTAGACGTCGAGTCCGCGATGCCAGTCGTCCGCGCTGATCTCGAGGATCGGACCCTTCGGCCCGTGCCCGGCGCTGTTGACGACGACATCGATGCGGCCCCAGCGCGCGACCGCAGCCTCGACGAGCCGCGCGAGATCTGCGCTTTCCAGATTCGAGCCGGTCACGCCCAGACCGCCCAATTCCTCGGCCAGCGCCGCGCCCTTGCCGGACGAAGACAGGATCGCGACCGCGTACCCGTCGGCGGCCAGCTTGCGCGCGACGGCGGCCCCGATGCCGCTGCCGGCGGCGGTCACGAGGGCGACCTGGGAATTGTTCATGATGTCACTGTAGCCGATCAGGCAGTCGTGCCCGAGTTGGAAGGGCGATGCACGCTGCGATCGAGGGCGATCAAATCGAGCGGATGATGCCTGGTGAAGCGTCCGCGCGAGTGCAGC
This sequence comes from Planctomycetota bacterium, assembly GCA_016795245.1. Lineage (GTDB taxonomy): Bacteria > Planctomycetota > UBA1135 > UBA1135 > JAEUIA01. The sequence goes on along the minus strand of JAEUIA010000076.1, from coordinate 11,393 downwards.
GTGCGCTCGACCATCAGTGCGAAGACGCGCATGAGGTGCGCTTCGACTTCCGCGCCTTCCAGGATTCCGAGCGCCCGCGCCACCGCTTCGAAGGTCGCCAGAAAGCGCGGATCCGTGTGTCGCCGCAGCCGGTAGATCGACGGCGCGCCCTCGGGCAGATGCACACGCGGCAGCGCGGCGAGGGCCGGCTCGCGGGTCGTCAGCTTGAACGCGCGCCGCCAGTTCGCGTCGGGCACGATCAGCTTCACCGGGCTGCGAGCAGCGTCGGCGGCGCAGAGCTCCCGCGAATTCTTGCCCGGGTAGAGCAACAGCGTGTTGCGCGCCGGATCGATCAAGTTCGACGCGCTGAGCACATCGTGCCGTTCACCGAACGCGCGCAGTTCGGAGCCCGCGAGCATCAACGGCACCAGTCTCCCGGTGTTCGTCGTCTTGTGCGCTTCCTTGCGGTGGCGCAGCACGACGACGCGTGTAGCGACCTCCCGCGGACGGAGTTCGTCACACAGACACGCGTGCACGTGCATGCCGCAGCGCGAGCAGCGTGCCGCGCCCGGGTTGCGCGGGACATCTCCGGCTCGCGGGTCGTACTCGCGCATGATCGGGGCAGTGTAGTCGGGACTCCTCTTTCAGCCGGCAGCACCGCACCGTTGCGAGCGGAATTCGCCGGATCCCGGGCCGTAGAGGCCGCGGAGGTCCTGCGAGGGCCTCCCGGGCACCAAACAGGCCCGTTAGATTCAAGGAACCGCCGGCCACCGGTTGACGTATAGGAATGCCCAAATACAGTGGGGCGGGCAGCACGAGCTGCACTCTTGTATCCCGCAACTCCACTACTGAGACATTCATCATGATGAAGAAGAGCATCCTGGAACGCTTTGCGACCGACGCCATCAACGCCCCCGTCGCCATCACCGGCGGCAAGAACAAGAAGGGCGGCGGCGGAAGCGGCAGCGGCTCGAACAAGAGCAAGTCGAAGAAGAGCAAAAAGAGCAAGAAGTCGAAGAGCGGCAGCAGCGGCTCGAACTCGGGCGGCAACAGCTGCTGGTGCCCGCCCCCGCCGAAGTGCTGATCGGACTCGGCACGCATACGCTCGTGTGCCTCGCACGCGGACGTGTGACGCACGCCGGCACAGCAGGGAGCCCGTCACGGGCTCCCTGTTTTTTTTTCTACGTGCACACCGGCGCTGCAGTCCGTCCCCGCGTTCAGAACGCGAATATGTTTGAGGTGTATGATCCTGCCCACACATCGCTCGTCCTCGGCGCCCGTCGCCGGAGGAATCTCGGTGCGTGCGCCGGCCGCGAGCTTGCTGACGCCCCCTAGCAGCCACTGCGCGGTCGGTCGCTGCACTGCGTCCGCAATTGCGAGGTCGGGATGAGGAAACGTTTTCCGTTCCACCCGCAGCTCGATGCGATGGACTGCGGCCCGGCTGCACTGCGGATGATCTGCGCGCATTACGGGCGGGATATATCCCAGGAGCGCCTGCGCGAGCTGTGCCAGATCGGCAAGGGCGGGGTGAACCTGCTGGGTATCGGCGAAGCAGCCGAGCAGGTCGGCATGCGAGCCCTGGCGGTGAAGCTCAGTTTCCGCCGCCTGCGCGAGGAAGCGCCACTGCCCTGCATCGCGCATTGGCAGAACGACCACTTCGTCGTCGTGTACGAGATCACGCGCAAGAAGGTGCGCATCGCCGATCCGGCCTACGGCTTGATCGACTGCTCGCACGCGGAATTCCTGCGCGCCAGCGCGCCCCCCGACAGCGCGTTCAACGAGGACTCGCAGGGCATCTACATGCTCCTCGAGCCGACGCCCGCCTTGCACGAGACGGGTGAGGAACCGCTCGACGAGCAACAAGGGGCGCGCAAGGGCCTCACGTTCTTCGCAACCTACCTCAAGCCGCACAAGCGCCTGCTGATCCAGGTTCTCTTGGGGATGACGGTCGGGCTCGTCCTCGAGCTGATCTTCCCCTTCCTCGCGCAGGCCGTCGTCGATCAAGGCATCGGCAATCGCGACTTGCCGTTCATCTACATCCTGCTCGTGGCCCAGCTCATGATGTCGGTGAGCCAGACCTCGGCGGACATGATCCGCAGCTGGCTGCTCCTGCACATCGGCTCGCGCGTCAGCATCGCGATGATCCGCGATTTCCTGGGCAAGCTGCTGCGCCTGCCGCTGCCGTTCTTCGAGAGCCGCACAGCCGGCGACATCATGCAACGCATCGGCGACCACCGCCGCGTGAAGTCGTTCTTGATGTCGTCTTCGCTCGACGTCGCGTTCTCGCTGTTGACCTTCGGCGTCTTCGCTCTCGTCCTCGCGTTGTACAGCTGGGTGATCCTCGCGGTCTTCGTCGTGTTCACCGCAGCCTCCGTCGCGTGGCTGTTGCTGTTCCTCAAGCAGCGACGCGATCTGGACTACAAGCGGTTCGCTCTCGAGGCTCAAGAGCGCGACATGCTGTTCGAGATCGTCCATGCGATGTCGGAGGTGAAGATCCAGGGCGTGCAACGCTCCAAAGGACGCGACTGGGAAGACCTGGCGGTGCGCACGTACCGCTTGGAGGCACGCAGCCTGGCCTTGCGGCAGGTCCAGCGCGTCGGCGTATTCCTGGCCTCCAACTTGCGCAACATCTGCATCTCGTTCCTGGCCGCGCGCGCGGTCATCGTCGGGGACATGACCTTGGGCATGTTGCTCGCCACGCAGTACATCGTCGGCCAGCTCAACTCCCCCATCAGCCGACTGATCGACTTCGCGTACTCGCTGCAAGACGCCCGCTTGAGTCTCGAGCGCATGCACGAGATCTACCGCCACCGCGACGAGGAGACGCTGCCGGCTGCAAGCGATGATCGCATCGTCGTGGGAGTGCCCATCCACATCCGCGAAGTCGGCTTCCGTTACCCGGGCGCAGGACAGGAGGACGTTCTGCGCGGTATCGACCTCGAGATCCCGCACGGCAAGGTGACGGCGATCGTCGGTGCGAGCGGCAGCGGCAAGACGACGCTGCTCAAACTGCTGCTGGCTCTCTACCGCCCCACTGCAGGAGACATTCGCGTCGGAGATGTGTCGCTGACCAATCTCGACGGCCGGGCCTGGCGCTCGCACTGCGGCGTCGTGATGCAGGACGGTCACGTCTTCTCGGCCTCGATCGCCCGCAACGTCGTGCCCGGACACGAGCCGATCGACCCAGAGAGACTTGCAGCGGCGCTCAAGACCGCCAGCCTGGACGACTACGTGCGCGGACTGCCGAGCGGCGTCAACACGGTAGTCGGCGCGGCCGGCCAGGGCTTGAGCGGCGGACAAAAGCAGCGGCTGCTGCTCGCGCGTGCTGTCTATCGGCAGCCCGATTACCTGTTCCTGGACGAAGCCACGAGCGCGCTCGACGCGAGCAATGAGAGTGCCGTGCTCGCCAACCTGCGCCGTTTCGCTCGTGGACGCACGGTCGTCGTGATCGCGCATCGTTTGAGCACCGTCCGTCACGCCGACCAGATCGTGGTCTTGAGCAAGGGGCGTATCGTCGAGGCCGGCGATCACCAAGAACTCGTGGCCGCGCAAGGACCCTATTACCGCCTCGTGCGCGATCAACTCGATCTGGAAGGAGGCTGGTCCAATGTCTGAAGAACTGGAACAGCGCCCCTCGCACGCGCCGAGCCGCGATCGCGCCGTCTTCGGCACGCATGCGCACGAGTTCTTCTCGCGCCCGCCGCATTGGCTGCTGCGCTCCGGCATGACGCTGCTCGGAGCGGTGCTCGCCCTGTTCCTCTTGTTTGGGACGATCATCAAGTACCCGGACATGATCACGGCGCGAGCGACGATCACGGGTTCGACGCCGGTCATCGAGATCGTCGCGCGGCAAAACGGAAACCTCGAGAGCCTGCGCGTGCAGGAAGGCGAGAAGGTCGTCGCCAATCAGGTGATCGCCGTCGTGCAGAGCACCGCACGCTCGGAAGCCGTGCTCGCGCTGTCGGCCCGCCTCGCAGCCGTCGCGACGTGTTTCGCAGATGAGACTGCGCCTGAACCGGCGGCCTTCGCGCCCGTTGAGAATCTAGGGAGTCTTCAAGAGAGCTACGCCGACTTCGTCAACGCGTGGAGCCATTGGCGCGAACAGCTGGCTGACGACCGTGAATTGCGTCCCGAGGAGTGGTTGCGCCAACCGCAAGGCGGAAAGGTGACAGAGGCCGATTCGCTGCGCATGCAGCTCGAAGCGAGTCGCAGGGAACTCGAAATCGGCAGGGAGAAGTTCGCGCAGATGAGCGCCCTGCGCTCGAGCGATTCGATCAGCAGGATCAGCTACCGGGACGAGGAACTCCGTCTGCTCGGGCTCGTACGTTCGCACGCCGTCATCGAACAGACGTTGACGGAGACCCTGCGACTGGCGCGCGAAGCGGCGCGGTCGAAGTTCAACAAGTTGCGCGGCGAGATCGACGCTTGGGACTCCGACTACGTCCTGCGCGCCCCCGCTCCGGGCCGCGTCGCGTTCTACGACTTTTGGAGCGAGCAACAGTTCGTCACAGCCGGACGGCAGGTGTTCTTGATCCTGCCCGAGACGAATGCGCTGATCTGTCGCATGTCGGTCAGCGACGGCGGCGCCGGAAAGATTCAGGCCGGCCAGCGCGTGTTGATCAAGCTCGACGACTATCCCTACAAGGAATTCGGAACCGTCACGGGCACGGTGCAATCCGTGTCGTCGGTCGCCCGCTCGGGCGCGAACATGGTCTTGATCGGAGTGCCGACTCCGCTCGTGACCAGCTTCGGCAAGGAGATCGGCTTCCGGCAGGACATGGCCGGCGAGGCCTCGATCGTCACGGAAGACATCCGCCTGATCGGGCGCATTCTGTATGAAATCCGGCGCGCATTCGTGAACAACTCATGAAGAGCGGGCTCGATTTCGCCGTGAAGGTGCTGCGCCGTCGTTACGCGATGGCGGCGTTGCACGAGATCCACGTGCATCATGTGACGCGCCCGGACGGGCCCTGTCCCGAGATCGCGACACTCACCGAGGGCTTCCTGCACGACGGTCACATTTGTCTGGCGTTCGAACGTCACGGTCGCAGCTTGAGCAAGGCACTGCGCCGCGCACCTTTGTCCCTGCCCCGCGCTCGGCGCGTGACGCTGCAGATGTTGACCGCACTGGAGCGGCTGCATCGGCACGGCTACGCGCACACGGACGTCAAGCCCGAGAACATCCTCTTCGATGTGCGGAGCGGCGTGGCGCGCCTGGCGGATCTGGGGAACGGATCGAACCGATTGAGTCAGGGATCTGCGCCGGGGACGCGTGAGTACCTCGCGCCGGAGATCTTGCTGGGTGCGCCCCTCACCGTCGGCATCGACATCTGGAGTCTGGGATGCACGGTGTTCGAGATGCTCAGCGGACGCACGCTGTTCGCTCCGCGTGCCGCCGCCGAGCGCAAGTACACGGAGTTCGCTGCGAGCGCGCCGGAGATCGAGCTCGATCCGTCGGTGGCCGAGGACGAAGCCGTGGAGTCAGCCGAACAACTGTCTGCCGGCGCTGTCGTGGGCGGGAGGTTTCAACTCGCGCGCAAGCTCGGCCAGGGTCGCTACGGCACCGTCTGGTCCGCGCGCCGGGTCGCGCAACTGCCGCCGACACCGTGGCCCGTCATCTGGGAACATGCACGAGCGCGCGCCGCGGACGAAGCACACGCCGTCGAGACAGAACGCCAGCGCTCGGACCGCGAGTGGCGACGCGCGAAAGGCGCCGACGATGTCATCGACCTGGCGCTGAACTTCGAACACGTCTGTGCGATGATTGCGCTGTGCGGCCCGCTGCCACCGGCCATGATCGAGTCCGCGCGCTTCCGCGCCTCGTACTTCGATCCGTCCGGAGCGCTGCGCTTCGACACCAAGATCCGGCGTGCGCCTCTGCTCGGTCGCTTGCGGCGTGCGACGAACCTGGGCGAAGGTGAGTTGTCGGCAGCGAGCGAGTTCCTCTCAGCCTGCCTCGTGCTGGATCCGAAGGAGCGCGCGAGTGCGGGTGCGTTGATCGAGCATCCCTGGCTTGCTGTGCGCGGTGCGCGCGGTACTCGAGCGGCTGGCGCGCGGCGTCGGCGTTCGTGATTCGGCGGCCCGCGCAACGAGCGCTGGACCTCCAGCATGCGCGGCTGCATCGGTACACATCGCGCCCAGACCCCTCCGCGCGTCCGCCCGTCGCTCCCCGGGCTCCGCGGCTGGACCGTCGATCGGGTGACCGACCGGACGCGTTCCGCCAGGACGGCGCCCGGCATGAGTTCGGGCTCGGCTGCTCCCACCAGCCCTGCGCCCCGGTGCGCCCGAGGTGTTCGAATTGCGCTTCTCCCAGGGCGCTTCTAGCCGCCAGCACCGGGCCGCATCCGCCGACGGTGACGTGTACCCACTAGATGCTGTATCCCCGCCTGCCCAATGGTGCCGGATCTTGACGGTTTTCAGATCTTGGCTTAGCTTCTCCTGACTCGAACGCCGCCCCGACCGTACGGGGCGGCCTCATTCGAGAGTGACCGCGCTCGCTCCCGCCCATGGAATTCGTCTACGTCGTACCCCGCACAGTCCTCTTCCCGGACTGCTACCCGCACGGTTTCGTGCCCTTTTCAGGGGTCGGAGCCGTGGATTCAGGCGCTTTTGGCGCTCTGCAGGGGGGGGGCGCGGCGGCCGCACCATTCGAGGCCCTGATCCAGCGCGAGGGCTATTTCGTCGAGCGCGCCTACGCCGAGCGCACTCCGAGCCTGAAACAAATCATCCCCTACTCGATCATCGAGTGCGACGGCCGCGTTCTGTTGGTCCGGCGCACCGCCAAGGGCGGCGAGACGCGCTTGCACGGCAAGCACAGCATCGGCATCGGCGGGCACATCAACCCCGAGGACCTGGGTGATGCACCGCGCGCACAGAGTTCGGTGCTCGACGCCGGCTCCGCGCGCGAGATCGCCGAGGAACTCAGCGTTCGAGGTACGTACAAAGTCCGCCGTGTGGGGATCTTGAACGATGACTCCAACGCAGTCGGTGCGGTACATGTCGGCGTGGTCCAAGTGATCCATGTCACAGGCACCGTCGATGTTTTGGAAAGAGAACAACTCGAGGGTCGTCTCCTACCCTGCGAGGAACTGATCGCGCTTCACGCCCAAGGCGCGAACTTCGAGACCTGGTCGAAGATGTTGCTTCCCCAATTGGGCGAACTCCTGAACCTTCCTATCGCCGCACACTCGTGACCCTGGTGACAAAACGCGAAACGGCACAAAGCAAAATGAGCACAGCCAGCAAAAAGAACCGCGAAATGGTCCCCGAACGAATCTACGACATGTTGCTCGGAACGCGCACCGCCGACAAAGTCACGGTGCACTTCAAGGACGGCCGGGTCGTGCAAGGTGCCCTGATCTTCAATCCGTTCAAGGGCACGGGTCGCTTGATCAACATCGATCAAGAGGTCAGCGTCGACTTCGCCGTCGACGACATTCGCGACCTCAAGTTCTGACCCGACCACGGCCCGCGCGAGCGTCCGGTCCAACGTCCCGTCCGCGAGGACGGGCGGTGTGCGCCTCGAGAGCTGAAACGGCTCGCGGGGCGCGTTGCATTTCGGTGGCTGATTTCCAGGCTGTTTCGCACACAGGCTCGCCTTGCGGCCGTGCGCTGTAGCAGACTGGCGTGCACTCATGTCGCACGCACTCCTCCTCTTCGTCGGCGCGCTGTTCGCGTCGGAACCCGTCGTTCCCACCGCCGAGCCCGCCCTCTCCGTGCGCGGTACGGAGCGCTTCGAAGTCGTCACACGCAGCGGCGGAGACGTGATCGTCCCGCTGCTCTCGCGCAGCGAACGTGTTGTCCGCGCAGTGCGCACGAAACGCGGCATCGGCGTGCGCGTCAGCGGCGGCGCATTGACACGGTCGGAGTATGCCGAGCACGCCGACGACGAGCGCCTCGTCATCGACGCGGACGGGCGGCTTTGGCGACTCCATGGGATGCGACTGCCGCGTTCCGTGACGCGCGCGGGCGACACGCGCGAGTGGATCGCGCACAGCGCGCGCCAGGACGGCGTAGGTCTGACCGGTCGCCTCGTGATCGACTGCGGGCAACGCGTGGACGGTGAACGCCTCGTGATCCTGCCGGTGGACGGCGTGACGACCTCGTCGGCAGTGCTCGTGGAGCTGAAAGACTCGGAGACCGTGACTTGGGATGCTTCCAACCTGTCCGCTGACCAGATCCTCGTGGCGCAGGCAACGCTCGTGACGACGCTTTCTCCGCTGAAACGCGGCGAGAGCACGACGGCGGCGGATGGCGGCAGCGAGACCTGGTTCGAAGCGCCGCCCGCGACGACAGCGGGCCGGACCGTGAGCCTGATCTTCAGCACCGACTTGAAGGCGAAGGCCAGGCAGAAGGCACGGATCACAGGCGGCCTGTTCCGCGACGTCACGCAAGCGGTCGGCGTCGACATGGTCCACATGGAAGGACCGGACCTGCAGCTCGACATCCGCCCGACGATGGGCCCGGGTGCAGCGTGGGGTGACATCGACGGCGACGGTTGGGTCGACTTGTTCCTGGTGCAGGGCGCGGGCCGCCCTGGTTCCAACGTGCCGACGAGCCGCATGTACAAGAACCGCGGCGACGGGACCTTCGAAGACGTGACCAAGGCGTGCGGGCTGGCGCTGCGCGGAGCAGGCATGGCCGCGCTGTTCTTCGATGCGGACGGCGACGGCGATCTCGATTTGTTCGTCGCCAACTACGGCCGCAATCGCCTCATGTCGAATGACGGCAGGGGGCGTTTCAGCGACATCTCGGAAAGCGTCGGGCTGCAGAGCGACCGCTGGCATGCGGGCGTGTGCGCCGCGGACTGGGACCGCGACGGCGATCTGGATTTGTACGTCACGAGCTACTTGCACTACGACGAAACGCAGATGCCGACGATCGAGGAACTCGGGCGCTACCGGCGCGAGGATCCGATCGCGATGCTCCCGTTCGCCTTTCCAGGCGAGGCGAATGCGTTCCTGCGCAACGACCGCGTGCTCGTGCGCGAGGCCTCGACCGCGCCGGCGCCCGGTCTGCGTCTCACCGACATCGCCAAGGAACTCAGGCTAGTCGACGAAGCGGGACGTGGGATGCAGGCGCTCTTCTGGGACTTCGACCGCGACGGCGATCAGGATCTCTACGTGGCGAACGACGTCTCGCCGAATCGCTTCTGGCGCAACGACGGAGGCGGCCAATGGAAGGACATCGGTTTTTCGACCGGCGTCGACGATCCGCGCGGTTCGATGGGCCTCGCTGCGGGCGATGTCGACGGCGACGGCGACGAAGATCTGTTCATCACGAACTGGCAGCTCGAGTCGAACGCGCTGTACGTCAACAATCTGGTGAACAAGACCAGCGCCAAGAGTCATGTCGCCACGTTCCGCGACAATTCGGTCCAAGCCGGCCTGGGTCAGCTGTCGGTCGGTGTGACGAAATGGGGCTGTGAAACAGCCGATTTCGATCTCGACGGCGACCTCGACATCGCCTACGCGAACGGCTACACGTCGCCGGACTACGAGAGCACGGGCATCTGCGTCGGGCAACCGTGTCACTACTTCGAGAACGACGGCGACGGCAAGTTCACCGCTGCGTTCGAGCAGGCCGGGCCCGATTTCGCGGAGGCCCTGGCGTCGCGCTGCCTGCTCGCCTGCGACTACGATCAGGACGGCGATCTCGACCTCGTGATCACGGCCAACAACGGACGCGCGCGCATCTTGCGCAACGAATCGGATCATCTGGGCCGCCACTGGCTCGGTGTGCACCTGCGCGGACGCGGCGGCAACACCTTCGCCATAGGGGCCGAGGTCGAGATCGTCGTCGGCTCGAAGACTCTGCGCCGAACGCTGCGCGCCGGATCGAGCTACCTCGGCGGCAATGCACCCGAACTGCATTTCGGTCTGGGATCATCCGGTTCCGTAGATGCGTGTCGCGTGCGCTGGCCGAGCGGCAAGGAGACCACGCACGCGATCTCGAGTGTGGACCGCTTCATCACGTTGGAGGAGCCGTAGCCGCGTGTTCACGCTCGTGCGCCCAGATCCGGCCCGCATCGCTCGATTGCGCGCGCAACAGAGCACGCTCGCTCACAGCTACCCCGTCGTCGGCTCCACGCGTGGAGAGACACCGACCGGATTTCGCCGCGACCATCACACGGTCGTGCTCGGCAGCGGGGACGCGGTCTGGGCGCGAGCCACAGCCGCAGTGCGCGCCTGGCGCATGTTCGACCTCGGCTGGGTCGAACTTCACGATTCGGACGCCCCCATCGCAGTCGGCACGACGGTCGCGATCCTGATTCGCTCGATGGGACTGTGGTCGCTCAACGCAGCGCGCATCGTGTACGTGCACGACGAGCCCGAACGGTTCGGATTTGCCTACGGCACGCTGCCCGAGCACGCCGAGAGCGGTGAGGAACGCTTCGTCGTCAGGCGCAATGACGCGGGCCTCGTGACCTACGAACTGACGGCCGATTCCAGGCCCCAACAGCTGCTCGCACAGTTCGCGCATCCCTGGGTCCGGCACTTGCAAAAGCGGTTCGCCGTCGACTCCCTGCGTGCGATGCAGCGAGCGACGGCGAATACGCCTTGAGAGCGGGTCAGAGCGTCTTCTTGTTCAGATAGAAATCGAAGCGCTCGTATTCCTTGTGCCCTTCGCGCTCCTTGACTTCGGACACGGTCTTCGGCGGCGGCACGATGACCTTGTCGCCCGGCTTCCAATTCACCGGCAGAGCGCAAGAGTTCTTGTCGGCCGTTTGCAGCGCTTCCAGAAGGCGCATGATTTCATCGATGTTGCGACCGACGTTCATCGGGTAGTAGACGAGCGCACGCACCATGCGATGCGGGTCGATGACGAACACGGCGCGCACGGTCGCCGTGCCCGATGCAGCCGGGTGGAGCATTCCGTAGGCCGTCGAGACCTTCATGTCCAGGTCGGCGATCAACGGATAGGGAATCTCGACGTCCAGGATCTGCTTCAGGTTCTCGCGCCAGGCGAGGTGACTGTGAATCGAATCGATCGAGATCCCGATGAGCTTCGTGTTGCGACGAGTGAATTCGTCGTTGCGCCGGGCGAATTCGGTGAGTTCGGTTGAACACACGGGCGTGAAGTCAGCCGGGTGGCTGAACAAGATCACCCAACTGCCCTTCTGCCAATCGCTGAACGTGATCGGCCCGTGGGTCGTATCGGCGCGAAAATCAGGGGCGGAATCCATGATGCGCGGGATTCCGGTGTGTGCTGCCTCAGTCATGATCTGGATCTCCTCGTGCGGCGAACTCGTGCGTGCTGAAACCGCGTTTCAGTCTAGCCCGGATCTCTCACCAGCTTGATCGTTTTCTCCCCGGACGCGGCGCATGACTGCGAGTCCCAGGTGTTTCGCCGTTGAGGCGGCGGATTTGCGCTCCGGCGGACACTCAACGCCTTCGAAAAGCGTCCCGACGGCA
>JAEUIA010000045.1 GCA_016795245.1 Planctomycetota bacterium | reverse complement strand
CTTCGCCGGCGTAGAGCCGCGCGCCGGCGCGCGGCTTTACGCCGGCGAAGATGCACCACACGAGCCTGGCTCGGTACGGTCAAACTCGGACGAACGCCACTGCGCAAATCGCGAACCAGGAGGTCAACAATGGGGTGGGGTCGAGTGGGTGGGGTTCGGTGTCGGACTGGAAGCGTTGCGGGGTTTGTTCGGTGTCGGTCTTGATGCGTTGCGGGGCGGATTTTGGCGTCGGCCTGGAAGCCTTGAAGGACAGCTTGCGGGGACGGATCCAGTTGCGAAACCACATGCACTTCCCGATCTGGTGTTCGCCATCCGCTGGAAGCGTCGCCCTCGGTCAACGCACGCCGGCTCTCACTCGTCGTCGTGGTGCTTGCCGTACTGCGCCAGCACCTTCTGCTGTTCACCCGCCGGCACCTGCGCGAAGTGTGTGACCTTCATCGAGAAGCTGCCTTCGCCGGCTGTCTGGGACTTCAAGTCGCGGTGGTAGGTCAAGATCGAGGACAGCGGTGCCGTGCAGCGAATGATGGTGACGTTGCCGTCGGCTTCGGTGTCCTGATCGGTCACGTGTCCGCGGCGATGGCTGGTGATGTCGGAGAAGATCGTGCCGGCGGCATGCGTCGGCGCATGGACTTCCATCTCGACGATCGGTTCGAGCAGCACGGGATGCGCCTTCGTGAAGCCGTCACGGAACGCGCGCGCGCCGGCGATCTTGAAGCTGGCTTCGTCGGAATCGACATCGTGGAACTTGCCGTCGTAGAGCTCGACTTCGACGTCGACCACTTCGCCGTTCGTGAGCACGCCTTGCGCCACGACCTCGCGGATCCCCTTCTCTACGGCGGGGATCAGGTTGCGCGGGATCGAACCGCCGACGACCATGTCGCTGAACACGAATCCGCTGCCCGCCGGCGCCGGTTTCACGCGCAGGAAGCACTCGCCGAACTGACCGCGACCGCCGCTTTGTTTCTTGTGTCGGTGGTGACCCTCGGACGGCTTCAACACCGTCTCCTTGTAGGCGATGCGCGGGAGGCGCGTGTTGATCTCGACGCCGTAGCGCCGCTTGAGTCGGCTTTCGACGATCTGCAGATGCAGATCGCTCATGCCGTGCATCACCATCTCGTGCGTGCTCGCGACGTGTTCGATCTTGAACGTCGGATCCTCAGCTTCGAGTTTGTGCAACGCTTCACCGATCTTCTGTTCGTCGGCGCGCGATTTCGGCTCGACGGCCAGCGTCACCATCGGCTTCGCGAGCGGCGGCATGTCGACGTGGACGATGTTCTTGCCCACGGTCGTGAAATTGTGACCGAAACCGATCGACTCGACTTTCGAGAAGGCGACGATCTCGCCCGGCCCGGCCGCCTCGACCGGCTCGCGCTTCTTGCCGACCAGGCGAAACAGCCCGCCGAGCTTCTCGCCTTTGTCCGGTGTCTTCGGCCCGACGATCGAGGCCGACGCTTGCAGCGTGCCGCGGTAGATGCGCGCGAGACAGATCTTGCCGACGTGCGGATCGCTCTTGACGTTGAACACGGTCGCCACGAGTTCGCCGGCGGGGTCGGGTTTGACTTCCGTGCCGTCGGGCGTCTTGAAGTGGATTTCGTCGGCGCCGGGCGCGTAGTGCTCGAAGAACTCGAGCACTTCCTTCACTCCCAGGCCGGTGTTCGGATTGCAGACCAGGATCGGAATCACGGTTCCGGCGACGAGCGCGTGCGGCAGGAGCTTGTGCATCGCGGCGTCGTCGATCTCCTGCGTCTCGAGGTAGTTGGCCATCAACTCTTCGTCCTCGCACGAGTCCATGACCTCGTCCATCAAGGTCTGACGCCACGGACTCTCGGGGTCCTGCATCGTGCGGCGCACGCTGGAGAAGCGCGGACCGGACGCATCCGGCAAGAGATAGGGCACGCAGGTCTGTCCGAACACGCCGCGCAGGTCATCGACGAGTTCGTCGAAGTCGGTGTTCTCGGCGTCGAGGTGCGTGACGACGAGCGCGCGACCGCGACCAAGGTCGGCCGCGGCCTCCATTTTCTTGCGCAGGTTGAATGTGACCGCGCCCGAAGCGCTGATCACGCCCACCACGAGGTCCGCGCCGAACAAGGCCCCGTTCGTCTCGGCCACGAACTCGGGATACCCGGGCGAGTCCATGAACGTCCACAACTCGTCGTGCCACATGGCGGAGACGACGGCCATGTGCAGCGAGTGCTGCTTCTCCTGCTCCTCGGGCTCCGTGTCGCAGATGCTGGTCTTGTCGCTGACCGAGCCTTTGCGCGGCGAAGCACCGACCAGATGGGCCAGCGCGTCGACCAGGGTCGTCTTCCCGGCCGAGGGATGGCCCACGAATGCAATGTTGCGGATGTTGGCGGGGGCGATGGTCATGTGTAGAGCGCTCCGTTGGGATGGACAGGGATGGTAGCGCCACCCATGCGGCAGGCGAAAGACCCGGCGGGCACACTTCTGGCGGCGAGGCCGAATTCGAGGCCCGTAAACGCGCGCGAGCGGCCCGGACGTCGCGTCCGGACCGCTCGCGCGCTCCATTCGAGAATCAGCCGCTGCTCAGTTCTTGAACACGATGATCTCGACGCGGCGATTCTTGGCCTTGTCCTTGTCGGTCTTGTTCGAAGCGACCGGCTGGTACTCGCCGTGGCCGACGACGAGGCATTGACCATCGGGGATGCCGCACTCGACGACGAGGAAGGTGTGCACGGCGCGAGCGCGTGCGATCGACAGCTCGCGATTCGATGCGAACTTCGACTTCTTGATCGGATCGCTGTCGGTGTGGCCTTCGATCGAGTACTTGCCGGAACCGTACTTCGACTTCAACGTGGCCGCGACCGAGCGCAGCGCCTTCTCGCCTTCCTTCGCGAGCGTGGCTTCGCCCGACTTGAAGGTGATGGCCGACGGAATGGTGATGACCATGTTGCCGTCGCGCATGCCGTACGAAACACCGACGTTGTCGAGTTCGGGGATCTTGTCGGAGCGCGGCTCCGGAACCGCCGTCGGCGCCGGCTCGCTCATCTGCGCGCTGGCGTTCGCAAGCTCGCCGTGTGCGTTGTCGAGATTCGAGCGCAGCGAGACGATCTGCCTCTTCAAGCCTTCGCGCTCGTCGCGCAGCTCCTGGATCATCTGATCTTTCTGATCGACGACGTGGTGGTGCGTGCGGCTCGTGACGCAGCCCGCGGCCATCGGCAACAACAGGGCCCCGATGAGCGCGACCCGGCTCGAAATCTTCCCGTTCATGTATCTGACTCCCCTCGCGATGCGCGCGGTCAAGGCCGCGCCGAATTCCTGAAATTGAAGGCCATTCCTAGTGCGGCCACAAAGCCTGCAACGGAATCCAACCCGCGACATCCTTCCACGCCGTGAGCACGATTCCAATGCCGATCGCGAGGTAAGGTCCGAAGGGCAGGTACCGTCCGGCGATGCGCGCGACCTGAAGGCTGCGCCCGATCCGGCCGCTGCGGCCGCGCGCGCTGTAGCGTCGGCGCAGGAGCACGAAGAAGCGCAGCATGTTGCCGAGCCCAGCGATCGAAGCCACCAGGGCGCCGATCATCAAGGCCAAGAGAACCGCGCCCGGTCCGACGAACCCGCCGCCGGCGGCGAGCAGCTTCACGTCCCCGAAACCCATGGCATCGCGCCCGTAGAGCGCCGTGCCGACCTTGCCGATCACGATCAGGACCCCGCCCCCCACCGCCATTCCGAGGAAGCACGTGAGGAGTGCCGCCGCGCGCGAGACGTTCAGCGCGTTCTCGCCGTCGATCCAGGCCGCGATCGGCGACCCGGCGTGCAGATCGGGCACCAGGAGGCTCGCGATCGGCGCCACCACCATGCCGCCGATCGAGATCTCGTCGGGGATCTCGAAGCACGCGAAGTCGACGAAGGTCGCGACGATCAGACCCGACAGGACGAGCGTGTGCACGAGGCACAGATCGAAGCGCTCAGGTAGCGTGCGCCAGGCGATGAACGCCCAGAGGCACGCCGTCAGGGTCTCGACCAGCGGGTAGCGCCAGGGGATCGGCCAGCGGCAGGTGCGGCAGCGCCCGAGTTGCACGACCCAGGAGAGCACCGGGATGTTCTCCTTCCAGGTCAGCGTCGTCTTGCACTTGGGGCAGCGCGAACGGCGCGGCTTCGAGACGGTCTCGCCTTCCAGCGGCAACCGGTGGATCGCGACGTTCAGGAACGAACCGACGAAGAGCCCGAGCGCCCCCCAGTACACGACGAGCGCCTCAGGCGAGAGCTGAAACCAGTTCAACGCGGACCCTCTCCTCGCTCCGAACCGGCGAGCGGTTCCTGGACCCAGTTCAGTTGCACGTGGTCGACGAAAGGCGGCTCGAAACTCGCTCCGGGCGCGACCCACAAC
This sequence comes from Planctomycetota bacterium, assembly GCA_016795245.1. Lineage (GTDB taxonomy): Bacteria > Planctomycetota > UBA1135 > UBA1135 > JAEUIA01. The sequence goes on along the minus strand of JAEUIA010000045.1, from coordinate 110,229 downwards.
TCGATCAACATCTGGATCGACCCCGCCGGCTCCAGGGCCTGCGGCCTTTCGACCGGGTTGAGTTCCGCGATCGAATTCGGCATCGCGCCGACTTCGCGCACGTAGCGCACGCTCCAGCGGTTCTGCGACACGCCTTGCTTGTCGCTGTTCGCCGATCCGCGCGGCTGGGCCGACGTCCAGGCCGCCACGCGGCCGCGCTGCGGCAGAGGTTGCGAGAGCACGGCGTAGTGCAGCTCTTCGCGCAATGGATTGCCGCGGCAGGGCGGATCCAAGAGCAGCAGATTGGCGTCCGAGCGCGACGGCTTGATCTCGCCCCCGCCGCCGCCGAGCAGGTACACCGAGCCGGCGTTCTCGTTCGCGCGCACCGGACCGATCGCGCGCACGGTTCCGCCCGCGACGAGGAGCAAGGTCGTGTTCGTGCGCAGCTTGCCCGTCGCTTCGATCACCAGGTCGCCGCCGGCGATGAGGACCGTCACGTTGCGATTCTCGGCGCGCGCCAGGGCGAGCCAGTCGGTCAGCGTGACGCTGCGCTCCGGGCCATCGGGGGAGACGCGCAAATCGAGCGGTGCCTCAGGCCCATCCGTACCCGCGACTTCGCGCACGAGTTCACCGGCGATCCGCAGCGCACCTTGCGCGCGCAGCACCACGAGCCCGCTCGTCGAGGGCAGCGTCGCGCGCGCGCCGGCTTCGACGCGCAGCGAGATCGCCTGCAGATCCGTGCTCTCCAGCGCGCCCGCGAGTTGGACGTGGCCCGCTGATCCGTCGCCCGCCGCCGCCGGGTAGCGCACTTCGACGCGACCGGAATGGCCCCAGTAGGCCGTGCCGTCGGCTTCGGGCACGGCGACGTTCGACATGGCCTGCGTGTCGATGAAGTCCTCGTTCAAGAGGCTCTTGCCCGCGTCGCGTCCGCGCAGCCCGACGTCGATGCGGCGCTTCAACGACGGCCCCCACAACGGGTGACCGCTGAAATCGCGCGGGCCGGGCACTTCGAGCCCGTCTTCGCCCTGTGCGAGCGAGAGCCACCACAGGCCGGTGTTGAGCTTCTTCTTGGGCGTCAGTTCGATCAACGCCGCGCGCGGCTGACTCTCCCAGAACGACTCGAGCGCGACCGACTGCGCCGCCCTGTACTTCGGCCGCACGCGTGCTTCGGGCGCGTTCTCCACCAGCCGTGCGCGCACGGCGACGGGCGCGGCACCGCCTTGCGGCCGCAACACGAAATCCTCGTCACGCAGGCTGGTCGGATCGATCGGCTTGTCCGAGTCGAGGTACAGCGAGTCTTCCGCGCCGATCAGATAGTTGGAATCAGCGCGCGACTCCGGCGGCGGAAAGAACCCCAAGGGCCGCGTCTTGTCGGGCTCGGGATCGACGAACAACAGGTTGTCGATCGGCGTCGAGGCGGACACCGTCGTGAAGTGGAAACGGAGCGTCTCCCGCAGCGGCTCACCGTCCATCCCGCGCAGACCGTCGACCCATGGAAAGCCGTGGATTTCGGCCACGTAACGCGTGCCCGGCAGAAAGCCGCCGTCCGAGAGATCCCGCGCGAGCACCGGTGCCGGCATGAAGGTCAGCGAATGGCCGTTGACCGCGATCGAACCGCGCGCCAGTCTCCCCTCGACGCTCTTGATCTGCACGCTCTCCTGGGTGATCGAAGCGCGGTCGATCTCTCCCGAGAAGAAGAACACGAGGTCCTCGTTCAAGAACACGCCGTCGGGATTCTTCGGCAGAGTCAGCGTGTGCGTCAGGAACTTCGGCGCCGGCGGCGGGCGCGAACACGCCGCGGCCACCAGAGACAGAGCGGTCGCGAGCGCGAGAAGTCGGAAGCAGGACACGCGAGCATGGAAACAACTCGCGACGGGGATGGGAAGAGCGAGTGCGGCGGCGGTCGGGGTCAAGTCGCTGTACTACGCGTGGGAAGCGCGCCCCCCCACGGGCCCGATGTCCAAACTCGAGACGCGCCGGCGGCGCTCATCAGCCTGCGAATGCGAGCCCGGCTGCGCACACACGCAGTCTCCAAAATGCCCCCAGCGCAGACCACGCTTGCGTTTTCAAGCGGGATCTGTGCTGGGGATGGAGTCGCGCTCCAAGTCGGCGACTCGAGACCGCACTTCGGCGAGCGGCGCGAGCTGCGATCAGAACTTGAAGGGTGTCTTCAAGAAATCGATGCTCGGCGTGGGCGTGTCGAAGTTCAGGTTCGGGGCACCGATTCCGATCTCGAACGAGACGCGGAAGCGGAAGAAGCGCAGCGTCGTGTTCGCCGGCGAGACCGACGTGTTGAGCGCCGTGATGTTGGTGACCCACGGGGTCGTGAGCGACTCGTTCGGCAGGCCCGACGGCGCGGCCGGAGCGGCCTGGAACTCGATCTTGATCGAGCTCGACGACGAGAGCGTGTCGAAGGTCCCGTTCTCGGCGACGCGGAAGAAGCGCGGGATCACGGCCGCCGTGCCGGTCAGCATGGCGAGCGGCGAGCCGCTGTCGGCGACCGTCACGCGCAGCGTGTTCGCGGTCGAATCGTAGGTGGCGCCAGTGATCTCGAAGCGCCGCACCGTCGCACCGCTGACGCGCAGCACGAACTGGCGCACCAGAGCCGGGTTGCGCAGGTAGACGTCGTCCGTGATCGCGGTCGTGTCGAACACGACCGAGCGACCGTCGGCGGCGATGAAGGGCAAGGCCGGCGAAGCGGCCAGCGTGCCGGTCAGGATCGGCGAGAGCTCCGGCACGTTCCCGAAGGTCGAGTTGACGAAGCCGGTCGTCGTGTTGGTGCCCGCGTGGAAGAACGTGACCGGCTTCGGCGTCGAGCCGGTCGGCGGCACGCTCGTCGAGCCCAGCGCGACCCACTTGGACACGGCCTTCGAGTTGCGGCCGAAGATCGGCAGCAGTTGGCGCCAGTTGGCCGGAACGTCCGTGTTGATCGGCGTGGTGCCGATCGGGTTCGGACGGATGATGTGCGAGATCTTCGTCGGCCCGGCGGGCGTGATGAAGGGGTTGTTGGTGGTCGGAACCTTGATCTTGGAGAGATCCGAGACGTGCAACTGGATCACGCCCGGTCCACCGTCGCCGCCCGCGCACACGACCACGCCCACGGCGTTGCCCGTGACCGCGCAGAGGGCGCCGGCGCCGTAGGAGTTGGGCGGAAGCATGTCCTGGGTGGGCGGCGTCTCGATGCTGGGCGGGTTCGTGCCGCCGACACCGTTGATGCCTTCGCCGCCTTGACCGCCGCGCGCGAAGATACCGGCGCCGGTCGAGTAGTTCTGGGCCGCATTGCCGGGCGCGCACAGCGTGAAATCGATGTCGCCGCCGGCCTGCAGGATCACGTGACCGCCCGAGCCGCCGCCCGAGCCGCCGCCGACGCGGTTGATGCCGCTCGTGTTCTCACCGCCGCCGCCGGTTCCACCCGAGGCGTCGATGCGTCCGGCCGCGCCGAACTTGATCGTGCCGAGGCACAGGATCGTGAGCGAACCGCCGCCGCCGCCGCCGCCCGCGCCCTTCTTGTCGATGGCGCCGTTGAACGGCGTGAGCGGGAAGGTCGAGCTGATGACCGCGTCACCGCCCGCACCACCGCCCGCACCCGCGCCGGGGTTCGCCAGCTCGCCGCGGATGATCGTCGTCCCGATCAGCATCGAGCCCCAGAAGTCGTCGATGTGGAAGAAAGCCTGCGTCGGCGTGCCGAGGTCGTCGTCGAGCGCGGCCACGATCGGATCGACCGGATTCAAGTTGGTGAACGGGCGCGGGCCCTTGATGCCGCCCTCGGGGATGAGGACGCCCGGGTGTTGGGCGCCGATGGCTTGCGGAGATCCGGGCGCGCCGTCTTCGGCGTCCAGACCGATGATGCTCTGCTCGGGGCAGGCCGGGTTGATCGTCGTCGCGGTCAAGAGACGCGGCACGTCGGTCGCAAACGAACCACCGCCGCCGCCGCCCGGTCGCGCGTTGTTGAAGTTCACGTTGACGCCGCTCTCGCCGCCGCCGCCGCCGCCGTTGATCAGACCGAAGGCCCCGAAGCCGGCCTCGCCGCGCGGGGTCGACTGCGTGGTGAGCGGACTGCCCGTGCCGCCGCGGCCGCCGCCCGCGTTGCCGGTCGCGCCGGCTTCAGGCAGGTTGGCCGTGGAGAACGAGACTACGCCGCGGCTGTTCGCGCCGCGCAGGAAGATGCGACCGTTGATGTCGACCTTGCCCGAGGCGCGGATGACGCACGCGTTCGGACCGCGGATCTCGAGCACCGCGTTGGGGTCGACGATGAAGTCCTTGACGTCGATCTGTCCGTTCACGCACGGCTGCGTGAGCGACTGGTCTTCGTTGGTGATCGATTGGAACGAGGTGTTGAAGATCGTGCTGCCGCTGACCTGTTGGCGCACGCGGTAGACGAAGGCGCCGCCCGGCCCGCCGGTGCCGCCGAAGTTGAACGAGGCCTTGAGTTCGCCGGTCGTGGTGCCCCAGATGGCGGGCGGCGCGTCGAGCACGGCGGTGGTGTCCTGACCCGAGCCGGTGAGGTTGCCCGGGATGGTGAAGTTCTCCGTGGCGGCATCCGCGGTCAGGCCCGGCGTGGTCGTCCCCGGGTTGGTCGCGGTGCGCACGCGGAACGAAGCCACGACCGTCGTCAGCAGGCCGCCGTTCCCGACGATGTCGCGGAAGTCCGGCGTCAGCGCGATGCGCACCAGACGGCCTTGCGGCAGGATGCCGGTCGGCGTCACGCGCACGATGGCGCCGGTCACCGTGCAGTTGGCCGCCAGTTGGACGGAGTGCGGCACGTTGGCCCAGTTGGCGTCCAAACCCGGATTCGCTTCGTCGACCAGGTACTGCATCAGCACCGTCGAAGCGTTGACGTTGGACGACGCGGGGTTGACCGGCTGATCCAACTGCAACACCACGGTGACGCGCGAGTTCGGGTCGCTGTAGAAGTTCAGCGGCGAGAGGTAGCCGGGAGTCTCGACGTCCGCGCCGAGCGCCGTGACCGGGACGGGGCGCTTGACGAACTTGACGCGGTTCGTGTCGTCGCCGCCGAGCTCGATGTAGGAGACCTTCGTCTGCGTCGGGCAGGCCGGATCGGCGATCACGGCGCGCGGCGCGCTGTTCACCTGCGGATCGACGAACAACTGCGTCGCGTCGGACGAAGCCGGCGTAGAGAAGAGCAGCGTCTGACTGGACCCCAGCACCTTGCCGCTGGTCGAGCGCACCGTGACGCCGTCGTCACCGCTGCCGACCACGTTCAAGCGGTATTGGAACCCGCCCGGCGTCAGACCCGCATCCGAGTAATCGTCGAGCGTCGGGCACGCCGGCTGGAAGACGATCACGTTCGTGAGCACGACCTCTTCCGAGCACGGATCATTGGGGTTCAGCTTGACCGTCTTGTAGCGGAACTCCCCCGCCGCCGGTGCGCCGCCCGTGCGCGTGATGTTGATCGTGTTCAGGTTGACCGAGGCGAAGTTGACGCCTTCGGAGAACGTGATCTCGATCGGTCGGTTGATCTGCACGGTCGAGTTGGGCTGGATGCTCACCGAGTTCACGGCGAAGGTGCCGCCGCCGCTGCCGCCACCACTGCAAGCGGCGAGCGACGTCAGCCCGGCCAGGAGGCCGATCTGACCCAGGTAGGTACGAGTGTTGGCGTGTGTCATGTTTCGGTGGGTGCCGGAGCGGGTTCTTGGGTGGAGCAACCGATTCGAGAGCCCTGTTCGGGCTCGGAGATTCGAGCGAGGAGTTCGTCGGGGGCCCGGACCATCGGCCGGCAAACGCGTGCCGACGTCGTGTTCCGGGTTGGACTTGAAGAGAAAGAGAAGGAGCGCAGGTCAGCCGAGCGACGTGCTGTTGCAGGAGACCCTCGTGGCCGAGGCCCGTTCGTTCAGCGGCGGTAGGTGAATCCGAGCGCGGACAACTCCGGGCTCAAATTCGTTTCCGCGTTCGAGATGAAGCTGGCCCGGACCTGGAAGAAGCGAGCGCCGTTCAGCGCGGTCAGGCTCGACTTCCAAGTGGTGTCGTTGTTCAAGAAGGTCGGATCCGTCGTCCCGCCGAGCGGCGCGCCGGCCGGCAGAGTGACGCGGTTGCCGTACGGGTCGATGCCGACCGCGTCGCTCAAGAGCACGTTGTTCGTGAGCTGGGTCGCGCCGCGGTAGTCGAACACGATCGACGTTCCCTCGGGTTGATCCGTGGGGCGCGGCTCGACGACCGGAGCGCTGTAGAGCACCGTGCCGCTCGTCGAGTCGAACCAGATCGAGTGCACGCGGCTGATGCGCGTGACGAGGTTGAGCTGCCCGATGTAGAACGAGTTGTCGACCGGGATCGTGGTCGCACCCGGCGAAGGCGTGGAGGTCGGGTTGAAACCGCCGTTGGCGATCGTCTGCAAGTCCGGATCCTTCTTCACGATGATCCCGCCGGTGTTCACACCGCCGGTCGAGAAGGCGCGGAAGTTCGGGCGCGAGGAGCTGGCCGTCACGACCGAGATGTCGAACGCGTTCAGACCGAGCGCACCGTCGTCCGGGTAGCAGCGGAATTCCATGAGGAGCGGCAGACCGACGGTCGCCACGTTGTTCTGCCCGTACGGCACACCCGGCGTGGCCGGCGTGATGCCCGTGACCTGGAACACGATCGGGAGTTCAGCACCCGGGCTGTCGGCCGGACCGCCGCGCGCGAGCAGCGCCGTGTCGCGCCACGTGTAGAACACGAAGTTGCGCGTCGGGATGTTGCGGTTCATGGGCCAGGGCATGAAGTTCGTGCCGGTCGGACCCTGGAACACGTCGGTGGGGATGACCGCGTAGCCGGACGGCCCGCCCGGGATCGGATAGACCTTGCGCAGCGGATCCGTCGCCGAGCTCAACTGGTTGAGCGAGTAGGTCGTCACCAGGCCCGAGGTCGGGAAGTTCGGGAGCAGCGCCGCATTGAGCGTCTCGTCGGGCAGACGCAAGCAGTGCGAGAGGCTCATCTCGAAGCGCGTGAAGTTGTCAGCCACGGCCGCCGAACCGCCGATCGGGGCCCAGGCCATGCCCTCGACGTCGACGTTGTAGTTGGCCTCGTCGAGCAGACCGAAACCGACGTCGCAGTAGCGCCACAGGGTCTGCATCTTGCTCCCGAGCTTCGAGAGCGGGGTCTGCACACCGGTCGCGAACGGGGCCATAATGCTCGGCACGGCCTGCGTGCGGTCCGCAGCGGCGGTGAAGTGCGTCACCGGCCGCGGACGCAGCACTTCGGCTTGCGTGTTGATCAGGAACTGGCCGCGCAACTCGCGCTTGCCGACACCGACCGTGCTCGTGTCACCACCGATGCCCGAGATCTCGTCGGAGGAGTTGAAGCGCAGGGCGAAGCCGCTCGTGTTCTGCGCGCTGGCCACCGAATCGAGGCGGAAGCGGATCGCCGGAACCTGCGAAGCCAAGGTGTTGCCGGGCAGGTCGGTCGGACCCCCTGCGCCGCTGATGATGCGCAGGAAGTACTCTTCCGTGGCCGGCGGCGTGTGCGTCAGCGGCAGCGCCGGGGTGAAGGTGAACTCGCGCTGGTCCGCGCTGCTCGTGACCGCTCCGACCACGAAATCGTAGGCGTTCGGCGTCGGGTTCGTCGCCGGGTCCCGGCGCATCAGCATGAGCGAATCGAAGGGCTTGACCGAGACCGGGTCCATCGGCTCGGTGAAGCGCACGATGATCGAGGACGAGGGCGACACGCCCTGGTCGGGCGGCAGCGTCACGGCCGGGAAGCGCACGAAGCACGGCGCCTTGCCGGTCGGAACGGCCGCGTGGAAGCGCATCGAAATCTGAGCCGGGCCGATCTCGAGCCCCTGCGGTCCGCCCACGTCCGTCGCGATGATGCGGAAGTAGACCGTCTGGACGACCGAACCGAGCACGGGTCCCGTGACCTCGGCATCCGGCGCGCAGGTCTGGAACGGCGGGCACAGGATCTCGCCGAACACGCCACCCTGTTGGATGACGTCGCCCGCGATCAAGCGGCTGGCACAGGCGGAGAGCGCGAAGTTCAGGTCGCACACGAAGGTCGCGGGCGTCGGACCCGCGGCCAGGTTCTGGACGAACGCAGCCTGCGTCCCGAGCACGCTCGGGCGCACCGTGTCGACGAGGAAGCCGTTGTTGACGTCGCCCAGCGCACCACCGCCGGAGCGCAGCGCGCGCACGATGTCGCGTGTCGAGGAAGCGCTGTCCATGCTGCCGTTGCCGTTCAAGCCCAGTGCGTGATTGGACGGGTTGCGCAGCAACTGCGTCTGGCCGATCTGCGGATCGGTCTTGGTCGGGATGCGCACGACGATGTTCGGCTGACCCTGGGTCAAGCTGGCCGGCAGACCGAGCGTGTTGATCGGCAGCGGCGGGTTCGTGGTGGCCGCCTCGATCGCGCTGACCGTCGTGTCGACGATGACGCGCGTGGAATAGAACTCGAGGCCCGGGACACCGTCGAAATTCGCCAGATCGCCGTGGTTGGAGTCCGGCAGCAGGCGCGCATCGAAGGGCGAGTTCGGCGGATAGCCGCGCATGATCTTGACGGTCTGGGTGCTGATGGTGGCGGGGTCGATCAGGTCGTCGAACTCGAGCACCAGCGTCGCGTTGCGCGGCACGAGCGGGAAGGGCGGCAGTTCCGACGGATCCAGACTCTTGTCGTCGAGCACGGTCAGACCGGCCTCGAGCGCGTTGAGGCGGGTGACGTAGGGCGAACCAAGTTCCGTGCTGAAAGGTGAGCGGATGGTGACCGTCGTCTTTTCGCTGACGGGGTTGATCTCGACCACGTATTCGTTGCCGCTCTGGACGTTCTCGTCGACGACGAAGTCTTCGTGGCGCAACACGCCCGTGATGTCGCGGATGTCCGCCAACCGTCCCCAGCGAATTCCGAGGAGGCGCAGGTTCGTCTTCCGGCCCCCGTCGTTCGGCGTGACGATGAACGCGAGGTTGCCGCCGGGCGCTTGATTCGGCGTCACCGCCACGGAGCCCTGCGGCAGATTGGACGCCGAGCCGCCGACCGAACCTTTATGGCAGCCGCCGAACAGGGCGGCCCCCAGCAGGGTTGCGACAACCCAGGCCGGGCGAGCGCGCTGCGCCGCGGAAGGACGTTGCGCAGAACGGCGTGTGAGACGTTGAGCTTGCGTGTTCATGAATGGATCGGTGGGTGGGGTGTGCGCGCGGGCAGATCGAACTCGCCGGGGGGCGACGAGCCATCAACGAGAGGAGAAACCGTCTAGCAGGGCTCGCCTGCCAGTCTTCGCCATCTTCCCATGATTTCGAGTCGCCCGGTGATGGTCAAGTTCGACGAACAAGATCGAGAGCAGGGTCCGGCACCGCGTTGCGGGGAGCGGCGCGGGTCGACCCGTCCTGGAGTCGACGTCTGCACTCCACAAACGCCGTGCCGCCCCCCTCCGCTCAGCTTGGAAGCGGCCCCGCCCCTCCCTGTGGAGGTCAGAACCGAGTTCGGCTCTCCTGCCTCCCGGGCCCGCCTGCGCGCCAGGGGGGAAGGCCTGTGCGATTGCGCACACTCCCCCGCCGGGCTGGCTCGGCGTCAGGTCTTGGGTTTGACCGCCGGCGCGTAGCCGAGGCGCGCGGCTTCGTCGGCGTCGCGCAGGAACACGAAATGGTCGCTGCGGACCTTGCGCAGGTCGGGCGACTCTGGGGAGTGGTAGTGGAGCGTGGTCGAACAGCCGACGAAGTGGAACTTCAACTCGTGCGAGCAGTACGCGCAGTGCGCGCGCAGCGGGAAGCGCGACGTCAGCTTGAACATCGCCGTCACGTGGCGCGGCTCCGTGCGCGCGATGCAGGTCGGGTTCGGACACGGGTTCGTGGTCGAAGGCACGTTGTAGAAGTGCGGCTCGGGCGGACGCTGGTCGGTCGCGAGCTTCACGACGCCCAACAGATACCCGAGGATCGCCATGCGGATCGGCACGCCGCGCGCCGCCTGCTTGAAGTAGATGCTGCGCGGGTCCGAGTCGATGTCGTCGGAGATCTCGTCGCGGCGCGGCAGCGGGTGCATGACGACCGCATCGCGCAAGGATTCGGCCGCGAGCGAACGCTTGCCGAGTTGGACGTAATTCTCGAGCCCGCGCGCCCCGTCCGGATGGCGCTCGGTCTGCGGTCGCGTCATGTACACCGCATCGACGCGTTCGATCGACAGTCCGCGCGCGTCGGTGAAGAGCGAGAGCTGGTGCGGTTTCTGCGGCGTCAAGTACACCGCATCGCTGGAGGAAGCCAGATCACCGAGGCGCGAGGCGTCTGCACGCTGCGGCTCGACGCCGAATTCCTCGCGCAGCCGCAGGACCACATAGTCGGGCAATTCGTAGCCCGGGGCGGGAACGCAGACGAGGTTGGCGCCGAAGCGCGCCAGCGCGTACGCGAATGAATGGATGGTGCGGCTGTAGCGCAGGTCGCCCGCGAGCACGACGTCCAGACCTTCGATGCGACCGCGCTCGACCCACAGGTTGTAGAGATCGCACAAGGTCTGCGTCGGATGCTCGTGGCTGCCGTCGCCGGCGTTGATCACGGGCACGCTCGAGTACTGCGCCGCGAGGCGCGCCGCGCCTTCGCTCGGGTGCCGCAGGACGATGACGTCCGCGTAGCCGCCGCCGACGACGCGCACGGTGTCGGCCAGAGACTCGCCCTTCGATGCGCTCGACGTGCGCATGTCGGCCGCCGTGATGGTGCCGCCTCCGAGGCGCAACATGGCCGATTCGAACGAGAGGCGCGTGCGCGTGCTGGCTTCGTAGAAGAGGCTCGCCGAGATCAGTCCGCGCCCGATGTGCGAGTGGGCGCGCATGTCGGCCTGGAACTTGGCCGCGAAAGCGAATAGCTCGCGCATCTCCGGGAGGGAGAGGTCGTCGATCGAGACCAGGTGGCGCACGCCGCTCATCTACGGACGAACACGATAGCCCTCGGGATGGCACTCGGCAATCTCCGCGATCGGGTGCTCAAGCTGCGCCACGCTCCAAGAGATCCCGCGCCGCGCGGCGCGCTTCCACCGCGTCCCCAGCAGAGAGCAAGACCGCCAGGGCGGCGCGCGACTGCGCGTCGAAGGCGCGCGGCGCCCCGGGTTCGAAGGGATCCGGCGGAAGGCGCAGCGCGGCGAGCACGAGATTTTCGACCGTCCGCCGTGCTGCGAGCGGATCGAACAGCGCGCTGACGGATCCCGCCGGCTTGGACTGCAGACGATCCGCCTGGGTGATCAACGAGACTACAGGTGTTGACGCCGCCGGGTCCGGCGCGAAGGCCGCCGTCGAAGGCGCACCCGCAGCGCACAGCCACAGCACGAGATCCGCTCGTGCGCGCAGCTCGCGACCGCGTGTGATGCCGGCCTGCTCGATCTCGGCTTGCGAGGCCGCACCCGCCGGCGCGCGCTCACCAGCCGTGTCGACCCACTCGACGACGTAGTGCCCTAGACGCGCCGTCGCGCGCACGAGGTCGCGCGTCGTCCCCGGTTCGGCAGCGGTGATCGCGCGCTCCTCCCCCGCCAGCAGGTTGAACAGGGTCGATTTTCCGGCGTTCACCGGACCCGCCAGGACCACGAGCGGAGCGGTGATCGCTCGCGCCGCGGCGTGTGTGCCGGCAGCGACGGCCTGGATCAAGGTCAGCGGATCGGGCGCAGTCGCGAGGCCGGCGATGAACGCGTGCCATGCGCCTTCGGCTTGAGCGAGCAGGATGCGCGCGCCGGCTTCGCTCGCTGCGTGCGGGAGCAATTGCGCCGCGCGCGCTGCGGCAATTGCAGGTTCAGGCGCTGACTGTGCGGCGATCGGATTCAGCGCTGCGATCAGCTCGCGCACGAGGACAGGACTGCCGTGTAGATGCAGTTCGACTTCACGCTCCGAGAGCGCGCAGACGAGCGCTTCGTCGATATCGGACCCCGCGTGCGCCAATCGCACCAGTTGCGGCACGCCCACGGCCAGGTCGACGCGCTTCAGCAGCGCCGCGACACGCCGCAGCGCGCTGTCTCCGCGCACCGCCACGATCGCGACGGCGCCGGAGCCGCGCGGCGACAGTTCGCGCACGACGAGTGCGCCCGATGTGTGCAAGTCAGCGCGCATCGAGGAGCGCGTGCAACAAACCGCGGTGCACGAGTTGCGCGTCCTCGATCACTCCGCGCGTGCCGAAGCACGATTCCGGTCGCAGCAACAACTCGCGCGCGCCGCCGGTCACCACCAACGTGGCGGCGTCGAACCCGCCCTCGCGCTCGATGCGGCGTACGAGTTCGAGCACTGCACCGCGCAAACCGACGACCACTCCGGCCTGCAGCGCTCCCTGCGTGTCGCGTCCCAAGGCGAGCGCGCCGGGACGCGGGTCGATGCGCGGCAGGCGCGCGGTGTTGCGCGCGAGCGCATCGGCCAGGAGCCGCGGCCCGGGCGCGATCGCACCGCCGAGGAAGCGCGGGCGCGAGCCGTTGTTCGCGACCGCGTCGACCGTCAGCGCCGTACCCGCATCGACGACGATCAGCGCCGCTGCGGAGGGCGCGACCGCCAGTGCTCCGCGCGCTGCGTACAGCCGATCGCGTCCGAGCGCATCCGGCGGCGAATACTCGAGATCCATCCCTGCCACGATCGGGTTGCTCTGGAAGCGCTCGCCGAAATGCCGCGTCAACGCACGCGCCAGTTCGAGTTCGAGCGCGGCTTGCGCGACACCCGACAGCGCGGCGGCGGCGACTTGCGCCCGCCCCTCGACGAACGCCGCGACCTCCGAGGTCAAGGCCGGGCCGTTCGCGAACGCGCGCGTCTCGGCCACACGCCAGGTCGCGTCCAGGGACTCGAAGAGGCACAGCTTGCACGCGCTGTTCCCGAGGTCGATCGTCAGAATCTGTTCGGCCATCGGCGCGGTCAGTGTACCCGGCTGAGCGCCGCGCCGCGGACGACAGGCTCCGTGTTTCAGCGCGTCCTGCCGGGCCTGATCGTCGAGCGCCGGTACGGCCTTCGTCGGCGAGTCTGCGTTGCGCGCTTGACCATACGGAGCCTGGCTCGTGTGGGTCAAACTCGCCGGCGTAGAACCTCACGCCATGCGAGCGATTCTGTGCCGGCGAGTTTGACCCACACGAGCCAGGCTCCGTATGGTCAAGCGCGCAACGCAGACTCGCCGACGAAGGCCATACCGGCGCTCGACGATCAGGCCCGGCGGGACGCTAGTTGCCCGACTCGTACGTGACCGTGCGGGTCTTGCCGCGGTTCTCGATCACGACTTCCCACGTGGAGTACTTGTCTTTGTTGTTCTTCACGAACGTGATCGCTTCTTGCGTGGTGTTCACGGCGTGGCCGTTGATGCTCTTCACCACGTCGCCTTCGGTCGCGCCGTGGCGGGCGGCGATCGAGCCGGGCTGGACCGACTTGATCTCGATGCCGTCGTACTTGCCGGTGCGCGGATCGCGGTGTTGGGCCGTCTGCACCTCGCTGCCGAGGATGCGCGTGTAGTCGTTCTCGAACTCGGCCAGGTCCTGGGTACCGAGCTTGTAGCGGTTGGGTCCTGCGATCAGCGTGCGACCCGGACGGAATTCGCCTTCGATGCGGCCGATCGTGGCGCTCTTCGAAGGCTGCATGACTTCGCCGCCCGGACCGATGACGACGATCTTCGATTTGGCGTCGAATTCCTCGCACGAGAGCGTCTCGACTTCGCGCTCCTTGTCGTCGAACGCGAAGGTGACGACGCTCGGATCGATGGCCTGGATGAAGATCGAATTGTGCGGCTTGGAGAGATGGTCACCGACGCGCAGGAGCGAGTAGGGATTGTTGACCGCGGCCTCGGGCCTGTAGCGCAGCGCGATGAAGGAGCCCTTGGGATCCGACAGATCGCAGGTGACCGACATGACCTTGACCAGATCCTTGACCGGCGTCTTCTTGGGGGCCGTGGGCGTGACCACGACGTCCTCCACGGGCTTGAGCACCGGCGGAGCGCCGGTCCAGTCGACCAGCGCGACCACTTGCTTGGCCTGGTCGTAGCTCAGGAGCTTGTCCGCCTGCGCGCGCAGGGGCGAGACGCCCTCGATCGACTCGCGCACCTGCGCGACGTCGGGGCCCTTCTCCAACGCGGGCAGTTTCAGCCAGAAGTCGTACACGTACCAGCACAGGCCGATCGTGAGGACCGAAGCGGCGGCCCAGGCCCAGAGCTTGATTTGTCCGATGTTCATGGGGATGCGTTCCTCGCGGAGCGTCGGATCCTAGCCGGGATCCGCCCCAGGTTACAGCGGAGCGGGGCGGGATCGACTCGTCGGGACGGAAGGACGCCGCCTGCGCGCGTCTATTCCCGACGACTGATGCGCAAGCCGTCGCCGCCGCCGCCGGCCGGCGGACGCTGCGGGTTCTTCGTGACCTCCGGGCGACCGGAGCTGCCGGTGATGCCGCGCAGCGCCAGGATCAGCTCCTCGGGGCGATCACTGGCAGCCAGGGCGTCGTCGAGTTCGATGGAGCGCTCTTGCACGAGGCGGCGCAGGCACATGTTGAACGAGATCAGACCCTTTTCGGTGCCCTGCTCGATCACGCGTCCGATCTCGCTCGTCTTGCCTTCGACCAGGAGTTCGCGGATGTGCGGCGTGCTCTGCATCAACTCGAAAGCCGGGATCATGCCCTTGCCGCCGGCGCGCGGGATCAAGCGCTGGCTGAGCACGCCGGCGAGATTCTCGGAGAGACGCATGCGCACTTGCGAGTGCTGCTCGGCGCGGAAGAACGAGAGGATGCGCTCGACCGTCTGCGGTGCGTTGACGGTGTGCAGCGTCGACATGACGAGGTGGCCGGTCTCGGTCGCGTCCAATGCGGCGATCACGGTTTCGGCGTCGCGCATCTCCCCGATCAGGATGACGTCCGGGCTCTGGCGCAGCGCGTGGCGCAGGCCGTCCTGGAAGCTCGAGCAATCCGTGCCGATCTCGCGTTGACTGATGACGCAGCGCTTCTCGCGGAACATCAATTCGATCGGATCCTCGAGCGTCACGATGTGGCGCTCGAGCGATTCGTTCATCGACTGGATCATCCCGGCCAGCGTCGTGGACTTGCCCGAACCGGCGATGCCGGTGACGAGGATCAGTCCGCGCTTGCGCAGTGCGAGTTTTTTCAGCGAATCAGCCGGCAAATTGAGCTGATCCAGGAGCGGCGGCTTCTCGTTGATGCGGCGGATGACGACGGCGGGTTCGCCCATCTGACGGTAGGCGTTCAGACGGAAGCGTCCGAGTCCGTCGAGGTGCAAGGCCGCGTCGGCCGAACCGCGCTGACGCCACATCTCCATGCGGTCCTTGCCGAGGATGCCTTCGAGTACGTCGAGGAACGGTCCCGTGTCGGGTACGCGCCCGGACAGGAAGGTGATCTTGCCGTCGACGCGCTGGCACGGCCGACCGCCGGCGCGCAGGATCAAGTCGCTCGCGCCGGCCTTCGACATCACGGCCAGCCAGGCTTCGAGTTGGTGACGCGGCGAGATCGCGGTCTGCGACAGCACCGGCGGCGGAGCCTCCTCGTCCGCGGCGGGCTGGTAAGGCACGCGCGGTCCTTGACGCGCAGGCGGCTCGTCGTCGTCCGGCGGCTCGCTGTCCGCCATCGGATCCGGCCGAGTGACCGGGTGCGGGCGCGCGGCTTCGCGCGCGGACGGCACGATGCTGGGCGGTTCCCCCAAGGGCAGCACCGGACGCGCGGGCAGGCGCGGCGCCGCCGTCGGCCAGGTGTCTTGCGTCGCGCCCGGAGCGAGCGGGCGCGCACTCTGCGGCCAGGCTTCTTCGCTGCCCGGCGCCAGCGGCCGCGGGCGATCGACGGCGGGGCGGCGGTATCCAGTCTCAGGAGTGACGTCCTTGAAACTGAACTCGTCCTCGGGGATGGAATTGTGGTTCGACAACGAGCTTCCTTCGGGCCGCACGCCGTTCGGCCCACAGGCAGGATCGACCCGAGCTCGCGCCGCGCTTGAGGATCCACGCCCTGGATCGGCCGCCCACGGCGAGATATCCGCGCCGGACGCGGAACTAGTTTCGCCCTCAGCCTGGGCGGGACTCAGAACCCGGGCGTGACGAGGCCGCGCACATGGCGGTGGGCCTCGACGAGGACTTCGCGCAGGCCCTGGCGGCGGGCGGACGAGATGCGCCACACGCGCTCGCCCGCGGCGCGCTCCAATTCGAGGGCCCGCTCCTCGGCGGCTCTGCTCTCGACCTTCGAGGCCACGAGCACGCGCGGTTTCGCCGCCAGTTCGACCGAAAAGCGCGCGAGCTCGGAGACGATCACGCGCCAGGCTTCGACCGGGTCGTGTTCCGCGCCCTCGGAGCAGTCGACGAGGTGCATCACGACGCGACAGCGTTCGACGTGCTTCAAGAAGCGGTGTCCGAGTCCGTGGCCTTCGGACGCGCCCTCGATCAGGCCGGGGAGGTCGGCGAGCACGAGCGTCTCGGTCTCGTTCAGCGACGCGATCCCGACCTGCGGCGAGAGTGTCGTGAACGGATAGTCGGCGATCTTGGGCGTCGCGGCGGTCACGCACGAGAGGAACGTCGACTTGCCGGCGTTCGGGAAACCGACGAGGCCGACCTCGGCGAACAGCTTGAGTTCGAGGCGCAGGATGCGCTCCTCGCCCGGCTTGCCGTCGGTCGCGAAGGTCGGCGTCTGCCGCACCGAGTTCTTGAACCGCGCGTTGCCCTGCCCGCCGTTGCCGCCTTGCGCGACGACGAGGCGTTGGCCGATCTTCGTCAGATCGCGCAGCAGGTTCCCGCGCTCGCGGTCGAAGACCTGCGTGCCGACCGGAACTTCGATCTCCAGGTCATGGCCGCTCTTCCCGCTGCACAACTGCCCCATCCCCTTCTTGCCGTGATCCGCTGCGTAGCGGTACCGGCGACTGACGGGCAGGAGCGAATTCAAGTTCTCGCTCGCGACGAGGATCACGCTGCCGCCCATGCCGCCGTCGCCGCCGTCGGGACCACCGCGCGGGACGAATTTCTCGCGGTGAAACGAGACGACGCCGTCGCCGCCGTTGCCGGCCACGACCTGGATTTCGCACTCGTCCTTGAACATCGGAGTAGGTGCGAGCGCAGGTGCGGATCCGTCGCGCGCCACGTGGCGCGCGTGCGGAAGCAGCTCAGCCCGCGGCGACCGGGTCGATGTGGACCTTGCGGTTCGACTGGAAGCGCACGGTCCCGTCGGTGAGCGCGAACAGCGTGTAGTCCGAGCCTTGACCGACGTTCTTGCCGGGGTGGAACACGGTGCCGCACTGGCGCACGATGATCGTGCCGGAGGTCACCACTTGACCGCCGTAGCGCTTGATGCCGCGGAACTGCGGGTTCGAATCGCGGCCGTTCTTGGTCGAGCCGCCACCTTTTTTATGTGCCATGTAGCTTGGGTCCTAGGCGTTGATCGCGAGGATCTTGACTTGGGTGTGGTGTTGGCGGTGACCGCGCTTCTTGCGCACGTTCTTGCGGCGCTTGAAGCGGAAGGCGATCACCTTGTCGCCGGACTTGTCGCCGATGACTTCAGCGGTGACGCTGGCGCCGGTGACGAGCGGCTTGCCGATGGTGACCTTGCCTTCGTTCCCGACGATCAGCACTTCGGAGAAGGTGATCTTGTCGCCGGGCTTGTGGCCGTTCAGGTCGCACAGGATGACGTCACCCTGTTGGACTCGAGTTTGTTGATTGCGATCGCGGATGACTGCGTACACGGGGATAGGTCTCTCCGGGTGAACCGTGGTGGAAACCCTCCCACGGGGAGCCTTTGGAGCGAGGCTCGGATCTGGCACTCGGATCGGTGAGGACCGAATGGGGCGAGAAGTCTAGCGGGAGCGGCGGCGCGGGGGAAGAGCCCCCGCCGGATTGCGGTCTCCCGAGCCGCCTTGCCTCAGCAGGCACGCAGCGCGCGGCCGGGCCTGGGTCGAGGATCGACTCGGCGTTCGAAGGCGGTGGATCAGCGCTTGCGCCGTCCTCCGGGCCGAACTTCGCGCCCGTCGGCTCTCAAGTACCTCAGGATCGAGTCCTCGTGCTGGTCCGGTGCCTCGAAGAGCTTCACTTCGCGGGTGAAGCGGTACTCGAGGGCCCGGATGTATTCCGAGCAGGCGTCCTTCAGATAGCGGACGACTTCCGGGTGCGCCCTGACTTCGACGGTCGAGAACCCCTTCAGGATCATCGCGGAAGCGAGGCGCCTCAAGATCGCCGCCGCGCGCGAGTTCACCGTGCGAATCCGCCCCGTGCCGCGGCAGCGCGGGCAGGCGTGGAACGCTTTCTTCGCGATGCCGGGCCCGAGTCTCTGGCGCGTCAACTCCAACAGGCCGAACTGGCTGATGCGCCCGATCTTGCTGCGTGCGCGGTCGCCTTCGAGCGCTTCCTTGAACACGCGTTCGACCGTGCGGATGTTGCTCATCTTCATCATGTCGATGAAGTCGACGACGATGATGCCGCCTAGATCGCGCAGACGGATCTGACGCGCGATCTCCGGCACGGCTTCGAGGTTCGTCTTGAGCGCGATCGCTTCGAAGTCGAAACCGTCCGAGCGCGTGCGGCCGGAGTTCACGTCGATCGCGACGAGTGCTTCGGCCGAATCGAACACGATCGATCCGCCGGAAGGCAATTCGATGCGGCGCGAGAAGATCTTCTCGAAGTCCGGCTCGATGCCGTAGCTCTGGAACAGCGGGCGCGGTCCGGTGTGCAGTTTCACGCGCTCGACGTTCTCGGGCATCAATTGCTCGGTGAACTCGGTGATGTGGCGGTGCACTTCCGGGTCGTCGACGACGACGGCCTTCGTAGTCGGCGTGAACAGGTCGCGCATCGTGCGGATGGCGACGTCGGACTCGCGGTAGAGCGGCGCGGGACCGTTGCCGGAACCGAGGCGCTTGCCGAACGCGTCCCACGCGCCCTTCAAGTAGTCGAGGTCGCGCTTGATCTCGTCCTTGCTGTGGCCGACGCCGGCGGTGCGCACGATGACGCCCATTCCGTCGGGAACCTCGAGCGAGGTCAGGATGCGCTTCAAACGCTTGCGTTCCTTCTCGTCCTCGATCTTGCGCGACACACCGGTGCGCGACATCGAAGGCATCAGCACCAGGTAGCGCCCGGGGATCGAGATGTAGGTCGTGAGCGTCGGGCCCTTGTCGCCGATCGCGTCCTTCGTCACCTGCACGACGACCATCTGCCCCTTTTTCAAGAGGTCGGTGATCGGCAAGCGCGGACGCGCGCGGAAACGACGGTTTTTCTCGGGGCGCGGCTGGCGGCGCGCCTTCTTGGAACTCGACTTCTCGGGTGCGTCGTCGTCGGAGAGTTCCGCACCGACGGCGGGTTGGGCCGAGCCCGCGTCCCATTCCTCGGGATCGATCTGGGCCGAGAGCAGCTTGTCGAGGCTCCAGTCCTTCTCGCCGTACATCGACAGCACGTCGGAGGTGTGCAAGAAGCCGTTGCGGCCCTGACCGAAGTCGATGAACGCCGCGCCGATCGCCGGCTCGAGGTTCACGACGCGACCGCGGTAGATGTCGTTGACGAGCGAATCCTGGTCGCGGACCGTCATCTGGAAATCCACGATGCGGTCGTCCTCGACGACGGCGACGCGGTGCTCCTCGGGATCGGTCGCGTTGACGAGAATCAGCGAGGTGCGCTGCGACTCGGGCACGGCCGGTGCACCCTCGTCGTCGAAATCCTCGACGCTCGCGCCGCCGCGCGCGCCGCGCCGACGTCCGCGCTTCTTGCCGCGACCTTCCGTGCGCGGTTCGCTGCGACGGCCTTGCTCGCCGGCGCGATCTCCCGGCGAACCGGGCTGCGCAACGAAGGGCAGATCGTCGTCCTCGCCCGGGATGGTCTCGACATCCGCGGGTGCCTCGCTCGGAGTTGCTACCGCGCGAGCTTCTGTGCTCTGTTTCTTCCGCCCGCGTCCGCCGCGCGTGCCACGGCGTCGGCGCTTCTTGCCGCCGGCAGGCGTGAGCACACCCGGAGCCTCCGAGGTGCGTCCATCGTCCGCGAATTCACCGTCGTCGAAGGCGGCTTCGGGATCGAAGTCTCCCCCCTCTTTTTCGCCGGCGTGTTCACCGTCCTCATCGAACGCATCGAGTTCACGCGGGACACGGCCCGGTGCGCGCACGGGGATGATGTCGTCCTCGTCGGCGAAGGGCGGTTCGACCGGCCCGTCCTCACTCGCTGCGGCGGCAGCGTTGTCGCGCCCACCGCGACGACGGCCGCGACGACGGCGCTTTTTCTTGTGCGGACCGCGGACCGGACCGGCGTGTTCTGCGGCCGCAGCCGCGGGCTCCGAACCGTTCTCGTCGTCGCCTTCCGGTTCGAGGTCGGAGTCTGCCGTGAACTCACCGTCGGATTCGAATCCGATCTCGCGCGGTGCGAGCGCTGCGGAGCGCCGCGCAACCGGGCCGTCGCGGTCCGGGGTCGTGTCGTCGAAGGCGACTTCGGCCGTGCCCGCCTTGTCTCCCTCCTGCTTGCGCGCACCGCGGCGTCGGCGTCCGCCGCGCGAACCGCGCCGACGTCGGGGGCGATCGCCGGGCCCGGCCTCGGCGCCGCCGGCGGACTCACCTTCGGCGGAGCCGCCGGCTGTGGAGTCGATCTGGGAGTCTGCGGCATCATCGCCGCTTTGGGATTGGAAGCCGTCGTCGTGGACGGACGGCTGGTCAGGGTTGGCCCCGCGGGCGTCGCCGCTCTCGAAGGAATCGGGAGCGAAGCTCTCGCGGGATGCATCATTCGTCATGTCAAAGGACCTCGAGCCGTTCGCCGCGCCGTGTCGGTGTGGGCGCGTGGGACGCTCGTCGAAGCGGCGCGCATCAGGCTGAAGCCTCGGCGCTGCCTTCGATTGATCGCGCGACGGGACGGCATCTGCCGTCCTCGACCTCGCGCTCATTCGAGCGGTCCATCGCGCTCGCGTTTCGATGAGAAACTGCGAACTGCTGATTGTCTGGTTGTCAATGCGGGCGCTTGAAGTCGCGCTCGCTGGAATCGGGCTCTTGTCGCGAACCCAGTGGAACGGCGCGACCTTGCGGGTCACGCGTGTACGGTTCACCTTCTCAAATCCACGGCGGACGGCTTGACGCTGCCCGTGCGGTAGAAGATGGGTGCCCAGGATGGACTATCCGGGGACCGGAGTCGAACCCGAAGACCGGAGATTTCCGAGCGATCGGTTCTGGTGGCGCCGGGGCCGCTGAACTGCGGGGTTCAGCGCTTTTCCGGAGCCGCCGCCGGTGCGGGCGGATTCTTCGGTGCCGGGACCCCGCCCAGCTTCTCGACCGGTCCGAGGACGCGGGTCTTGCGCGGGGTGACGGGGCGCACGTCGCTCGAATCGAGCACGGTCCGCATGCCGTCGTCGGTCACGAGCGTGATGCGGTTTCCGTCGCGCCCCACCATGCGACCCGTGATCGAGCCGCCGGGCATGCGCACTTCGACGTGCGGGAGTCCGGCCAGGTCCTCGGGCTTCTGCTTGCCGAACGCAGCTTTGGCGGAGGGCGCGGTGATGCGTTTCATCTCGCGCACGGTCGCGGCTTCGAACGAGATGCGACCGAGGTCTAGATTCAGCCACACGCGGTTCATCCCGACGGCGTAGAGGTCGCCCTCGAAGTACTCGCCGCTCTGCAGCATCAGACGCACGCGTCCGACGTTGAGGGTGAGCAGCTTGCGGTCGCCCGAGATCTCCGCGGTCGGAATCTCCGGCGCGCGCCACAGATCGGCGAAGTCCGCTTCCGTCGCGCGCCGCACGGCGCCCGGGATCGGAGTATCCGAGGGCGGCAGGACGCGCGTCACGCCGGGAGCGCGGACGGGTTCGGGCTCGACGGGCAGTGTGGGGCTCACGTCGGGCAGGATGACGGTCGGAACGACTGCGACGGGCGGCGGAATCTCCGTCGGGTCCGTGGTCGTCGCGACTTCGGGATCGATCGGATCCAAATCTGCGTTCGGGTCGATCTCGGGGTCCGTGTGCGCGATCGTGGTGTCGGTGTCCGGCTGCGGCGTGGTCGTAGTCGTTTCTCCCGTGCCGGCCGGCGGCGTGACGGGCTTGGGCGGCGTGGGCAGAGTCGTGACGACGCCCGTCGAGGTATCGACCGGTGCGTTGCGCATGTGCGTCTTCCAGTACCAGCCGCCCGCGGCGATCATGCACAAGAGCGTGCAGCCGGCGGCGATCACGAGCAGTTTGGAACTCGTGCGCCTCGCGGTCACTTTCTCGTGGATCGCCTCGAGGCGCGCGTCTTCGCCTGTGAGCGGCGGCAACTTGCCTTCGATCTCGGGACCGGTGCGCTCGTCATCGACTTCTTCACCCTCGATGCCGTGCAACCACGAATCGGAAGGCAGGCCGACTTCGCCGCTCGTATCGAGCGAAGACCCGATCGCGGCGGGAGCGTCATCGGAAGGACCGTCGCCGTCGATGCCGAGGAAGTCGGTCGCGGCGCTGTTCCCCTTCCAATTCAGGTCGAGTTCCTGCGGCGAATCCGCGTACGCGGCACCGCTGGCGGGCCGATTGCGCGGCGTCTCACCCTCCGTCCCCCCCTGGCTGTCCATGGGGTCGTTGGATCCGCTGTATTGTCCTCGTTCCGACATGCTGGGTCTCGTCGATCGATCGCGCCGATGAAATTCCTTCGCTACTCGTATCGGCTGGAGTCGCCGCGCGACCCAAGCCCGACGCCGGGGCTTCTCTTGAGAATGGGACCCGCCCGGAATTCTTTTTCCGAGCGGGTCCTCGTATCCAGGGAAGCGGCGTCCTCAGCTCACTTGAGTTCGTTCCAGAACTCGGCCGGCATGTCGTGCGCGATCTTGAGGGCGCCGTTCGCGCCGCCGTAGACCGGCTCTTCGATGCGCATGACCTTGCCCGTGCCGAGGCGCTTGCGCATCTCGTCTTCGATGGCGAGGTCGAGGCCCTTGATCTGGCTGCCACCGCCGGCGAGGAGCACGCGGTTTTTCAGGCGGTCCTGGAATTCCGGGTCGAAGGACGAGATCAAGTTCGACAGACCGTCGACCATCGACGGGACGATGGAACGGCAGGCCGTGCGCATCTCGTCGGTGATGTCGAAGGAAGTCGGCTTGCCGTTGACCGGCAGTTCGACGACGACCGGCGGCATCGTGTCGGAGATGTTGCCGTAGCGCTCCTTGATCGCCTTGATCATGTGGATCGAGAACTGCGCTTCCGGGTACTTCTTCTTGATCAGTTCCGTGAGGCGGTTGTCGACGTAGTCGCCGGCGAAGGTCGTCGTGACCTGGTCGTTTTCCTCCGGCATCGTGCCGTGCATGCGGCAGAGGTCGGTCGTGCCGGCGCCGATGTCGATGACGAGCACGTCGTCGAGCATGTCGAGACCGTAGGCGACCGAGAACGGCTCCGAGCACAGCATGACGCTGTCGACGGTCTCGCGAGCGGCCTTGATGATCGCGTCCTTGTGGTGGATCGCGGCCTGGGCCGGAACGCCGATGACGGCGTAGACGAGTTCGTCCTTGCGCGGCTTGGCCAGGCGGATGATCTCGCGGATCAGGTCGGCGGCGGCCTTCATGTTGCCTTCGACGTCGTCCGTCTTCTCGTTGCTCGTGTGCTTCATGACGCCGGCGGCGAGCGGGCGGTAGAACTTCAAGCTGAGGCGGTGCTCGACGGCTTCGTCTCCGAAGAGGATGTCCTTCTTGAGGAGTTTCTTGGACACGACGTCCTTCGGGTAGCCGACGTGCGAGCTGATCGTCACACGCTGGCCGTTGCTCGACGCGACCGAGGTGCGCGACGTGCCGAGGTCGATGCCGAGATAGAGCACGCCGCCGTCCTTGTTCGGGGCGGCCTCTACGTTCGTCGACATTTGTGCGGCGATCGAATCGTTCGGCTCGCCCTTCTTGGTGTCTACCACGCTGTTTTTCGTCATCTCTTTGGCTCCAATTGCTTTCACTTGCTTCCCATGGGACCCCGTGAACCTGCGCACAGCGCGCCGCTCCCGGGATGTTTCGTGTGCGTCGTTCAGGCCGCTTCCGCCGCCGGCGCGTTGCGCTTCTGCAACGACAGGTTCTGTTTGAAGATCTCCGACATGAGCGCCTTCTTCGTCTCGACCTGGTTGTCGTCGGCCGATAGACCTTGCACGGTGCGGAAGATCGAGGCGACGCCCGCGTCGATGTTCTTCATCGCCATCACGCGCTTCAGTTCTTCCTCGGTGACACCGAGGATGCTCGTGAGCTTCGCGATGCGCTTCTCGAGGATGTCGGTCTGGCGCCGGTGCTCGGCCATCTGCGCGGCCACGGCCTTGCGGCGCTCTTCGAACAGCTCTTTGACGGCCAGGTCGAGGATCTGACCCTCGAGCGCCTGGATCGCGTCCGTGCGTTCGACGCCGGCGAAGAGCTGTTGGATCTTGTCCACGAGCTGGGCTTGCTGAAGGCCGCCGATCTCGGAGGCTTCTTCCTCGAGCACCAGCGCTTCACGCTCGAAGGACTTCTTGCGCTCTTCGAGTTCGATGCGCAGGCCGTCGATTTCAGCTTCGGCTTCGCGCCACATCACGTAGCGATTGCCCTGTCCCTCGGTGGCGAGGAACAGCGCGCGACCCGACATCTCGACCAGGCCTTCGAACGACGAGTTGGTCTCGGCCAGCAGGTTGTGCGAAGCACCGATGCTCAGCGTGATCGGCACGGATTCGCCGTCGAGCGTCAGCGTGACCTTGTGCGCGGCTTCGACGATCGCATTGCCGAGTTCGGACAGGCGACCCGGATCGGTGTTCGGAAACACCGCCATGATGCGGTCGCCGGACATCAGCGCCATGCCGAAGAACCCGAGTCCCTTGCACGACGACTTCAGCAGGTCGTAGGAGGCGCGCATCGCGGCGTCCTTGCCTTGCCAGTAGTGGCGCTCGAAGATCCCGTCGAGATCGTCGATGGCGACCATGAGCGTGCACAATGGCTGGCGTGCGGTGCGGGCGCGGTGGAACTCGACGCGCATCAGGCCGAGCATCTGAGCGATGCTCAGCTGCGGAGCTTGACGGCCGGCCGGATTGGCTGTTGAGGTCATGCGGGGAGTAGACGGTGGGCGCGAGCCCAAGAGAGGCACGTCCCTGAATTGGGAGTTTCGGGCGGCGCAGCTGCGGTTCTTGAGGACAACTCGGGAAGCGGCGGAGCATGCGCGCAGCCCCCGTTCGGACGTGCCGAACGGGGGCTGCGGAAGTTCCTGCTCAGGCTGTCGCGCGGAAGCGCGACGGTGAGACTACTCGCCCTGCTTGGGCTCCTGATTCATGTTCATCAGGTTCTCGATCTCGCCCTTCAGCATGGCGTGACGACGCTTCATCTCGCGCTGGAAGATGACTTCCGTGTCTTCGCTCGAGTGCACGATCGTCGGCGTGAGGAAGACCATCAAGCTGCGGCGTTCGCGGCTCTTCGACTCATGCTTGAAGAGTTCGCCCAAGAGCGGGATCGCCGACAGGTACGGAACGCGCGTCTTGGTCTCGGTGTCCTGGTCGGTCGAGAGACCGCCGATGACCGCCGTTTGACCGGTCTCGAGCATCATCGTCGTGACGATGGTCGAGCTGCGCGTGCGCGGCAGCGCGATCGAGCCTTCGAGACCCGAGGCCCCGATCGTGAACACGTCGAATCCAGGCGGCGCGAGCGCGGACGAACCCGTGCCCGAGAGGCTGGTTTCTTTCGGAATCACTTCCATCACGATCTTCTGCGTGCCGGGCACGATGTTCGGACGGATGAGGAGTTGGAAGCCGACCTCGACCGGCGAACCGGAGGCTTCCGCGACGGACAACTGCAGACCGCCGGCCTGGCCCTGTTCGGACTTGGCTTCGGCGTAGCGAATGGTCTCACCGACGAAGATCGTGGCCTCGTTGCCGTCCAGCGCGATGATCTTCGGCGCTTGGATGACCTCGGTCTTGCTGTCGCGCTGCAGGAGGCGCAGCGTGGCTGCGACCTGCGTGAAGTTCAACGAACCGAACACGGTGTTGGGCGTGATCGTGCCGCCGGCGTTCAGCGCCGGGTCGGCGTAGGGACCCGAACCGGTCGTGTTGGCGATGATGCCGTCTTCCCAGCCCTTGGAGCCGAGGCCGAAGGGCAGCGTGATCGGGATCGCGCCGCCGCTGATCGTGACTTGCGGGCCGTTGTCGCCGTAGTCCATGCCCAGGTTCAGGACGTCGGCGTTCGTCGTGGAGACGAACTTGACGTCACAGAAGACCTGCGAGGGTTCGACGTCGAGGCGCGCGAGCATGTTCTTGATCGACTCGTGCACCTTGGCCGTGTCGTGGATGATGACGACGTTCGCGGTATCGATGTAGTCGATCTTGCCGCCGCTGCTGAGCGCCTTCGAGAGCGCATTCAACACGCCGAATTTCTTCAGGTAGTCCTCGGTCGTGCCGGTCTGACCGCCGCCCTTGGCCTGTTGATTCTGTTGCGTCTGGATGAACTCGGACTTGATCTGCGGCTTGTACAAGCTTTTCGGACGCAGGTAGCGCAGCTGGTACGTGCGCGTTTCCAGTTGGTCCTGCAGTTTCTCCGGCGACACGATGCGCAGGACGCCGTGCTTCTCCTCGACGACGACGTAACCGAGCGTCTTGGCGGTCACGTCGAGCGCCTCGCGCCACGGAACGTCGTTGAAGCGCACCGACACGGAGCCGGCGACTTCCTTGCCGACGACCACGTTGGCGTTCGCACTCGTCGCGATCAGTTCGATCACGTTGCGAATGTCCTGATCTTTGATCTGGATGCTGACCTTCTCGGGGCTCGTCACCGCGAGGACACCGCCGGAGCGCTCCTCGACGGTGCCGTGGACCTTCTCGGCCACGATGTCGAGCGCGTCGCGCCAACTGATGTCGGAGAGATCCAGAGAGACCTTCGCGTCCGAGATCGGGAGGCGATTCGAATTCGGCCCCGGATCGATGACGACGATGTTCGCTCCCGAACGCTCGCGCAGGTAGCTGACGACGTCTTCGACGGTCTTGTCGACGATGCGCAAGTTGACTCGCGCATCCAAGCTCGGGGCTTGCGCCGCGGAAGCCGCGGACAGGAAAGGCAGTACGAGGACTGCCGCCAGGATTTTCATGCTCATGTTCAAGGGCCTACTCCCAACTCGCTGTTCTGACTCTTCGACATCTCTCTGCGGTCAGAACCGCCGAGCGAAAACAACACCACGGAAGATGAATTCGATCTCGTCCTTGTGGATGGCACGCACGACCATCTCCGGGTTCAGAAGGTCGCCGATTCCCAGAGACCTTCCGTTGATCAGTGCCACCGGATCCGCGCCTTCGATCAGGACGATGCCACCGACTTCGAGCTTCACTTTCTCGAAGTCCATGACCGTCCGTGCCTCGTACGCCAGCTCGCGCAGGCGCTCGACGAGCGGCTTGCGCACAGGGTCGTTCTCGGCCAGCGTGAGGCGGTTGTCGATGACGGCGAAAGCGTCCAGCATCTGCTTGTAGTCACCGAGGGTCTGGTTCTGGACCATCGTGGCCTCGATCTCGCGCAGCTGGACCTCGCTCGGTCCCTTGCCGATTTCAGACTGCGAGAACTGAGAGCGCAGCTCGTCGAGCGGGCGCAAGACTTCGTTCGTCAGTCGACGATCAGACGGGACGTAGGCGATCTGCTTTTCCGTCACGATCTTGCGCACTTCTTCTTCTAGAGTGGCGAGATCCTGTTCCATCTCGGCGCGCGTCATCATCTCGACGATGACGTTCTCCGCGTTCTTGACGAGTTCCCACTTGGCGAGCACGGCCTGGGTTCGATCGGCCAGCTTCTGGACGATGTCCATTTGCTCCTGGACCGTCAGCAGACTGGTCGAGTCGGCGCGCGTCGGAACGCGCGGGTCGATCCAAGGATCGCGTCGACCACGAGCGCCACGGTAGCTGTAGGTCGAAACCGCCAGGCCTTCGCGCCGGCGATTGATCTCGCCCAAGAGCAGGTCGCGCTTGCGCTCGTAGCCGTCGATGCGGACGTCCTTCAGGTCCTTCTTGGGCTCATAGACGTAGGTCTCGACGTCGATCGACACCTTGTGCGCGGGGACCCCCTCTTTTTCGAGTTGGTTGCGCTGCGCCGCCGTCATGCGGAAGTTCGGCACGCGCATGAAGCGCGAGTGGCTCTCGATCAGGTCGAGGAAGTCGAGGTACTGGAACGCGTCGCCTTCGAGGCTGAGCGTGTACCCGACCTTGTCGAAGTCGTTCTTCTCGCGCTTGTTGTCGATGTTCTTCTTCTTCAAGCCCGAGATGCGCACTCCGGAATCCTCGGAGAATTTCTGCAGCGTGCGCACGAGGTTGTTGATGTCGTCGTTGTCGGGGAGCATCCCCTTCATGACTTCCGTCAACTCCCGCAGGACGATGACTTCACGCTCGAGGGCGCTCGTGCCCTCGATCAGCTTGCGCGAAGACTCGATGCTCGCTTTCGTGGCCGCGATCGAGGCGCGACCCTCTTCGATCTTGCCGCGCTGCCACCAGAGCAACGCGCCCAGACCCAGGGCGCACGTCGTGCCCCCTGCAATGATTGTGATCCACCAGCGACGTTCGTTCACTTACGGGCCTCCTCGGCAGCGGCCGGCTTGGCAGCGTCAGGTTTCGCCCCGGGCTTCTGACCCTTGGCGTTCTTGACGGGAGCTTTGCTCTTGGCCGCGCCACTCTTGTCGCCGCGCTCTTCGGGAGACTTGAGGGTCAACGAGAGCGGGAACGACCAGGCCACGCTCGGCACGAGCGTCTCATCGACCAGCGTCTGCGTTCCTTCCGGCGGCGCCGGCGGCTGGAAATCGCTGACGAAGGGCGAGTTTTCGAGGTCTTCGAGGAAGTTCGCGACCTGCGCGAACTTGTCGGAACCCGAGTGTCCGCTGGCCTTCAAGCTGCCCGCGGATTTCGCTTTCGGGTCCGAGGACTGCGCTACCTGCAAGTCGTCGAGCCAGACGAGGTGCCGCTGGCCGTTGCCGCCGCGGTTCACGACGTCGATCAGTTCGTCGAGCTTCTTCGTCCAGCTGATGCGGCTGGAGGTGATACCCGCGAGCGTGTTCTCGCGCGACTTGTACTGCTTGGCTTCGGATTCGAGGGAGTTGTAGTACGTGACCTGCGGCGTGAGCCCGTCGAGTTCCGTCTGGAGCCCGGCGTTTTCACTGGAGATCTCCGCTTGGAGACCAAAGGCCTGGAAGGCCCACCAGGTCGCCAGACCCGCGTTCACGACGACCGCCGCCACGAGGCCGAGCAGAAGTTTGATCGGAGTACGCGCCTTCTTGCGGTACTCCTCGGGGAGTAGGTTGATCCGAATCATGCGGCACGCACCCGGCTAGCAAGGCCCACAGCGACCACGAGTGTGGGCGCCCAGGCTTCCAGTTCTTCGACATCGACCCTGTTCACGTCGACGCGCAGGCCCTCGAGCGGATTCCAGGTGCGCGCTCTGCGCCCCGTGCCCTGCTCGATGTACTGCGTGGCCCCCGGCGCGAGAACTCCGCCGCCGGACAACAGGATCTCGGTGACTTGAACGCCCTCGTGGTGTTCGACGTAGTCGAGCGAGAGTGAAAGTTCGCTGACGAGGTCCTCCAACACCGGCCCGATCGCGGTGTTGACCTCGAGCTCGTGTGTTTCGCTCGAGCGCTTGATCGCCTCCGCCTCGATGGTCTCGAGGCTCAAGCGTCGCGCTACCGCCTGAGTCATGTCAGCGCCGCCGATGTTGATCTCGCGCGAGAAGCACGTTTCGCCTCCGCACAAGACGTTGATCGATGTGCGCGCAGCGCCGATGTCGACGAGCGCAAGCGCCGTCTCCTTGCCTGCTTCGACTTCTTCCGCAGGCAGACCGCACAGCTCCCACGCGTTCGCGAGCGCGAAGAGATCGATGTCGATCGCAATCGGCGAGAGCCCTTGGTTCTGGAGGATCTGCACGCGCTCCTCGATCGCCTTGGTCTTGCAGGCCGCGAGCAGCACCGTCATCTGCTCGGCGTCCTTCCCGCCCTTCTTGTCACCATCGCCCTGCCCCAAGGGGCTGCGCTTCAGCTGCTGGCAATCGAGTTGGACTTCGTCGAGGTCGAACGGCAGGTACTTGTCCGTCTCGAAACGGATAGCCTGCTTGAGGTCGTTGTCCGACATCTTCATCATCGGCACGTAGCGCACGACGACGGACTGGCCGGAGACCGCTGTTACGACTCGCTTGCTCTTGAACTTCCCTGTCTTGAACGCCTGAGCTACAGCGTCGGAAAGGCTCCCGCCAGGCGGGATCTCCACGTGGGCGAAGCCGGTTACAACCGGCTCGGGGCCCTCGAGAGTGATCTCGACGGCCTTCACGACCGAGCTACCCATGTCTAGCCCGACGACACTCTTCTGCTTGCGGAACACGGAACGTTACCCCTGTCTCGTAGGCGGTTTTTTCCGATGCGGGGCTCAGATGGTGAGAACCGCTCGGGACCGAGCAAGTCCTTCGACCTGGGTATCGGGGGAGGTTGAGGGGGGATCGGGAAAAGTGGCCAGGACGCTCACTACTGGGAAACTGGCCCCTTTCGTTGGGCCGTCAGGCCGTCGGGCACACCCGCCACTCGAAGAAAGTTCGCTTTGTGAACGGCCTGGTGACCACACCGAGAGCGCGCGCTGAACTCAGGTGTCTGGCGCGGTTGGTGATGCCGCGGATGTAGTTGCGGTAGGCGACCCAGATCCAGGCATGCCGCGCGAGCCAGGCCCGCTCCTTGCTTGCAGCCCAGGTCCGCCGCACGAGCCTGGACAACCCGTCCCGCATCATGCGCATGTTGTGGTTGATGGGACTGAGCGGGTTCGCCTGGGTGCGCGCCGCTGACCCGGGGTGCTGTACGTACTCTACGCTGCCTCGCACGGAGTCACGGACGATACGCCTGTAGCGTGACGCCTTGTCGGAGGAGAGCGTTACCGTTTTCCCCGGCGGGAGCACTCTTGCCAACGTGTGAATGCAAGCCTTGACCGCACCACTCGATCCTGATCGGCGTACGCCGTACTTCAGCCCTCGCTCAGCTTTCTTCTGGCGATCCCTCGGTCGCAGGTTGCCGCGCGCAGGGAGCGGCCCTCCTTGCCAACGTGAGCGAGACATCTTCCACCTCCCTGTTTAGTGTCGAGGGCCGAAGGATGTCCCAGCGTGACCGAAGCAACGAACACCCCCCCGAGCGCTCCCCGAGAGGGGAGATCGGAGCGTACTCGCGTAGATCTCCCCTCTCGGGGAGCGGGCCCTGATCCCGAAGTCCTCGCGCGCTCGAAGCGTCGGCGCTTCAGCGCCGAGTACAAGGCCCGCATCGTGCGCGAGGCCGAAGCATGCACGAGGCCAGGTGAGATCGGCGCGCTCCTGAGGCGCGAGGGTTTGTATTCGTCGATCCTCACGAATTGGCGGCGCGAGTTGCGCGCGCACGGTGTCGAAGGTGTTGCAGCCAAACGTCGTGGTCCCGCACCGAAGGCGAAGCCGAGCGCTCGTGAAATCGAACTCGAGCGCCGCAACCGCAAGCTCGAAAAGGATCTCGCCAAGGCCAAGACCATCATCGAGTTCCAAAAAAAAGTGCACGAGCTCCTGGGGATCCCCCTGAAACAGCACGAGCTCGACGAGGACGACTCGTGACGGCTGTTACTGAAACGCGCGGCTCGCTCGGTGTTCGCGCAGGCTGCGTCGCTCTCGGTCTGCCGCGCGCGACGTGGTATCGAAACCAACGGCCTGTTTCGCGCGAGACGCCGGGGTCCAGCGATGAAACACGACCTTCCAAGGCTTCGCCGAGAGCGCTGCGAGCCGAAGAATGCAGCCTCGTGCTCGACGTGCTCAACAGTGAACGCTTCGTCGACATGTCTGTGCCGCAGGTGCATGCGACATTGCTCGATGAAGGCCAGTTTCTGTGCTCGCCGCGCACGATGTACCGCATCCTCGACGAGGTCAACCAAGTGCGTGAGCGACGCGCCCAGCGTCAGCATCCGATCTACACCAAGCCCGAACTACTCGCTTCTCTGCCGAATCAAGTTTGGTCGTGGGACATCACGAAACTGAAGGGGCCGGCGAAGTGGAACTACTTCCACCTCTACGTGATCCTCGACATCTACAGCCGCTACGTCGTCGGCTGGATGGTCGCCCACCGCGAGAGCGCGCGGCTCGCGAAGAAACTGATCGCGGAAACGGTCGCCCAGCACAAGGTCGATCGTGGCCAGCTCACGCTCCACGCCGATCGCGGATCTTCGATGACTTCGAAGGACGTGGCCTTCCTACTCGCGGATCTCGGCGTCACGAAGACGCACAGTCGGCCGCATGTCTCGAACGACAACGCGTACTCCGAGGCGCAATTCAAGACGCTCAAGTATCGACCGGAGTTCCCTGAACGATTCGGATCCCTCCAGGATGCTCGCGATTTCTGCCGCCAATTCTTTGGCTGGTACAACTTCGTGCACTACCACTCGGGGATCGCGATGCTGACGCCGCACGTCGTGCACTTCGGTCACGTCGAAGAAATCATCGCCCAGCGAAGTCGAGTGCTCGAGCAAGCTCGCGCTCTCCACCCCGAGCGATTCGTCGCCAAGACCCCGGCGCAGCCTCGTCGCCCTAAAGCTGCGTGGATCAATCCACCAACCAGGTCGGCGCTCACGCCGGCTGCTCACTGATCTCAAAAACTCGGTGTCTCAGGATCGTTGACAAGTACCGCGGCGCGGTTTCCAAGTGTACGACGAAGAAAGTATGCAACTCGATCAGGACAGGCATCGTCACAGGGGCGAGCCGGCGCGAGTGCTCATAGGTCTCCAACTCGTCAAACTGAAAGCTGCCCAGCAAGCCACCGCGTCTGCGGGCACGCTCTAGAACGGCCGCATGAAACTCGCGCGCGTGGCGTGAGAGCAGGAGCAGCCTGTGGCGCACGGTTTTGCGCGTACACCCGAAGATCCTTCCTGCCTGGCGGTGTGTCACCTTCGACACGAACGAGTCGAACAGCCCGGCCGTCAGCTTGGGCTTGTGAAGCCTGTAGTCGATCCGGAACGACTGAACGGAGAACGAGCGCCTGCATCTCAGGCAACGAAACCTCTGGATTCTCCGTCCGTCGCATCGCCGTCGAAAATGCCCCTTGCGCTGCCACAAGAACGCAGTCCCTGCGGAGGTGCGCGACGAGCACGCGGGATTCGGGCAGTAGGGTGGCTGGAATTTTTCCGCACCGCGCGGAAACGGATTTTCGAGGTCCATAGGTCGAGCTCAAGGCGTGCCGGCTGGGCCCGCCTGAAATCACGACCGATGGAAAGCGGCGACGGTTGCAGAGAAACTCGGATCCGTGCGAAAAATCGGCCCAATCAACGGGGCCAGTTTCCGTTTTCTAGAGCTCGCCGAAGCCCGTCTCGACCACCCCAGCCACTTCCCCCACCAACGCCTCAGCATCCACGCCGCTAGCCCACAACTTCAGCGTCGACTCAACCGGCGCACACAGCGTCATGAGCTCGAGAATGCTCTTCCCGTTGACCTCCCGATCCTCACACGTCACCCGAAACTCGCTCGCATACCGATTCGCCACGGTCACGATTGCATGACAGGGCCGAGCATGCAGGCCCGCCGGGTTCTTCAGACGTACTGTGCGAGTCGATTCCACGCCAGCGTCACGATTCGGTGCCGCCGTCAAACATTCGACTTCTCTTCCAAGAGGTCGATGAGGGCAGTCTTCGTGGATACTTGCATCGCGAAGCGGCGGAAATCAGCGTCGCGCGACAGCCTGGCAATCCACTGCATCATCTCGAGGTGCTTCGTGGGATCGTGCTTGTCCGTCGGACGATCCGGCCGCAGGATCGTGAAGATGATGCTGACGGGCGCACCGTCGATCGCGGCCCACTCGACACCGGCGGGATGAATCGCGAGGCTGCACACCGCGGTCTCGAGCCCCTTGAGCTTCACGTGAGGGATAGCGACGTTTGCACCGACGCCGGTCGATCCGACGCCTTCACGTTCGACCAATGCCGCGAGTGCCGCACTCCGGAGACTTGCGGGCAGCGCGTCAGCGGACAGGAGCAGGTCGACGACTTCTTCGAGCACACTCTCCTTCGACGCAGCAGACAGATCGAGGGCGCAGCACTTGGCCTTGAAGGCCTTCGAAGGGCTCATGATGGGGTGGACTCTCTCACGGGGACTCATTTGGGCGAGAAAGCGTACTCCCAACCGACACGCTGTTCCAGAAATCGAGTCGGGCGCTCGTGGCGCAATTCGCCGCGAACGCCCGACCTGTGCACGCACGCGCTTCAGCGTGCGCGGCGACGATTCTGTTGGAGCTTGTCGTGATGCCGCTTGAGCAAGCGTTCCATGCGCGCCAGCGCCTCCTCCAGCGCGTTCGAGAAGGCCAGGCCGCGCGAATCCACCACGAGGACCGCGCCGTGGCCTACGTTGGCAACCAACTCGACGCGGTGTTCGTCGTGTTGCTTCTCCAGCATCGCGCGGATCGAGTGAGTGCGACTGTAGAACTTCGCCAGGTGTTGAAGCTTCGTATCGACGGTGTCGCGCACGGGAGCCGGATAGTCATGGTGAAGAATCGAAACGTGCGTTTGCATGCGTTCTCCGTGGGCGTCTCTCGCCCGGTAACAGGGCCATATCGAAGCAGTCGTACCGAAGGCCATGCTGGTCCCTCGGCCAGGTCGGAGGGCGGGATGCGCGGAACGGAGCGCGTTGCGCTGACGACGTTCACTGGGACCCGCGGCGATCACGATCACACACCCAAGTTCGCCCCACAGGACGATTCGGTCAAGGGGCGCGTGCGAAGCTCGAGCCATCTTGCTCTCGAATCGGCCACAGAGAGCCCTGAGGAGCAGGCAAAGAGTTCCTGACGGCACCGCAACGGATCCCCGAGAACCTCGATCCCCCGCTACGTGCACCGGCGCGGGCGCAACGCACGTACGCTGCAGCCCCCTTGAGAAGGGTCACCTGCGTCCGTGCGGCTCAGATTCCACGCTCGCGGACCAGACGTTCGCTGGATCCGCCGCGCTGGATACGGTTGCACGACAAGGCACGGTGACAGCTCGGCAGCGCTGCATCCCTGCCACGATCCACAGCACTGCAAAAGAGACGCAAACAGCTCGAGTGCTTCCGGCTCACGCCGCTAGAGCCTGAAGACTCCCGGATGTCCGTGGCCCGCCGCATCGGATCCGGAGAAAACGGGCTCGTCGTACTGCGCGGACAGGAAGTACAGCCCGCGGGCGGGAGCCGTCGCACCTGCATCGACACGCTCCCCGCTCGCCAGCGTGCGCGCGACACAGTCGGCGGCGCGTCTTCCGCGCCCGACATCCAGCAGCGTGCCGACGATGGTGCGGACCATGTTGTACAAGAATCCGTCGGCCTGAATGAAGAAGACCACGCGCTCCTTGTAGGCGACGAGGCGCACGCGATGCACCGTCCTCACCGTCGTCTTGCGCGGGGATCCGGTATTGCCGAAGCCCTTGAAATCGTGCTTGCCGACCAGCGCCCGTGCGGCCTGTTGCATCGGTTCCAGTTCCAGCGGGTGGTTCGTCCAGTGCCGCAATTGCCGGCCGAACACCGGCTCGAAACGGCTCGTCGCAACGACGTACATGTAGCGCTTCGAAACGGCATCGAAGCGCGCGTGAAAGTCGTCGCGACAGGTTTCCAGTTTCGGGATGGCGATGCCTTCGCGCACGTGAGCATTCAACGCGTGACGCAGGCGATCATCGCTCAGGCCGGTGTCGATGTGCATGTGCGCTACCATCCGCAGCGCGTGCACACCGGTGTCCGTGCGCCCGGCACCGTGGATCACCACGGTCCGTCCAGTGGCCGCGGCGACGGCGTCTTCGATCGCTTCCTGGACGGAGATGAATCCGTCCTGTCGCTGCCAGCCGAAGAACAGCGAGCCGTCGTAGCTCACTTGGAATCGCACGTTGCGCATCGGCGGGAGCGTAACGGGCGCAGCGCTCTCGCGCGAGAGACGGCGGTTCGCGAATGCATGGCCAGAGCAGTCCGCGCACGGTTGACGCTACGGAGCACGGAGTCGGACTCCGCAACCACCACATGGAGTACGGAGTCAGACTCCGCAACACCACCTCGGAGCACTCTGCTCGGGCTCCGCACTCGCGAACCAGGCGGAGGGGCGCGCTACGCGTGCTTGCGACGCAGGTACGAACTGGCGATGCCGAGCGCCGCGCGATGCTTGGCGATGCTGCGGCGCGAGAGATGGATGCCGTCGGCCGCCAGCCGATCGGCAGCTTCGCCGTCGGACAACGGCGAAGCAGGGTCCTCGCCTTCGAACAGGCGTCGGATGACGACGCGGACGTCTTCGATAGCGCGCTCTTCGTCCCCGCCCGCGGATGACTGGAAGAAGCGCCGCAGCGGCACGCAGCCGAAGGGTGTCTCGACGTACTTGTCCGCCACTGCGCGACTGACGGTCGAGAGTGCCAGCCCCAATTCCAAAGCGACGGTCGACAGGGACAGCGGCGACCAATGTCCTGGACCGTGCTCCAGGAATGCTTTTTGGTGGCGACACGCGCTCGTAGCCACTCGCAAGAGTGTCGCGCGCCGATCTTCGACGGCTGCGACGAGCCAGCGCGCTTCCTCGACCTTGCCCCGCAACCAGGTGCGCACGTCGCGCGGTTGCGAACGATCGCTGGCGAGGCGGGCGATGCCGGGCTCGATCGACACGCTCGGCAGGGCGGATTTTTCCACGCGCACTTCCAACCCGGCCTCGCTCAGTTCGACGACGACATCGGGGTGAATCGCGCGCGCGGCGGTGTGCGTCAACGAGCGGCCTGGACACGGATCCAAGGCCGCCAGGCGTGCGATCAGTTCCTCGAGCTTGCACAGGTCGACGCCCAGGGCCTTGGCGACCGCCGGCCGCTTGTTGCGCGACAGATCGTCGAGGAATTCCTCGACGATGCGGCAGAGGTGCGGATAGTCGAGATCCGACGGATCGAGTTGCAGGAGCAGCGCTTCGAAGGCGTCTCGACCGCCGATTCCGCGCGGGTCCAGCCGTTGCACACAGGCGATGCCGCGCGCGAGCAGATCGTGGCTGGGTTCGAGTCCTGCGGAATGCGCCAGCGCGAGCAACTCGGCGTCAGCGGCGGAGAGCCAGCCGTTCTCGTCCAGACAGCCGACCAGAAATCGCACCCAGGGCTCGAGTTCGGGGCCCAGGTCGAGCAGCGCGACCTGGTCGAGTGCGCATTCGGCCGTCGTGCGGTCGCGATCCCAAAGCCCCTCGAGCACGTCTTCACGCGCAGCCAAAGCCTCGCGCGCGACACTCTTCGGGCGCCAGTCGTGATCGTCCGTGTCGCGGCGTTCGTCGCGCACTTCCTCGACGAGCAAGGCTTCGTTTTCGAGCGCCTTTTCCGCGAGGTAGGCCGTCAGCTCCAGAGCCGGCAGCGCCAGGACCTCGATCGACTGCAGCATGCGCGGCTGCAGCAACATGCGCTGCTCCGCGCGTTGGATCTGTGCCGGTCGGACGTCGAACCGCGCCATGATGGCGGAACTATCGACTCGTCGCGCCGCCGGGTTGAGAAGGAAATTCCGACTCCGGACCGCTCGGCACAGAGCCGACACGGCACGCGACCTCGGCGTCTCAGGAGGAGGACGGGCGGCGGCGACCGCGCACGGGGCGCCGGTCGTTGAGCGCGTCTTCGAGAACACCTTTGTGCAGATACTCGATCGCTCCGCCGGCAGGCAGTCCGCGCGCGAGCCGCGTCGTGATCAGCTTGGGATTGCCGACCGATTCGAGCGCTTCGAGGACGAGCAATGCGGTCGCTTCGCCTTCGGAATCAGGATCGGTTCCGAGGATCACCTCGCGCACGTCCGATTCGCGCACGCGATCGACGAGGCGTTGGATCGTGAGGTGGCGCTCTTCGGTTCCGTCGGCCGGATTGTAGGCACCCATCAGGACGTGGTATCCGCCGCGGAAGGCACCCGTGCGTTCGATCGCGGCGACATGTCGCGGTTCTTCGACGACGCACACCACGGAGGCATCGCGTTTCAAGTCGGCGCAGATGGCGCACGGGTCGTCGTCGGCGACGTTGCAGCAGCGGCTGCAGCGCCGCGTGAGACTGAGCGCGCGTTCGATGGCGCGCGCGAGATCACGCGAGGTCGGATCGCGCAAGACGTGAAAGGCCATGCGCTCCGCGCTCCTGCGACCGACGCCCGGAAAGCGCTCGAACGCGGCGACGAGCGTTTCGAGGGGTTCGGGGTAGGCCATGGTCGGAATCGATGCGCTTAGAGCAGCCCCGGCAGATTGAGACCGCCGGTCACCTTCGACATCTGTTCGGCACGCAACCTGGCCGCGTTCTGCAGTCCTTCGCGCAGCGCGACGAGCAGCGCTTCTTCGATCTGGGCAGCATCACCGCTGCGCGCGAACTCTGGCTTGATCTGCACTTTCTGGATCATGCCGTCGCCGCTCACCTCCACGCGTACGGACCCGTTCGGGGATGCACCTTCGACACGCTGGCGCGTGAGTTCGTCGCGCACGCGATCGAGTTCGCGCTGCATCTGCTGGGCCTGCTTCAGCAGGTTGCCCATCTCTCCGAAGGTACCGCTCATGGGTGCGTGCCTCGTCTCTGCTGATCAGCCTTCGTCTTCGATGCGACCGTCGAACAGTTCGGCGATCTTCGTCGTGTATTCGTCCTTGTGCGCGCGCACAGCCGATTGGTCTTCGAACACGACCTGGATCGGAGTTCCGACGACCTTGGAGAGCGTGTTGGCCGCGGCCTTTTGATTGCGCGCATCGAAGATCAGCGCGCGCTCGGCCTCGCGCAGGTTCGAGAGCTGCACGAGCGCGCGGCCGTTGGCGAGGTCGGCCAGCTTGCCGCGCAGGCGCAGCGCTTCCGCCAGCGCGGTCGACGCTGTCCCGAGTTGTTCCAGAAACCGCGCCCAGGCGTCGCTGGTCCCGCCGATCAGCGTGCGCGGGCGATCCGAAGCGAGGTGCGGCGCCG
Source organism: Planctomycetota bacterium (assembly GCA_016795245.1). Taxonomy (GTDB): domain Bacteria; phylum Planctomycetota; class UBA1135; order UBA1135; genus JAEUIA01. The sequence continues at coordinate 71,620 of JAEUIA010000045.1, read as the reverse complement.
CAGCCGGCGCGGGAGTGCGCGCGGTCGGACGCGCCACCGGTTGGAGCACGTCGGAATCGGCGCGCGCCGGTTGCTGCGGTGCTGCGTGCGCGCGTTCAGGCGGTTCTGGTGCGGACGGCGCGCGCGTCGGAGGCGCGGGTGCTCGACTCGGCGCGGCGGGAGCGTGCGCAGCATTCGAATGCGGCACGGCCGCTCGCCCGCCGCCTTTCTCGGCCAGGCGCTGTTCGAGCGCCAAGAGCCGCTCCGCGAGTTCTGCGAGCGGCACCGTCGATTCCTCGCGCGCGAGATCGAGCAGCGTCGCCTCCAAGATCGCGCGCGAGTGCGTCGGCAACACACGCAGCCGTTCGCGCGCCACGATCAGTTCCTCGAGCCAGTTCTGCAGGCGTTCGAGGCCCAGTTTCTCGGCGAACGTGCGCATGCTGCGCGTGCGCTCCGGGGCTTCGGCCACGAGCGGGCTGTTCTCGCCGACGACGAACACGACGAGCGCGGCGCGCACGTATTCGAGCAGGCCGGAGAGGTACTCACCCTCGGATCCGCTCGTCTCGGGCAGAGCGAGCAGGAGTCCCTTGGGGTCGTGCGCCGCGATGCGTTCGACGACGCGCTCGAATTCCTCGACACCGCCGCCTTCACCCAGGCGCGCGATGTCGGCGAGCTTGGGCTCGGAACCGACCAGCGAAAGCAGCTGATCCGCGAGCGAGAGCGCATCGCGCATGCCGCCGCGCGCTCGGCGCGCGAGTTCCTCGGTCACGCCGGTTTCAGCGTGCACGCCCTCGGCGCTGAATACGTGATCCAGCCGCGCGCGGATCGTCTTTTCGGCGATCGGCGCCAACTTGAGCACCTGACAGCGCGAGAGGATCGTCTCAGGGACCTTCTGCGGGTCGGTGGTCGCGAACAGGAATTTGACGTGCGCCGGCGGCTCTTCGAGCGTCTTCAAGAACGCGTTGAACGCGCCGCGCGAGAGCATGTGCACTTCGTCGATGATGTAGATCTTGTGCCGCGCGCGCATCGGCGCGTAGGCGACCTGGTCGCGCAGCAAGCGCACGTCGTCGACGCCGGTGTTGGACGCGGCATCGATTTCGATGATGTCCATCTCGCTGGCGTCGTCCGCAGCGCGACAGCGCTCGCACTCACCGCACGGATCGGGCGTGGGCCCGCGTTCGCAGTTGAGCGCCTTGGCGAAGATGCGCGCCGTCGTCGTCTTGCCCGTGCCGCGCGGGCCTGAGAACAAGTAGGCGTGCCCGACGCGGTTGTCCGTGATCGCGCCGCGCAGGGTTTGAGCGACGTTCTCCTGACCGACCATGTCCGCGAAGACGCGCGGACGGTACTTGCGGGCGAGAACGAGGTAGGACATCGCGGGGGTAGTTTAGCAGTCGCGTGCGAAAGTCACGCCGCGCGACGAGGGGGAAGCAGCGCGTCGAAGGACCGCGCTCGCGCGGCGTCCTGCGCCCATCCAACGGAATCGGGGCCGTGCGCGCCGGCCGCGGCGAAAAAATCGAAGCGAAGAAATTCGAGCCGCGCAGTCGGCGCGAAAGAAAGCGAGCCCGCGATTGGGTCCGGGCACCTTGCACATGAAACGGGGCCCTTAGGGCTGCTCCGTTCCCGGCCTGACCCGATTCGCGCCTGTCCCATCGCCTGGGACCGGACCCAATCGCGAGCTCGACGATTCGTGCCCGCATTGTAGTGGCGGAGAGGGCGGGATTCGAACCCGCGGTGCCGTTTCCGACACACGCGCTTTCCAAGCGCGTACCTTCGGCCGCTCAGACACCTCTCCTTGGGGGACTGCTTCGAAACGCGAGTGGCGGAGAGGGAGGGATTTGAACCCTCGATGCACTTGCGCACATGCCGGTTTTCGAAACCGGTGCCTTCAGCCGCTCAGCCACCTCTCCGTTCGAGTCCCGCGCGCTCCCTGGGCGGGAGCACACGGCGTTACGACTCGCGTTTCTTGCGAAAGAACTCCTGGAGCAGCACCCGCGCCTCGTCGGCGCGGACACCCTCCGTGATCAGGGCCCGATGATTGAGGCGCGGATCGCTGAGGACCTGCCCCAGCGAAACGCAGCCGCCGAATTTCGGGTCGCGCACCGCCCACACCACCCGCGCCACGCGCGCGTGAGCGAGGGCTCCGGCGCACATGAAACAGGGCTCGACCGTGGTGTAGACCACGGAGAGGGGTAGGCGCATGGCTCCGACCGCCCGGGCAGCCTCCGAAATGGCGAGCATCTCGGCGTGCGCGGTGGGATCGAGGCGCGTGCGCGTCAAGTTGTGACCGCGGCCGATCACGACGCCGTCGTGCACGATGACGGCCCCGATCGGGACCTCGTCTTCGGCTTCGGCTTCGCGGGCGGCCGCGAGCGCCAGGCCCATCCAGTGATCGTCGTCGAGCACGTGTGTGCGTTCCTCGGGCGCGGGGCTTTTTTGGGGCTTGTGCGGCGAGAGGTGCTTCACGGGGCTCGGGCGCGGTCGGTGGGCCCGGAGGTCTGGCTTTCAAGGTGCACGAGGGGTGCCGGTGGGCACGGTCCTCGATGGTGGACTGGTACACCCTAGTGGACTCGAACCACTAACCTTCTGATCCGTAGTCAGATGCTCTATCCAATTGAGCTAAGGGTGCGCGGGGCGAAGGTTGTAGCGGCGCGGTGCGGGAGTGTCAAGGCGAGCGCGCCTCCGCGGCGCGAGAGGCGCAGGGTGGTCTTGGATTCGCCGCACCGAGCGCCGTAGTCTAGGGCACATGTCCGAGAAGCCGCCCATCGCGCACCTGATCCGCCTTCACGACCTGCCGGAGCAAGACGTCGACGACCTGCTCGATCTCTCGAGCCGGATCAAGCGCCGCCCGGGCGGCTTCCAGCTGAACGGGAAGAGCGTCGGGATGCTGTTTTTCCGCGGCAGCCTGCGCACGCGCGCGAGCTTCGAGGCGGCGATGCAGCAGCTCGGAGGGCACTCGATCAACCTCAACGCCAGCTCGGATTTCTGGGAGCTCGAGACCACCGTCGGCGGCCGCATGGACGGCAAGTCACCCGAGCACGTGAAGGACGCCGCGGCGGTGTTGTCGCGCTACGTCAACGTGCTCGCGATCCGGCCCGCGCTGGGCGGGCAATCGTGGGCCATCGACCGCCGCGACGAAGACATCCAATCGTGGGCGCGCTACGCCGAGGTCCCGGTGATCAACATGGAGAGCGCGCTGTGGCACCCGCTGCAGTCGCTCGCCGATCTGTTGACGCTGCGCGAGACCTTGGGCCCGTTGCGCAAGAAGAAGCTCGCGATCGTGTGGACCAACTCCCCCACACCGGCGAGTTCGGCCGTGACCAACTCGCTCTTGTTGTCGGCGGCGCGCGCCGGCATGGACGTGCGCGTCGCGCACCCGAGCGGCTACGAGCTCGACGACGAGGTCTTGAGTTCCGCCGCGCACATCGCCGAGATCGCGGGCACCACGGTCGAGACCGGTCTGTCCGCCAAGGACGCGGTCAGCGGCGCGCACGTCGTGTACGCGCGCTCGTGGCAAGGGATCGAGGACTACGGCAATCCCACGCTCTCCGCCAGCCGCCGCGCACGCGAACGCGGGTGGATGATCGACGAAGCGTTGATGCGCCAGGGCGCTGACGCGAAACTCATGCACGCGATGCCGGTGCGCCGCAACCTCGAAGTCACCGACGAGGTCTTCGACGGCGCGCGCAGCCTGATCTACGCACAGGCAGAAAACCGTCTCCACACGCAGAAAGCCGTGCTGGTCAAGTTCAACCGCACATGATCCCGAAGGCGCCCCGTGTCCTCTCCCGACTTCGTCCACCTCCACGTTCATTCGGAGTACAGCCTCCTCGACGGTGCAAACCGCATCGGCGATCTGGTCGAAGCGTGTAACCGGGACAAGCAGACCGCTCTCGCGCTGACCGATCACGGGAACATGTTCGGTGCGATCGAGCTGTATCAGAAGGCGAAAGCGGGCGGTGTGAAGCCCCTGATCGGTTGCGAGGTCTACATCGCGAGGCGCTCGCGCCACGAGCCGCACAACAAGGGCAAGGGCAACGGCTACAACCACCTCACGCTCATCGCGCGCAATGCGCAGGGCTACAAGAACCTGATCAAGCTGGCGTCGATCGCCTACGTCGAGGGCTACCACTTCCGCCCGCGCATCGACCGCGAAGTCTTGAAGCAGTACGCAGCCGGCATCACGTGCTTGTCGGGGTGTCTTGCGAGCGAACTGTCGCAGCTGTGTCTCGCGGGCGGCGAGAACGACGCGCTGGATCTGGCGACGACCTGGCGCGACATCTTCGGACCGGAACATTTCTGGCTGGAACTGCAGCGCAACGGGCTCGAGATGCAGACGCGCGTGAACGAGGCGATGGTGCGCATCCACCAGCAGACCGGCATCCCGCTCGTCGCCACGAACGACATCCATTACCTGCGCGAGGAAGATTGCCAGGCGCAAGACGTGCTCCTGTGCATCAACACAGGCGCCAAGCGCAAGGACGAGAAGCGCTTCCGTTTCGAGACGAACACGCTGTTCTTCAAGACGCGCGAGGAGATGGGACACATGTTCCGCGATCTCCCCGACTCGGTGCGCGCGACGATGGATGTGGCCGACCAGGTCGACGTCGACATCGAATTCGGCAAGTACCACCTGCCGATCTTCACACCGGACAACGGCGAGTCGGCCGACGTGCTGTTCGACCGGCTGCTGGAAGAGGGCCTGGTGCGCCTCTACGGCCCGGGCCACGAGGGCGCGCGCGCGCGCGTCGACTACGAGCGGCGCGTGATCCGCGAACTCGGGTTCGTGAGCTACTTCTTGATCGTGTGGGACCTGATCCGGTGGTCGCGCGAGCAGAAGATCCCAGTCGGACCCGGACGCGGGTCGGCAGCGGGTTCGATCGTCGCGTACTTGCTGGGCATCACGCGTGTCGATCCGCTGCGCTACGACCTGCTCTTCGAGCGCTTCTTGAACAGCTCGCGCGTGTCGATGCCCGACATCGACATCGACTTCTGCATGGACGGCCGACCGCGCGTCCTCGACTACACGCGCCGCCGCTACGGCAATGAAAACGTCGCGCAGATCGTCACCTTCGGCACCATGGCCTCGCGCACCGTCGTGCGCGACGTCGGGCGCGCGCTCGACATCCCGCTGGGCGAGGTCGACCGGATCTCGAAGAAGATCCCGGCCGGACCGGGCGCGCCGTCCTTGAAGGTCGCGCTCGAAACCGAAGCCGACCTCAAGGCCTTCCAGAAGGATCGCCCCGACATCCAGGAGCTGTTCCAGATCTCGCTCCCGCTCGAAGGACTCGCGCGCCACATCTCGACCCACGCGGCGGGAGTCGTGATCGCCGACAAGCCGATCGTCGAGTACGTGCCGCTCGCGAAGAACGGCGACGACATCTGCACGCAGTGGCCGGCGCCGCAGCTCGAAGAGCTGGGCCTCTTGAAGATGGATTACCTGGGCCTGCGCACGCTCACGATCCTCGAGAAGTGCCTGCAGAACATCGTCAAGCAAGGCGGCACGCCGCCTGATCTGGACGCGCTGCCGCCCAACGACCCGGCGACCTACAAGCTGCTCGTCGCCGGCGACACGCTGGGTGTGTTCCAACTCGAATCCGAAGGGATGAAGAAGCTGCTCGCGCGCATCAAGCCCGACTGCTTCGAAGACATCATCGCCGTGCTCGCGCTCTTCAGACCCGGACCGCTGGAGTCCGGCATGGTCGAGATGTTCATACGCCGCAAGCACGGCCAGGAAGCCATCGAGTATCCGCACCCCTCGATCGAAGCGATCCTGAAGGACACGTACGGCTGCATCGTCTACCAGGAACAGGTCATGTTGATCTCGAGCGCGTTGGGCCGCTTCGCGTTGAACGAAGCCGACAACCTGCGCAAGGCCATGGGCAAGAAGAAGCCCGAGATCATGGCCAAATTCTCCGAGCAATTCGTCACGGGCGCCGTCGCCAACGGCTGCGCGGAAAACGTCGCGCGCGAAGTCTGGGACAACATCCTCAAGTTCGGCGGTTACGGCTTCAACAAGTCGCACTCGACCGCCTACGCGATGATCACGTACCAGACCGCGTTCTTGAAGGCGAACTTCAGGAGCGCCTTCCTGGCGGCGAACTTGTCGTGCGAAATGAGCACGTCGGCCAAGGTCAAGGATCTGCTCGACGACGCGCGCCGCGCGAACATCGAGATCCGTCCGCCGACGATCGAACGTTCGCAGTGGGAGTTCGAGCCCGAAGACACCGCGCTGCGCTTCGGCTTCGGCGCGATCAAGGGCACCGGCCCCAAGGCGATCGAAGCTCTGATCGCGGCGCGCGCGCGGCTCGCCGCGAAGAACGTCAAGCCGACGCTGCACGCCTTGTGCTGCGAGTTGGAGACGACGGAAGTCGGCAAGACCACGTGGGAAGCGCTGATCAAGAGCGGCTCGTTCGACGCGCAAGGCCACAACCGCGGCGCAGTGCTCGCGGCCTTGGATCGCACGCAAGCCGAGGGCGCGCGGCAGGCTGCGGACCGCAAGAGCGGTCAGGGCAGTCTGTTCGGGGCGGCACCGGCCTCCCCCACCGCGAAGGCGGTCGCGGCGAGCGACGGCATCGACGATTCCAAGGCCTTCTCGCGCGCCGAGACCCTGCGTGCGGAGTTCGAAGCGCTGGGCTTCTACCTCTCGGGCCACCCGTTGGAAGAACGCGGCGGATTGCTGTCCTTGCTCTCGACCGTGCGCATCGATGAATTGTCCAGCGTGCGCGGCGGCACCGAGGTCACGGTCGCGGGGCTGATCTTGTCCAAGTCGGAAGCGATCGTGCGCTCGGGCTCGCTCGCTGGACGCAGGATGTGCAGATTCCGTCTCGAAGACCTGCGCGCGAGCGTCGGCGTGACGGTGTTCCCGCGCACGTTCGAAGAGAACAAGCACCGGATCGAAGAAGGCCAGATCGTGGTCGCGCGCGCCAAGCTCGAGGAGGGTGCGGAAGAACCGGCGCTGCTCTTGGAGGAGATCTTGACCATCGAAGAGGCGTTGTCACGCTTCCAAGGCGGCGTGCTCGTCGACCTGACACCCGACGACGCGGGACAGTTGGATGCGCTGCGCGCCGTGCTCGCGAAACACCGCGGAAAGAACCCGTTCTATCTGCAGGTCACGGGGCTGGACGGGAAGTTGCGGCGCGTGCGCACAGGGAATGAGTGTCGCGTGACGATCAGCGAGGCGTTCGCGAAGGACATCGACGGACTGCTCGGGCGCGGGCGCGTGAAGCTGGCGAAGATCTGAACAGCGAGCCGGAGCCGTTTGGATACCGTGACTGGATCAAGACCCGGCACACAACCGAGGCCACTGCGGGTGGCCGTTTGGAGCCGAGGAGGCACGCGGGACATGCAGCCACCCGCGGCGGCGGATGAAGGCCGGGCGGGTGGACGAGGGCGGGAGGGCAGGGACCTGTGTCGCAAGTCCCTCCACTGCTGGAGCCGGCGAATTCGCCGGCTCGGAAGTGCTGGAGCCGGCGAATTCGCCGGCTCGCGCGACTAGGTCGCGGCTTCCACTTCGGATCGCTCAACGAGTTCGAAGATGACGCGCTCGCCGTTGTCGCCGAGGCGATTCTTCGAGAGGTGCAGGATGCGGCAGTAGCCGCCGGGCCTGGACTTGAAGCGCGGTCCGATCGTGTCGAACAGCTTGGTGGTCATCGCCTTGTCGCGCAAGGCGGCGAACGCACGGCGACGCGTCGCCTGGTTGTCTTCCTTGGCGAGCGTGATGAGCTTCTCGACGAACGGCTTCACGACCTTCGCCTTGGCGGGCGTCGTCACGATGCGTTCGTGCAGAAGGAGGGAGTTCGCCATGTTCTTCATCATGGCGATGCGGTGACTGGTCGTGCGACCGAGTCGATTACCTGCGCAGCGGTGTCTCATGGCTTCCTCGTGTGTCTCTCAGCTCGACATCCCGAGCGACAATCCGCGCTCGGTCAGCTTGTTCTTGATCTCGGTCAGGCTGGTCTTGCCGAGGTTCTTCAGGTTCATGACTTCGTTCTCGCTCAAGGACACGAGATCGCCCAGGGTCTGGAGGTTCGCACCGTCGAGGCAGTTGCGCGCGCGCACCGACAACTCGAGTTCGCTGATCGGAGCCGAGAGGAGCTTGTTCAGCTCCGACGTCTCGCGGTTCTTCTGGTTGAACTCCGACGTGGTCGGATCCTCGATCACCGGGAACTCGTCGCGGCTCGAGCTGTAGAGCACGAAGGGGTTCAAGTGCTTGCGGTAGATCTTGGCGGACTCGACGAGCGCCAGTTCCGGCGTGACGGTGCCGTCGGTCCAGACTTCGAGGACCAGGCGGTCGTAGTTCGTGAGCTTGCCCACGCGCGTCGCTTCGATCGAGTAGCGCACGCGGTGAACGGGCGAGAAGATCGAGTCGACCGGAATCGTCCCGAGCTGCTGGTACTCGTTCGTGTTGTCTTCGGCCGGCACGTAGCCGCGGCCGCGCTTCACCACCATCTCGATGTTGATGCTGCGGTTCGCCGTCAGCGTGCAGATGTGCATCTCGGGGTTGGCGACCTTCGCATCCCCTTCGAGGATCACGTCGGCGCCGGTGACCGGGCCCTTGCCGGTCTTCTGGATGCGGCACTTGAGGTCGTGCTGACCTTCGTACTGAACGCGCAGGCGCTTCAAGTTGAGGATGATGTCGGTCACGTCCTCGTAGACGCTCTCGAGCGCGTCGAACTCGTGGTTCGCGCCCTCGATCTTGACGCTCGCGAGCGCGGTGCCCTCGATCGACGAGAGCAGCACGCGACGCAGGCCGTTTCCGATCGTGTGACCGAAGCCGCGTTCGAACGGCTCGATGATGAATCGGCCGTAGGTGTTCGTGAGTGTTTCGGCATCGGGCTGCACCTTGCTGGGCAGCTCGAAATTACGCCAACGGATACGCATGGTGTGGGGTTCCTTGGGGCTAGACGTTTCCCTAGGGGTTCTTGCGGGAGGACTTCTTCGCCGGCTGTTTCGAGCTGTCAGACCCCCGCGTCTAGTTCGGGGGCCGGCAGCTCATCTGCATGCGCGGCGAGGATGAAGGGGATTACTTCGAGCAAAGCTCCGTGACTACTTCGAGCAAAGCTCGATGATGAGCTGTTCCTGAATCGGGTGCGGGACGTCTTCGCGGCGCGGGATGCCGACGACGCGCGAGCTCAAGGTGTCGCCGGTGACTTCGATCCACGCCGGAACCGGCTGGCTCTTGTTCACTTCGACGGCCTCCGAGACCATCTTGCGCGTGTTCTCGGCCGTGCCCGGCTGGATCACGTCGCCCGGACGCAGTTGGTACGAGCAGATGTCGACCTTCTTCGTGTTCACGCGGAAGTGGCCGTGGTTGATCATCTGACGTGCGTGATTGCGCGACAGCGCCAGCCCGCTCGAGACGACGACGTTGTCGAGGCGACGCTCGAGCAGCACCATCAAGTTCTCGCCCGTGTTGCCGCTGAGGCGCACGGCTTCCTTGAAGTACAGCTTGAACTGCTTCTCGCCGACGCCGTAGATGCGCTTCAGCTTCTGCTTCTCACGCAAGCGGACACCGTATTCGGTGACCTTGGCGCGCTTCTGAGCGTGCACACCCGGCGGATAGTCGCGGCGTGAAACGGCGCACTTCTCGGTGAAGCAACGCTGTCCTTTGAGGAAAAGCTTCATGCCTTCGCGGCGGCAGAGCTTGCACTTGTGATCGGTGATACGAGACATGGTTCTGGTTTCCTGGCCTTGTGCTTAGACGCGGCGGCGCTTGCGAGCGCGGCAGCCGTTGTGCGGGAGCGGTGTGACGTCTTCGATCGAGATGACGCGCAGGCCGGAGTTGGCCAGAGCGCGCACGGCGGACTCGCGGCCCGATCCGGCGCCCTTCACGCGGACTTCGACTTCGCGCACGCCCATGCGCATCGCAGTGGCGGCGGCTTTTTCGGCGGCGCGCTGAGCGCCGAAGGGCGTGCTCTTGCGCGTGCCCTTGAATCCGACCTGACCGGCGGAACCGGTCGAGACCACCTCGCCGTTCGTCGACGTGACGGTGACCAGCGTGTTGTTGAAGCTCGCCTTCACGTGGACGACGCCCTTCGAGCTGATCTTCTTGAGCTTCTTCTTGACGGCCTTGCCCATATTACTTCATTCCCTTCACGGACTTCTTGCCGGCGACCGTCTTGCGCGGACCCTTGCGTGTGCGCGAGTTGGTGCGCGTGCGCTGACCCCGAACGGGCAGACCACGACGGTGACGCATCCCGCGGTAGCAGCTGATGTCGCGCAGACGCCCGATCGCGGCTGCGATCTGACGACGGAGCGTGCCCTCGACCGGGTACTCCTTCTGCAGGTAGTTGGCGAGGTTGGCGACCTGCTCTTCCGTCAGATCGCGCGCCTTGATGCCACGGTCGAGCTTCAACGCGTCGCACACCTGGCGCGCCGTGGTGTTGCCCACACCATAGATGTAGGTCAGCGCGATCTCGAGGCGCTTGTTCGGGGGGATGTCGACTCCAATGACACGCGGCATTTCTTAGGGCTCCGTCTCTGGGCTTTCGCTGGGATGGGGTCGCTCTAGCGACCCTGACGCTGCTTGTGGCGCGGATCCGAGCAGATGACTCGGACCGTACCGCGACGTCGGATGATCTTGCAGTTCACGCACATGCGACGAACGCTGCTTCGGACTTTCATGAATCGACTCTCTTTCGCCGTTCGCCACGGCAGACGATGCGCCCCTTGGTCAGGTCGTAGGGCGACATTTCGACGGTGATCTTGTCTCCCGGCAGGATGCGGATGTAGTGCATGCGCATCTTTCCGCTGACGTGCGCCAGGATCTCGTGGCCGGACTCCAGTTTCGCGCGGAAGCGCGCATTCGGCAACGCCTCGGTGACCATGGCTTCGACCGTGATGGGTTCTTCCTTGGCCATCAGCGCACCTCCACTCCCGTGGCGATCTGCTTCAGGGCCTTGAAGACTTCGTCGGCCGGGCGATTGCCGTCCACTTCGTGGAGGATGCCGGCCTGCTTGTAGTGGCCTTCGAGCGGCTGCGTCTCGGCGCGGTAGGTCGCGAGGCGCTTCGTCACGACGTCGGGCGAATCGTCGCGCCGCTGCTCGAGTTCTCCGTTGCACTTGTCGCAACGTCCGGCCGCCTTCGGCGCCGAGAACTTGACGTGGTGGATGTTGCCGCACTGCTTGCAGGTGCGACGCCCGACGAGGCGTTCGACGAGAACACTCTCGGGCACCTTGAGGTGGATGACTTGGACGCTGGCCTTCGCGGCCGCGAGGCGCGCATCGAGTGCCGCCGCTTGCGGCAGGGTGCGCGGGAAACCGTCGAGCAGGTAGCCCTGCTTGCAGTCGGGGCGCGCCACGCGATCGAACAGCATGTCGAGCACGACGTCGTCGGGAACGAGCTTGCCTGACTCCATGAACGACTTCGCGCGCAAGCCCAGCGCCGTGCCCTGGGCCAGATTCTCGCGGAACAGATCGCCGGTCGAGACGTGCGGGAGCTTCAGCTCGGCCGAGAGCCGAGTTGCCTGGGTGCCCTTCCCTCCACCGGGAGCGCCGAACAGGATGATGACCCGCGCGTTCACGAGGACTCGCCCCTCCCGCCGCGCGTCCAGCCGGGACCGGAGCCGCTCTTCATGAAGCCTTCGTAGTTGCGCATGACGAGTTGCGCGTTCAAGCGATCGACCAGATCGAGGGCGACGCCCACGACGATCAGCACCGAGGTGCCGCCGAGGAAGTAGCGCATGTCGGCCGGCAAGGCGGTCCCCTGCGTCACGAACGCCGGAGCGATCGCGATCAACGCCAGGAAGGCGGCGCCGGCCAGCGTGATGCGCGTGAGTACGTTGGAAAGGAACTCGGCCGTCTTCTGTCCGGGACGGATCCCGGGCACGAACGAGCCGTGCTCGCGCAGGTTATTCGCGATGTCGTTCGGCTGGAACATCAGGCGGTTCCAGAAGAAGCAGAAGAAGAACACCAGGCTGACGTACAGCGTGACGTGCACGAAGCCCGTCGGGGTGTTGAACACGTCTTCCATCGTCGACCAGTCGAACCACTTGAAGACCAGGGCCGGGACGATGAAGAGCACCGAGGCGAAGATGATCGGCATGACGCCGGCCATGTTGACCTTGAGCGGCAGGAAGTGGCGGTTCGTCGCCATCTGGCCCTGCGGACCGCGCACGAGGCGCGCGTACTGGATGGGGATGCGGCGTGTGCCCTTGTGGATGAACACGACCACCATGACCGTGACGACCCAGATCGCCGCCAGCATCAAGAGCGTCTGCCAGAAGTCCTGCGTGTCGCCCGAATAGACCTGGTACATCGCGATCGGAATCCGGGCGATGATGCCCGCCATGATGATCAACGAGGCGCCGTTGCCGACGCCGAACTCGGTGATCAACTCGCCGACCCACATCACGAACAGGGCTCCCGCCAGGAGCGACAGGACGACCATCAAGCCCAGCGTGAAGGTGCTGTCGCGCATCTCCGGCGCGATCATCTGCACGTCCTTCATGAACACGCCGGTGAAGATGAAGAGACCCTGGATGAGCGCGATCGGAACGACCGCGATGCGGGTCCACTGATTGATCTTCTTCTGCCCGGCAGCGCCTTCCTTCTGGATGGCTTCCATCGCGGGCGAGACCTTCGTCAGCATCGAGAAAATGATCGACGCCGAGATGTAGGGCATGATCCCGAGCGCGAACAAGTTCGTGTCGCCGATCGCGCCGCCCGAGAACGTGCTCATCAGGCCGAAGAACGAGCCCTGATCCTTCTGCGACAACAGGAAGTCGGGGCTCATCCCGGGGATCGGGATCTGGAACCCCAAGCGATACACGAGCAGCAACCCCAACGTGTTGAAGATGCGGCGCCGGGTCTCGGGGACCTTGAAGAGCTGGAAGAAGGAGTTCTGCACGAGGTTCTGTGGGGATGGAGCCGGGCTCAGGCGGCCGGGACTTCGCGACCTTGGAGATCGAGCACGACGGCTTTTCCGCCGGCGGCGGCGATCTTCTCGAGGGCGGACTTGGTGAACTTCTGTGCGCGCACGGTGAGCTTCTTTTCGAGCTTGCCGTCGCCGAGCACCTTGAAGAGCGGCGAGACCTTGCTGGTCAGGCCGCGGCTCAGCACTGCGTCCAGATCGACGGTCGAACCGGCCTCGAAACCGTTGAGGGTCTCGACGTTGATCACGGTGTAGTCGGTGCGGAAGCGCGCGTTCGTGAAGCCGCGCTTCGGAACGCGGCGGTAGATCGGCATCTGACCGCCTTCGTAACCGGGACGGCGGCTCGTGCCGGAGCGCTGGCCCCAGCCCTTGTGTCCGCGACCGGAGGTCTTGCCGAGTCCGCTACCGACGCCGCGGCCGATGCGGCGGCGATCGGGGTAACGCCCACCGAGCGAGGTGACGATCTTGAGGTTCAGAGTCATTTCAGCGGCCTCCCATTCCGAGTTCGACGCCGCGCAGCGTTGCGACTTGCTCGACCGTGCGCAGTTGCGACAGCGCGTGCAGCGTGGCCTTGATCAGGTTGATCGGGTTCGTGGAACCGTAGGACTTCGTGAGGATGTCCTTGATCCCCGCCATCTCGCACACCGCGCGCACCGAGGGGCACGCGATGATGCCGGTACCGGGCGAAGCGGGCAGGATGCGCACCATCGCGCTGCAGTAGAAGCCTTCGACTTCGTGCGGGATCGTGCCGTGCCGCGTGAGCGGGACGCGCATGAGGTGCTTGCGTCCGTCGCGCGCGGCCTTCTCGATCGCGTTGGGGACTTGACGTGCCTTGCCGAAGCCGTAGCCGACGACGCCGGACTTGTTGCCCGACACCGACAGAGCCGAGAACGAGAAGCGACGTCCGCCCTTCACGACGGCGGCGGAACGGTTCACCTTCACGAGGGCCTCGGCGAGACCTTGGATGTCCTCGACTTCCATGCCGTCGAGGAAACGAATGCGGGGTTTCATGTGTTGCGTGTCTTCCGTGAGCGGTGAATCAGAACTTGAGGCCGCCTGCGCGGGCCGCCTCGGCGAGCGCCTTGACGCGACCGTGGTAGCGAGTGAAGCCGCGATCGAACACGACGGTCTCGATCCCCTTCTCCTTCGCCAGCTTCGCGATCTCGGCGCCGATGACCTTGGCGCGTTCGGTCTTGGTCTTGCCCCCGAGCGCGCTCGTGAGCTTCTTGGACGTGGTGGTGACGTGGGCGAGCGTCGCGCCCTTCGAGTCGTCGATGATCTGCGCCGCGATGTGCTTGCTCGAACGCGAAACCGACAGACGCGGAAGCGTTGTCGTTTGGCGAATGTGCGAGCGCACCGAGAGCGCGCGACGCGTGCGACGATTCTGTTTGACGAGTGTGGCCTTCATGATCGAACTCCGTTTGCTCTAGAGCCTCAGCTGCCGAAGCTCTTGCCGGCCTTGCGCCGTACGACTTCGTCCTTGTAGCGGATACCTTTGCCCTTGTAGGGCTCCGGCGGGCGGCGCTTGCGAATCGTCGCGGCCAGGTGGCCGACGGCCTGCTTGTCCGCGCCGGTGATGCTGATGTTCGTCGGGTCGGAGGTGACGACGGTGATGCCCTTCGGGATGTCGATCGCGACCGGCTTGTTGAAGCCGATGTTGAGCGAGATCTTCTGGCCCTGCACGGCCGCGTTCCAACCGACGCCTTGGATCTCGAGCTTCTTTTCGAAGCCCTTGGTCACGCCGACGACCATGTTCTGGATGAGCGCGCGCGTCATGCCGAAGTAGGCACGCGTCGTGCGCAGACCCGGGTTGCCGACGACCTTGACCTGCACCTTGCCGGACTCGACGGCGACGTCGACTTCGGGGCGCAGGCCGAGCTTCAGCTCGCCCTTCGGACCCTTGACGACGACGTTGCGCGTCGCGTCCTTCGCGATCGTGACGCCGGAGGGAATCGTGACGGGTTGTTTGCCGATGCGGGACATTTCAGGAGACCTTCCCCAGTATTTCGCCGCCGAGCTTCGCCTGGCGGGCGCCGCGGTCGGAGAGCACGCCCTTCGGCGTGGAGATCACTTGGATGCCCATGCCGCGCAGGACGGGCTTGATCTCAGTGGACTTGGTGTACACGCGGCGGCCGGGCTTGCTGATGCGCTCGATCGACGTGATGACGTGCTCGCCGTACTCGCCGTACTTCATGGTGAGCACGAGGTTGCTGACGGGCTTGGCCTCGACGACGGCGCAGTCGGCGATGTAGCCCTCTTCCTTCAGGACCTTCGCGATGCCGAACTTCAGGAGCGAAGCGGGCATCGTGACGGTCTTCTTGCGCTTCGTATTCGCGTTGCGAATGCGCGTGAACATGTCTGCGATCGGATCAGTCATCATGGCTGTGTGGTCCTTCTATCTCTCGCTGATCACCACGAGGCCTTGCGCATGCCCGGGATCTCGCCCTTGTGGGCGAGCATGCGCAGGCAGATGCGGCAGATACCGAACTTCTGATAGACGGCGCGTGCACGCCCGCACATGGTGCAGCGCGTGTAGCCGCGCGTCTTGAACTTCGGCTTCTTCTGCTGCTTGATGATCCAGGTTGTCTTGGCCATTGGTCGGTTCGCTTCTCGTGGGATTCAGTTGTGCTGGGTGGCGCTCGTCTCGAGACGGATCAGGAGGCCTTGGACTTAGGCGTCTTGGCTTCGCGGACTTGGAAGGGCATGCCGAGTTCCTTGAGCAGCGCGTAGCCCTGCTCGTCGTTCGGCGCGGTGGTCACGAACGTGATGTCCATGCCCTGTGTGAACTCGATCTTGTCGAAGTCGACTTCGGGGAAGACGCTCTGCTCGGAGAGGCCCATCGTGTAGTTGCCGCGGCCGTCGAGCTTGTCCTTCACGCCGCGGAAGTCGCGGATACGCGGGAGGACGACCGAGATCAGGCGGTCGGCGAACTCCCACATGCGGCTCTCGCGCAGAGTGACGGCGCACGCGATCGGCATGTTCTCGCGCAGCTTGAAGCCCGAGATGGCCTTCTTCGACAGGCGCACGGTCGGGCGCTGGCCGGTGATGACCGCGAGCTCCTTCGCGGCCGTGTCGACGCGGCTCTTGTTCTCGACGGCACCGGACACGCCCATGTTGATCACGATCTTCGTGAGGCGCGGGACGGCCATGTCGTTTTCGATCTTGAAGCGCTCCTTGAGGCGAGCCTTCACTTCCGAGTTGTACTTGTCTTTGAGACGTGCCATGTGGAATCAGTCTGTGCGTGTCGTGTGCTGAACTTGCCGTGTGCCGTTACTTCTTGTCGCTCGAGTGAGCGCGAGCCGGTTCACGGCGCGTACCCTTGCCCGACTTCGCGTCCACGTGCATGACGTTGCTGGCGTGGATCCCCACCTCGACCTGGACGCGCTCGCCCTTGGGGTTTTTCTGGCTGGGCTTCTTGTGCTTCCAGCGCAGGTTCACGCCCTCGATGACGACGCGGCCCTTCTCGCGGACGACGGTCTTGACGGTACCGGTCTTGCCCTTGTCGTTGCCGGCGATGACGACGACGTTGTCTCCAGCGCGGATCTTCATCACACCACCTCCTGGGCGAGCGAAATGATCTTCATGAAGTTCTTGTCGCGCAGCTCGCGCGCGACGGCGCCGAAGATGCGCGTGCCCTTCGGATTGTTGTCGGCGTCGAGGAACACGAGCGCGTTCTGGTCGAAGCGCACGTAGGAACCGTCCGAGCGACGGGTGTTCTTCTTGACGCGCACGATCACGCCCTTGGCGACGGCGCCGGCCTTGAGTTCGGAACCGGGCAGGGCCTTCTTGACCGAGACGACGATGACGTCGCCCAGGCCGGCCGTGCGGCGGTGCGTACCGCCCAGGACCTTGATGCACTGCACGAGCTTGGCGCCCGTGTTGTCGGCCACGTCGAGGAAGGTCTGCATCTGGATCAAGAGACACCCCCTTCGATGCTGAAGTCGGTCGAATCGACGAGACGTGATTTCTCGACGATGCGCACCAGGCGCCAGCGCTTGGTCTTCGAGTACGGCCTGCACGCGACGACTTCGACGCGGTCACCGAGCTGGGCCTCGCCCTTCTCGTCGTGAGCGTGGTACTTCTTCGCCTTGCGGACGAACTTGCCGTACTTCGCGTGCTTGTACGTGCGCTCGACCTCGACCGTGATGGTCTTCACCATCTTCGTGCTGGTCACCGTGCCCTCGAGGACACGACGCGCGTTGCGGTTTTCTTGAGTTGCGGTCATGACTTCTAGCGGGGTTCCTGGCCGCGCACGCCGGTCTTGCGTTCGTGCACGATCGTATGGATGGTTGCGATCTCGCGCCGCAGCGAGCGGATCTTCTGCGGGTTGGGCAGGCTCTGCGTCTTGGACTTGAAGCGCAGGTCGAATAGCTCGGCCTTCGCCTTGTCGAGCTCGAAGTTGAGCTCGTGGTCGTTCTTTCCGCGGATCTCGTCGGTCTTCATGGTTCTTGGGTCCGTTCGATCAGGTCGTGGGCAGACGACGGATCATCTTCACTTTGATGGGCATCTTGTGAGCGACGCGCTTGAAGGCCATCTTCGCCTTCTCTTCCGTCACGCCGCCGATTTCGTAGAGCACGGTGCCGGGCTTGATCTCGGCGGCCCAGAACTCGACTTCACCCTTGCCCGAACCCATGCGCACTTCGGCGGGCTTGCTCGAGACGGGCTTGTGCGGGAAGACGCGGATCCAGACGCGCGCCGAACCGTCGGTGGCGCGGCTCGCCGCGACACGACCGGCCTCGATCTGACGACCGGACAACCAGCAGTAGTCCATGGACTGCAGGCCGTAGTCGCCGAACGCGACGCGATGGCCACGCGTGGCCTCGCCCTTCATCTTGCCGCGGTGAACTTTGCGGAACTTGGTCCGTTTAGGCATCAGTGCCATGGCGAGCCTCCTTCGGTGCAGACGGTGCGGAACCCGGACGCGGACCGCGATCACGGTTGAAGCGCGGACGATCACCGCCGCGCTGCGGCGGGCCGCCGAGTTGAGCCTTGAAGTCGATGAACGTTCCGCGCTCGATCAGACCCTTGTAGATCCAGACCTTCACGCCGATCACGCCGTACGACGTCTTGGCCTGTGCGGTGCCGTAGTCGACGTGCGCCTGCAGGGTCGAGAGCGGCACGCGGCCCTCGCGCTCCTTGCTCTGACGCGCCATCTCGGCACCGCCGAGACGACCGTTGAGCTCGATCTTCACGCCCTTCGCGCCGGCTTGCAGCGTGGTCTGCATCGCGCGCTTCGTGGCGCGACGGAAGGCCATGCGCTTCTCGAGCGCTTCGGCCACGACCTCGGCGACGAGCTTCGACTCGAGTTCCGGGCGCTTCACTTCGTGCAGCGTCAGGTGGCAGGTCGAACCCGTCATCTTCTGGAGCTCCTTCTTGAGCTCCTCGACGCGGATGCCCTTGCGGCCGACGAGGACGCCGGGACGCGCAGTGTAGATGATGACGTTGACCGCATCGCTCGTGCGCTCGATCTCGATGCGCGGGATGCCGGCCGAGCCGAATTCCTTCTGCACGTGATCGCGGATCTTCTTGTCCTGCAGGAGCAGGCGGCCGAAGTCCTTCTTGGTCGCGTACCAGCGTGAGCGCCAGGGCTCGATGGTGCCCAGGCGGAAGCCGGTCGGGTGGATTTTTTGTCCCATGGTGTGTGGTGGCCGGAGGGGCCTACTTCTCGTCCCCTTCCGTGCTCTTCTGCTTGGCTTTGGTCTTGGGCGCGGCCTTCTTCGCCGGCGCTTCTGTGGACTTGGCTTGCGTCGAACTCTTTGCGCCGGACTTCGACGCAGCTTTCTTGCCCTTGGACTTGGACTGCTTCTCCGGCGCGTCCTCACGCTCCTTCACCTTGATGGTGAGGTGGCTCAAACGCTTGGCGAACGGCATCGCGCGCCCCTGGGGGCCCGGACGGAAGCGCAGGCGATTGTTCAAGAGCGGTCCGATGTCCGCGCGCGCGTCGCACACGAACAGGCGGTTGACGTTGACGTTCTCGTCGAGGCTGGCGTTCGCGACGGCCGACTTGACGACCTTCTCGTAGAAGCTCGCGCCGCGGTTCGGCGTGAAGTGCAGCAATTCCAGCGCTTCGTTGACGTCGCGACCGCGGATCAAGTCCGCGATGCGACCGGCCTTGCGCGCGGTGATGCGCGCGAAGCGGTGCTTGGCGATGAATTCTTGCGCGCTCATGCCGGGCTCCCCTCGCTCTTCGAAGCTTCCTTCTTGTTCGTGTGGCCGCGGAACACGCGCGTCACGGAGAACTCGCCGAGCTTGTGGCCGACCATGTCCTCGGTCACGTAGACCTTCAGGTGCATCTTGCCGTTGTGCACCATGAACGTGTGCCCGATGAATTCGGGCGGAATGGTGCTGCGCCGCGACCAGGTCTTGATCGGGTTCTTCGTGCCCTTCTTGATCTCGGCGTTCACCTTCTTCATGAGGTGCTCGTCGATGAAGGGGCCCTTTTTGACACTACGTCCCATGTGACTTCAGTTCCCGATCAGGAGTGGTGCGAGCCGGGCTTGCGGCGGCGCATGATGAACTTGTTGGTGGGGTTTTTCCGACGACGCGTCTTGCCGCCCTTGGCGAGCACGGCATTCGGCGAGCACGGGTGACGACCGCCGGCGGTGCGGCCTTCGCCGCCGCCCATCGGGTGATCGACAGGGTTCTTGGCCGTACCGCGCACGTGCGGGCGGTAGCCCATGTGGCGCTTGCGACCGGCCTTGCCGAGGCTCACGTTCTGGTGATCGGTGTTGCCGATGCGACCGATCGTGGCGCGGCAGGTGACGTGGATCTTGCGCAGTTCCCCGGAGGAGAGCTGCACGATCGCGTACTCGCCTTCGCGCGCGGTGAGCTGCGCGACCGAGCCGGCCGAACGGCACAACTGGCCGCCGCGACCCGGGTTCAATTCGACGTTGTGGATCTCGAGACCGACCGGAACGTCGGAGAGCGCCATCGAATTGCCGACGAGCGGATCCGAGCCGTGGCCGGAGCGCACGGTCATGCCGGGCACGAGACCTTGAGGCGCGATGATGTAGCGCTTGTCGCCGTCCGCGTAGTGCAGGAGCGCAATGTTCGCCGTGCGATTCGGGTCGTACTGGATCGAGTCGACCTTGGCCGGCACGCCGTCCTTGTCGCGCCTGAAATCGATGACGCGGTACGAACGCTTGTTGCCACCGGCGCGGTGACGACGCGTCTGGTGACCGTGGTTGTTGCGGCCGCCGGTGCGGCGCTTGCCTGTGACGAGGCTCTTCTCAGGCGTCGCTTTGGTGATCTCGGAGTAGTCGAGAACGGTGCCGAAGCGGCGGCCTGCGGATGTGGGGCGGTAGCTCTTGATTCCCATGGTGATTCCATCTCGAGTGTTGCTGTGAGCTCAGAGGCTCAGAGCAGTTCGATCGTGTCCCCTTCCTTCAGCATGACCATGGCCTTCTTCCAAGCCGGAGAGGTGCCGGCGACGTAACCACGGCGCTTGACCTTGGGCATGATGCGCAGCGTGTTCACCGCCTTGACCTTGACCTTGAACAGCGTTTCGACGGCCGACTTGATCTCGATCTTGTTGGCGTCGACGGGCACGCGGAAGGTGTAGGCGTTGCGCTTCTGTTGATCATCGGTGCCCTTCTCGGTCAGGACCGGGGCCTTGATGATGTGGTACAGGCGATCGAGACTGCTCATGCGTCACCGGCCTTTGCTTGCTTGGCGGCATCCTTGGCGGCCTTTTTCTCGGCGAGCTTCTTCTCGAGCACGGCCTTCTTGATGCTGGTCTGCGAGCCGCGCTCGCCCTTCTTGCCCACGCGTTCGGCGAGTGCCGTGACGGCGACCTGTTCGGCCACGATCAAGCCGCCGTTCAGGACCTGCAGCGCGTTCAGTTCGTCTGCGGTGCGCACTTCGACGCCAGGGAAATTGCGGAACGACTTCCACACGTTCGTGTCGGGCTTGGACAGCACGACCAGCGCCTTGCGCGGGGCACCGAGATCGGAGAGCAACTTGCGCGCGGCCTTGGCCGAGGGCGCGGAGAGCTTCGGCAATTCGGCGACGACGAACTCGTTCTCCTTCATCTTGCCGGCGATCGCCGAGCGCAGCGCTACGCGGCGAGCTTGCGCCGGCATGTAGAAGCTGAAGCTGTGCGGAACCGGTCCGAAGACCGTGCCGCCCGAACGCCACAGGGGCGACTTCTTGTCGCCGGCGCGCGCGCGACCGGTGTGCTTTTGCTTCCACGGCTTGGCGTGGCTGCCGTGCACTTCGGCGCGGGTCTTCGTCTTGGCGGTGCCGAGGCGCTTGTTCGCCTGGTACATGATCACGACTTCCTTCAGAAGTCGGTGCATGACCTTGTCACCGAACGGCGTCGAATCGACTTCGACGGAGCCGACTTTACCGGCCTTGTAGCTTTGGACCTTCATGATGGATCAGGCCTTCTTGCCCTTGCCGGGCGTGACCGCCGGACCGACCTTCTTGACGCCCGTGCGCGCGGTGCGGACCTGGATGTAACCGGTGTTCGGGCCGGCGACGGAACCTTTCAGGTAGAGCAGGTTCCGCTCTTGATCGACGCGCATCACGATCAGGTTCTTGGAGGTCTCGCGCGTGGCACCGTAGTGACCGCCGAGGCGCTTGCCCTTGATGACCTTGCCGATGCGCTTGCTGGCGAGCGAGCCGGGCTGGCGCACGTTCATGCAACCGTGCGTCTCGGGACCTCGGCTGAAGCCGTGGCGCTTGATCGTGCCCGCGTATCCGCGGCCTTTCATCGTGCCCGTCACGTCGACGAGATCGCCGACGTTGAAGACCGTGGCGAGGACCGTGTCGCCGACCTTTTGCGTGGCGGGCTTCATGAGTCGCTCTTCGCGCAAAAAGCGCTTGGGCGCGACACCGTTCTTCTTGAAATGACCGAGCTGCGGCTTCGCCGCGTGCTTGTCCTTGATGTCACCGAAACCGAGCTGCACGGCGTCGTAGCCGTCCGTCTCGACCGTTCGGATCTGGGTGACTGTGCACGGACCGACTTCGACCACGGTCACACCCGTGACCGTGCCGTCCTCAGCAAACAGCTGAGTCATTCCGCGCTTTCGTCCTAGGATCAGCGTCATGATCTCTCGAACTCCGTCCTTTGCCGGGTTCATCGGCTCGCCGGTTCGACCAGGGGATCTCTCCACAGTGGAGAACACCCAACGCCTGGCCACGCGGCTGCATGCTCCGCGCCGCGGATGACTCCGCAGTGCTTCAGATGCACGGTGATCCCCGGGCACCGACAGCGTCGGCGGCAACGGGTTCACCTATCGAAACAGGGCTTAAAAAGAGCTGCGAGTCGTGTCGAAGACTCTCCCGGGGGAGAGCCTCCATCCCACGCGACGCGACCGATCGCTCGGTGCGCCGCGCTCGAAGGCCATCAGGCCTTGATGCGGATGTCCACGCCCGCAGGCATGTTGAGGTTGGAGAGAGCGTCGACCGTTTGACTGGTCGGCTCCGAAATGTAGATGAGGCGTTTGTGCGTGCGGATTTCGAACTGCTCGCGCGACTTCTTGTCGATGAACGGCGAACGGAGCACGGTGTAGCGCTCGATTCGCGTCGGCAACGGGATCGGTCCGGCGACGCGCGCACCCGTCCTCTTGGCGGTTTCCACGATCTCGAGTCCCGATTGATCGAGAGCTTCGTGATCGTAGGCCTCCATACGGATCTGGATCTTGTCCTTCATGTGCGTGATCGGCGGGCAGACTTCGGCGTGAGTGGTTCGAAACGGGGGGATCCTCTTCACCCCGGCAGCGCTCGCGTCGATGGAGACGCGCGTCCGCCGAGGGGGAAAGGGCCGAGAACAATAGCAGTGGCCCCCTCCCCCGTCAACGATCCGTAACTCTCTCCGGTGCGAAGATCGGGGAGTTTCAGCGCCAGACCAGCCCGCGCGCCTCCAACTCCGCCTCCGGAACGGCCCTGTGGCCGCTGGGCGACATGGAGAAGCTCGCCCGACCCTGCGAAAGCGAGCGAACGGCCGTCGAGTAGCCGAACATCTTCGAAAGCGCAACCGTGCCCGACAGGGTCCTGAACGCCCCTTCGTGGGTCACGTCCCCGACCTCGGCGCGGCGGGCATTGAGGTCGGCGAGGATCCCGCTCGCGAATTCGCCCGGAGTCTGGATCTCGAAGTTCATCCAGGGCTCGAGCAGCGCCACCTCGGCCTCGGAGAGCGCGGTGCGCAAGGCCTGGGCGGCGCTCTGCGCGAAGGCCATCTCGGAATTGCGCTGCGGTTCGCTGTCGCCGCCGGTGATCTGGATCTGCAATTGCACGAGCGGGAACCCGAAGCGCGGACCGACTTCGGCCTCGAGTGTCAGGGCTTCGTGGACGGCGCGCCGAAAAGCCGTCGGGATCGGGCAACCGTCCGACCAGTTGATCACGCATTGCGCGCCCTCGGGATCGGGGCGCACTTCGAGTTCGATCGCACCAAATATGTCCTTCTGTCCGACGGTGCGCTCGACGCGCGCCGCTCCGCGTCCGCCGCGCACGACGGCCTCGCGGTAGGCGACGCGCGGTTTGCCCACCGATGCTTCGACGTGGAATTCCTGCGCCAGGCGGTGCTTCAGGACTTCCAGGTGCAACTCCCCCATCCCGGAGATGATCCACTGACCCGTGTCGGCGTCGTCCTTCGCGTGAAAGCTCGGGTCTTCGTGCACGAGCCGCGCGAGTGCTGCGGCCAGCTTCTCGCGGTCACCGGAATCGCGCGGTTCGATCACGAGCGAAAGCACGGGCTCAAGCGGGATCAAGCTCTCGAGCACGATCGGCGCTGCGCGCGCGCACAAAGTGTCGCCGGTCGCCGTGTGCTTGAGTCCCGTGAACGCGACGATGTCGCCGGCGGATGCCGTCTCCAGTCCTTCGCCGTGATTGGCGTGCATGCGCAGGATGCGCGCGATGCGTTCGAGGTGTTTCGTGCGGGGATTCCAGACGTGATCGCCGCTCTGCACCGCGCCCGAGTAGATGCGCGCGAAAGTCAGGTCGCCGTGCGTGAGCGCCTGCAGCTTGAACGCCAGTGCACAGAACGGCTCGGATGCGCGCGGAGCACGCGTGCACGCGGCGCCGGACTCGGGTTCCGTCCCCGCGATCGGGGGCGCGTCGAGCGGCGACGGCAGCCAATCGACGACGGCGTCGAGCAGCGGATGGATCCCGATGTTGCGCAGAGCGACACCGCACAAGACCGGCACGAGCGTCCCGCCCAAGACGCGCGCGCGGAGGGCTGCGTTGAGTTTGTCGCGCGCGATCGTTTCGCCCTCGACCAGCGCGCGCAGGACGTCGTTGTCGTCCTCGGCCAGAGCCTCGAGCAATTCGGCGTGCAGCACGCCGACTTCGTCGCTCACATCGGCGCTCAGTGCTTCGTCGACGAGGCGCGCTTCTTTCGTGTCGGCATCGAAACGCCACGTGCGCTTGTCCAGCAGATCGACGATGCCCTCCACCACGCTGCCGCCACCGGCCGCGGGCTTGATCAGAGGGTACTGCACCGGAATGGCACGCACGTGCAGGCGCTTTTCGATGTGCGCGACGGCCTTGAGGTAGTTCGCACCCGGACGATCGAGCTTGTTCACGAAGGCGAAGTACGGCACGCGGTGACGCTGCATCTGGCGCCAGACGGTTTCGGATTGCGCCTGCACGCCCATCACGGCGTCGATCACCAGAATCGCGCCGTCGAGCACGCGCATGGAGCGCTCGACTTCGATCGTGAAGTCGACGTGACCGGGGGTGTCGATCAAATTGATCGCATGATCGCGCCACGGCACGCGCGTCGCGGCGGCTGTGATCGTGATGCCGCGCTCGCGTTCGGCCGGCATCCAATCCAAGACGGTCGTCCCCTCGTCGACGTTGCCGAAGCGATGCTCGACACCCGCGTCGAACAGGATGCGCTCCGAGACCGTGGTCTTCCCCGCGTCGATGTGCGCGGCGATCCCGATGTTCCTGAGACGCGACAGGTCCATCGTCGCATCGTAGCCGAGCCGGACTCGGGAACGACACGCGGTGATGTGCGCGAGGCCGATCCGGACCCCATGTCCAGATCGGCCCCGCATTCAAACCAGGCGCAGTGCGCGCCCCAGGCTCAGTTGGTCCAGGTCACCGTCCAACCCTGGGTCAGGTTGTAGGTGGCCGGCGTGCAGAACGAGATGCCCGGGGACGTCTCGCCCGCGTCGCGGTACCAGCACTGGTAGTGACGCACGTCGCTCGCCGCGGTCGCGCCGCCGATGTGGATCGGACCCGGAGTCAGACCGCCCGGGTAGGACGCCGAGGTTCCCGTCGGGAACACGACGCCGAGGCGCAGGATCGTTCCGCCGGCGCACAGGAGTCCGTCACCGAAGGTGATGCCCGCGCCGCCCGCGAACTGGCCGGTACCCTGGAAGAAGAGACCCGGGCCGGGAACGTTCGTCGCCGTGAGCACCAACGTGTCGTTCGCGATCGAGGCCAGGCCCGCGGCCGTGAGGCGCGCGCCGTCGGAGAAGTTGAAGTTGGCGCAGCCGTGTCCGGCGATGCCGCTGTTCGCACACGGGCAAGCCGTGCCGGTGCCGTCCCCGTCGCAGAACGACGAGCCGGTCAGGCCGGGGATCTCGACGGTCATGATCGCAGCTTCACTGGCCGGGAAGTTGATCCGCAGCGCGACTCGGCCGGCATGGTTCAGCGAGAGACCGCCGCCGTTGCCGTTCGAGAACTGGATGCCGCCCCAGCTGCTGGCCGTCTTGAAGACGCTCGGCGCGGTCTCGATCATGTCACCCTGGCGCAGGAGCTGCTTGACGCCGAGGTTCGGATCCCAGGCGTAGAGGGCCGATCCGTTCGTGCCGGGGACGGCATCGCCGCCGATGAGATCGCACTGGAAGGTGACCTGATTGCGGTCGTTCAAGTAGAAGTTGGCGAGCCCGCTGAAGCTGCCGTAAGCAGCGCCGACGGTGCCCGGTGCCGGATCGCCCTCGCGCGCGATGAGCGTCAGGTTGCCGGGGGTCCCGATCCAGATCCCGGAGTCGTTGTCGGTCGTCGACGTTCCGCCGATGATGGCACCCTGGAAGGCGACGACGTCGTTGTTGTTGATGATCGTGTTGCTGGTGTGGGCGAACAGGAACACTCCGTCCGTGCCCGTGGCCGGGTCACCCTTGCGCATGAAGGGCTGCAGGCCGCCGGCGATCGAAACGTAGTAGGTCATCGCGTCGTTCTGACCGACGACGACATCCCCACCGGAGAGCGCCGCGTTCATGATCCCCACGCCGTTGTTGTTGAAGGCGGAGGCACCCATGCTCGGAGACCAGGTGTTCGAGGCGTTGGCGAGGAACGCACCGACCGTGCCCGGAGCGCCGTCACCCTCGCGCGCCACCAGCGTGTTGGTGCCGGTGCCGGGCGTGCCGCCCGGCGTGTAGATGAAGAGGACCTTGTCCGTGCCCAGGGTGGCGGGCGTCGCACCCAGGCTGGTCGAAAGCGTCTCTTCGTGGATGAAGGCGCCCGAGGCGTTCTGTTGGCTGATGAAGCCGAGCGCGCTGACCACTTCGCCCGAGCCGAGCGTGTGGCCCTTGCGGAACATGATCTCCAAATTGCCGGCGGTGCCGCCGACCCAGGCCTGGTTGTCGGCCGTCGTGACCGGGCCGCCCGAGAGCGAAGTCTTGAAGAGGATGCGACCGCTGTCGTTCATCCCCGTGCCCTGGTGGGAAAGGGCGCCGATCCCGCCCGAGAACACGGCGCCGGCGACTCCGGGGACCGGATCCCCTTCGCGCGCTGCGATCACGAAGTTCCCGATCGTGCCTGTGAAGAGGCCGCTGTCGTCCGCCGTGGTGGTGGTGCCGCCGCTGAAACCGCTGGGCCAGAACATCTGGCCGTTCGCGGCGAGGCGCGTGCCGCTGCCCGGACCGCTGGCGCTCGAAGTGGCCGACGCCAGGACCGCACCGGCGACGCCGGGGACGGGGTCGTTGGCGCGCACCGCGATCGCGAGGCTCGAACGGTCCTTGCCGAGGAACAGCGCGCGATCGTCCGTCGGCAACACGCCGGCGCCTTGGAAGCGCGCGCGGAAGAAGACGTTGCCGGCTTCGTCCAGCGAGCCTGAATCCGGCGTGCTCCCGCCGAACACGATGCCTGTCGTGAGGCCCGGGACCTGATCGCCGGTCACCATGATGATGGTGCCGTCCGTGACCATGAGGCTCTGAGCGGAGACGCCCGTGGCCATGAGGCCGAGCGCGGCGGCCAATGCGGCCGTCGACTTCTTGATGTTCTTGTCGATCTTCATCTGGGGTCGTTTGCTTTCGGAGTGAGGTTTGGGAGCACAGATCGGCCCCGTGGGAACTCGAAACGGCCCTCGGGACGCTCGGCCGCGAGGAGAGGTCGGCCGCGAGGGCGGGGCGGAGACGGAGGCCTCCGGCGTCCGTTCTGAAACTACGCGACCCTCGTGGGTCGGGCTATTGGCCTTTGGTGCAGCCCAGGCCGGGATTCTGGCGCAGGAACGCATCGCGCCAGTGATACGAGGCGAGCAATTCGGGGTGCACCTCCCCGAGCAGGACGAGCGCCGCGTACAGCGCTTCCACCGAGGCCAGCCCCTGGTCCGGATCCGTGTCCTGCTTGCTGCGCCGCGGATAGGCCGTTTCAAGCTGCGGCAGCCGCCGGTGTTCGAGCTCGCCGTCGACCGTGGCGAGCAATTTGGGCAGCTTGCGCCAGGCGCAGTCGATCAGGAGCAGCGGCTTGCCCCGGTCCGCCGCGGTGAAGTCGCTCCCGTCGGGATGCAACAGGATGCGCCGCCCGGCATCCAGCCGACGACCGCCTTCGTAGGTCACGAACTCGATCCCCGCCATCCCCCGCAAAGGCGTGAGCGAACATTTCTGCAAGGACTCGCGCGGGTCGCGCAAGATCAACACATCCAGGGCCATGACGCTCGAGCGTACCGTCCCCGATCCCCGCGTGTCCGCCGCGCCGCGATTCGTCGAACGCCACACACCCGCCCACGCCACCGGGCCTGACCGCGCAGGACGCTCCCCCCCCCAGATCCCCCCAAGAAAGCCCCCCCGCCCCCGCAACGCCCCCGCAACGCCCCCGCAACGCCCCCGCAACGCCCCCTCCCTCCCCCCCCTCAAGTCCCACTCCACTGCGTTCCCATACCGACACCCTCCTACCCAGCCCCCCAGTCTTTCCCTGAACTCGTGGTTCGAGCCGCGCGGGACTCCGCGCGACTCGAACCCCGAGTCGGCGCTGCGAAGCACGCCTGCGAATGCCGTTGCTCTTCTGTTTGCCTCGCGCTTCCTTCTTCTGCCTCGCGCTGCGTGAGGTCCCAAGCACAAGAACCAGCCGTCGCGATCCTCACCGATCATGACCATCGACACCCCCGCGTGACTCCACAACGCGCGAGGCAGAAGAAGGAAGCGCGAAGCAAGCTGCAAAGCAACGGCATTCGCAGGCGTGCTTCCGCAGCGCCGACTCGGGATTCGAGTCGCGCGGAGTACCGCGCGGCTCGAACCCCGAGTTCAGAAAAAGAACCTGCCGGCTGGGTGGGAAAATGTCGGTCTTGAATCGCAGAGGGGTGGGCCTCGTCGGCGAGATCACACCGGGTACGGCGATACGGTGCCTGGATCCAAGTCTCGATATTCACCACGCGGTTTCCTGACGCAGCCTCCCCGGCCTTCGGTCGCGTTGACCGCCGCGCGCCGCGTGAAAGAGTCGCGCAACGAGTATCGAGGTCTCGATCCAGGCACCGCATCCCAGAAAGCGAACCCGCCGGCTGCGCAGGAAGATGTCGGTCTCGAATCGCAGTGGGGCGAGCCCCGTCGGCGGCTTCATCCGTACGCCCCATCCCCCACCCACGACGCCCCGCGAGTACCGATCTGATCTGCCCACCCCGCAAACAAAAGAGCCCGGCACTCGGCCGGGCTCCCGTGAATTCTCCTCGTCCGCGCGTCAGTTCGCGTAGTGCGAGTAGGCCTTGTTGGCCTCGGCCATCTTGTGCACGTTTTCCTTCCACTGCACCGATGCGCCCGTGCCCTGGCACGCGTCCGCCAATTCCTCGGCGAGGCGCTTCGCCATCGGCTTGCCCTTCTTCTTGCGGGCGTTGTCGACCAGCCAGCGGATGGCGAGCGACTGTTGGCGGTTGCGGCGCACTTCGCGCGGGACCTGGTAGTTGGCGCCGCCGACACGCTTGCTGCGCACTTCGACCATCGGGCGGACGTTGTCGACGGCCTTGTTGAAGATCTCGGCTTGATCTTCGATGTCGGGCAGTCGCTTGTGGGCGATATCGAGGGCTTCGTAGAAGATCGACTGGGCGAGCGAGCGCTTCCCGCTGAGCATGATCTTGTTGATGATCTTGGTCGCCAGCATCGATCCGAATTTCGGATCGGGGCGGAGCAGATCGGCGGTCGACTTGTAGTTGCGCGGCATGGGATCGATCTAGCTCACTTCTTCGGACGCTTGGCGCCGTACTTCGAACGACTCTTGTTCCGGCCGTCGACGCCCGATGCGTCGAGCGTGCCGCGCAGGATGTGGTAGCGCACACCAGGGAGGTCGCGCACACGTCCACCGCGGATGAGCACGACCGAGTGCTCCTGCAGGTTGTGTCCTTCGCCCGGGATGTAGGCCGTGATCTCCTTGCCGTTCGAGAGGCGCACGCGTGCGACCTTGCGCAAGGCCGAGTTCGGCTTCTTCGGCGTCTGCGTCTTCACGACGAGGCACACGCCGCGCTTCTGCGGGCATTCGTCGAGAACGGGAGACTTGCTCCGGTTCTTGAGCTTCGTGCGGCCCTTGCGGACCAGCTGGTTGATCGTCGGCATGCGTACTTCTTTGGAGAGCTGGGGCGGAGTTCGGGGAGGGAGATTCTAGGGAGGAACGCGGCGGGGTCAAGGACCCACCGGCAGGTGAGCCCCAAGACCCGGCCTCTGCGAGCCACAGCGCGGGCTCATTCGTCGTCGGAGTCGACCTCGTCGTCGTCGTCGAGGGCCGCGGCCGCGGTGGAACCGCGCGAGGCCGAAGCCTGCATCCCGCCCGACAAGGACCCGTCGGAGCCCGTCGCGGAGAGCATCATCGCGGACGGACTCTCCAGCGCGGCCGTGCCCGCGAGCAGGGCTTCCATGTCGTCGGCTGCAGGCGAGTCGCCCGCGAGGCTGAAGCCCGCCCCACCCAGTTCGCCGAAGTCGATGTTCTTCTTCACGCGCGTGCGGTAGTGGTCGCGGAAACCGGTGCCGGTCGGAACCATGTGTCCGAGGATGACGTTTTCCTTGAGGCCGACGAGGTAGTCGCGACGGCCGGCGATCGCGGCCTCCGTCAAGACCTTGGTCGTCTCTTGGAAGCTCGCGGCCGAGATGAACGACTCGGACGAGAGCGAAGCCTTGGTGATGCCGAGGAGCAGCGTCTCGCCGTTCGCCGGCTTCTTGCGGTCCTTGCGCAGGCGTTCGTTCTCGCGGCGGAAGCGGAACTTGTCGACGACCGCACCCGGGAGGAAGTCCGAGTTGCCCGGATCGCGGACCTGAACCTTGCGCGTCATCTGCGCCAGGATGATCTCGATGTGCTTGTCGTCGATCGTCACCGATTGACTGCGGTAGACGTTCTGGACTTCGCGCAGGAGATAACCGAGCACGTCTTCTTCGCCGCGGATGCGGAGGATGTCGTGCGGGTCGAGCGGTCCGTCGACCAGCGGTTCGCCGGCGCGCACTTCGTCGCCCTTGTGGACGCGCAAGTGCTTGCCTTGCGGCACGGCGTGATCCTGTTCCTGCAGGACTTCACCCTTGGTGCCGGTGGCGCGCACGACGATCGTGCGCTTGCCGCGCTTTTTCTCGCCCAGTTCGATGACGCCGTCGATCTCCGACATCACGGCCGGATCCTTCGGGCGGCGAGCTTCGAAGAGCTCGGTCACGCGCGGCAGACCGCCGGTGATGTCCTGCGTTCCGGCCGCTTCGCGCGCGGTCTTCGCGAGCAAGTGACCGGCCTCGATCTTCTGGCCGTCTTCGACTTCGATGTAGGCGCGCTCGGGAATCGGGTAGAGCGAGAGCGGTTGCCCGTTCTTGTCTTCCAAGACGAGTTGCGGGTGCAGGTCGCCCTTGTGCTCGATGATCTGCTTGCGGATCGTGCCGCGGCGGGCGTCGCGCTCGGTCTTGATCGTCTTGCCTTCGATCAGGTCCTCGAACTTGATGATGCCCTTGAACTCCGAAAGGATCGGCACGTTGTGCGGGTCCCAGCGGCACAGGATGTCGCCCGGCTTCACGGTCTGCCCGTCCTTGACGAGCATCTCGGCGCCGGTCGGGATCGCATAGCGGTCGATCTCGCGATCGCGCGCGTCGTTCAAGCAGACTTCGCCGTTGCGGTTCAAGACGACGCTCTGGCCTTGGGCGTTGGTCACGACCTTGAGGTTCGTGAACACGACCTTGCCTTCGCGCTTCACCTTGCGCTCGGACTCTTCGACGGAACGGCTGGCCGTACCACCGATGTGGAAGGTACGCATCGTGAGCTGCGTGCCCGGTTCACCGATCGACTGCGCCGCGATGATGCCGACCGCGAGACCGCGTTCGCCCATCGTGCTGCGCGAGAGGTCCATGCCGTAGCAACGCGCGCACGTGCCGAGGGAGGCCTCGCACGAGAGCGGGCTGCGCACGCGGATCTTCTCGTAGCCCAGGGCTTCGATGCGGAGCGCGATTTCCTCGGAGATGAGCTCGTTCTCGCGCACGATGACTTCGTCGTTGACGACGTCGACGATCGTGTCGCGCGCCACGCGGCCGCGGATGCCCTTGGCCAGGTTGACGGCGATCTTCTCGCCTTTGTACACGACGGACTTGGTCACGCCGTTCGGCGTGCCGCAGTCCTCGACCGTGATCACGACGTTCTGCGCCACGTCCGTCAGCTTGCGCGTCAGGTAACCGGCGTCGGCGGTCTTGAGCGCCGTGTCGGCCAGACCCTTGCGCGCGCCGTGCGTGGACGAGAAGTACTCGAGCACCTTGAGGCCCTCGCGGAAGTTGGCCTTGATCGGCGTCTCGATGATCTTGCCCGAAGGCTTGGCCATCAGACCGCGCATACCGCCCAACTGACGCACCTGGTCGATCGAACCACGCGCGCCCGACGTCACCATGCAGTAGATCGGGTTGACGTAACCCGTCTCTTCGCTGAAGTCGTCCTGCAAGACGCGCATCAGGTCCTCGCCGACCTTTTCACGTGCGTGTGTCCAGAGGTCGACGATCTTGAGGTAGCGCTCGCCCTCGGTGATGACGCCCTTCTGGAACGCCTTCTCGATCTTGTCGATCTCCTTCTGCGTCTCGACCAGGATCTTGCCCTTGCCCGGCGGGATGCGGATGTCGTCCTTCGCGAACGACATGCCGGCGCGCGTGGCGGCCTTGAATCCGAGGTCCTTGAGATCGTCGAGGAGCTTCAGCGTCGCGTCGCGACCGAGCAGACGGTGACAGTCCGAGATCAGTTCCTGGACGGTCTTCTTGGTCAGCTCGTAGTTGTAGTACGGCATCCCCGGGGGAAGGATGTCGTTGAAGATCGCGCGACCGATGGTGGTGACCATGTAGTTGCGCTTGTCGCCTTCCGCCACCTTGCCGTCGTCGCCGACGGAGATGGGCGCGAGAGCGTGGTTCTGCTTGACGAGGCGGCGCGGTTCCATGCGCACTTGCACCGGGCGGTGCGTGCGCGTGTCGCCGTGACCGTAGGCCACGAACAGTTCCGCGAGCGAAGCGTAGCGCTTCATCTGCTGCGGCTTGCCGGGCGGATTCTTGGTCAGGTAGTAGAGACCGAGGACCATGTCCTGCGAAGGCGAGATGATCGGCGCGCCGTTCGCGGGCGAGAAGATGTTATTCGTCGCCAGCATGAGCGTGCTGGCTTCGATCTGCGCCTCGTAGCTGAGCGGCAGGTGAACCGCCATCTGGTCACCGTCGAAGTCGGCGTTGAAACCGCCGCAGACGAGCGGGTGCAGACGGATGGCGTTGCCTTCGATGAGCACCGGCTCGAAGGCCTGGATACCCATGCGGTGCAAGGTCGGAGCGCGGTTCAGGAGCACCGGGTGGTCGCGGATGACCTCCTCGAGGATGTCCCAGACTTCTTCGTCGCGCCGCTCGAGCATGCGCTTCGCCGACTTGATCGTGTCGGCGAGGCCCAGCTCTTTCAGGCGGCGGATGATGAAGGGCTGGAAGAGTTCGAGCGCGACCTTCTTCGGCAGACCGCACTGGTGCAGTCGCAGTTCGGGGCCGACGACGATGACGGAACGCGCCGAGTAGTCGACGCGCTTGCCGAGCAGGTTCTCGCGGAAGCGACCCTGCTTGCCCTTGATCATGTCGGTCAAGGACTTGAGCGGGCGGTTCGAGCTGCCGAGCACGGGGCGACGGCAGCGGCCGTTGTCGAACAACGCGTCGACCGACTGCTGCAGCATCCGCTTCTCGTTGCGGATGATGACTTCGGGCGCGTTGAGGTCGAGCAGCTTCTTGAGGCGGTTGTTGCGGTTGATGAGACGACGGTAGAGGTCGTTCAAATCGCTGGTCGCGAAGTTGCCCGAATCGAGCAACACGAGCGGACGCAGATCGGGCGGGATGACCGGGATCACGTCGAGCACCATGAACTCGGCGTTCTGGCCTGAGTCGCGCAGCATCTCGACGGTGCGCAGGCGCTTGATGATGTCCTTCATGCGCTGCTTGGAGCGCGTGGAGATCAGTTCTTCGCGCAGTTCCTCCGACAGCTTCTGCAGGTCGAGGCGGCGCAGCATCTTCTTGACCGCTTCGGCGCCCATGTCGGCGTCGAATTCGCTGCCGTACTTGGCGCGCGACTGGCGGAACTCGTCCTCGGTGAGCAACTGGTGCTCTTCGAGCGGCGTGTCACCCGGATCGATGACGATGTAGTCCTGGAAGTAGACGACGCGCTCGAGGTTCGAGACCTTGACGCCCAGCAAGTTGCCGAGGCGCGAGGGCATGGCCTTGAAGAACCAGATGTGCGCGACGGGCGCGGCCAGGTTGATGTGGCCCATCCGTTTGCGACGCACGCGGCTGTGCGTGATCATCACGCCGCACTTGTCGCAGACGATGCCCTTGTGCTTGATGCCCTTGTACTTGCCGCAGAAGCACTCCCAGTCCTTCTCAGGTCCGAAGATGCGCTCGCAGAACAGGCCGTCGCGCTCGGGGCGGTACGTGCGGTAGTTGATCGTCTCGGGCTTCTTGACCTCGCCGTAGGACCAAGACCGGATGTCCTCCGGGCTCGCCAGGGCGATGGCCACGCTGCCGTAGTCGTTGACGCGGTTGTAGATCGTGTCTGCCATGGTGATCTCCTTAGAGCGTCGCCGCTGCCTTCTTGTGAAGTTCCATGTTGAGGCCGAGACCCTTAATCTCGTTCGTGAGCACTTCGAACGAGACCGGAGTTCCGGGCTCGAGGATGTTGAGGCCCTTGACCATCGATTCGTAGATCTTGGTGCGGCCGTCGACGTCGTCCGACTTGACGGTGAGCTGCTCCTGCAGGATCGCCGCCGCGCCGTAGGCCTCGAGCGCCCACACTTCCATCTCGCCGAAGCGCTGGCCGCCGAAGCGCGCCTTGCCGCCCAGGGGTTGCTGCGTGATCAACGAGTACGGGCCGGTCGCGCGCGCGTGGACCTTCTCGTCGACCAGGTGGTGCAGCTTCAGCATGTACATCACGCCGACGGTGACTTGTTGTTCGAACGACGAACCGGTGCGGCCGTCGAACAGCGTGAACTTGCCGGTCTGCGGCAGTCCCGCTTCCTTGAGCACGGCTTCGATCTCGCCTTCCTTGGCGCCGTCGAAGGCCGGCGTGTGACAGCGGATCCCGAGCTTGCGCGCGGCGAGACCGAGGTGCGTCTCGAGGATCTGACCGACGTTCATGCGGCTCGGCACGCCGAGCGGATTGAGCACGATGTCGACCGGCGTGCCGTCTTCGAGGTACGGCATGTCTTCGACCGGGCAGATCTTGCTGATCACGCCCTTGTTGCCGTGGCGGCCGGCCATCTTGTCGCCGACCGACAGGTTGCGCTTGGTGGCGACGTAGACCATCACCTTTTCGAGCACGCCGGTGGGCAATTCGTCACCGCGGCTGAGCCGGTTGACGATCTTGTTCTTGTCGGTCTCCTTGTTCTCGATGCGCACGGTGTAGTCGTTGATCACCGCGAGCGTCTTCTTGCGCTTGTCTTCCGTCGGGCAGTTTTCGGCCGCCGCGAGGCACAGGAGCTTGACGCGGCGCGACTCGTCGAACGTCGCCGTGTCGTCGATCGTGGCGGACTTGCCCGTCAGATCGTCGGTGACGTCCGCGCCGAGTGCGAGCTTGACCTCGCGCAGCATCGAAGCGGTGTAGTCGCGCAGGGCCTTCAAGAAGTCGCGTTCCGCGTCGCGGATGACGGCCAGAGCCTTGCTGCGCTCGGCGTCGGTCAGGTTGACGCGCCGGCTGTACTTCTGCGCGTCGATCACGACGCCGCGCGTGCCCGGAGGCATCGTCAGCGAAGCGTTCTTCACGTCGACGCCGGCCTTGCCGAAGATCGCGTGCAGGAGCTTCTCTTCCGGCGTCAATTCGCTCTTCGATTTCGGAGCGACCTTGCCGACGAGGATGTCGCCGGCCTCGACGAACGTGCCGATGCGCACGATGCCGGAGTCGTCCAGGTTCGAGAGCGCTTTTTCACCGACGTTCGGGATGTCGCGCGTGAACTCTTCCTTGCCGAGCTTGGTCTCGCGGATTTCGACTTCGTACTCCTCGATGTGGATCGAGGTGAACGTGTCGTCGTGCACGAGCCGCTCGGAGACGAGGATCGCGTCCTCGTAGTTGAACCCGTCCCAAGGCATGAACGCGACGAGCAGGTTCTTGCCCAGTGCGAGTTCGCCGTTCTTGGTCGAGGCGCCGTCGGCGAGGAGTTGACCCTTGACGACCTTGTCCCCTTCCTTGACGCGCGGACGGTGGTTCTGCGTGGTGCGTTCGTTCATCCCGCGGAACTTCGTCAGCACGTACTCGTCGTCGCCGACCATGATCTTGTTCGCGTCGACGTAGCCCACGACGCCGTCCTTCTCGGCGAAGATCGGCATGTTCGAGTTGCGCGCGACCGAGAGCTCCATGCCCGTCCCGACGACCGGGATCTCGGGCTTCAGGAGCGGAACGGCCTGGCGTTGCATGTTCGAACCCATCAACGCGCGGTTGGCGTCGTCGTGTTCGAGGAACGGGATCAGCGCCGCGGAGACCCCGATGATCTGGTTCGGGGAGACATCGACGTAGTCGACTTCGGTCGGCGGGACTTCGAGGTTGTCGCCGTCGCGGCGCGCGAGGACGCGTTCGCCGATGATCGAGTTGTCCTTGCCGATCGAAAGGTCGGCCGGCGCCATCACGAGACCGACTTCCTGGTCGGCGCGCAGGTAGTCGACCTGGTCGGTCAGCTTGCCGTTCTTGACCTTGCGGTAGGGAGCGGTGAGGAACCCGTAGGCGTCGAGCTTCGAGTACAGCGCGAGCGAGCTGATGAGGCCGATGTTCGAACCTTCAGGCGTCTCGATCGGGCACAAGCGACCGTAGTGCGACAGGTGCACGTCGCGAACGTCGAAGCCGGCGCGCTTGCGGTTCAAGCCTCCCGGGCCGAGCGCCGACAGGCGGCGTTCGTGCGTGAGCTGACTCAAGGGGTTCGCCTGGTCGACGACCTGCGACAATTCGCTGCGGCCGAAGAAATACTCGACCGCGCTGGAGAACGTCTTCGAGTTGATCAGCGTACGCGGGCTGACGGTCTCGGGGTTCTCGAGGTTCATGCGCTCTTGCGCGGTGCGGCGCAGCTTCAACAAGCCCTTGCGGAACTCGTCGGCCGCGAGCTCGGCGATCGTGCGCACGCGCCGGTTGCCGAGGTTGTCGATGTCGTCGATCTCACCCTTGCCGCCGCGCAGCGACACGATGTACTTGATCGAGTTGATGAAGTCCTCGGCCTGCAGGACCTGGATGTCCTCGGGGATCGTCTGGTTGAACTTGCGGTTCAAGCGGAAGCGGCCGACGCGACCGAGGCGGTAGCGCTGCGCGTCGAAGAACTTCTCGTGGAAGAGCTCGCGCGCCTTCTCGAGCTGCACCGGGTTGCCCGGACGCAGGCGGCTGTAGATCTTGAGCAGCGCTTCCTCGTGGCTCTTCGTCGGGTCCTCGTGCAACGAGTTGATGATGAGCATGTCGATCTCTTGCACATCGGTCTCGATGACCTCGACTTCGGCCAGGTCGCTGGACGCGACTTCCTGGGCGGCGGTCTCGGGGATCGGCATGCCCGAGGGCACGAGGACTTCGCCGGTCTTGAGCACGACGATGTCGCCGACGGCGATCTTGTCGGTGATGCTCTTCGCGAAGGCGGTCTGGGTCTGGCTCTTGCCCTTCTTCACGACCAGGGTCGGATAGAACTGGCGCAGGATGTCGCGGTCGGTCGAAAGCGTCTCGGACAGAGCGCGCAGGAGCGTGACGGCCGAGAACTTGCCCGATTGGTCGATGCGGACCGAGAGCGTGTCCTTCTTGGTCACGTTCAACTCGACCCACGAGCCGCGCTCGGGGATGATCCAGCAGTTGTGCAGCTTGCGGTTGTCGCCGACCGTCGCCGTGTCGAAGCTGAAGTCGACGCCGGGCGAGCGGTGCAACTGGGAGACGATCACGCGCTCGGAACCGTTGATGATGAACTCGCCGCCGCCGACCATCACCGGGATCTCGCCCAGGTAGACCTCTTCTTCGACCGGCTCAGGCTTGATCAGGCGCAGGCGCACCTTGAACGGGAAGCCGAACGTGAGGCGCAGCTTGCGGCACTCATCGATCGTGTAGCGCGGACGACCCAGGTCGTAGCCGACGTACTCGAGGCACATCGTCTTGTCGTACGAGTAGATCGGGAAGACCTCGCGCAAGAGCGATTCGAGGCCCTGGATCTCTCGGTTCGCCTGCGGAACTTCCGCGGCGAGAAACTCCAGGTAGGCCTTGGTCTGGATCTCGACCAGGTTGGGGAGTTCGACGATGGCCGGATAGCGGCCGAACGTTCTCACGGGGACGATGGTATCGATCATGTGCTTCCGTTCACTGCCAGCCGTCGGAGACAAGGGGGTGCATCCCGACCGATGCGCTGGACAAGTTCGACCTCTAGAGAATGTGCGCGGGACTCGTGAACGCGCTCGCACGCGGACACACGAAACTCAGTGAAGCGCTTGCGCG
Organism: Planctomycetota bacterium; assembly: GCA_016795245.1. Taxonomy (GTDB): domain Bacteria; phylum Planctomycetota; class UBA1135; order UBA1135; genus JAEUIA01. The sequence goes on along the minus strand of JAEUIA010000045.1, from coordinate 33,727 downwards.
CGATCACCCAGGACACGACCGAGCGCACGCGGACGTGCTCGGCGAAGTGGCACTCGATTTGCGCGTGGGCGCAGATCGAGCTGGAGACAAGGGAGGAGCGTAGACGGGCTCGAAGGCGGGCTGGGGGCAGGGATTCGCCCCCTTACGCGTGGAGGCCGAACAGAATCCCCATTCCGGACGGTTGGGCGAGGTTACACCATAACCCTCAGGGGCGGCAAGCGCGACCCCCGAGGATCATGTGGATGGAACCTGGCTCGAGCGTCCGTCCCAAGGGCCTTTTCAGGACACCTTGACCTTGGCGCCGGCGGCTTCGAGCTGGGTCTTGATGCTCTCGGCCTCGTCCTTCGCGACGCCGGCCTTCACCTGCTTCGGGGCGCCGTCGACCAGGTCCTTGGCCTCCTTGAGGCCCAGACCGGTGATCGCGCGGACGACCTTGATGACCTCGATCTTCTTCTCGCCGGCTGCTTCCAGCATGACGTCGAAGGAGGTCTTCTCCTCTTTGGCTGCGGCGGGGCCGGCGGCCGCCGCGGCGGCGACCGGGGCGGCTGCGCTGACGCCCCAATGCTCCTCGAGGTGTTTGACGAGCTTGGACGCCTGGAGGAGGGTCAGGCCGTCGAGTTTCTGGACGATGGCCTGGAGATCCGGCTCGATGACGTTCGTTTCGGACATGGTGCTAACTTCCTACAAAAAGGGGTGAGATTGTGCGTGTGGACGTGGACGTTCTAGAGAAACAGCGGGACTCGAGCGTGAGCTCAGCCGCCGGCCTTCGCGAGGTTGTCGGCGCGGGCCTGAAGCACGCGCACGAGACCGCTCGGGACCTGGTTGACGAGACTGACGAGGCTGCGCGGCGGGCCACTGAGGCAGCCCACGATCTTGGCCTCGAGTGTCTTGCGATCGGGCACGTCGGCCAGCGCCGCGGCGTCGTTCGCATCGAGCAGGCGTCCCTCGAGGACCCCCGCCCTGATCTTGACCTTGCCGATCTTCTTGACTTCGGCCGTGGTGAAGGCCTTGGCGGCGTGCACGACGGCTTCGGCCTTGCCGTAGGCGATCGCGGTGTTGCCCTTCAGGACATCGTCGGCGAGATCGAAGCCCTTCTCCTTCAGGACGCGGCGTGCCAGCGAGTTGCGGACGAGCGAGAGCTTGCAGCCCTTCTCGGCCAGCGTGTCGCGCAGGGTCTCGTTCTCGACGGCGTTCAGTGCGCCCCACGAGACGACGACCATGCCGTCGACATCCTTGAACTCGTGCGTGAGCTCCTGGACGACCAGGCGGTTGACGACGTTCGGCAATCGTTTCACGGCATTAGACATGCGTCACCTCCCAAGAGATCAGGACGCCCGGGCCCATGGTCGTGGACACCGAGATCTTGCGCAGGAATGCGCCCTTCACGGCCGGCGGCCGCAGAGTTGAAATGTGTTCGAGGAAGGCCGTGAGGTTGGCCTGCAGGTCCTCGAGCGCGAAGCTCTTCTTGCCGAGCGGCGCGTGCACGTTGCCGCCTGCGTCCGTGCGGAATTCGACCTTGCCGGCCTTGAACTCCTTGACCGCGTTGGCGACGTCGGGTGTCACCGTGCCGGACTTCGGACTCGGCATCTTGCCCTGCGGGCCGAGCACCTTACCGAGCTTGCCGACGTGCTTCATCATGTCGGGGCTCGCGATGCAGATGTCGAAGTCGGTCCAACCGCCGAGCACCTTGTCGGCCAGTTCGCCCGAGCCGACTTCGTCGGCGCCGGCTTCCTTGGCGGCGGCGGCCTTGTCGCCTTCGGCGAACACGATCACCTTGATCTTCTTGCCGAGTCCCTTGGGCAGCGACACGGCGCCGCGCACGAGCTGATCGGTTTTCTTCGGATCGATACCGAGGTGCACGGCGATCTCGACGGTCTCGTCGAACTTCGCGGGCGGCAGGCTTTTCAGCACCTGCAGGGCCTCGTTCGGTCCGTACACGCGGCCGGCGTCAACCTTGGCCGCTGCCTGGACGTAGCGTTTGCTGTGTTTGGTCATGGAGAGAACCCGTCAGCCTTCGACCTGGATGCCCGACGAGCGAGCCGTGCCTTCGATGATCTTCATGGCGGCTGCCATGTCGCGAGCGTTGAGATCGACCATCTTGGTCTTGGCGATCTCTTCGACTTGCTTGCGTGTGACTTTGCCGACGATCTGCGTGCCGACGTTGCCGGCTCCGCTCTCGACGCCGGCGGCCTTCTTCAAGAGCACCGATGCGGGCGGCGACTTGAGGATGAAGTCGAACGTGCGGTCTTTGTAGACCGTGATTTCGACCGGGATGATGAGCCCTTGTTGAGCGCGCGTCGCGTCGTTGAACTGCTTCACGAACGCGGCGATGTTCACGCCGTACGAACCGAGCGCGGGGCCGACGGGCGGGGCGGGTGTCGCCTGCCCGGCCGGGCACTGCAGCTTGATCTTGCCTGTGATTTCCTTGGCCATGTGTGTTCTGCGCGGGTGTGGGGTTCAGGGGCGGCGAGCGCTTCAGACCGCTTCGACTTCCCAGTATTCGAGTTCGACGGGCGTGGGACGGCCGAAGATGGTCACGATGACCTTGACCGTGCCCTTCTCGGGGTTCACGTCGTCGACGGTTCCATCGAAACCGTCGAACGCGCCCGACTTGATCTTGACCATGTCGCCCTTGTGGAGACCGATCGTGACCTGCGGTCGCGACTCGGACTCGGACATGCGCGACAGGATGGCTTGCACTTCCGCGTCGGTGAGCGCGGAGGGCTCGCCCGGGTTGCCGAGGAAGTCGCGCAGCCCGTCGACCTCACGCAAGGTGTTGCGCGCCTTGAGCACGCGCGGATCCTCGACGTCCTCGAGATCGGCCTGCACCATCAAGTAGCCCGGGTAGAGCTTCTTGTTCTTGACGCGCTTCTTGCCGTTCTTGAGGTCGGTGACGCGTTCGAAAGGCACGAGGACTTGCGGCACGAGATCCTGGACCGCGGCCATCTTGAGGCGCGTCAGGGTGTTCTTGGCGATGCTGTCTTCGCGACCTGATTGGCAGCGGACGAAGTACCACTTCATGATGGTAGGAACCTTGCTCATCCTCCACCGCCGACGAGAACGCGCGTCGCCCACTGTCCGAGCAGCCAATCGGCGCCGGCCAGGTACATCATCAGGAAGAGGACGCAGACGATCACGACGATCGAGGAATTGACGGCTTCGGGCATCGTCGGCCAGGTGACCTTGCGCATCTCCGATTCGGTCTCGATCAAGAGATCGGCGACCTTCGGCCGGTTCAACCAGCGCATCAGGAACCAGATCGCCGCTGCGAACAAGACCACCGCGACGACGAACGCCCCGTTGAACTCGATGCCGAGGATCGGAATCTTCTTCATCGACGCGACGAGCGGCTCGCGCAGCGATGCGAAGTAGTTCTTCAGGACCTCACGGTAGAGCGTGAAGCACCCGAAGAAGGCGAAGAGCGCCAATACCCAGAAGGCGACGAGACGGCCGAGGCGTCCCTGATCTTCTTTGTAGGTCATCTGGTGTTTCTCCGTGGGTCCGTGGAATTCAGCGTGCGAGCGAGAAGGAGTCCGTGGTGCGCGCGGCACCGACTAGAGCTTCTTCTCCTTGTGCGACGTGTGCTTGCGGCAGAAGCGGCAGTACTTCGACTTCTCGAGCTTGTAGGTGGCCTTCAGGCGCTTGTGCGTCGTGTAGTTCCGGTTGGAACACACGGTGCACTCGAGAAAGGCGAAGCGTTCTTTGGTCTTCATGGGTTGGGTTCTCCGTCACGCACGGTCGATCGCGCTCGGAGGGGGCTTCGGTCTCCCCCTCCGTGGAATGTCGCGCACGAACGCGCGACCCGAGTTCACTTCAAGATCTTGGTGACGACTCCGGCGCCGACGGTGCGGCCGCCTTCGCGGATGGCGAAGCGCAGTTGCTCGTCCATGGCGATCGGCGTGAGCAGCTCGACTTCCATCTTGACGTTGTCACCGGGCATGCACATTTCCGCGCCGCCCTGGAGCGTCGCCGTGCCGGTGACGTCCGTCGTGCGGAAGTAGAACTGCGGGCGGTAACCGGTGAAGAACGGCGTGTGACGGCCGCCCTCTTCCTTCGAGAGCACGTACACTTCGGCCTCGAACTTCGTGTGCGGGGTGATCGTGCCGGGCTTGGCGACGACCATTCCGCGCTCGAGATCGTTGCGCTCGACGCCGCGCAGGAGGATGCCGACGTTGTCGCCCGCGAGACCCTCGTCGAGCGACTTCTGGAACATCTCGACGCCGGTGCAGACCGACTTGAAGGGCTCCGGACGCAGGCCGACGATCTCGACCGGCTCGCCGACCTTGATGCGGCCGCGGTCGATCCGACCCGTGCCTACCGTGCCGCGACCCGAGATCGAGAACACGTCTTCGATACACATCAGGAAGGGCTTGTCGACGATGCGCTCCGGCGTCGGGATGAAGGTGTCGAGCGCCTCCATGAGGTCGTCGATGCACTTGTTGCCGGCGTCGTCGGCGCCGAGGCTCTCGAGCGCCAGCTTCGACTGACCGCGGATGATCGGGGTCTTGTCGCCCGGGAACTTGTACTTGTTGAGCAGGTCGCGGATTTCCATCTCGACGAGCTCGAGCAGTTCCGGATCGTCGACGAGGTCGACCTTGTTCAGGAACACGACGATGTAGGGCACGTTGACCTGACGAGCGAGCAGGACGTGCTCGCGCGTCTGCGGCATCGGACCGTCAGCGGCCGACACCACGAGGATCGCGCCGTCCATCTGCGCCGCGCCCGTGATCATGTTCTTCACGAAGTCGGCGTGTCCGGGGCAGTCGACGTGAGCGTAGTGACGGTTCTTGGTCTCGTACTCGGTGTGCGAGGCCGCGATGGTCACGGTCTTGTCGGCCGAGCGGACGGTGCCGCCCTTGGTGATCTCGGCGTAGGACTTGGCCTTGGTGCCGTTCTTGTGCGCCGAACGCGCCGCGAGGGCCGCCGTCAGCGTGCTCTTGCCGTGGTCGATGTGCCCGATGGTGCCGACGTTCACGTGCGGCTTCGTGCGCTGGAAGACTTCCTTTGCCATGTGGTCCTTTCAGTCGCACGCAGGCGCGCGACCGCTAGTCGGTGGGTGTTTTTGAGTTGTTGAGAAGGTGACGGAACGAAATGAAGTGACGAGTGACTGGAATGGAGCTGCTGCTCTGGGTCTGTCGCGCGCTTTCGCGCGACGGCCAGTAGAGGAGCTTGCGGGATCTAGGAAAGAGCGACGAACGATGAATGGAGCTGCTGCTGGGGCTTGAACCCAGGACCTCTTCCTTACCAAGGAAGTGCTCTACCACTGAGCTACAGCAGCCTGGTCTGTGGCCCGCAGGCAGCGAACCCGAACGCAAGCCGCAGTGGAGCGGGCGATGGGAATCGAACCCACGTGTGCAGCTTGGAAGGCTGCCGTTCTACCATTGAACTACGCCCGCAAGTCGTGCGGTCGTGGCTGAACTACGCCCGCAAGTCGTGCGGCCGTGGCTGAACCAAGCCCGCAAGTCGTGCGGTCCTGGCTGAACCAGGCCCGCAAGTCGTGCGGTCATGTCCACCACCGCGATCCAAAACGAGGGGCGCTCGCGAGCGCTCAGGGAGTCAGAACGTGGGGCGGTGTTCAGGTCGCCGGGTAGGGGGATAACTTCAGGCTTGGTCGCAGGGCAGTTCCGAACAAGAAAAGTGGTGGGGAGAGGCGGATTCGAACCGCCGAAGGCTGAGCCACCAGATTTACAGTCTGGCCCGTTTGGCCGCTCCGGAATCTCCCCTCCGGCGGGCACGAGAGCGACACGACGCGCGCGTTGCTCCCATGAAGGTTCTGGGTCCTCGGGTCCAAGCGCTTCACCGTACCGCAGCAGGACTTGCATCCGACTGCGACGGCTCAGCTCCCTGAGTCATCCTCGATCTTGAAACGCGTTGGAAGGGAACAGTCGGCGCGGGCGAACCCGGCCGTCGCCGCCCGAAGAGTCGCGGATCGCGCAGCGCGGCGGCATCTCACTGGGCGCAGCTCTGTGGAGCCAGCGGCGGGACTTGAACCCGCAACCGCCTGATTACAAATCAGGTGCTCTGCCAATTGAGCTACGCTGGCGTGAGCCACCGTGCGCTCCCTCGTCAGACGAGATGCCACCTCGCCGAGCAGGATCCAACGGAGCCCGGACGGAGAAGTGAGCGGGGTATGTTACGGCCGACCTTCCGCCGGTCAAGACCCGCGGGGGAATTCTGAATCCGCGCCCTAGACCCCGCCCAGGCGCCGCCGGTACGCGCCCACGGCATCCTCCACCTCGGCCAGCGAGTCGCCGCCGAACTTCTCCAGGAAGGCCGCGGTCAATTCCAAGGCGACCATGGCCTCCCCCACGACGCTGGCGGCCGGGACCGAGGTCACGTCCGAGCGCTGGTAGGTCGCGGCGGTCGGTTCCAGGGTCTCGAACTCGACCGTCGGCAGCCCGCGGCGCAGGGTCGGGATCGGCTTCATCGCGGTGCGCACGACGAGCGGCTCGCCGGTCGTCATGCCGCCTTCGAGTCCGCCGGCGCGGTTGGTGGCGCGCTCGTAGCGCGAGCCCGAGCTGGTGTCGCGCGCCGCTTGGATCGCGTCGTGCGCCAGCGAGCCCGGCACGCGCGCCGTCGCGAACCCGAGGCCAAACTCGACGCCCTTCATCGCGGGGATCGAGAGCAAGGCCGCACCCAACCTCGCGGTCAAGCGTTCGGCGCCGCTCGCATATCCGCCCAATCCAGGCGGCAGCCCGAGCGCGCGCACTTCGAAGATGCCGCCCAGCGTGTCGCCCTTTTCCTTGGTCGCGTCGACGAGCGCCTTGAGTTGCTCGTCCGTCGCGGCGTCGAGCGCAAAAAAGGCGCTTTTCTCGCGCAATTCATGCCGTTTCGCACTCGAGAGCGCGAAGGCCGCGTCGATCGCCGTCGCGGGAATCGCAACTCCGCCGAGTTCGACGACGTGGCCGAACACCTCGATACCGAAGTGCTCCAACACCTGGCGCGCGATGCCCGCGCACGCGACGCGCGTCGCCGTCTCGCGCGCGCTCGCCCGCTCCAACACGGCGCGCGGATCGCGGTGGCCGAACTTCTGACAACCGGCCAGGTCCGCATGCCCCGGCCGCGGATTCGTCGGCACCGGCAGCTTCTCGATCACCGCGTCGTTGTTCCGGATCACGAAGGCGATGGGCGAACCCAACGTGATTCCACCCCGCGTGCCCGACAGCAATTCGATCCGGTCGCGCTCCAACTTCATGCGCCCGCCGCGCCCGTACCCGCCCTGCCTGCGCGCCAACTCCCCGTCGACGCGTTCGATCGAGAGCGCCAGTCCCGCCGGCACCCCCTCGACGATGCCGACGAGCGCCGCGCCGTGCGATTCCCCCGCCGTGGTCCAGCGCAACGTGCTCAAGCCGACCCTCCGAAGGGCTTGACGTCGACCCAACCCTCGTCGTCGACGTCGATCCTGGAGGCCTGCGCAAGCGCCGCCGCGATGGCGCGCTCGAGCGCAGTGAGATCGAACGGCTTGCGTAAGCACCCGACCACACCCGGCAGCGCCTTGAGCCGCACTTCCGATTCCGCCCCCAAATATCCAGACACGACCAAGGTCGGAGGCAACATCCCCGCCCTCTGCATCTTCGGCAACTCTTCCTCCCCCCGCTCCGCCCCGAGGTCCAGATCCGAGAGCATCAACTCCGGCCTGCGCCGCGCGATCTCCTCCCGCGCCGCCGCAAACGACTCCGCTCGCCTGACGACGTGTCCCCGCTTCCCGAGGAACATCACCACCAGATCCACGATGCGCCGATCGTTGTCGACAACAAGCAGGTCGCTCATGCCCGCCCGTTCTAGCAGTCCCACCTCACCCATTACACGCCCAGCCCCTCCCCTTCTTATTTGAACCCCGTGCAGGCGCGGGGCGGTACTCCGCCCCGCGCCTGCGCGGGGTCCGCGCTGCGAAGCACGCGCCGAATGCCGTTGCTTTTCTTTCCCGTCGCGCTCTTCAACTCCTGCGCGCTTCGCAAGACCGCAGCAGGAGTACACAAGGTCCACTCACCGCGACTCGTACGCCGTCACCTCATCGAACGACACCGTCATGTTCATGCTGTTCAAGCTGACCTTGATCTCGCGCTTCGCGCGATCGACCTTCAACACCGCCACCCGCTGCCGATACCTCGGCAAATAAACAAAGCTCCCCTTCACCAGCTTGTCCAAGAACTGCGCGCGCCGATCCGACAGCGCCGCGCCCGACAATTCCGCATCCAACTCGCTCACCGACTCCTCCAACACCTTGCGCAGGCCCGCCGGCACCTGCGCCAGCAACGGTTGAATCCGCTCGATCTTGCGCCGCGCCTCGCGCACGCGCTCTTCGATCCCGCGCTGCGCTTCGGCCTCGAGCATCTCGCCTTTGCGCTCGATTTCGAGCTTCTTTTCCTCGATCGCCTTCGTCGCGCGCTCCGCATCGGCCAGCCGCGACTCGGCCTCGCCGCGCACGCGCTCCGCCTGCGTGCGCGCGTGCCGCATGTCGCTCATCAACTTCTGCACCTCGACGTCCCTGCGCGCGATGCGCGTGTGCGCGCGGTCGATCAACTTCCCCGGCAACCCCAACCTGCGTGCGATCACCAGCGCGCCCGACTCCCCCGGCGTCCCGACCAGCAACTTGTAGCGCGGCGAGAGCGTCGCGGCGTCGAACTCGACGCACGCGTTCTCACTCCGTGGGTGCCTGAACGCGAACTCCTTGAGCTTCCCGATGTGCGTCGATGCCAACGTCGGCGCGCCCGCTTCCATCAACGTCTCCAAGATCGCCTCCGACAACGCCGCACCTTCATCCGGATCGGTGCCGCCGCCCAATTCATCCAACAAGAACAAGGTCTTCGGCCCCGCGCGCTCCAACCCGGCCTTGATGCGGCGCAAGTGCGAGCTGAAGGTCGACAGACTCTGGCTGATCTCCTGTTCGTCGCCGATGTCCGCGACGATCCCGTCGTAGAGCGGCACGACCGACCCTTCGCTGCACGGAAACGGCAGACCACACCGCGCGAACAACCCGGCCAACCCGGCCGTCTTGAGCGCCAGCGTCTTCCCGCCTGTATTCGGCCCCGTGATGATCAACAGATCGAAGTCACCGCCCAGCCGCACGTCGACCGGCTGCACTTCCGCGAGGCGCCCCAAGCGTTGCTGCTCGAGCAACAGCGGATGTCGCGCCGCGCGCAACACCAATCCCTGCGCCGCCCCGCGTTCACCCGCGACCGCCGTCGCGCGGCCCTTCGATTCCGCCGCGTAGCGCGCGCCGATCAGCGCAATTTCGAGCCTCGCCAGTCGTTCGGCCGCCTCGGTGATCGCGTCTTCGTCGCGCAAGACCGCGCGCGTCAGCTCCAGCAAGATGCGCTCGATCTCGCGCCGCATGTCCGCTTCGAGCTCCAAGTGTCGATTTCCTAGCGCCACCACCTCGCGTGGCTCGACAAACACCGTCTCGCCCGTCTGCGAACGGTCGTGCACGATGCCCGCGACGCGCCCCTGGCTCTTCGCTTTCACGGCCAACGCCGGACGCCCGCCGCGCCGGTGCGGATTGGTGTCGGACAACACGACGCGAATATCGGGCCGCGCGATGATGTCACGCAGTTTCTTGTCGATCTGCGAGCTGATCTCGCTCGCTTCGCGCCGCGCGCGCGCGAGCAGCGGCGAAGCGTCGTCCTTCACACGGCCGCGATCGTCGACGGTCTTTTCGATGCGCGCGCGCAAGGCCCGCAGGTCCGGCATCCCGGTCGCGAGCAGGCCCAGCGTCGGACACTCCTGCGCGCGATCCGCGAGCCACTGCGTCAGGCGCTCGAGCGCTTCCAGGAACCCGCGCAACGCCACGAGCGCTTCGTCCTCCAATGCGCGCCCCGCCTTGTGCGCGTGAATCAAGGCCGGCAGCGGATCGCACACACCGCTGAAGGGCGGTTCCGCACTGCCGCGCGTGAGCACGCACATCTCCTCCACCCGCCGCAATCCGCGCCGCGCCGCGTCGTCGTCGAGCGGCACGAGTTCATTCAACGCGCGCAATCCGAGCCCCGTCGCGGCGAAACGCTCGAGCGTGCCGACAACCTCGTCGAAGTCGAGCGCACGCGCCGCGAAAGCCTCGAGCCGCTCGGTGCGCGGCGTCGCAGCGTTGAGCTTCACTTTTTGGGCCGACATGCGATCAAGGTAACGACCAGCGGATCCCGCAGCGGCCGCGCGAGCTCGAATCGGCCGATTTCGCGCGCGGTCCACGCTCCGTCCGCTACGAGTCCGGCGCGCGCCGCCGTCGCCCACATGCGGTTCGGCTTGCCCTTCGCGTCCGGCGGTTCGGTGCCCAGTATCACGTCGAAGCGCTCGGCAAAAGCCTTGACGGTCGCCGCGTCCGCGTGCGGATCACCGAAGTAGTCGAGGTCGATCGGCGTGCTCGCGTCGCGCAAGAAGCGTGCACGCGATCCACCGCGCGCGAGCAGTCCCAGATGCAGCACGGCGGGCGAGAACTCCGGCTGCATAACGCCGATCCAGCCGCAGCGCTCCTCCGGACCGACTTCCATTGCGATCGCGTCGAGCAGCGCGGCTGCGACGCTCGTCTCCAATCCGCTCGTCGACAGCGCACGCTCTGCGCCCAGGCTGCGGCGGCGGTCGATTTCGCCGACGATGTAGCTACGCAAGGCGTCCTTGCCTGTGATCACGCCGGTGGCTTCTCCGACCAGACTCGTGTCGAACGGAAGCGCGGTCGCGCCCCGCAGCGGCAACCAGGCGGCCGACAGCAGTGCCAGAAAAACCAGCGGGCCCTTCCACCCGACGGCCAGGCGACTCGCGATCCCGATCGCAGCCAACACCCACACGAACAGCGCGCCCGGAATCAGGAAGCGCTCGAGGAAGAACGGGTGCATCCACACCGGCACCCAGGTCGCAACGGCCACGAAGATCAGCGCGCGCACCGGGGTCGCGCGCCAGTACACGAGTGCCAGGACCGCGCCGACGAGAACGAGCAGTGCGACGCGCGGTGTGATCGAAAGTCGACACGTCGCGTGGAAAACCCGCGTCAGACCTTCGACTCGCGTGAATTCCTGATTGCCCGCCAGAAAAGCCGCGAACGCCGCGCGATGATCGGCTGCGACGGCGCTGCCGCCCGGCAGCGGCGCGAAAAACCACCACACGCACGCGAGCACGACGGGCAGCGCGAGCGGAACGAAGAGGCGCAGTCGATGCGCGCGCCCTTCGCGCTCGCCGAGGCGCCAGGCGAGATCGAGCGCGAGCCCCGCGCCCAACAACAGCCCGTAATTCCACTTGGTGAACAGCGCCGTGGTCACGAGCGCGCCCGCGAGCAGCGCCCGGCCACGGGAGGGTGCGCGCCACAGCCACAGCCAGGCGACGAGCGTCCACACGCTGATGCACGCGCTCGGAATCTCGAGAAACAGCGTGCCGCCGAATTCGAGCGCGAGCGGTGACAGCGCCGCCAATGCGAACGCGATCCACGGCGCGAGCCAGGCGGCCTTGGGGCGGCGCTCGGGATCCAGCGACGCGAGCGCGATGCGCGTCAACACGAACAGCCCGAGGATCGTCGCGCACCACTCGACGATGCCGAACGCGCGCGCGACGGATTCGCTAGCCCCGAACAGGCTCTGCACGAACGCGAGCAACACCGGTTGCACGAACGGATACTGCGCGCAGCCGAGCAAGGCGTCGAAGGCAAGCCTGAACTCTCCCTCGCCCAGCGCGACGCGCATCTGCGCCGCCGGCAGCGCCACGTGCATCGACTCGTCCCAGCCGTAGGTGAAGTTCGCGGGCAAGGTCGCGATCCACACCACCGCCAACAGGCAGGCCAAGAGAGCCGCGGCCCAGAGCGCCTGGGGCGAATTCAGGCGCGATTCGGCGTCGGGCATCGTTCGTGCGATCATAGAAGCGGCAGGCCGGGGGCTCTACACTCCCTGCCCAAGACCACGAAAGCCCCACGAGAAAACCATGTCCGAATTGAAGAACAATCACGGCCGTTTCGAGACGCGCGCGATCCACGCCGGCCAGGAGTCGGATCCGCAGAACGGCGCCGTGATGACGCCGGTCTACTTCACGAGCACCTACAAACAGGACGCGCCGGCAAAGCCGCGCCAGGGCTACGAGTACTCCCGCACGACGAATCCGACGCGCACGGCCCTCGAACAAAACCTGGCTTCGCTCGAGAGCGGTGCCTGGGGCTTGTGCTTCTCATCGGGCCTGGCTGCCACGAACGCCCTGATGGATCGCCTCCTGCCCGGCGATCACGTCGTCGCGGGCAGCGATCTCTACGGCGGCACCTACCGCCTCTTCAGCAAGGTGTTCGAGCGCTACGGCATCCGTTTCACCTACGTCGACACGCACGACGTCCAGGCGGTCGAGCGTGCGATCGAAGAGAAGACGCGCTACGTCTACCTGGAAACGCCGACGAACCCGCTCCTCCGCATCAGCGACATCGCCGCTGTCGCGAAGGTCGCGCACCAGAAGAACAAGCTCGTGGTCGTCGACAACACCTTCGCGACGCCCTACCTGCAACGCCCGCTCGAACTCGGGGCGGACATCGTCCTGCACAGCTTGACCAAGTACCTCGGCGGCCACTCCGACGTCGTCGCGGGCGCCTTGATCGGCCGCGATTTCGCGATCCAGAAGGAATTGACCTTCTTCCAGAACGCGGTCGGCGGCACACCCGGCCCGATGGATGCCTTCCTGGTCATGCGCGGCGTGAAGACGCTGGCCTTGCGCATGGAGCGGCACTGCCTCAACGCGCAGAAAATCGCGCAATGGCTCACGACCGAGCCGCTCGTCGCCAACGTGATCTACCCCGGCCTCACAAGCCACCCGCACCACGCGCTGGCGAAGCGCCAGATGTCGGGTTTCGGCGGCATGGTCTCGTTCGAATTGAAGGGCGGCGTCGCCGCCGCGGACGCGTTCGCCTCCGCCACCCAGATCTTCACGCTGGCCGAATCGCTGGGCGGCGTCGAATCGCTGGTCGAAGTCCCCGCGAGCATGACGCACGCCAGCATCCCGGCCTCGATTCGCCACGCACAAGGCCTCGCGGACGGCCTGGTGCGCCTCTCCGTCGGCGTCGAACACGTCGACGACCTGATCGACGACTGCAAGCAGGCGCTGGCGGTGGCGCAGCGCGTGGGCGCGCAGAAGCAGCGCGTCTAGATCGCCGATACGGTACACGGCTACTTTCTCCCCGATTCTCCGACTTGAAACCGCGCGCCGACGCACGGTTCTACGCCGGCGAATCGAGGAGAAAGTCGCCGTGCACCGCGTCGCAGAAACAGCGCGACCAAACCGCCGTCAAAGCGGGAGGAAAAAAGCAGCCGTATACCCCATCCCCAGGCTGCAACGCTTCGCGACCGACACCTCCATACCCCGGCTATTCCTTGACCTCGCGGCTCGAGCCACGCGGTACTCCGCGTGACTCGAGCCGCGAGGCGGCGCTGCGCAGCACGCCTGCGAATGCCGTTGCTCTCCAGTTGGCCTCGCGCTTCCTCCATCCGCCTCGCGCTGCTCACCACGGCCCCGCTCGGTACGTTCACAGCCCGACGTGCACGCGCGCCCCTCCATGGACCGTCGCGCGAAAGCGCGCGACAAAAGGGACCGTCGCGCGAAAGCGCGCGACAAAACCGTCGCAACCCTAAAACGGCGAATTCGAAGGCGGCGGCTTCGGAATCGGCGGCGGTTGCGACCCGCCCTTGCCCTTCGAGGCCCCGCCCTTCTCAGGCGCGCCCTTCTGAGCCTTCAGCCTGGCCTCGCGCTCGTCCGGTCGCTCGTCGCAGATGCGTTCGCGCATCAGGCGCCCGACCTTGAACTTCACGACCCGCTTCGAAGGCACGAAGACCTTCTCCAAGGTGCGCGGATTCTGAGCCCGCCGAGCCGCGCGCTCGCGCACCTCGAACACCCCGAACTCGCGGAATTCCAGCCGGTTTCCGCGCGCGAGTTCCTCGATGATCTCGTCCAGGAACAGCTGCAGGATGTCCTTCACGACCACCTTCGTCTGGTGGGTCTGGTCGGCGATGCGGTTGACCAGTTCCTTCTTGGTGATCGTCTGCGGTTCGGGGTCCATGGCGGGGGGGTTGGGGAGTATCGAACCGCCCTATCCTAGCGTCAAGCGAGAACTTGCGACGGATCACCCCTCTGCCGCTCACCCCCGCGCGGGGGCACTTCGAGGGCGAAGGTCACCGGTCCGTCGTTCACCAGTTCGACCTCCATGTGGGCCCCGAAGCGACCCGTTTGGACCTCCAGACCGAGCGCGCGCACAGTCTCGACGAAGTTCTCGCACAAGGCGCGCCCCACCTCCGGTGGCGCAGCGGAATCGAACGAAGGCCGGCGACCGCGCGAGCCGTCGGCGGAGAGCGTGAACTGGCTCACGACGAGCACCGCGAGCGCGAGATCGATGGCCGAGAGGTTCATCTTCCCGGCCTCATCGCCGAAGCAGCGCCAGTGCGCGATCTTCTCGGCCAGCGCGCGCGCCTCCGTTGCGGTGTCTCCGCGCATGGCGCACACGAGCACCAGCAGACCGCGCTCGATCTCGCCCACGACTTCACCGGCTACGACGACGCGCGCGCGCGACACGCGCTGGATCACGGCCTTCACGGACCGGCCTTGCGCGCGCGCGCGGCGGCGAAGCGTTCGAGTCGCACGCCGGCGCGCGTGCGTTCGAGCACGGACACGAGGCGTGTGGAACTTCTCGCCAGCGCCAAGGCGCGACCCCAGGCGGCTTCGGCGCGCTCGTCGTCGCCGAGCCATTCTTCGTAGAGCAACGCTTGCTGCACGATCGGCAGGATCTCGCCGGGAGCCAATCGCTCGGCCGTTCCCGCCGCATCGAGCGCGCCTTTCAGATCACCCAGCGCTTGTTCGACGAGTGCCAGCGCAGTCAATCGCCGCAGCGCATCGGGGCCGTTCGGATCGACGGCGTCGATCAATGGACGCGCCTTGCGCGGCTCGTCGCTCAACGTCCACACCAACGCCAGGTCGAGGCGCGCGTCGTCCACGAGGCGCGGTTCGACGCGCGGATCGTCCACGGCGCGAGCGAGGAATCCGCTCAAGGCCGAGGCCGCGGTCTCCAGCGAAGCCGTGCGCGTCGCGATCCAGGCCTCGAGCCAGAAAGTCCACAAATGCCCGGGATCCGCGGCTTTCGCGCGCGCGAGGGACTCGCGCGCGAGCGGCCAGTCGCCGGCGGAGGCGGCCGTGTACGCGCGCCCGTATTCGACCCAGGCGCAGCGCGGATCGAGCGCTTCGGCCGCCTGTAGATGGTCGAGTCGCGCCGTGGTGTCGGTAGCGACGCGCGCCGCCAGGACGTGATTCGCGACCGTCGGTTGTTCCAGCGCGCGTCGGGCCCAGCGCGCGCTGATCTCGGGTGCGTCGGGCAAGAGCGCGAACTCGCACTCCTGCTGCCAGATGCCGACGATCACGTTCTCCGGGTCTTGCGCGAAGAGCGCCGCAAAGCCGTCGCGCGCCGCCGCGTACTCGTGGTTCACGAAGTGCGCGCGCGCCTTGCGAAACTCGACCAGCCGGGCCGGCTCCAAGGCGTCGAAGCGCGTGTGCGTGATCGGAATGTGCACCGGCCCAGGCGCCCCGCAACCGACGCACAGGACGCCGACGAAGAGGACGGCTGCTGGTGCGCGGAGCCAGGAACGCATGGGCAGCTCAGCGCTGAACCTGGCCCACGATGCGCAAGTTCGAACCGCGTTGCTCACCGGCATCCGAGCCCTTCTCCACGAACAGCACGTCGCCGACCGCGCTGACGGTGACGTCGACCGGGCCCGGGCGTTCCAGGATCGTGAGCGAGCGCCAGCACGAGATCGCCAGGTTGTCGAGTTGCGCGCGGATGTCCTGCCCGGCGGCGTCGGCGCGCAGCGTGATCGTCTGCAAGAGGCCGTCGGGTGTCGCCTTGATCACGACTTCGTGGAACTGCAGATCCTGGGTCGAGACGACGTGCTCCAACAATCCGTCGGGGCCCTCGATGCGCACATCGTTTGCGACCAGCGCGCCGGTCGCGAGGAAGCGATCCGTCCACGGCTTCGGGATCACCAGGTCCTTGGGCGGCCCCGCCTTCGGATCGGGGGCGGGTGCGAACGGAGACTCGGAGCGCTTGTCGGGCGCGGTACAGGCGAGGAGCGCGAGCGGGAAGCACAGGCTGAGTTGAGTGAGGCGTTTCATGGCGAATCTCGTGCTTTCGGTGTTTCAGCGCAGTCCACAGGCGGCGAGGGCCCGATCGCGCACCAGGGCGGCGCGCGCGCAGGCTGTCTCCGCGCCGCGCGCGAGGATGCGATCGACCTCGGCGGGATCGTTCAACAACTCTTCGCGCCGCGCGCGCGCGGGGGCGAAGTAGGCTTCCATGCCTTCGATGATCGCGGCCTTGATGTGTCCGTAGCCCGGCGCTCCCTCTCCACCGGCGCGGACGCGGGCCTTCCACTGCTCGAGCGTCGCCGCGTCCGTGAAGAGCTCGAGGAACGAGAACAACAGCATCTCATCCGGCTCTTTCGGCTCTTCGGGAGCGCGGCTGTCGGTCGCGATCTTGCCGACGGCGGATTTCAGCTTCTTGCCGCTCTCGAAGATCCACACGTCGTTGCCGTAGGTCTTGCTCATCTTCTCGCCGTCGAGACCGGGCACTTTCGCGAGCTTCTCCGCGCTGGGCACGAACGGCTCCGGGCGCCGAAAAACCTCGCCGAAAGCAGCGTTGAAGGAGCCGGCCATGTCCTGCGCCATCTCGACGTGCTGGATCTGATCCTTGCCGACCGGGACCAGGTCCGAGTCGTAGGCCAGGATGTCGGCCGCCATCAGGATCGGATAGGTGAAGAGGCCGACGCTGGGTTTCACGCCGTGCGCGAGCTTGTCCTTGTACGAATGCGCGCGCTCCAAGAGGCCCATGCCGGTGACGCAGGCGAGCAACCAGCTGATCTCGGTCACGGCCTTGACGTCGCTCTGGCGGAACAGCGCCACACGCTTCGGATCCAGGCCCAGCGCAAGGTACGTGATCGCGACGTCCCGCACGGCCTCGCGCAGCTTCGCGGGGTCGCGCGACGTCGTCAGCGCGTGGTAGTCGGCGATGAAAAAGAAGCAGGCGTGACCACCGTCTTGGAGGGCGATGTGCTGGCGGATCGCCCCGAAGTAGTTGCCCAGGTGCGGTCGACCGCTCGGTTGGATGCCGGAAAGGACGGTCTTCATGAGCGCGGGCGAACTTATCAGCGCGGGGAAGTGCGAACAAGGCGACGGGCTTGCATGAGGCACGCCGAGTTCCACAATGCGCCCCAAGTTGGGTCTACCCTGCATTCGTTCCTGCGCGCTCGCCGTGCTCCTCGCCCTGGCGGCATCCGGCTGCGCGGCGACCGGATCCGAGCGCATGCTCGCGCCGCTCTTCTCGGAGTACTCGACGGCCGGCGGCGGCGTCGAGCGCGAGGCCCTGGGCGGAGCGGTGCGCGTGCGCCAGTCGCAACCCGGCGGGCCGTGGTCGCAGTGGGCGCTGCGGCCGTTGATGATCCAGGATCGCGAGACGAGCGGCGACAAGGTCACGCGCTTCCTCACGCCGTTCGGGATCGCCAAGGATCACGGCGACGAATACGTGTGGCAGTTGATCCCGATCACGCGCTACGAGCGGCACGTCACGAGCGACGGTCAGCTCGAATGGACGCTGCTCACCTTGCCCGGCATCTACTGGTCGCGCCGCGCCGATGGTCGTGTCGTGCGCGCGTGGTTTCCGTTCGGCGGCGTCACCGAGAGCTTTCTCTCCTACGATCGCATCGAGTTCGTCCTGTTCCCGATCTGGCTGAAGACGGTGCGCGGCGGCCAGACGACGCGGCACGTCCTGTTTCCGTTCTTCTCGTGGACCGACGGTGTCGGCGGCGAGAGCGGGCGCGTGTGGCCGTTCTACGGCGTGTCGTCGTACGAAGGCCGCTACGACCGGCGCTTCTGGCTGTGGCCGTTCTTCCACCTGCACGAGAACAACCGCCACCTCTCGCCCGAAAAGCGCGAGCGCATGTGGATGTTCTGGCCGTTCTTCGGGCGCACGACGCGCGGCACGTACACCTCGACGACGGTGTTGTGGCCCTTCTTCGGCACGGCTTCGGACCCGGCGACGGGCTTTCACGCGACCGACATGCCGTGGCCGCTCGTCGAGCGCATGGAATCGCCGCGCGACGACGTCTCGCGCACGCGATTCTGGCCGTTCTACTCGCACTACCACGGCGACGGGCTGGACTCGACCTGGTACCTGTGGCCGATCGTGAACATCGCGCGCGAGGAATACGAAACGAGCATCAAGAACAGCATCTACGTCATCCCGTTCTGGCAGAACTGGAAGCGCGTGGACGAGGACGCGGGTGTCTTCAGCTACGAGAAGTTGTGGCCGCTCTATCAGCGCGAAGGGCGCGAGGCGAGCGAACGTCACTTCGCGTTCCCGGCGCTCAATCCGCTGTGGCGCACGCCTGAGATCGACGAGATGTACGCCTGGATCTGGGAGCTGTGGACGCGCGACCGCAATCACGAACAGATCCGCGAGCGCTCGTGGCTGGGATTGTGGCGCCGCGAACGGGATGCGCTCGAGGATCGGCGCAGTTTCACGTTCCTGTGGGCGCACCGCTCGTACCTGGAGAACGAAGCGCGCGTCAGCGAAACTTCGCTGCTCTTCGGACTGCTGCGCTGGAAGAGCAGCGCAGCCTCGAGTTTCGAACTGATGACCCCGGCTTTTCCCGGTCCCGGCTGGCCACTGGAACGCGCGGGGGCATCCGCTAGCCTCACAGGTAGCGCGAGCGACCCCTGAGCGGCGCGCGCGACGAGCCGGAGACGATGTCCCTTCTGAGCCCCATCACCAATCTGGCCGCGAGCATCGGCTTCCAGGTCGAATTGCTCGGCAGCGTGCTGGTGCGTGTCGGGTCGATCCCGCGGCGGTGGACGCTGATCTCCGAACAGATCTTCCAGAGCGCGATCCAGACCGTGCACGTGGTGCTCCTGGTCGGGCTCTTCATCGGGATGATCGTGTCCCTGCAGACCGGCATCGAGCTGGCGCGCATCGGACAACAAGACCAGATCGGAACGATCGTCGCGGTCAGCATGGCGCGCGAGATGGGCCCGTTCATCACGGCCACGATCCTGGCGGCGACCGCGGGCAGTTCGATGGCGGCGGAACTGGGCACGATGTCGGTCAGCGACGAACTCTCGGCGCTCGAAGTGCTGTCCATCGACCGCGTCAAGCTCCTGATCCTGCCGCGCATCGTGGCGCTCGCGATCGCGGCCCCCTTGCTCACGATCCTGTGCGACACGATCGGCATCCTGGGCGGCGGCTTCGTGGCCAATTCGCAGCTCAACGTCAGCTGGCAGCTCTACGCCGACTCGGCGATCGAAGCGTTGACCGACCACGCGTCGCTGATCGCGCTGCCGAAGGACGTCTACGGCGGACTCGCCAAGTCGGTCGTGTTCGGACTCCTGGTGTCGATCATCGGATGCAGCGCCGGCTTGAAGGCCCGCGGCGGCGCGCTCGGTGTCGGCAAGGCGACGCGACAAGCCGTGCGCGACGCGATCATCGCCATCATCGTCTCGAACTACTTCATGACCTGGATGATGTACCAGGCCTGAGCCGCGCGCCGATGGAAGAGACGATCATCAAGCTGCGCGACGTGCACAAGAGCTTCGGCTCGAACCACGTCCTGCGCGGGCTCTCGTTCGAGGTCAAACAGGGCAAGACGCTCGCGATCATGGGCCCCTCGGGCACGGGCAAGTCGGTCGTCCTGCGACACATCATCGGCTTGATGCGCGCCGATTCGGGCCTGGTCGAGGTCGAAGGTCGCGACATGACCAGGCTCACGGGCAAGGAACTCTCGAGCCTGCGCAAGCGCATGGGATTCTTGTTCCAAGAGGGCGCTTTGATCAACTGGCTGTCCGTGGGCGACAACGTCGCGCTGCCGCTGCGCGAGAACACGGACATGAAAGAGGCCGAGATCAAACGACGCGTCACCGAGAAGCTGGAACTGGTGCGCATCCCGGGCACGTGGGACCGCATGCCGTCGCAGATATCGGGCGGCATGAAAAAGCGCGTCGGTCTGGCGCGCGCACTCATCACCGACCCCGACATCGTCCTCTACGACGAACCCAACGCGGGCCTGGACCCCGAAATTTCGCGCTCGATCAACGACCTGATCCGCGACGTGCAACAGAAGATGCGCGTCACCTCGATCGTGGTCGAACACCGCATTCCGTGCATCCGCACGGTCGCCGACGAGGTCCTGTTCCTCGAAGGCGGCCAGGCGCTGGTGCAGATCCCGCCGTCGGAGTTCTTCAACTCCGACATCCCCCGCCTGGTTCAATTCCTCGGCCCCGACGCCTCCGCGCGTGCGTCCGCACTCGACCAATGAGAGGGCTCTAGACATGTCCGGTAGTCGCTCCGTCATCCTGGGACTGTTCTTCCTGCTCACGCTCTCGGTGTTGGGCTACTACACGCTCTTCCTGACCGACTTCACGCTGTTCCGCGATCGCCCGGAGATGCGCGTGCAATTCTCCGAGACGAACGGATTGCGCGAAGGCGACGGAGTGCTCGTGGCGGGCATGCGCTGGGGCCGCATCAAGAAGCTCACCTTCGACCCGACGGCCCCGATCGAAAAGCGCGTCACCGTGATCGCGTCGCTGAACGAGAAACTCCCGCTGCGCGCCGGCTGGAAGATCCAGATCAAGGACGCGACCTTGCTCGGCGGCCGCAACATGGTGATCGACCCTGGCCCCGCGGAGGGCGCGCCGGTTCCGGAGGGCACGCTCCTGCTCGGGACGGTGTCCGCCAATCCGATCGAGGGCCTGGGCCGGCTCGTCGATGCGAGCAGCGCGGGCGTCGAGGAGATCGTCGAGAACATGCGCCTGATCTCGCGCGACTTGAAGGACGGGCGCGGCACGCTCGGGCGCATCCTGCGCGACGAGAGCATGTCGGACGACCTCGCGAGTGCCGTGAACTCGGCCGCGCGCACGCTGGCGACGCTCGAAGACATCGCCAAGAACCTGGGCGCGGGCAAAGGCACAGCGGGACAGTTGCTCTCGAACGACGAGTTGTTCAAGGAATTCCTCGCGGCCTCGAAGAAGCTCTCCAAGGTGCTCGACGAAGCGGCGCTACTCGCCGTCGACGTGCGCGCCGGAAGCGGCCTCGCCGGGCGCCTGATCCAGGACGAGACGATCGCAAAAGACGTCTCCGAGGCGGTCGCGGCGCTGAACGCGGTCGTGAAGAAGATCGACGCCGGACAAGGCACGCTGGGCGTATTGATCAACGATGACGCGATCGCGCGCAACATCGAGGTCGTGACGAAGAACCTGGCGGACGGACAGGGCACGATCGGCGCGCTGCTCACACGGCCGGAAATCTACGACAACATCCGACAACTGACCGAAGACCTCGCCGTCGTGACCTCCTCCGTGCGCAGCGGACAAGGTTCGATCGGACGCCTCGTCATGGACGACGACCTGTACCAGGACCTGAAAACCGCGATGCGCATCGTGCAACGCGCGCTCGAAGAGTTCCGCGAAGCCGCGCCGATCACAACCTTCACGAGCGTGTTCTTCGGGGCGTTCTAGTCGAGGGCAGCAGCCGACGCAACAGCCGACGCAACAGCCGACGCAGAAGCCGACGCAGAAGCCGACGCAGCGGACGCAACGTGGAATGCACTTGCCACCGCACTTGCCACCGCACTTGCCATCAAACTTGCCGACGCAACTGCCACGACACCCGCCGCCTCAACGGCGAAAAAAAACCTGCCACGTCCTCCCCCTCAACGCTTCGAGACCGACACCACCCCCCGCACCCTCCCCAAGTCGGTCCTCTCCTCGTAGACACTCTTACCCTGAAGTCCTGGTTGGCCTCGTGCGGTACTCCGCGCGAGGTCAACCAGGACTCCGCGCTGCGAAGCACGCGTCGAATGCCGTTGCTCTCCAGCCTGCTTCGCGCTGCTCATCTCCCTCGAGCGCCATCGAGTCCCGAGAACACATCCCTCCCTACCCAACGACTCACCCAAGCGCCCTCACGCAACGCGAAGCAGAAGCAAAGCGCGAAGAAAACTTCACAGCAACAGCATTCGACGCGTGCTCCGCAGCGCGGAGTCGGTGTTGACCTCGCGCGGAGTACCGCACGAGGCCAACCCCGACTTCAGCGACAGAAAGCGTACGAGGAGAGGACCGCCGGGGAATGGGAGCACTGCCCTGCGGACGAGCGGGATCCACTTCGCGTTCGATGTCGGTATCGAAGCGTTGTGAGGTTGGACTCAGCGGCTGGACGCGACGCCATGGCCGATCGGCGGACGCAGTCCTCTGCGAAGTGTTCTGAGTTGCGCAGTGCAGCCGTGCACCCGCGCTGAACTCGCACCGCACGCCATCACGCTCACGGCCTCAACTTGTCCAACCACTTGCCGATCATGTCGGCCTCGACGTTGAGCTCATCACCGGCCCGCGCGTGAGCGAATCCCGTCTGTGTGATCGTCAACGGAATCAACGCGACCGCAAACCTCCGCCCGCGCGGCGAAACAACCGTCAAGCTCACACCGTCGAGCGTAACACTGCCCTTGTCGATCAAATACCGCTCGAGCCCCTCCGGCACCTCGACCTCGATGCGCGCACCACCGTCGCTCGTGCGGTCGATCGTCAGCAATTTCCCGACGCCGTCGATATGCCCCGCAACCAGGTGCCCGTCCAACCGATCACCCAGGCGCAGCGCCCGCTCGAGATTCACGTGTTGCCCGACCCGCGCCCTCCCCAGGTGCGTGCGCAGGAGCGTCTCCGCCGAAAGATCGAAGACCAGTTCCTCCCCCGCCCCCTCCGCCCCCACGTGGGTCAGACAGGCCCCCGAGACCGCAACACTCTGCCCCCGGCGGACCTCATACCCCTTTCCAGGGCTCCGCACGGCCAACCGCAGGCCCTCGCCCCCGCGCTCGACCCGGATCACAGGCACAGAGGCCTCGATCAAACCCGTAAACACGCCGCTCCTCGCTTCCTTGTGCAGCCCCAGCCTTGACGCTCCCAAGGGCCGCGTCTACCCTGCTGAGCCTTTTCCCCAGCCCCCGGGCCGGGATTCAAGAGAGGGACCGTGACGCTCTTTGCCATCCTGACTTTGTTCCCTGAGGCCGTCGAGGCCTACGTGAGGTCCAGCATTCTGGGCCTTGCGCAAGAGAAGGGAAAGGTCCGGATCCAACTCACTGACATTCGTGACTTCACCCGCGACAAGCATCGCACCGTCGACGACCGTCCTTTCGGGGGCGGGCCGGGGATGGTGATGAAGCCCGAACCCATCGTCGAGTGCGTCGAGTGGCTCGAGCGCGAGCACGGGACCTTCCACAAGATCGCCCTGTGCCCCGCCGGCACGCCCTTTCGACAGACGCACGCCGAGGCGTTGGTGGCCCAAGAGCGGATCCTGCTCCTGTGCGGCCGCTACGAAGGGTTCGACGCGCGGATCCTGTCGCAGCTCGACTTCCACGAGTACTCCGTCGGAGACTTCGTGCTGGCCGGCGGTGAACTGCCCGCCCTCGCCATCACCGAAGCGGTTTCGCGGCTGGTCCCCGGTGTGCTCGGCGACGAGCGCTCGGCGCTGCTCGACTCGTTCCAGGTCGGCGGCGGACTCGACCATCCGCACTTCACGCGCCCGCGCGTCTTTCGCGGCGAGGCGGTGCCGGAGATCCTGCTCTCGGGCGATCACCAGAAGATCGACCGCTGGCGGCAAGCCGAGGCGTTGAAGAAGACGCGCGCGCGCCGACCGGACCTGCTCCAACACGAAAATAGCCTCGAAAACCCGCTGAAATCGCAGCCGCACGGCGCGCAGCCCCCACCGCACACCCCCACCCCAAAACCGCACAACGACGTGTCCGATCGGACGCGTCGCACCTAGAGTGCGCGCCGAACGAGCGCGCGGAGTCAGACAATGGACCTCATCGGACAACTGGACAAAGAGAACGGCAAGAAGCAGCTCCCCATGGTGCACGTGGGGGACAACGTCGAGGTCCACTACCTCATCAAGGAAGGCGACAAGGAGCGCGTTCAGCTCTTCATCGGCACGGTCATCGCGCTCAAGGGGCGCGGCATTCGGCGCAACATCATCGTGCGCCGCATCGTGCAGGGTGAGGGCGTCGAGCGCATTTTCCCGATGCACAGCCCGCGCGTGAAGGACATCGTCATCACGCGTCGCGGCCAGATCCGTCGCGCCAAGCTCTACTTCCTGCGCGATCGCGTCGGCAAGCAGACCAAGGTCAAGGAACTCCTGGGCGAGAAGGTGCGCCGCGAGCGCGAGTTCGACAAGGCGATGCGCGCATCGACTTCGAACGACGAGGCCGGCTCGACCGAGACCGCCCCAGGGAAGCCCGAGAAGAACGTCCCCGTTCACGCCTGATTCGCACGACGACTCGCGTGGGCTGACACAGCGCTCGGCCCGGCGCGTCGTCGCAGGCACGGCGCGCACGCGCTCCGCGCCCCCCTATTTTCAGAGACCCTATTCAGAGACTTAGAAGCCCCAATGACTGAGAACCTGGGTCGCAAGACGACGATCATTGTCATCGTCACGCTGCTTTTTGCCGCGATCATCGCCTACTTCCCGCTCACGGGGAAAAAGCCGTTCCGGCTGGGCCTCGATCTGCAGGGCGGAACGCGCCTCGTCTACAAATTCGACTTCGAAGCCGCCGCCCGCACGGGCGCGATCACAAAGGAGGACCTGGCGCGCAAGGAAGACCTCCTGCACGAGTTCGCCACCATCATCCGCGGTCGCGTCGATCCCAAGGGCGTGATGGAGTTGAGCCTCCGCCCCGAGGGCCAGAACAACATCGTGATCGAGTTGCCGGGCGCAGCCACGGCGCAGTCCGCGTCGGTGATCGGCAAGCTGACGAAACCCGTCGCTGCCGACAAGACTACGCCTGAAGGCCGCGTGATCGAGCTCGATGCGACCGATCCGCGCCTCGTCAATCAATTCCCGCTGCTCGGCGGCACGGTGCAGATCGGCGCCGAGAAGATCCGCTACAAGAATCGCTCGCAAGGTGTTTTGAACATCGAGTTGCGCGGCGCGGAATCGACCACGATCTCGGAACACGCCGCCGGCTCCAGCGTCGAGCTGCTGACGAACGACGAGATCCAGCGCAAGATCGAGAACGTCGGCGACATGCGGTTCTTCCTGCAGGCCGAACCCAACGACTTCGTCGCACTCGGTACGGACCAGTCGACCGAGCAATCGAAGGTCGACCAGTGGCGTGCCGCCAATCCGACGCTCACGATCGACGAATACAACAGCCTCTCGCCCGCCGAGGGCGGGCCGGTGAAGGGACTGGGCTGGTACCCGATGCGCCAGCGCGCGGATCAGTTGACCGTCGCCGAGAACCAGCGCCCGCTCATCCCCTTGATCGTCCCGCAGCCGAAAACGCCGGGAGCGAACCCCAACGAGTGGGTCTTCACCGGCAGCGACCTCGGTCCCGTCGGCTTCACGAGCGACGACTACGGCCTGCCTGCGATCGGCTTCGAGATGAAGACCGAGAAGCGCAACGCCTTCGCGGATTTCACCGGCTCGAACATCGACCGCGGCATGGCGATCGTCATGAACGGCGAGATCGTGACGCTGGCGCAGATCCGCGGGAAACTTCTGGGTCAGTCGCGCATCGACGGCGGTCGCGGCGGCTTCACGACCAAAGAAGTTTCCGAGATGATCACCGTGCTGCGCTCGGGATCGCTGCAGATCAAACCGCAGCTCCTCGACAAGTCGCGCGTCGGCGCGAGTCTCGGTGACGAGTACGTCAAGACGGCGTTCATCAGCACGCTCTTCGCGTTGCTCCTGATCATCGTCTTCATGTTGTTCTTCTACCGCAAGCTGGGCGTGTTCTCGGTCATCAGCTTGACCCTGAACATCCTGTTCCTGCTCGGTTCGCTGGCGTTCCTGCGCGCCACGCTCACGCTGCCGGGCGTCGCGGGCATCATCCTCACGCTGGGTATGGCCGTCGACGGCAACATCCTGATCTACGAACGTCTGCGCGAGGAATTGAATCGCGGGTTGAAGCTCGTGCAAGCCGTCAAGGCCGCGTTCGATCGCGCCGGCGTGACGATCATCGACTCGAACCTCACGACGCTGATCGCGGGTGTGATCTTGTACTACGTCGGAACGGGCCCGATCCGCGGCTTCGCCACGACGCTCGACATCGGCATCCTCTCGACCTTGTTCACCGTCATCGTCGTGACCGAAGTGCTGGTCATGCGCGATGTGAAACGCGGCGCCAAGCCGTACAAGATGATCAAGATCCTCGAGAACCCGAGCATCCGCTTCATGGACGCGGCGCGCTACTGCATCCCGGTCTCGATGACGATCATGGTCGCCGGTCTCGTGCTGTTCGCCTGGCTGCCGAACGAGAAGAAGCTCGGCATCGACTTCCTCGGCGGGGCCAGCGTGACGGCGCGCGTCCAGACGCCCCAAGGCGAGAGCAAGATCCGCGAGTTGATCCAGTCGATCCCCGGCACGATCGGCGAATCGGCGCAAGTCACGGCGATCACGGACTCGGGCAGCAAGGCCGCCGGCTACCTGGCCTTCCGCATCACCTTCAAGCTCGCGGGCGGCGAAGCCGGCCCCGAGAACGGTAACGAGGGCGAGAGCGGTGTGACCGAGATCCAGCGCGCGCTGAAACCGGTCCTGCAGCGCGGTCCGGTCGAGATCGCGTTCACACCCGCCGAAGCCGTGACGAACGCGCACGGCGAGCTCTACTTCGAAGACGATCACCCGCCGGCGGACGTCATCGCACGCCTCGCAGCAGCGGGCGTCGAAGGCGCGACGGTGCAGCAGCTCGAAGGCCAGCAGCATTCCTTCTCGTTCACCGGGACGGCCAAGGCCGGCAAGCCCACCGACGACATCATGGCGGCCGTGCGCGGCGCCTTCGAGACCGCGAAGGATTCGAAGGGTCTCCCCTATCGCCTGATGTCACCGATCCCCGAGTCGTCGTTCGTCGGCGCCCAGGTCGGCGGTGAATTGCGCGACAAGGCCGTGCTGGCCGTGTTGCTGAGCTTGCTCGGCACGGTCATGTACCTGCGCGTGCGCTTCGCCGAGTTCAGCTACGGCATCGCGGTCGTAGTCTCTCTGGCGCACGACGTCTTGATCGCGCTCGGTGCCCTGGCGTTCGCGGCCTGGACCGGCCTCCTGCAGGCCGAACTCGACCTGTCGATGATCGCGGCCTTCTTGACGATCATCGGTTATTCGCAGAACGACACGATCGTCATCTTCGACCGTGTGCGCGAGAACATCCCCAAATCCAACAAGCCTCTGCGCGACGTGTTGAACGACTCGATCAACGAGACGCTCGGCCGCACGATCCTCACGACGGCGACCGTCGTCTTGACGCTGCTCGTGTTGTTCCTGTTCAACGTCGGCTCGCGCAACGTGCTCGAGGGTTTCTCGTACTGCATGCTCGTGGGCGTGATCTCGGGTGCCTACTCGACCGTCTACGTCGCGAGCCCGGTGCTGTTGTGGCTCGAGAATCGCTCGAAGCGCCGCAGCAACAAGGGTGAGCCGGCGTCCCAGCCCGGAGCCGTCACCACCGCGAGCTGAGACGCGAAAGGACATCAGGACCGAAGCGTGCGCATCCTCCTGTGGATCCTGCTGCTCTTGTGCGCCTTCGCGGGTGTGTCGCTCTATCACTCGCACTTCACGGCTGACGCTCGCGAACAGCGCGCCGCGGCACACGCCGCGGCCCTGGAGCCGCTGCCCGAGGGCTTCAACGGTCGTGTCGTCGTCGGCGAGAAGAGCGGTGCGCCGCTCGTCGAAGGCGTTCCGATCCAGCGTCCGCCGAACCCTGCCCGCTCGGACTCCAAGGGCGATGCTCCCTCAAAGCCCACAGCGGCGAAAGAACACCTGGTCAAGGCCGGTGAATCGCTCTCGGGAATCTGCGCGAAGTACTACGGCAGTTCGCGCCCCGAGATCGTGAACGCGCTCTCGCAGTTCAATGGGCTGAAGAGCCCCAACGCGCTGCGTTCGGGACAGACACTCGCGATTCCGCCGCTGTCCGCGCTCGGAATCACGCGGAAGTAACTGCGCAGGTGGCTGCGCGCAGGTCAGCGCGCGGAATCGAAGACCCGCAGGCGACTACTCGGCCAGACGCCGCTCTGTCGCCGGGGTTTCCCCTCCGACTTCGTCCTCATCGAGCGCGCTGGTCTCGGTCGGAGGACGCACGACTTCGAAACGTACGTTCGGGCCGGCGTGACGCCTCAAGTTGCCCAAGGCCCCGTCGGAGAGGCGCACGCGCAAGCGATGTTCACCGCTCTCGCTGACTTCGTCCTCGATGGGCTTGCACAGCTTGCGCACGGCGGAATCGAGGCGACCGTCGCTGATCGGGAGGAAGATATCGACGAGCGACGAGCGCGCGTCGAGCTTGCGGCGGATCGCTTCGTCCAACCGATCCAGGCCCTCGCCCGTCCGCGCCGACACGAACACGACCTCGCCCGCGCACGTGCTCGCCAGGTTCTGGAGCACGATGCCGTCGTCCACGGCGTCGGACTTGTTGAATACGACGATGCCGCCGTGCGTGTGGTAGGAGAGCGCGCGCAGCACTCCGTCGACCGCCGCCATCTGCTCGGCCGCGCGCGGATGCGATCCGTCGACGACGTGCAGGAGCAGATCCGCGTGCAGCGTTTCCTCCAGCGTGGCGTGAAAGGACGCGACGAGATGGTGCGGCAGACGCTGCAGAAAACCGACCGTGTCGGAGAGCAGCACGGTGCGACCGTCCGACAGGTGCCACTGGCGCGTGCGCGTATCGAGCGTCGCAAACAGCATGTCGGCGACGAGTTCGTCCGCGCCGGTCAGAGCGTTCAAGAGCGTCGACTTGCCCGCGTTCGTATAACCGACGAGACCGACCGTGAACGCGTCGCCCCGCGAGCGCACTTCGCGGCGCTTGCGTTCCTCGATCTCCTTCAGCTCCTCTTTCAAGTCCAGGATGCGCTTGCGCAGGAGGCGCTTGTCCGTTTCGAGCTGCGTTTCACCCGGTCCGCGCGTGCCGATCACACCTTCGTGGCGCTCGAGGTGCGTCCACATGCGGCGCAGGCGCGGCGCGATGTACTCGTTTTGTGCCAGTTCGACCTGCAACCGCGCCTGACGCGTGCGCGCGCGGCGCGCGAAGATGTCGAGGATCAGCTCCGAACGATCGATGATGCGCACGCCCCAGGCCTTTTCGAGGTTGCGCCCCTGCGCCGGCGTGAGGTCGTTGTCGACCACGACCGCGTTGGGCTTCAGGCGCTCGACCTCGGCTTCGATCTCTTCGACCTTGCCGCTGCCAAAGAGCGTCGCCGGTTCGGGCCGCCCCTTTTTCTGGAGGATCAGGTCGCCGATCACCTCGGCATCGGCCGCCTCGACCAGGCCGCAGGCCTCGCTCAAGTCTTCCTCGACGGGCGCTCCTTCGATCTCGGTGAATCGGACGCCGGTCACGATCACGCGCTCGCGCGGCGGGCTGGTCGGTTGCGTAAGGCGCGTCATGCGACCGCGCTCGTCGCCGGAACGGGGTCGTGCGTCATCGTCACGCTCGTGATCTTGCCGTCGTCTAGAGTCGGCGTGAGAACAGTGTGTTTGCGCCAGGCTTCGCGTACGTCGCGGTGCTCGGCGCGGAAATGCGTACCGCGCGACTCTTCGCGGGCGAGCGCTCCCAAGGTCGCGAGGTGCGCGACCGTGAGCATGTTCACGAGTTCGAAGGACCGCAGCTCGTTGACGTCCAGGCTCGCGACCGCGCGCGACCAGAAGGCGATCTTCTGCAACGCGTCTTCGAGACCGGCGCGATCGCGCTCCACACCCATCTGGCGCCACATCAGGGATTTCAGCGAGTACACGAGGTCCGGGATGTTCACGCGCACGCCCGGTGGCGGCTTGGGGGCATTGCCTCCGCGCCGCGTGGCGATCGCGTCGAAGTCCGGCACGACCTTCGAGCGCGCGGCGGCGGTGCCGGATCGCAGGCCGAGGACCATGCCCTCGAGCAGGGAATTCGACCCCATGCGGTTCGCGCCGTGCAGTCCGGAGCTGGCGCACTCCCCCACCGCCCACAGTCCGCGCACGTTCGTGCGGCCGTCGATGTCGACTTGCAGGCCGCCGATCATGTAGTGCGCGCCCGGGCGCACCGGCACCGGATCGCGCGCGATGTCGATGCCGAAGAAGCGGCAGATGCGGCTGATGCCGGGGAACAGCACGTGCGGATCCTCCGGGATCCCGGAGAGATCGAGGTACACGCTCGTGTCCTTCGTCTTTTGCATGCGCGCCGAAACGGCGCGCGAAACGACGTCGCGCGGTGCGAGTTCAGCCGCCGGGTGGAACTCGGGCATGAAGCGCTCGCCGTGCTTGTCGCGCAACACGCCGCCGTGTCCGCGCACGATCTCGCTGATGAGCACGCGCGCCGCTCCCGCGATGTAGAGGCAGGTCGGATGAAACTGCACGAATTCCAGATCCCGCACGACCGCACCGGCGCGGAAACCGATCGCGACGCCGTCGCCGGTCGCGATCACCGGGTTCGTGGTCTCGCGGTAGATTTGTCCGCCGCCGCCGGTCGCGAGGATCACGTTGCCGGTCGCGTAGGCCACCGTGTCTCCGCGCGCGTTCTGGGTCAGCACGCCGCAGACGTGGCCGTCGGGCCCGGTCAACAGGTCGAGGACGAAGACGTTGGCGAAAGTCGTGATCGAGGGATGGCTCGTGATCGCGCCGCAGAGCGCGCGCTGGATCTCGAGGCCGGTGGCATCCCCTTGCGCGTGCACGATGCGCGGGAAGGAGTGGCCACCCTCGCGCGAGACCTGCAGTTCGCCGTCCGGCCGGCGATCGAACTCGGCGCCGTGCTCCAACAGGCGGCGCACGGCGTCCGGACCACCGCGGACGACGGTAGAGACGGTGTCGAGCTCGGAGAGTCCGCAGCCCACCTTGAGCGTGTCCGCGATATGGGCTTCGAAGCTGTCCGGCTGCTCCAGCACGGCCGCCATGCCGCCTTGGGCCCAGAGCGTGTTGCTCTCGAGCAGGTCGGCCTTCGCCAGGAGTGCGACGTTCATCCCGGCGTCGGCTGCGGCCAGCGCCGCGGCGCTGCCGGCGATCCCGCTGCCCACGACCACGACGTCGAAGCGGAAGCGCGGGACCTGACGCAGGGAGAACGGAACCAGGAAGCGGTCTAGGGTCAGGCTTTCGACGTGCACGAGGGGCGGTTCCGGGAGAGGGGCGCGAGCGCCTGATTGTAGTCGTCCGATGCGAGGTCCGAGCCTCAATCCCGGGCAGGATCCCGCGAACCAGCGGGCCGCAGGCTGCTCCCGCTGCCCGGTCACCTGGAGCGGGCCGCGCGCGATACCGGACTCGGGGAGGGCAGGCTCCAGCGCTCAGGAGCCGTCCGGAAGAGAGCCTGGAACCCCGAGCCCTTGCCGACCGGGAGGAACGCGGCTCCGCTCCGACGGAAGGGCACGCTCGGAAAATCCGGGTTAGGCTCTTGTTCGGGTCCACGCCGCCGAATAGATTCGGGATCCGTTAGGGCCTGCGGGCCCGACCTGACCCCGAAACCCTGCTCCCCGAGGAAACCCACATGTTCCGCGTGATCCACATCGGCAGTGACAGCATCTCCTTCCTCTTCTTTGCGCTCGTGATCGTCAGTACCTTCGTCCTGTGAAACAGAAGACCCGCATGCAGCCCAAGTCAACTTCGAAGCAGGCCGCCCTCGGCGCGGTCAGCTCCAAGCCGCTGACGCGCCGCCAGCACGACATCCTCGAGTTCTTCGAGAACTACCGGCGTGAACAAGGCATCTCGCCGACGCTCGAGGAGATCGCGGTCGCCTTGGGCGTGAACAAGGTCACGATCTTCGGACACGTGGCCGAGCTCGAGAAAAAAGGCGTGCTCGTGCGCGCCGCGCGCGGGATCAGTCGCGGCCTGCAGCTCGCCGACCACGAGGCGCGCGACTCGAACAAGCTGGCGATCCTGGGCCGCATCGCCGCCGGTCGTCCGATCGAAGCCGTCGAGGACGCCGAGGAATTCGATCTCCAGGACTTCTTGCCTCCCGGGCGCGAATGCTTCGCGCTGCGCGTGCAAGGCGACTCCATGATCGACGACGGCATCCGCGACGGTGACGTCGTCGTCGTCGAGCGCCGCAGCGAAGCAAAGAACGGCGAAACCGTGGTCGCGGTCCTCGAGGATGAGGAGTGCACGTTGAAGCGCTTCTACCGCGAGAAGGGTCGCATTCGGCTCCAGCCGAGCAATTCCGCGCTGCAACCGATCTTCGTGACTTCGGTCGAAGTCCGCGGCGTGGTCGTCGGCGTGTTGCGCCGCTACTGAATCTACGCACGTTTCCGACCCGGAGCGCTCACCAGGTCCAGGCCTCTGACCTTGGCTCGCGCATCCGCAGACCTGGCGTCACTCCCACCGCGTGGGTGGCTCGCGGAGCGCCGAAACGCTGCTGCGGCTACAGCGCCGAGCCCGGCCTGAGCCCCATCCCTGCGCCTGAATTCCTTGGATCACGCCGGCATGCGATCGCTGGACGCTTACGCCAATCGCGGCGACATCGCGTCGAGCGGGTTCGGCGTCGACGGAAGCCCCCCGCTCCGCTGTCCCGCGAAAGGCGGCGCGCTGCGAAAGCTGACTCAGACGACTTCCGCGCACGGAAATCTCGCTGCCGGGCGCGCAGTCCGACTGGACGGGCGGCTCGCAGCCCGTGTCACACCCTGCGTGAGGACCTGCTCCGTCGTGAGAATCGCCGTAGGCGACGCACGCGTGAGCGGCGACATCGCGTCGACCAGGTTCGGCGTCGAAGGAAGGCCCCGCTCCGCTGTCCCGCGAAAGGCGTCGCGCAGCGAAAGCTGACTCAGACGACTTCCGCGCACGGACATCTCGCTGACGGGCGCGCAATCCAAATGGACGGGCTCGCAGCCCGTGTCACACCCTGCGTGAGGACCTGCCCCTTCGTGAGAATCCCCGTAGGCGACGCACGCATGAGCGGCGAGGGGCACAAAAAAAAGAGAGCGCAAGCACTCGCGCGCTTGCGCTCTCATGTGAAAACCCGGCGATGACCTACTTTCTCGCTTGAGCAATATCATCGGCGGTGTCCGCTTGACGACCGTGTTCGGAATGGGAACGGGTATGGCCAAACACCTATAATCACCGGGAATACTCGGGCCCAGGCGGCCGCTTCGATGAGTCGAAGTGTGGCGCCAAGGCACGTTGTTAGAAAGGTGAATTGCCAGAACGGGATTGTCTTTAGGAATGTCGCATTGCGACCCCTCTATCAATGACGCACACGAGGTACGTCGTTGAGAGAAGGTGGTCAAGCCGATCGCCCGATTAGTACCGGTAAGCTAAACATGTTGCCATGCTTACACCGCCGGCCTATCAACCTGGTAGTCTTCCAGGGGGCTAGTTGGGATGACTAGTTTTGGAGAGGGCTTCGCGCTTAGATGCATTCAGCACTTATCCGTTCCGGTCATAGCTACCCAGCGCTGCCACGAGCGTGACAACTGGAACACCAGAGGACCGTCCACCCCAATCCTCTCGTACTAGGGGTAAACCTCCGCAATCATCCTACACCCACGTCAGATAGGGACCGACCTGTCTCACGACGGTCTAAACCCAGCTCGCGTACCGCTTTAATTGGCGAACAGCCAAACCCTTGGGACCTCCTTCAGCCCCAGGATGCGATGAGCCGACATCGAGGTGCCAAACCTCCCCGTCGATATGAACTCTTGGGGGAGATCAGCCTGTTATCCCCGGAGTACCTTTTATCTGATGAGCGACGGCCCTTCCACTCGGAATCCGCCGGATCACTAGGACCTACTTTCGTACCTGCTTGAGCTATATCTCTTGCAGTCAGGCGCACTTATACCCTTACGCTCT
>JAEUIA010000006.1 GCA_016795245.1 Planctomycetota bacterium | reverse complement strand
GGTGCATCTTCGCCGCTGCAGAGCCGCGCGCCGGCGCGCGGCTCTACGCCGGCGAAGATGCACCACACGAGCCTGGCTCGGTACGGTCAAACTCGGACGAACGCCACTGCGCGAACCGCGAACCAGGAGGCCGCACTGCGGAGCATGCGTCGAATGCCGTTGCTCTCCTGCTTGCTTCGCTCTGTCCTTCTGCTTCGCGCTTCGTGAGTCATGTTCAGCAGTGACTCGCGCTCGACGGTAAGTGCTGACTGGACGTCGGAGAACATCTCCCACGCGACACCACAGCCCGAGAGGCATTTGGGAACGTCCCGGCAAACTGGAAAGCAACGGCATTCGACGCGTGCTCCGCAGCGCGGCCTCGGGAGAGGCGATTCGCGCTTCGTTCCGCGCAAACCGCCTCCCCCGAGGTCAACAATGGGGTGGGGACTGGTTGGGTGAGTGCGGTGTCGGACTGGAAGCGTTGTGGGGTGGGGTTCGGTGTCGCTCGCGAAGTGGTGAGGGGCGGGGTTCGGTGTCGGTCTGGAAACGTTGCGGGTCGGGTTCGGTGTCGCTCGCGAAGTGTTGCGGGGCGGGGCTCGATGTCGGTCTGGAAACGTTGCGGGGCTGGGTTCGATGTCGCCTTCGAAGGGTTCATCCTCGGAGTTCAGCGAAACCTGCATGCTCCACGCGCCTCCATTGCGAGACGTCCAGTACGACTCTCCACACCGGCCGCATTCCGGCCCAGCCTCCCCACGCACAGCGTGCAAATCGCGGCCTAGAGCCGCGCCAGATGGTGCCGCAGGTCCGACAGGATCTTCTCGAGGTACGCCGATTCGTCGGGATCCAGGTTGCCGAAGGTCTTGTCGCTGAGCATCTCCAGGTCCGCGATCAACATCTCTGCGCCGCCGCGATTCACTTGCTTCGTGCCGGTGAGCGGATTCTCGAGCAGTCCGAGCGAGAGCATGGCCTGGAAGGAGAGGCGCGTGACGAAAAGCCTGAAATCGCCTCCCGGCAGGGGCACTGAGCTCGCCGGACGCTCGTCTTCCGCCTGTTCGTCCTCGTCGGTCTCGTACGAATCCGCGTTCACGCGTGGTTCCTCTCGCGCACGCGCTCGCGACCGCCGTTGCGCGAATGCGCGAGCGCGGCAGCGACGAAGCCTTTGAAGATCGGTTGAGGAATCAGCGGCGTGCTCTTGAACTCCGGGTGGAACTGCACGCCGATGAAGAACGGGTGTTCGGGCAACTCGACGATCTCGACCAGGTTGCGCTCGGGGTTCAAGCCGGAGAGCTTCATCTTCGAACTCTCGAAGATCGCGCGGTAGTCGTTGTTGAATTCGTAACGGTGGCGGTGGCGCTCCGAAATCATCGTCGACCCGTAGAGCCTGTGCGCCAGCGTGTCCTGCTCGAGCGCGCAGCGGAAGGCACCCAGTCGCATCGTGCCGCCGAGCTCGTGTAGATTCTCCTGGTCCGGCATCAGGCTGATCACTGGATGCTGCGTGTGCGGCGAGTGCTCGAGCGTGTGCGCGCCCTCCAGTCCGAGCACGTTGCGCGCGTACTCGATGACCGCGCATTGCATGCCCAGGCAGATGCCGAAGAAAGGCACGCCCTTCTCGCGCGCCCAGCGGATCGCCTGGATCTTGCCTTCGATGCCGCGCTCGCCGAAGCCGCCGGGGACGACGAGACCGTGGACACCCTCGAGCAGCGCGAGTTTCTCGGGGGCACCGGTCAGATCCTCGGCGCGCACCTTGCGCAACACGACCTTGCAGTGGTTCGCGATGCCCGAGTGACTCAGCGCCTCGTAGATCGACTTGTAGGCGTCGTGCAGTTCGATGTACTTGCCGACGACCGCGATCTCGACCGAGTCCTTCGTGCGCTTGATGTCGTCGAGCATGATCGCCCAATCGTCCATGCGCGTGACTCCTGCGTCGGGCAGACCCAGGCGCTCGACGATGAGTTTGTCCAGTCCGGCCCGCACGAGGTTCGTGGGTACTTCGTAGATCGAGAATTCGACGTCGCGCTCCTCGATCACGGCCTCGGAGCGCACGTTGCAGAACATCGAGATCTTCTGGGCCATCTCGCGCGTCATCGGCTGCTCGGTGCGGCAGATCAGGATGTCGGCCATGATGCCGATCTCGCGCAGCTTGCCGACCGACTGCTGGGTGGGCTTCGTCTTCATCTCGCCTGAGGCGCGCAAGTAGGGGAGCAGCGTCAAGTGCACGAACAAGACGTCCCCGCGCGGCTTGTCGATCGCGAATTGCCGCGCCGCCTCGAGGAACGGCAAGGATTCGATGTCGCCGACCGTCCCGCCGATCTCGGTCAGCGCGACGTCGACCGGCCTGCCGTCGTCGGAGGTCACGCCCTCGTGGATGGCTTCCTTGATCGCGTCGGTGATGTGCGGGATCACCTGCACGGTGCGGCCCAGGTAATCGCCGCGGCGTTCCTTGGCGATGACCTGCGAGTAGATCTTGCCGGTGGTGAAGTTGCTCGACTTCGACAGGCGCGCGTGCGTGAAGCGTTCGTAGTGACCGAGGTCCAGATCCGTCTCGGCGCCGTCGTCGGTGACGTACACCTCGCCGTGTTGAAACGGGCTCATCGTGCCCGGATCGACGTTGATGTAGGGATCGAGCTTCTGCATCGAGACCTTCAAGCCGCGCCGCTCGAGGATCATGCCGATCGCCGCAGAAGTAAGCCCCTTGCCGAGGCTCGACACGACTCCGCCCGTGATGAAAATGTGCTTGGTCATCCCGCTCCCGTTCCCGATTGGCTCCTGGCGCCGCGGACGCTTCCGCTCGCGCTGTCTTCATCTCGCCGGCCCGATTCGATGCGCGCGACGAAGGCTTCCCAATCGCCGAGGGTATCGATCGATTGGGGCGCGCGCGATGCTGCGATCACCCGCAATTGGAAACCGTGTTCGAGCCAGCGCAGTTGTTCGAGGCTCTCGGTTTGCTCCAGGGTGCCGCGCGCGAGCGTGCAGAAGCGCGTCAGAGCCGCCGGCCTGAACGCGTAGACGCCGATGTGGCGGCGCGCGAGCAGAGAATGGGCGGCCGATCCGTGAGCGCGGGCCGGAATCGGAGCGCGCGAAAAATACAGCGCGTTGCCGCGCGCGTCGCACACGACCTTGACCACGTTCGGGCTCGAGAATTGCGCCGGGTCGGTGAGCGGCACGGCCAAGGTCGCCATCTCGACCGTCGAATCGTCGAAAGCGGCGATCAGCGCCTGCAGATCGGCGTGCGCGAGCTCCGGTTCGTCGCCTTGCACGTTGACGACGATCTCCGCCGTCTCGCCGGCAGCGGCGAGCGTTGCAAAACACTCGTTCACGCGATCGCTGCCGCTCTGGTGATCGGCGCGCGTCTTCGCGCCTTCGACGCCGTGCGCACGCACGGCGCCCAGGATCTCGTCGTCGTCGGCGGCGACCACCACGCGCGCGCAAGTCTTCGATGCGATCACGTTGCGCGCGCTGTGCACGATGAGCGGAGCGCCGGCTGCTTCGAGCAGCATCTTGCGCGCGAGTCGCGTGGACCCGATGCGCGCCGGGAGTACGGCCACCGCGCGGCGCTCAGGGCGCGACCCTGAGTTCGTCGTGGGGGCCTGCGACATCACGGGTTGCGCTTCTTCTTGAGCGAGGCGTTTTCGTTCTGCCAGTCGGGCGCGCGCTCGACGGACTGCAGTCCGAAGGTGTTGTTGTAGACCGTGTAGAAGAGCTTGAAGCACTGACCGAAACGCTGAGCCTCTTCGGGCCCGGCCGTTTTCTGCAGCGCCCACGACGTCGTGCGACCGCCTTGTTCGACCTCGAAGGCTTGCGAGATGCCGGCCTGCGTCCCGGTCGGTGCGGATCCGGGCGCGGCGTGATCGAAGTAGCCGAGCGACTTGAATTGAACGAGCGTCTCGTCGAGCACTTCGTCGGTCGCGACCTTGACGAACGCCTCCTCGAGCTTCTTCGTGGACGAGTAGGTCTCGGTGCGGTCGGAGTGCGAATCGTTGACGAGTTCCAAGCGCTGACCCGAGGCGTAGGCGATGTAGCGCACGCGCAGCGGATGGCCGGTCTTCTCGCGTTTCTCGACCCCCGTGCTCGACGCCGTCGAACCGCAGGCACTACCGAGCGCGACGAGGCCCAAGACGAGGGCCGTGAAAACGAAACGAACGTGAGTGGGGATCTGCATGCGCGGGCGGTGAGCGTCGAGGGCCGAGGGTCTCGCGGCGCGCGACTCGGTCCCGACTTCGAGGTCAGGCGCCGAACAGGGCCGGAGTCGCGCGGCCGGTGCCGGACCGCTTGCAGGTCGCACCACGCAGCTCGCGCGCATGGACCGTCACGATACGGTCGATTCGCTTCAGCCTCAAGCCGCGCGCGAGAAACGCGCGTCGCGGGCCTGATACGGGCTCAATCTTCGACCGTCCGTCCGTCGTCGGCGAGGCGCCAGGGCGCGAGGACCGGGACGAAGAAGCGCGCCACGCGCACGAAGTCGTCCGCCGCGAATTGGATCCCGTCCGGGGATTCGAACAGACCGCCCTGGTCGCGCGTGCGCACCGTGCGGGCTTCGCCCGGCCGCGCGGGCACGAGCTCGGCCGTGATCACGGGCGCGCCCGGACCCTTCAACGTGTCCGGGTCCAGGTGCACGAGCTTCATCCAGGTGCGCGTCGGAATCAGGTCGCCGCGTCTGTAGGCATTGCCCATCGGGCGCACCTGGCTAAGGGACTCGTAGGCGCGGTGCGCGGGCACCAACAGATAGCTCTCGGACAGGATCTCGTCCGGCGTCCACTGCGAGGTCGGCTCGCATCCGTACGCCGGCACGTGGTTGTTCTCCCACACGTTGACTTCGTACGGGCTCGTCACGCGATCGAGGATCCAGTAGTCGAGTTCTGGTGTGCGCGGCGCGCGCCAGTGGTAGGTGACCCAGCCGAAATCTTGCGGCGGCAGCGTCGTGAATTCGACCCCCAGGAGCTCGAGGCGATCCCCGTTGTCGAGGTTCAGGAAGTCCAACGGCGGTTCGACCTGGCGCGTGCGCACGAACTCGCCCGGATCCACGTCGCGCGTCACCTCGAAGAAGGTCTTCGCCCGCAGCGCGCCGGCGCGCCGCTTCAAGATGAAGATCGGTCCCAGGTCGTCATAGGTGCGCTGGTCGTACAGCGCCGCAGCGACTTCGTAGTGCGCATTGACCCAGCGCATCAGGTCCGGATTCTGCGAGAGGATCGGCAAGTGCACGATGAACAGGTCGAGTTCTTCGAGCGTGGCGAAATCCTCACCCTTTTCGACCATGCCGCCGCCCGGAAGGTCGGCGTACTTGCTCCACAGGTTGAGCTGCCAGGGCAGCTTGACCATCTCGACGAGCGGCGTGTGCCTCAAGTAGACGGCCCAGTGGTACGCGCACCCGACCTTCAACGGTTCGGGCTCGCCGTCGCGGCCCAGCACCGGAGTTTGTTTGCGCCGCACTTCGAAGGTCTCGCGCGCGTACGCGTCGACCCAGTCGCTCGCGTCCCAGTAGCCGCCGAAGTGCTTGACGTTGAACGTGTGCGCCGTGCTCCACGAGAATGCCAGCACCGCTGCGCAGCCAGCGAACGTGAAGAACCCGCGCGTCGCGCGCGCACTCGCCAACAGACCGTTCACGATCCAATCCCAACCGTACGCAAGCAGCGGAGCGAGGAGCGGCAAGAGCGGCAGGACGAGGCGGAAATCCTTCGAGCCCTTGAAGCTCATGACGACGAGCGCCGAGATGAACAACACGGCGAGCATGACGGCCAAGGTCTGCCGCCGCACGACGACGCGCACGAGCGAGGTCGCCCCGAGCACGATCGCCGGCCAGACCAGAAACGTCGGCAGTTCCAGCAGGTAGAAGAGCGGATGCTGCTTCTGGAACAGCCGCAACTCGCCTTGCGTGCTCCAGTCCTTGTCGTGTGCCTTCTCTTTGATCGCGTAGAGCCAAGTGCCGAACTTGTAGATCGGCCCGTCCGTACTGGCCTCGGTGTAGACGGAGAAGCGGTAGATCGCGGATGTGACGACGCCCAGGAAATTGGCGGCCAGGTAGTTCCGCACGCTCTCGCCGAACGCTCCGTACATCACCCAGTCGAGCGTGCACTGCACGAGCATCGCGATGAGAACGCCCGGCACGATCCCGCGCCACGTGGCCGAGTGCTTGAAGCGATCACGCAAGAACAGGTACGCGACCAACAGCATGGTCACGAGCAGCGTCTTGTACGCGATCATGAACGCGACACCGAGCCACAGCCCGGCGATCAACGCGCGTCGGTACGTACCGCGTTGGATCACGCCTTCGAGCGCGTAGGCGATGCACACTCCCGCCGCGAGATCGGACACCG
Source organism: Planctomycetota bacterium (assembly GCA_016795245.1). Classification (GTDB taxonomy): domain Bacteria; phylum Planctomycetota; class UBA1135; order UBA1135; genus JAEUIA01. The sequence goes on along the minus strand of JAEUIA010000006.1, from coordinate 1,996 downwards.
GTTGCGTCGAATACTGCAGGAAAACAGGGTTTGTGGCGACCAGGAAGCCCGCCGCGATCGCACCCGTGCGGCCGGCGACACAGGCACCGATGCGCATGCAGCGCCAGGTCAGGAGCAGGCCCATCGTCATCTGCAACAAGACGACGCACCACACGAGTGCGCGCTCGTCGCGGATGCCGAACCACTCGCCGAACACGAAGAACGGCATCAACAGAAATGAGAACCCGATCGGACGCACGACGCCCGAGTCGACCATCTCTTCGCCGCGCACGAATGCCCGTGCGCGTTCCATGAACTCGACCGAGTCGGCGAGTTGATAACCTTCGATGCGCCACCATGCGTACGCTTGCAGCGCGAACGCGAACAGCAGCATCCAACGCACGTGCGTGTCGAACAGTCGCGGCAACTCGGATCCGTCGCTCGCGCGCAACGGCACGACGCGCGCACGCTCGCGCTCCGTGCGCGACACGAACACCGGGCCGGCCGCTGCTGCGCCTGTTCCGGTGCGCGCCGGGTCGAATGTTTCAGCACTCATCGGTGGAGGCGGTTCCTTCTAGAGGATCGTCGCACGAGGGGCGAGCGGAGAAGCGCCAGGGGCACTCTCTCGCCGACGTATGTGCCGCTTTGAACCTGCACCGGATGCAGTGTGGTCACCACCTCGAACCACTCCGGCTTGTGGAGAAACTCGATTTTTCCACCTGTTTCTCTTTGACTCGCGCGGCCGCGATTGAGATACCGCCCTTGGCGTTCGCGCGTTGATCCCCAGGCGCGGACGGTGTCTCTAAGTCTCTGGAGTAGTCCGGGTTACGGAAAGCGCGCACGCGGTCATGGGCAAGGTCGAAAAAGTCATCGTTCTCTCGGTTCTGTTCCTCATCGCATTGATCCTGGTGGTCTCCCTCACGGTCGACGACCCCCTGAACAAGGCTCGGGTGGTCGAGGCGGGTGCACCGCCGGCGCCCTCGTCCACGGTTCCGGCGATCCCGGCGCCCGAGGTGGCGAACGCCCAGGGCCAGCCGAAAACCCCGGGTTTGCTCAGCGCGGAGGTGACACCCGCAGCGCCGACTCAGGCCCAGCCCGTCCCGGTCACGCCGCCGGCTCCGGCTCCGGCTCCTGAGCCCAGCGTGGTCCTCCCGCCGACGCCGCCGGCCGCCCCGGCGCTGCCCGCCGGTGCGCTGCTCAAGAAACTCGACGGGCTCCAGGATTCGATCCTGCCCGACATGAAGCTCTACACCTGGAAGGAAGGCGACTCCTTCCGCGCCATCGCCCACGCCTACTACGGCAATTGGGAGAAGCTGACGGTTCTGAAGCGCTCGAACGAGGGCCGCACGGACGTCAAGCCGGGCCAGACGATTTTCATTCCGGTGTTTGATTCCGACCGCGGCGGTGCGGCCGGCTCCGGAACCGGAGAGCGCCTCGGCGCCGCGGACAAGGGTGCCGACGTGAAGGGTGGGGCAGCGGCCCCGGCCGCCACCAGCAACGGTGTCCACGTCGTGCTCGAGGGCGAGAGCCTGTGGAAGATCGCCAAGAAGAAACTCGGCAACGGCGGTCGTTGGAAAGAGATCTACGACCTGAACCGCGACGTGCTCGCGAGCCCCGAGTCCGTGCACAAGGGTCAGCGCCTGCGCCTGCCCTGAGATCGACTTGATCTGAATTGCGCGCGCCGCCTGCCCGGCACGCGATCCGCGACACACGTGCGAGGGGGTACGTGTGTCGCGGTCCTGTTTTTTGGCTCCGAAGTCGAAGCGAAGCAAACTGGCCCCTTTTGCTGTCCGTTTAGGGCCTGAGTTGCAGGCGCCACTCGAAGAAGTTTCTTTTCGTGAACCGACGCGCGACGACATCCAAAGCCTGCGCTGACGTGATCCGCCGACACTTGTTCGTGATCCCGCGGATGTAGTTGCGGTACGCGAGCCAGATCCATCCGTGCCGCACGAGCCACGCTCGCTCTTTCGTCTGTGCCCACGTGCGCTGCACGAGGCGCGACATCCCGCTGCGCAAC
>JAEUIA010000055.1 GCA_016795245.1 Planctomycetota bacterium | reverse complement strand
CGCCGGCGAGTTTGCACCACATGAGCCAGGCTCCGTACGGTCAAACTCGACCGGGCAACGCAGCAGAGAGAACGGCGGAGTGGAGCCTGACTCCGTACCGCTTCAGCCGGGGTGGCCGAGGCGTTGCAGGCGTTTCTCGCGATCGTTCGCGAAGCGTTGAATGCCTTCCCACAAGCTGTCGGGATCGATGTGGGCTTCCTTCTTGAGTTCGTCGACGGTGCCGCCGGTGCGCCAACGGTTGTCCCAGTCCGGGCTCATCGCGTAGGCCTCGGCGACTTTCGAGCTCAGCCAGTCGTGCATCAAGCGGCGCGCGCCGTTCGTGATGACGGTCGAGTCGAGCCAGTCGCCGCGGCCGAGCAGGGTATCTTGGTACTCGCGTGATTGACGTTGGAACAGCTCCCAAGACGTCGCGGCCAGGAGCTTCACGTTCGGCGCCGACGCATCGGCGAAGCGCGGCAACAGCTGAAACACCGAGTCCGTCGTGCTCGTGCCTTGGACCAGGATCGTGCCTTGCTTCGGCTTGCGTGAATCGTAATCGCGAATGACGTAGCAACCGCGCGCGGCATCGGTGTGCGGTGCACAGCCGATCTTGGCGCGGTCGGGAACCGCGACATTCGGACGCGTCAGGTGCAGCGCGATGATCGGAATGTCGGTCGCGAGTGCTGCGGCGAGCATCGGCGCGACTTCGTTGTGCTCCCACGGGTGCAAGTTGATGACGTGTCCGTCGGGGAAGAGCTGTGTCGTGCCCGGTGCGAAGATGCCGAAGTGCGTGCGGCTGTCCTCGGCCGTCTCGGGACCGGAGTGACCCGCGACCCAAATGACCTTGCCGACCTTGAGCGGGCAATCCTGCGCGAGTTGCGAGAAGAGCCGCATCATCCCGTACATCAAGTAGCTGAAGCTGCCGTACGTCGAATGCGCGCCCCAGAAGCCGACGAATTCCTTCTCCGGGTGCGAGCTCATGTTGACGCTCGCGAGTCCGGCGCAGAGTCCGGAGTTCGTGAACTCGGTGATCTGCTGCGGGAGCAGGGCGCCGCCGGGGTTCTTGTTGCGCTCGTACCAGCCGAAGCCTTTCGCGCCCTTCCAATCCTGCGAGAAGCCGATGATGGAAGTCGATTCAGCGAGGTCGGCCGAGCACGCCAAAACGAGCGGGCGCCCCATGCGTTCCTTGGCGAGGCCGTTGACCCACGCTCCGAACTTGGCGAAGCCTTCCTTGTTCGCGATCTTGGTCCCCGGCGCGACGAACAATTCGGCCGGCAGCTTGTCCGGCGCGAGCCACGAGCGGTCCTCGTGCATGTTCACTTTGGTTCCGAGATTGAACGTGTCGAGCTTCGTCGGCACCGACTCGCCCATCTCGACCAGCGTGTCGGACAAGTACGCGAGCAACTTCTTGTCGGAGCGCAGGACCGACATCACTTGCTTCAGCCACTCGGCGGTCTGCGTGCGACACGCGTCTTCGCCGGGGTCCTTGGTGTCGCCGACGCCGGTCCACGCGAGGCCGTATTTCGAGCTGAAATCACCGCGGCATTTCCAGAAGAGCTCGGAGTTGCGGCCGTGCGCCTTGCCGTGGCTGGCGTAGTCGAACTTGTGATAGCCGCGGCCCTTGCGCGACTTGATCCACACCATGCCGGGCCGGCCCTTCGGATCGTCGGCGTGCACGATTTCGAGCAGGGCCTTGGTGATCGAGGCGTAGTCCTCGCCGTTGTCCGTGCCCGCGACGCGCCAACCGTACGGCTCGAACCAATCGCGCGGCGTGCCGTGCACGACTTCGCTGTGCGCGCGATGGTCGATGCCGTGATCGTTCCAATCGAACAGGTAGATGAGGTTGTCGAGCCCGAGTCCCCAGGCCGAGTGTTTCACTTCGTGGTGCGCGCCGGCGGTGTGGCCGCCTTCGCCTTCCATCGCGAACACCTTCACCTCACCCGCGCCGGCGTGCTTCAACGCAATCGCCTCACCGAGCGCCGCCGGTGCGCCGTGACCGGACGGACCAGTGTTGAACTTGAAGAACAGCGTCTTGCCTTCCATCTCCGCGTGGCCGGGCAAGCCCTTGTTGTGGCGCAGCGTGAGCAGGTCCTGCCAGTAGAGCGCGCGTTCACTCTCGTTCGCGATCTTGTAGCGCGCATCGCCCGTCTCTTCGTAACGCGCACGCAGCGCTTCGTTGTAGACCGCGAGCATCGCGTAGATGACCGGGTTGCAGTGGCCCGCGACGAGCACGAAACGGTCTCCGAAGGCCTTCTCCGGATGGCGCGGATCCCAACGCATCCCGGCGCCCAAGGTCGACGCGACGAGCAGCGGGACCTTCGACCGCGAACCGCCCGGATGCCCCGATTGGCGCAGGTTCAACGTCAGGTCGATGCACTGGTCGATCAGGTCGCCGATCTTCTGCCAATGGTGGAAGTGCTGTGAAAGCTGGGCGTAGTTCGGCTTCGTGAGTGTCTGCATGTGCAAAGCGAGCTTCGTCGAGGAAAAGTGGCGGAGCGAAGTGGGGCAGTATACGGGCTAGGATGCGGCCTTCCGCCCCATGCGCAAGTCCACAATCCTCGTTCTCGTGATCGTGCTCGCCGCCGTGGCGATCTTCCTCGCGCAGCGCGCCATGCTCACGCGGCCCGCGCCGCCGCCCGCGCGCGATGCGTCGCCCGATCACGATGCTGCGCTCACGGCTGCGCCCGACGACGGTCCCTCCGCCGAGTTGAACCCGGTGGCGACGCCGTCGCGCACGGAGGCCGGGCGGCAGGCGGCCGCCGACCCAAGGGTCCCGTCGGTGCGGCTGCACAAACTGCGCATCCACGTCGCCTACAGTTCGGGTCGCGACGAACGGCCCAGCAGTCTAGAGGTGCGCCTTTCGAATCACACCGGTGCGCTCTATCCGACGCGCCGCAAGGGCCCGAACGAGTTCGAACTCGTCGAGGCCCTGCCCGGCCCCTATGTCGTCGTCGCGAGCGCGCTGAACATGCGCAACGGGATCGCTCGCGCCGTCATCTCTGCGGACACCGACGAGTCGGAGACGACGGTCACGCTGCATCCCGAGCGCGTCGTGCGCGTGCGCTGGCGCGGTGTCGACGGCAAACCGATCTCCGCGGTCCTCGCGCGCGCGAGCATCGCCTCCACCTTCGCACCGCTGGTGGTCTACGCGACCCGCTTCCCGTTGACGCCCGAAGGTCCGAGCCCGGAGCAATGTGCGCTGGCGAGCCTGCATACTCGTTTCGGACTGCGGACCGATGAACAAGGACAGCGTACGACGCGCGACGAGTCCATCCACTCCTCGAGCACCAAGCGGCCCGACCTGGCGTCGACGCCGGACACTCTGGGTTTCTTGACTGTCGATGAGGACGGACCGCTGTGGGCGAGCGCCTTCTGCTGCGGTGTGCTCGTCGCGGAGCAGCAGTTCCTGCCCGGCGACGAAGAGGTCGTGTTCACGAGTACACCTGAAGACCTGACGATCGCCGAGACACGCGTCACGCTGCGCGTCGTCGATGACGTCGGCGAAGTGCCCATCGCCGGAGCGAAACTCGTCGTCGTCGGCGAGCGCGCATCAGGTTCCGAAACTTCGGATGCCTCGGGCAACCTCGAGGTGACCGGGATCTTCGCCGGGGACAAGCACGCGAGCGTGGAAGTCGACGGCTATCACTCGCCGCAACTGAGCTTCCGCCTCGCGCCCGGCCAGACTCTGGACCTCGGGAAATTGCGTTTGCACAGGGAAGGCGCGCAACTCGCGTTCGACGTCAAGGACGAGCGTGGGGCCGAAGCGACCGCGACCGGATTCGAACTGCTGCAATTCGAGCAGCACGACGGCACGCGCGCGCTGCGGTCTTTGTACTCCGCCAGTGTCGGGCGGGGGAGGCAAAATGCTCCCTCCGGCGTTCAAAGCCAGGTCCCCGTCGGGCCCAACCTGGTCTTCCGCAATGCGGCGCCGGGACGCTACTTGTTGCGTTGCACGACGAACGCCGTCAGCTGCGAACCGCGCGTCGTCGAAGCGTACGAATTCACGCGGACCGTCGAGCGCTCGGCTCCGGTCATCGTGATCAAGCCGACAGTCCTCGTCAGCTTTGTCCTCGATCACCCGATCTCAGCCGGCACGCTCGTCATGGTCGAGTCACGCCAAGGGCTGCCCGTGCGCGAGCTCACGGTGAACGAATTCGGCGTCGTGACGACGTCGCTCGTGCGCGACGACTACCGCGTGCATCTCGTCGAACACGGACGCAAGACCGGATGGGTCGCGTTCAAAGTCGACAGCGATCCGTACGTGTTCGAGATTCACCGCTGAGGCGCTCGTCGAGCTGAAATGGGCAATCTGGGCTCCCCAATGCCCTTCCGTTCGTATCTGAACGCACATTCGCTATTCTCTGGACTCGGCATCCCGGGCTGACGCCCGGTATCGATTCCGATCAACTCAGTGCGACCGCGCGCGGCATCGCAGACGGCTCACCGAGTTCCCCCCGTTAGTCATGAAAGGCAGTCTCCATATGAACAGCACCACCAAGATCTCGCTCGCTCTCGCTCTCGCCCTTCCGCTCGCCGCTTGCGGCGAGAACAAGGCCGCCCCCAGCGTCGTCAAGGATGCAGCCGGCAAGGTCGAAGGCGCCGTCGGCGACGTCGCCAAGATGGCCGAAGCTCCGCTGGCGGAAGTCACGAAGTCGATCAGCGAACTGACGACCAAGGCCGCGAGCCTCACCGGCGAGAAGAAGACCGAACTCGAAGGCCTGATCAAGAACATCACGGCCAAGAAGGACGAACTCATGAACATGACCAAAGACATGAGCGCCGCCGGTGTCAAAGAGAAGTTCAACGCCGGCCTCGCCGATCTGAAGAAGATGGTCGAAGCGGCGATGGCCAAGGTCAAGTGAACTGACGCGCTCGCGCTGATATGAAACACGGCCGCTGAGCTTCGCGCTCGGCGGCCGTGTTGCTTTTCAGCGTGAGGTCATTCTTCGGCCCAGTAGCGCCGCAAGCCCTCGAGCGCCTGCTGCGAACTCATCTGGGTCCGGCGACGATACGAAGAATAGAGGCCGCGCAAGGCTTCCTGCTCCGCCGGGTCGTTCAGGTGTCCGCGCCGCAGCGCCGGCCAGACCGTAGGCCAGAAACGATCACGCGCGTCGTCGGTCAACTTGACGTCGCCGCCCGCCGCTAGCGCATTGACCGCGAGCGCGACTTTGACCTCGGCGTCGTCTTCGCGGTCGATCGCGTCGAGCAGGGATTCGACAGCGGCGCGCGAGCGCAGTTTCCACAGTCCCTTCGCGGTCGCGAGGCGCGTCCTGCGGTCGGGACTCTTCAGCCGCTCGAGCCAAGCCGCTTCGGTGTCGCGCGAGACCGTGCGCTCGATCCGCAGGCGCGCTTCATCCACGCTGATGCCTTTCTTGTAGCGCGCGAACCACTGCTTCCAATCGAGCGTGCCCGCCTCTTGTCGCAGATCGAAGACGATGGCCCAGCCGATGAAGTGCACGAGCACGTTCTCGCGCACGGACGCTTCGTCAGCGGCCGCGAGCTTCAAGACGCGCACGAGTTCCTTGTCCGGCAAGCGCTGCTCGCGCAGTTCGCGCACGGGCCAGCAGGCGTAGCCGTCGACGATCCACTCGTCACCGTCGAGAAAACCGTCGCCGAGGAAACACGCGAGGCCTTCTTCCAACCACAACGGCAAGTCCGCCGCGATCTCGGCGATGCGTGCGTGCACGAGTTCGTGTACGGCGGTTCCAGGTTCGGGCGCGTCGGCGTAGATGCCGGTCATCGGCCCGAAGACTCCGTCGCCGCGCGCGTGGTAGGCCTGCACGCGTGCGCGACCGATGCCGGGGACTTCCTGAATGGTGCGCACGTCGCGCATCGAGGCTTCGACCGCGGACTTGTCGCTGGTGATGGCGTGCACGCGCACGTTCTCGGAGAACGGGCCGAAGACACGCTCGACGGCGCGATAACCCGGGTCGAACGAGGCGCGGAAGGCAGCGGCGTCGACGGCCTGGCCCTTCTCGCCGTAGAGCGTCCAGCCGTCGCGGACCTCGACCGTGCGCCAGGCCGAACACCCGACCGCGCCCAGGAGAAGGAGCATGGCGGCGGAGGTGCGTAGAGAGAAGCGCGCGCGGATCATGCTTCCATTGATAAGCGATTCGTCCGATCCCGGGCAGGGGGCGAATCGGATTGAGTTATGCTCTCGATTCCGTTTTCTCCCTCCGAAAGGACCCCATGGCCAGCTTTCGTGTCGAACTCGATGCCCCGAACAACATCGTCCTCGTGATGGTCACGGAGGACGACGGCAGCGAACACGACTACCAATTCGACTTCGACCCGCGCTCCGGGCGCTTCGAGTTCAGCGAGCGCGACCTGCTCGAGCGCGATTTCGGCGTCGAGTTCGTGGATGACATGGAAAACCAGGTGCGCAGCACCATCCAGAGCGCGATGACATCGAAATGAGTTCCATGAAACGCGTTTTTTGTCTCGTGCTGGACTCGCTGGGCGTCGGCGCACTGCCGGACGCGGCGGAGTTCGGCGACACGGGCGCGCACACGCTCGATCACCTGGTGCAGGCCGCCGGCGGGCTGGACGTGCCGCGCCTCGCGGCGTTGGGGCTGGGTTCGATCGACGGCGTGACTTCCGTGAAGCGCAGCGCCGCTCCGCAAGGAGCCTTCGGTCGCGCGCGAGAGAGTTCACCGGGCAAGGACACTTCGACCGGTCATTGGGAGATGATGGGCTGTCCGCTGACGAAAGCGTTTCCGGTGTACGGCGAGGGCTTTCCGCCCGAGATCATCGACGCGTTCGTGAAGCGCGCCCGTGTGCCCGGGGTGCTGTGGAACAAGGCCGCGTCGGGGACCGAGATCATCGAACGCTTCGGCGTCGAACACATCGAGACCGGGAAACCCATCGTCTACACGAGCGCCGATTCGGTGTTCCAGATCGCCTGCCACGAGGAACATTTCGGTTTGGAGCGCCTGTACGAGTGCTCGCAGATCGCGCGCGACATCCTGGATCCGTACGGTGTCGGACGCGTGATCGCGCGGCCCTTCGTGGGCGCGCCGGGCCATTTCAAGCGCACGTACAACCGCCGCGACTATTCGATGCCGCCGCCGCACGACACGGTGCTCGACCGGGTCAAGCGAGCCGGGATCCCGGTCGTCGGCGTGGGCAAGATCGAGGACATCTTCGCCGCGCGCGGTGTGACGGAGTCGATTCACACCGAAGGCAACCAGGACGGCATGCGCGCCGTGATCGATCTGGCGACGAAGCTCGAGCGCGGGTTCGTGTTCGTGAATCTGGTCGATTTCGACATGTTGTACGGTCATCGCCGCGATTCGAAGGGCTACCGGCGCGCGCTGGAGGAATTCGATCGCAACCTGGTAGAGCTCGAATCGAAGTTGGGACCTGACGATCTCGTGTTGATGTCCGCCGATCACGGCAACGACCCGACGAAGCACGAGACGACCGATCACACGCGCGAGTACGTGCCGATCATCGCGGCCGGGAAGCGCGTGAAGGCGGGCGTGAACCTGGGGACGCGCGATTCGTTCGCCGACATCGGCGCGACGGTCGAAGAAGCGCTCGGGCTCGTGCCGGTCGGTCCGGGGCGTTCGTTCTACAAGTCGATCGTCGCAGGTTGAGCCGTGGACGCCCGGTCGGTCATTCAAACGAAGCGTGACGGTGGTGAGCTCTCGGAAGAGCAGATCCGCTACTTTCTCGGCGGCTACGTCAAAGGCGAGATCGAGAACTATCACGCGGCGGCGCTGACGGCGTGCATCTTCACGCGCGGGATGACGGATCGCGAGCTGGTGACCTGGACCCACGCGATGCTGCATTCGGGCACGACGCTGTCGTTTCCCGAGACGCCGCAGAAGAAAGCCGACAAGCATTCCACCGGCGGCGTGGGGGACAAGGTTTCGATTCCGCTCGCGCCGGCGGTGGCGGCGTGCGGGCTCGCGGTGCCGATGATTTCGGGGCGCGGGTTGGGTCACACCGGTGGGACGCTCGACAAGCTCGAATCGATCCCCGGCTTCAACGTCAAGCTGACCGACGACGAGATCCATCGCGCGATCGATCGCACGGGCGTGGCGTTCGGTGCGCAGACGAAGACTCTCGTGCCGGCCGATCGGTTGCTGTACGCGCTGCGCGATGCGTGCGGGTTGGTGGAGTCGATTCCGCTGATCGCCAGCTCGATCATGAGCAAGAAGCTCGCCGAGGGAATCGATGCGCTGGTGCTCGACGTGAAGTTCGGTTCGGGCGCGTTCCTGCCCGACCCGGAGCGCGGCGCGGAATTGGCCGGCGTGATGATTGCGCTCGCGCAAGGGATGGGTGTGCGCTGCAGCGCGTTCCAAACCGCGATGGATCGGCCGCTGGGTCGCGCGTGTGGTCATGCGCTGGAGATCGTCGAGTCGATCGAGTGCTTGTCCGGCGGCGGGCCCGATGATCTGCGCGAGCTCGTACTGACTCAAGGCGGCGAGATGCTGCGGTTGACCGGCAAGGTCGCGACGTTGGACGAGGGCAAGAAGCGCGTGCAAGCCGCGTTGGACAGCGGTCGTGCGCTAGGTGTGTTCGAGATGATCCTCGCCGAACAAGGCGGCGATCCGCGCATCATCAAGGATCGCTCGCTGCTGCCGCAGGCACCTGACGTCGATCCGTGGAAGGCCGAGAACGACGGCACGCTCACGTTCACCGACGTGCGCGCGATCGGCAACGCGATCAGTGCTCTCGGCGGCGGTCGCATCAAGGTCACCGACGAGATCGATCCCGCGGTGGGCCTCGTGTGGCGCGCATCCGCCGGCGACAAAGTGAAACGCGGCGACGTCCTGTGCGAGATCCACCATCGCGCAGGTCATGGCCTGGATGAGTGCCGCGCGTTGCTCGCGCAGGGGACGAAGCTCGGTCCGCCGCTCGATCGCTCGCCGCTCGTTCGCGCTCACATCGCGGGGTAGCGCGCGCCTACTGCCGCTCCTGACGCATTGGTCTGCGGCCCGACCACGGTTGGGAGAGGGGCGCAGCGGAGGGCACAGTTCCCGGCGATTCAGCAACGACAGGGGGCTGGTAGGCAAGCGTAGCCGCACGGTCGGAATACTCAGTCACTGAGCAAGAATACTCAGTCATTGAGTAAACACACGAAATCAGCTTCCAGGGGGCTGCAGCGGTGATTCTGGGTGCGTGGACTGAGGTCTGGGAGGACGTACTCTGGGTCGATGCGTATCCCTCGCTACTGGGCCGAGGCGCAAGCCGTGGGCAAGCGCGAGGGCCGCGCGATCACGATTCGGCGCTTCGGGTGGTCTGACGCGAACCTGGAAGCGGCCGCGAGTCACGCGCAAGAGCGGGCCAACGAGGCGCTGGGGCGTGCGCTCGGCGGCGAGCGTCTGCATCGCCGAGATCGCAAGGTCGCGTACAACGGCGCGGACGGTTTGCCCATTCGCGAGGAGACCCTCTCTACGCACTTGAACGGCGGCGCGATCATCACGCGCAACAGCTACGGCGCGCACTGCTTGAATGTCGACAGCGTGCTCTTCGCGGATGTGGATCTGCGCCCGCTCTTCAGGCTGGGTTGTCTGGCGGTACTCGTCGGCATCGGGTTGGGATTCGTTGTCGCGAAGTGGGCGAACCTGACGAAGCCCTGGGCCTTCCTGACGATCGTCGGAGTCGCCGGCGCTGCGTACGTCAGCGTGCGTCTCGCACAGGCGCTCTACGACCGCCTGAGCGGCGGAAGTGCGGGTCGAGCGCGCGCGCGCATCAGGCGCTTCCTGCGCTCCCACCCGGATTGGAATCTGCGTGTGTACGAAACGCCCGCAGGCTTGCGCGTCCTCGTGATGCACCGCACGTTCGATCCGAGCGCGGATGCGGACGAAGTGCAGGGCTTCTTCAAGGCGCTGCGCACCGACCCGATCTACGCGCGGATGTGCACGACGCAGAAGTGTTTTCGCGCGCGTTTGACGCCCAAACCCTGGCGCATCGGCATCACGCAGCACATGCGGCCGCGGCCCGGTGTCTGGCCGGTGGCTCCGGAGCGTCGTGCGTTGCGCGATGCTTGGGTCGCGCGCTACGAGGAAAAGCGCAAGGGGTACGCCGCTTGTCGCTGGGTATCGGACCTCGGCGGCGATGGGCTCGATCCGCGCGCCGTGGCGGTGCGGGATCTGCACGATCGGCTCTCGGGGGCGTTGTCGCAGGATCCGATCGCCTGAACACGCAACCACCTACCACGCAGGCGGCGCCGCGCCGCTGCGACAGGCTTGCAGTCTGCGGCGCAGCAAGCGTTCTTCGGGCGCGGAACACGGCAGTTGCAGCGCGTGTTCAAGTTCGCGCGCGGCGGCTTCGCGGTCGCCGGATTGCCACAGCATGTGGGCCTTCGTCGCGGAGAGCAGGAAGTAGTTGTGCAGCGACGGCGCGCGCTCGAGCGCGGCCAATTCGGCGAGCGCCGCTTCGAGGCCGGCGACTTTGGCCAGCACGACCGCGCGGTTGAGGCGCACGATCGGCGTGTCGGTGAGCGCCAACAGGCGATCGTATTCGTGCAACAGGCGCGGCCAGTTCGTCGCCGCGTAGTCGGCTGCGGCGCTGTGCTCGGACGCGATCGCGGCTTCGATGTGGTAGGTGGAGATCGTGTCGCCGCCGATGGAGCGGCGGAACTGGTCGAAGCCGCAGTGCAGCCACCGAGCATCCCAGCGTGTGCGGTCCTGTTCCGCGAGCGTGAGCAACTCGCCGAGCGCATCGGTGCGCGCGGGAAGCCGTGCGCCGAGCATCAACATCAGCGCCAGCAAAGCGTGAACCTCCGGCCGCGTCGTGGTCGGAACCTCGAGCAAGAGCGCGCACAGGCGCACGGCTTCCTCGACCAGGTCCTGGCGCACGAGGTCCTGTCCGCGGTGCGCGCGGTAGCCCTCGTTGAACATCAGGTAGAGCACTTCGAGCACGAGCGGCAACCGTTCCGGGAGCTCGCTCAACGTCGGTACTTCGAAGCGCACGCGCATCTCACCCAGGCGAGCTTTTCCGCGGGTCAAGCGCTGCGCGATCGAGCCTTCCTTCGCGAGCAGCGCCGCCGCGATCTCCTGCACCGAGAATCCGGACACGGTCTTCAGGATCAACGGCACGCGCGTTTCGCTCGGAACCGACGGATGACAACACGCGAACATCATCCGCAGCGTGTCGTCGCCCAGCCCGTCGTCGTGCGCGCCGTGAACATGGGGAGCCGCTTCGACCTCGGTCTTCGCCCAGCGCACGAGGTCGTCTTCGATCCTCGTGGCCAGATGGCGTCGGCGCAACGCATCCAAGGCGAGATTGCGCGCGACGCGAAAGACCCACGCGTCCGGCCGATCAGGTACGCCCTCGGCCGGCCAGGTTCGCAGCGCGCGCAACAGCGCCTCCTGCACGACGTCTTCTGCGAGGTCGATGCGGTCGGCGCCGAGCACGCGCACGAGCCCCGTGACCATGCGGCCGTAACGGTGGCGGAACAGGTCCGCGACGAGTTCTCTGGGGGCCGGCTGAGTCACGTACTGCTGTTACTCGGGTTGGCCCATCATGTCCAACTCGCGGATCTCGATGCTGCCGAAGCGGAAGTTCGGGTGGCCTTTGCAGAGTCGCACCGCGTGCGCGTAATCGTCGGCCTTGATCACGTAGACGCCGCCGACGACTTCCTTGGTCTCGACGTACGGACCGTCCTTCAACGTCGTCTTGTCGCCGTTCGGGATCATCACCTGGCCGCCTTCGTCGGTGAGTTTGTGGCCGAGCACCAGTCGGCCTTCCTTGGTCATCCGCTCACCCCAGGCTCTGTACTCGCCCAGGATTTTCTCGAAGTCGGCCGGCGTGAAGGCGCTGTAGTCCGTGGTGATGTCGGCGCGCAGGAGGAGCATGAATTGGGCCATGATTGGGGGTCCTTGGTCAGGGGTCGATGAAGTGTGGGATCGCTCCGGACCGGCTCACTGTCCGGTCGCCACTGCAGGAGACGAACGGTGCCCGCCGTTCTCTACAACGTGCACAGATTTCTTCGCCGCGCGTGACGCAGAGAGTGCAGCGGGGCGGCGTGGGCGCCGGCGGCCTCGATCGACGGCGCGATTGCGACCTCGGTCTTCAGCGCCAGCGGCCCATCAGGGTCGCCACAAAACGAGCACACCGCTCGACAGATTCGAGCGCGTTCCGCACGGCAGCACGTCTTCGCGATACCAGCAATGGTAGCTGCGGAAGCCACCCGCCGGCGGCACCATGCCGCGCAGGACACGTATGAGGTGTGGCCCTCGAACCCCGGGCGCAAGAGCTGCATGAAGAGCGTCATGGGCGGATCGACGCGCGCCATCGTGTTAGGCTTGTGTCCTCTGATCGATTCCCGCCCCATCCGACGCCAGGATCCAGACATGAAGTTCATCGCCGCTTTCGCACTCCTTGCCGCAGTTACCGTAGGAGCTGTCGCCATGCAGGACATGCCCAAGACCGAACCGCTGGACCAGCACAAGTGGCTGCAGCAACTCGTCGGCGAGTGGACCGTCGAGGTCACCACCGACATGGGGCCCGACGTCGAGTCGATGAAATTCGAGAGCACGGACAAGGTGCGCGCCATCGGGGACATCTGGATCCTCGCCGAGGGCGGCGCGTCGTTCGGCGAGACGCGCTTCACTTCGATCATGACGCTCGGGTACGACCCGGCGAAGAAGGCCTTCGTCGGCAGCTGGATCGACTCGATGACCGCGTACATGTGGCAGTACAAAGGTCAACTCGATGACTCGCGCAAGGTGCTGACGCTCGCGACGGAAGGGCCGCAGCATTCGGACCCGACCAAGATGGCCCAGTACCACGACGTGATCACGATCGTGAGCGCGGACGAGCGCACGCTGACGTCCTCGATGAAGGGCGAGGACGGCAAGTACAAGCAGTTCATGAGCGCCACGTACAAGCGCAAGCAGAAATGACGCGGTGAGCGTGGCTCCGGCGGGCGCGCGCGGCGGCTCCCGTCCGGCTTCCGCGACCTCATGGTCGATGCTCCCTAGGTGAGTGTCGCGTGGTAGCAGACCGCCCGTCGTGATCGCGTCGTGGAGAAGCGCAGACTCTCAGCCGGGATGCTGCGGAAAATGCGAAGGATCGGTGCGTGCTGAGACACTCATCCGTGTCCTCATCCGATTCCCTTTCGCGCAGCTCCTTACCACGGACTCACGTCATGAAAACAGTCACGCACATCGTACTCACGACCCTCGCTGCTGTTACGACCCTCGGCGCACTGCACGCCTGGCAGGAGGGCGGCGGCTGGCAGCCATCGCGTCCGGGGCCCGCGCACGCCGTCCTCGCGGATCTCGAAGGCCAGTTCGATGCGAAGTTCACGCTGCTGGCGCCGGGGGCGCCCAAGATGGAGTCGCAAGGGACGTCGAAGAACGACCGTGCGTTGGGCGGGCTGTGGGTGCGCTGCGACTACCACGACCCGAGCTACATGGGCACGGAGTTCCGCGGGATGTCGCTCATCGGCTACGACGCGGACAAGAAGAAATACGTAGGCGTGTGGGTCGATTCGTCGACGAGCGCGCTGCAGATCTCGGAAGGCACCTGGGACGAGAAGACGAAGACCTTGACGATGCTCTCGGAGGGCAAGGACCCGTACTCGAAGCAGCCCACGCAGGACAAGACGATCACGAAGATCGTCGACAAGGATCACCACGTGGTCACGCTGCGCTCGAAGAGCGCCGGCCATCCTGAAGCCGACATCTTCAGGATCGAGTACACGCGCAAGTGAACTCGGGCAGCCGAGCTCGCGGCCGGCCCGACGTGTCAGTGCAGCAACGTAATCGTCGTGCCTGCCGCCAGCTTCGGACCTAGCACCGCGTCGAAGCGGTACGCTTGCATGAACACGGTTGCAGATGTGGCGCCGCCCGGGATCGGCGGGACTTGATAGCGTGTCTGCAGCACGCCGTTCGCGGGAATCGCCCCCACCGGAACGTCGACGGAGCCCTTGCCCGGCAAGCTCACGAGCGTGCCGCGCCACGACGGCAGGATCATGAACGTCGGCGCGCGCGAGACGAGCAGATGGATGACCTGACCCGGTGTGCCTTGGATGCGCACGTTGACGACCGTTCCCGCGCGCGCGAAGCGATCCGTAGTCATGACGAGGCGTGATTCCGGATCAGTGAAGATCGATCCCCCGCCGGACAGTTGGGTGCCGGGTGCGCCCGGTGGGTAGTTACCGAAATAGGAGATGCCTCCAGCGCCCGCGGAGAACGTGTTGCCTAGCAGTCGTACGCCGGTCGATGGGCCCACGAGCATTCCTGTTCCCCCGGCGCCGCCGGTGACAGGCAACAAGAAGTCCCAGGCATCCCCGCCATTGGCGCCGCGAAATGTCGATCCCGAAGCGAAGGCGCCGGTGGGCAAGGTGCCCGCGATCGTGCGGCATCCCGCTCCACCCGCGCCGCCCTCGCTGCCGTTGTCGCCGCCGCGTCCGCCGAGCGCCAGGCAGTCGTACAGCGAGACCAGCGTCGACTGCACGCGTAAACCATCGCCGCCCCACAACGAATTGCCGCAGACGCATGCGGCGAGTGCGTTGGCTGCGCGCCCTCCCTGCAATTCACACGCGGTGAAAGCCACGCCTTGTGAGTTGCTCAGAACGTAGGCTCCGTCTCGTCCGGCTGATGCCAGAGGCATGCCGCAACAAACGCTTCCCACGCCCGTGGTGTTGTCGCCCCAACCGATTGCGCCATAGAACTTGCAGCTCTCCACGCGGACGTGTCCGTAGTTGCTCGAGACGAACAGGCCGACGCCTGTGCCTGCACCCGTCAGGAATGTGGTCGAACCGAATCCTCGGATCCCGGAGAGGATGACGCGTTGAGTGGCGGTCAGGTTCTTCACGGTAGTCGTACCCAAGACCGTGACGTTGCCCGCGCCTGTGCTGAGCAGAGTCACCGACTTGCCGTCGATCGTGACTGCGGTGTAGGACCCCGGGCTGATCAGGATGACATCCTCGGACGCAGCCGCGTCCACGGCAGCCTGGATCTGCGTGTAGTTCGCGCCGGTGGGCGCGACGGTCAACACGCCGGCAAACGTGGGCGCAGACGCGAAGGCGGTGAGCGTGCATAGCGCAGTTGCGAGAACGCGGTTCGAAACGTGCATGATTCGCCTCCATGAAGATGGGGCCCAAGCCTTGGAACACGACGCAGCGCCAAGGCTAGCTCTCGCCACGAAAGGCCGCCACTCGCCGGAGCTTTCCCGCTTCGTGCCGGCCTTCCGAGCGCCGGAATTGGAGCTCGTGCAGATTCATCAAGCCCCGTCACGAATGTCCGCCGAATCAAGTTGCGCTCAGTGTCCTACCGCCGATGAGTTGAGGGCCGGCACGGACGGTCAGCCCGCGGCGCCCGCATGCGTAGCACGGCGACATCCGATCGGCTGTACCACGCGCGCGCCAAGGCACTCGAACGGAATGCGGGCAAGAGCGATCACGACGCGCGACACACATGCGGTCTCATGGTTCGCGGACCAGCGCGATCTCGACCGGCGTCATTCGGCCGGGGGCGATGTCGACGATTCGATCCGGCACGGGCAGGAACCCCTGAAGCTCGTGCACGATCTTCAGGCGATGGCGACCTGCTGACGAGACGGCCAAGTACGTCTCGCGTTCGCCGAAATACTGATCCACTTGTTTTCCACTGCTCTCGAATGGCTCGAGTTCGAAGGTCGCGACTTGCCGCGCGGTGACCGGACGCTCTCCGTCCATGAGTCGAATCACGATTCCGTGCGCGCGCTGCAGCTTCCAACGAAACTCGTTCACGCCGGGCACGAGCACGGCCGTCTCGTCCGACCGCAGGTAGCCCGAAGGAAGCGCGCCGGCCAGCACATGGATCGTGCCCACGGGCGCGCGAAACTCGAACGCGTTGATCCGCGGATCGAATTCAGCCTGCGAGCAAGCGCCGGTCCACGGCCCCCTGAAGTTGCGTGGGCTCCACAAGACCAGTTCTGGCCTGAGCGGATCGCCGCGTTCGGCATCGACCCAAGACACGCGCACGGTGGTCGGTGGGGCAACTTCGAAACGCACACCTTTGAGCCCTTCAACTCCGAGCTCCGCTGACGCGACGAACGGCAGTTCCGGCGAGTGCAGGGTGAACTCGTAGTGCCCGACAATGGCTCGCCTGGCTTCCCACTGAAACGTGTCGAACGTAGGTGTTTGCTTGGAAGCCCTGAGGCTGAGCCACAGCGACCGGTCGTCCTCGGGCACATGCTTGTCGTCAAGCCGAGCGATCAACGTCGACGGATCCACATTCCACTCGCGCGGGATCCACAACTCACCCGACATGTCGGCACGCTGCACGGGTGGCGATGCGGTCGGCTGCAGTTGTAGATGAACCCGAGTCGCGGCGATCAGCTCGACTTCGGCGCTCGTGAGCACTTGGGGGTTCTCCCACGCGGGGCCGAACTCGACGCTGACGGTGAAGCGACCGGGTGAGAGGCCGTCGATCGCCACTTGTGTTCGACCAGCGAGCGCTTCGTCGAGAATGATCGCGCGCTCGACTCTGGACCGGACTCTCAAGTTGGCGGACAAAGCCGACGCGTCACCGATCACATCGACATCGAGGCCCGCCGCGGGCAGCAGGTCCACGAACACTTCGCTGCTGCGGGTGAGGTCGATCTGTGCGAATCCCCAAGCGTAATCAGGAACGCGTACTCGCACCGTGATGAAGGTTTCGGTTCCGGCGAACGCTGAGCGAGCGAGTTCCTCGGGCAGAATCGCGAGCGGTGACGGACCGCTGGCGCTGGACAAGACCATTCCCGCTGGACGCGCGCAGTCTTGGGAGTTCGCTCGGGACAGCCCCAGTCCGCACTCGACGACGACCTGCGTGAGCTCTTGGCGCGTGTGCGCATCGCGCACATGCAGCAGAGGTCCATACAGCCAATGCACGCGCAGGTCGAGGTTGCGGTCGGCTGGGATTGGGGTGAATGAGTAAGTGGCATCCGCAGCGGCGCGTCGGCCTCCCAGCGTTGCGCTCATCACCCTTGCCTGATCACACGACGGCGCGTCGATGGACCAACGCCCGGCACTCACGGGCGTCTGGAGCGAGAGTGTCTCGGATCCCTGGCGCAGTTCGAGAACGAGGGTTCCATCCTGGGTTGAGTGTTCGATGCCGTTCTCGTCGCTTACCACGATCGAGCCGTGCAGGCGTATCTGCGGGTCATCACGCGAAACTGGAATCGCTGAAGTCGTTGCTGTGCTCGTCGTGTCCGTGTGCGTCGCGACGGCTGCGCGCGAGGCGTTCGCGGGCCTGTCGTCGAGTTTCACGGCCAGATGATCGGACTCCTGCTCAGCCGCAACTGCGCCTCGACCTGGAATCTCACGCTCCGCCCGTCGCGCCCACAGAACGACCCAGACGAAGCTAAGCAGGAGCGCGACAACGAGAAGAGTGACGGCGATGCGCTTCATATCGGGTTGAAAGCGGTGCGGTGTGCGAGTCGAGCCCTTGCCGTTCCCTTCACCGTACTCACGCCGGCGGCATCGAACCAGGATCGGTTCTTGTCGCGGGCTTGAAGCTCTTGAGCCAGCCGGCGGCCACCTGATCGAGACGTTTGCGATCGAGCCGATAGAGGCGCTGTCTGCCGCTCTGTTGTTGCAGGACCAGACCTGCTGCGAGCAGCACTTTCAGATGGCGTGTCGTGGTCGGCCACGAACAACCGAAGCGCGCGGCGATCTCGCCGGCGGTCATCTCGCCGCCGCGAAAATGCAACACGAGCAGGATGTGGCGTCGCGACGCGTGCGCCAACGCGCTGAACACGGCGTCGATGTCGGCGAGTTTGCGCTCGGAGTCGCTCACCGCTTGCCGATGGGATCGATCTGCTCGAATAGCGGGAACTCCATGTGTTTGCAGATGGCGCCCATCGGTTCCCAGACCGCCATGACTTCGGGCGTCTGGTGGGCGATCTGCGGGCCGTTCGGTTGCGCCCACGAAAAGATCTCGATGTACACGCCTTGTGCGCCGTGTTCGCCGTCGGGTTTGCCGGACGGGAGGCCGCGGTAGATCACCGGCGGATCTTCGCTGGCAAGGCCGGCCTTGCGCAGGGTCGGCCAGTGTTTGGCGAGCAGAGCTTCCATCTCGGCCTCGTGGCCGGGCTTGACGTGGTACTGGCAGATGTTGACGTGGCGCT
The DNA here is from genome assembly GCA_016795245.1 of Planctomycetota bacterium. GTDB lineage: Bacteria > Planctomycetota > UBA1135 > UBA1135 > JAEUIA01. The sequence goes on along the minus strand of JAEUIA010000055.1, from coordinate 44,596 downwards.
TCTTGGGAGTGCTCATGCGGATACGTCAAGCGAATCGGCTAAGTGTCGGCAAGCCATATTTTGCCGTTCAGCTAAATTTGGCTTTTTGCCCTGTTTCATGGCGCTCTCAGCCTCATTCTTGAACGCAACCGATGTCTGACGCGCCGGCAGTTCGACGCGGCGCACTACACTCGCGCATATGACGCTCAAGGACACACTCAAGCAGCTCAAAGCGCTCGGCGACGAGAATGTACGCGCGCGCAACACCAAGAACGGCGCCGGCAAGAACCAGTTCGGCTTGAAACTCGGTGACATCCGAACCCTGGCGAAGAAGCTCAAGACCTACCACGAGTTGGCGCTGGAACTGTGGGAAACCGAGAACATCGACGCGCGCCTCTTGGCGACGCTCGTGATCCAGCCGAAGTCGCTCTCCGCCGCCGAGATGGATCGGATGGTGCGCTCCGCCGACTTCGCACAATTGGCGGACTGGCTCAATGCCTACGTCGTCAAGCAACACCCCGACAAGGAAGAACTGCGCCAGAGGTGGATGGCCGCGAAAGATTCGATGGCCGCGCGCGCCGGATGGAACCTGACCGCCGAACGCATCGTGAGGAGTCCGGACGGGCTCGACCTGAAGGCGCTCTTGGATCGCATCGAAGCCGAGATGGGAACTGCGGATCCGCTCGTGCAGTGGACGATGAACAGCTGTCTGGCGCAGATCGGAATTCACTTTCCGAAGCACCGCAAACGCGCGCTCGCCATCGGCGAAAAGCTGGGTGTCTTCCGCGACTACCCCGTGTCCAAAGGCTGCACGTCTCCGTTCGCGCCGATCTGGATCGAGGCGATGGTGAGCCGGCAGTAGCGCCGGTCGGGCCCGATCTCGACGCCGGGTCGTTTCGGCGTCTAAATGTCACGTTCTCACAACTCGCGCACGCGCAGGCTGTCACGGAAGGCCGACGTAGCATGCGGCCCGACAGAGCTTTGAGACTGTACTCCGGTGGGGCGCATACAGAAGGCTGGGTAGCCTCCTGTTCGACAGGGGGAGTCCGCCGCGCGAGGCTCGAGCAGGCTCTTCCGCAGGGAAAGCGCAGCGCGAGCAGCGGGACGCCCACACCCAACAAGGCAGATTCCGCGGCTGCCACTCCGACGAGCCTGCTCGTCCGCGCACACTTCGCCGGGTAGAGTGCGCGCGTGCTTATCCTGCGGGCTCTCATCGGCGTGGCGATCTTCATCGCGTGCGCGTGGCTGATCTCGTGGGACAAGAAGCGCTTTCCGTGGCGCGTGGTGATCGGTGCCGTGGCGCTGCAGTTGACGCTCGTGGCGTTGATCACGCAGACGCCGATCGGGCGCGGCCTGTTCGAGAAGGCTGCTGAATTCGTCAACAAGCTCGTGTCGATGACCGTGCCCGGGGCGAGCGCCGTGTTCGGCCACCTCGCGACCGACGGCGGTGCGGGCTTCGTGTTCGCGTTCGCCGGCTCGGGATTGATCGTGATCATCTTCGTCTCGGCGTTGATGTCGGTGCTCTACCACCTGGGCGTGATGCAAGTCCTGGTGTGGGCGCTCGCGAAGGTCATGCGCAAGACGATGGGCCTGTCCGGCGGCGAATCGATGGCGTCGGCGGCCAACATCTTCATGGGCCAGACCGAAGCGCCGCTCGTCATCAAGCCGTACTTGAGCACGATGACGCGCTCCGAGCTGAATGCGCTGATGACCGGCGGGTTCGCGACGATCGCCGGGTCGGTCATGGCGATCTACATGCAGATCCTCGGGCCGGAGCTGGCGCCGCACTTGATCACGGCGTCGGTGATGAGCGCGCCGGCGTCGTTCATGATGGCCAAGATCATCATGCCCGAGCGCGAAGCGTCGACGACCGCGGGCAAGGTCGAGCTCAAGATCGAGCGCACCGCCGTGAACGTGATCGAAGCGGCGGCGAACGGCACGACCGACGGTCTCAAGCTATGGCTCAACGTCGTGGCGATGCTGATCGCGTTCATCGCACTCGTGGCGCTCGTGAACTGGCCTCTGGGCGCGATCGGCGAATGGCTGAGCATCGACGGCGGGTTGTCGCTGCAGCGCATCTTCAGCTGGGTTTTCTCGCCGTTTGCGTGGGCGATCGGCGTCGAAGGCTGGCACGACTGTCAACAGGTAGGCTCGCTCCTCGGCACCCAGATCTCGATCAACGAATTCGTGGCCTACACCGAGCTCGGCAAGATGCTGCAGCAGCCCGAGTCGGCGCCCGCGTTCGAACACGCGCGCTCGGCCAAGCTCGCGGCGTACGCGCTGTGCGGCTTCGCCAACTTCGCTTCGATCGGCATCCAGCTCGGCGGGATCAGCGCGCTCGTGCCGGAACGCAAGTCGGACCTTGCCAAACTCGCCGTGCGCGCGATGATCGGCGGCGCGTTCGCGTGCTGGACCACGGCCACGATCGCGGGGATGTTCGTATGAAAGCCGCAGGACTCGCACCGATCGTGAACGCGCAGGTCACGCGCCTCGCCGCTTCGCTGGCGAAGCACGGCGTGCAGAACGTGGACGTCGCGTTCGTGCTCGGTTCGGGCCTGGGTGTCTTCGCCGACCGCATCGAAAAGGCGCGCGTCATTCCCTACACAGAGCTCGAAGGCATGCCGATGAGTTCGGTGCCGGGGCACGCGGGCAAACTGGTGCTCGGTGAGATCCGCGGCGTGCGCGTCGTCGCGCAACAAGGTCGCGTCCACTTGTACGAAGGCTGGAGCGCCGACGACGTGACGCGCTGCGTGCGCGCACTCGCGCGCTGCGGGGTCGCGCGTGTCGTGCTCACGAATGCGGCCGGCGGCCTGCACAAGGACTGGCCGCCCGGCACGCTCATGCGCATCGTCGATCACGTCAACATGCAAGGCACGACGCCGCTCGCCGCGAACGAAGCCGGCGCGCTGAAGCCGTGGGACTTGGAACTCGGTTCGGTGATCGACGGCGTCGCCAAACGTCAGAAGCTCGCGCTCGTGCGCGGCGTGTACGCCGGTCTGCTGGGCCCAAGCTACGAGACCCCGGCCGAAGTGCGCATGCTGGCCTGGGTCGGCGCGGACGCGGTCGGCATGAGCACGGTGGCCGAAGCTCTGGCCGCACGCGCCTCCGGGATGAAGGTCGCGGGCATTTCGTGCATCACGAATTTCGCCGCAGGCATCACCCAGGACGTGCCCAACCACGAGGAAGTGATCGAAGTCGGCAAGCGCGCCGCCCGGTCCTTCAGCGACCTGCTCGAAGCCGCCACCCCGGAGCTCGCCCAGGTACTTTGAGTTCGCAGGCCGCGCGTCGGTCGCTACCGTGACGCCCCATGAGCGACCACGACTCGGCCGGCGAGGCCCAGGAATATTCCCCGCCCGTGAAACCGGCTGATGCGCGCGAGTGGACGATGCGCGGCATCATCGTCGCGCTGCTCGTCGCGGCCGTCATCGGCGCGTCGTATCCGTACATCGTTTTGAAGCTCGGCTTCGGCCCGAACATCGCCGTCGTGTCGGCGTTCTTCGGCTACCTGTTGCTGGCGTTGTTCGCCGGACGCACCGCGCTGCGGTTCGAGAGCAACCTGGCGCAAGCCGCCGGCACGATCGCGGGACAGACCGCGTTCATGTGCACGATCATGGCCGCGTTCGACATGCTCATGATCGACAAGGTCGCCGGCTTCGAATCGGCGATGACGCCGTGGCAGATCTTCTCGTGGCTGACCACAGCCGGGATGCTCGGTGTGTTCCTGGCCGTTCCGATGCGGCGCCACTTCGTCGTCGACGAGAAACTGCCTTACGCAGACGGTCTCGCGGCCGGTGAAGCGCTGATCGTGCTCGACGCGCGCGGTGCGGAAGCCAAGAACGCGATCATCTCGCTGATCCTCGGCATGGTGTCGTCGGCCGGCGTCGCGTTCCTGTTCATGCGCGCCTTCATCCACGAAGAGATCGTGGTGCGCATCAACCGCTTCTCGAACGTGACGCACACGGGCTTCTCGACGAGCCTGTTGATGATCGGGTCGGGGATGATCATCGGTTTGCGCATCTGCGCCAACATGTTCGTCGGACTCATCCTCGCGTGGGTCATCGCGCCGGTGCTCCTGGCGGACGCCGGGATCATCGCGGAGACAGCGACGAAACGTGACATCTTGCTGTGGGTGATGTGGCCTGCCACCGGAATGATGATCGCGGGTGGTCTCACGGCGCTGGTGCTCAAGTGGCGCGTCTTGTCGAAGTCGTTCAAGAGCCTGACCGGCGCGCGCGTCGATTCGGGCGACATGCCCATGCGGCACGTGCTGATCGGAATCGTGTTGTCCGGGATCGGCGTCGTGCTGGTGCAGAAGCTGGAGCTCGGGATGCCGATCGGCCTGACGCTGCTGGCGCTGCTGTTCACGATTCCGTTGATGCTCGTTGGCTTGCGCGTCTTGGGCGAGACGAACTGGGGACCGATCAGTGCGCTGTCCAACTTGATGCAGGCGGTCTTCGGCGTGGTCAGCCCCGGCAACATCCCTGCGAACATGGCTGCCAGCGGCTTGACCGGTACGATCGTCGCGGATTCAGAAGGCTTGATGCAGAGCTACCGCACGGGCCACTTGATCGGTTCGACGCCGCGCTACCTGACGTACATCCAGCTCATGGCGGTGCCGGTGGGCGCGTTGATGGTCGCGATCATGTATCCGATCCTGCGCGAGAACTTCGGCTTCACCGGCGACAACGCGCTGTCGAGTCCGATCTCGCAGAAGTGGGTCGGCTTCGCCAAGTTGCTCGGACTGGGCCTCGATGCACTGCACCCGAGCGCGTTCGCCGCACTGGGCATCGCCGTCGTGCTCGGGGTCGTGTTCACCGTGCTCGAGCAATTCAAGTCGATCAAACGCTGGGTCCCGTCGCCGACCGGCATCGGCATCGGCATGCTCGTGCCCGCGACCGCCGTCGCGACCATGTTCATCGGCGCCGTCATCGACGTCGTGTGGCGCTCGGTGGACAAGAAGAGCCCCGACTCGAAGATCCTGCCGCTCGCGTCGGGCTTCATCGCGGGCGAGGCCGTGATCGTGGTCGTGCTGTCGATCCTGTACGCGACGAAGGTGCTCCACTTGCCCGGCTGATCCGACTGAGGATCGCGAGTCCAGTTCCGCGCGGGTAGACTCTCCCGCCCATGTCGAAAAGCATCGACGTTCGAGCGCTCGTGAAGCGCGTGGTCGGCCGCGTCATGGCCGAGCGCGGGCACGAGAACCGCGCGGAGCGCACCGCGGGCGTCTTCGTCACGGTTTCTCCAGGCGGCGAACCCGTGCGGCCTGCGGTCTCCGAGGCGCGCGCGAAACCGCAGCGCGGTCCGGAGCTGATCACCGCCGACATGCTCGCCAAGATCGCGCGCGGCGGGTCGTTGCGCGTGCCGCCGGGCGCCATCGTCACGGATCTGGCGCGCGACGAAGCGTGGCGACGCGGCATCAAGTTCGAAGAGCGCTCCACGAGCGACTCCGGTTCCGTGCGGGTCGCGATCGCGTCCGATCACGGCGGGTTTGCGCTCAAGCGCGACGTGATCGAGTGGGTGCGCGCCCTCGGTCATCAGACTTTCGACCTGGGCACGCGCGACGAAAACGCCGTCGACTATCCCGACTTTGCGCGCGCAGTCGCCGAAAGTGTCGCCAAGAACAACGCCGACATCGGCATCGTCATCGACGGCGCCGGCATCGGTTCGGCGATGGCCGCCAACAAGGTCAACGGCGTGCGCGCCGCGAATTGCTGGAACGGCGTGACGGCCAAGAACGCGCGCGAGCACAACTACGCCAACGTGCTCACGCTGGGCGCGAAAGTCATCACGCGCGAGGCAGCCCACGAAGTCGTGCGCGCATTCCTCGCGACGCCGTACGGCGAAGAGCGCCACGGCAAGCGCGTCAAGAAGATCATGGACATCGAGCGCGAAAACAGTCGCTCGCGAGAGGAAGCACCGCGATGAAAACCAACGTCACCGAGCCGATCGACGCCGCCAAGCTCGAAGAGATCCTGGCCGAGATCGCGCACCAGATCATGGACCACGGGCTGGGCGCGATCGGGCAATTCGGTCAGTGGGGGTGCAGTTCGCTGAGCGTCGAGATCTGCCCGGAACGCGTCGATGAAATGGTCACCGCCGGCGCCTGCAGAGTCGGGGTGAACCTGCCCGATCCGGCGCGCATGGGCGGGATCGCGGCGTACATCGACCACACGCTCTTGAAGCCCGAAGCCACCGCGGCCGACGTCGACAAGCTGTGCGACGAAGCGCGCAAGAACCGTTTCGCGAGCGTCTGCGTCAACGGCACGTGGGTGCGGCGTTGCTCCGAGATCTTGCAAGGCTCAGGCGTCGCCACCTGTTGCGTAGTCGGGTTTCCGCTCGGTGCGAGCACGCCCGAGGTCAAGGCCTACGAAGCGCGCCGCGCGATCGAAGACGGTGCGTGCGAGATCGACATGGTCATCAACGTCGGAGCACTCAAGTCCGGCGATCACGAGTTCGTGCGCCGCGACATCGCGGGCGTCGCCGACGTGTGTCACAAGCTCGGCGCGCGCTTGAAGGTCATCCTCGAGACGGGGTTGCTCTCGGACGCCGAGAAGGTCAAGGCGTCGGAGCTGTCGCGCCAGGCCGGCGCCGACTTCGTGAAAACCTCGACCGGCTTCTCGAAAGGCGGCGCCACCGCTGCCGACGTCGCGCTGATGCGCAAGACCGTCGGACCGACGATGGGCGTCAAGGCCTCGGGCGGCATCCGCGACGAGAAGGACGCCAAGACGATGATCGCCGCGGGTGCGACACGCCTCGGTGCGTCGGCTTCGGTCGCGATCGTGCAGGGCGGAAAATCCGCCGGCGGCTACTGAAGCGTGCTCCAGCCGGCCGAGTCGTCGAGCGGCTGAACGCGCGCGAGGTCTGGATCGGTGTCGAGGATGCGCGACGCGATCATGAACTCGTCGGGCTCGTCTCCCTCGTCGAAGGACAGGCAGACGCCGCGCTTCGATTCGGCATCCGTCTCACCCGCCAGCTGACAGATCCGCAGCACGTCCAGCACGCGATCCTCGAGCTTGCGCCCGGCCGGCTCCTGGAAGACGTATTCGCACTGACCGGAGACGATGGCCTGGCAATCGATCGCCGGCAGGTCGGAAGGCCCGACCAGGCGCACGCGCGCAGGCCCCGTACACCCGCCGATGCGCGACTGGGCGCGCAGGCCGTAGAGGCGCACCCCGTCGTGCGCCCGGATACGAAATTCGTCCACCTCGACGAAGGCGGACGAAAGTTCCGGGCGCGGAGTGAGGAGCACCGATTGTCGCGCCAACTTCAGCTCCTGCAAGCGGTTACGCCAATATGAGCGCTCGAAGAGCAGGGGGTGGAGCGTGCGCTTCTGAGGTCCGGGCATACCGGGAGCGAGCCAGAGGGGGTGAGGTTCCGAACGCCGAAAGCCCTGGGTCTTGGCCCGCGCGCCCGGCCGCGGCGAGTCCAGGAGGTCGCTTTTTCTCGCTCCGGCAGCACGCCCGGTAAGCCAGCCGTAAGTGAGCCAAGGCCAAGAGCTAAGGTCCTGTAGCCACTTCCCAGCGCGATCCGGCCTCGCCTATCATGCGCCGCCCCAACGGACGCGTCAGGCGATGACGCGTCTTTCTGTCCCCATCCACCCCCTCTCCAGAGGTTCGATCTGCGCACGGTGAACAGTCCGTGTCCAGCTCGCAACCAGGCGGAGTCGCAACATGCACATGCTTGTTGGCTGTCTGGCGTCGGCGCTTCTGGCGCCTGCGCTGCCCGTATCCATCTCCCCGTCGACCACGACGGAGAAACATGCGGAAGCCGTTCCGTCTGAAACGATCTTCATCCGCGCGGAACATGTGATCCTCCGGCCGGGGCAGGTGATCGACGACGCGCAAGTGATCGTGCGCGGCGGGAAGATCCTCGCTGTCGGCGCCGGACTCTCGTTGCCCGCCGGCGCGACCGAGATCTCCGGCAAGTACGTGTGCGCAGGATTCATCGATCCGTGGGGTGCCCTCGGGATCAGCCCGGACGAATTGAGCGATTCCTCGCCCACGCCGGCGACGCGTTCCGCCGACGGTGTCGACATCTACGGGTTCGACCACTTGCGCCGTGACACCTTGCGTGCGGGCGTGACGACGGCGCGTGTTCAAGTCGGGACGGGCTCGCGCATCGGCGGGCTCGGCACGTTGCTGCGCTTGACGCCGACGGCGAACACCGCGGACGTGATCCTGTCGCGCGAGTGCAACCTGTGGATGACGGTCGGTCTGACCTCGGGCTCGCAACCGCTGTTCGATTCGCAAGGACAGTTCATGGGCATGGGCGGTCGCGCGGCGGATCCGTTCGAGCGCGTCGAGACCGTCGACCGCCTGGTCTCGACGCTGCAGGCGGGCCAGAACTACCTCGTGCAGAAGAACGAGTACAAACACGAACTCGAAGCCTGGAAGAAGGCCATCGCCGAGAAGGAAACCGAGCTCGAGAAGGACGCCAAGAAGGCCAAAAAAGACCGCGAAAAGGCCGAAAAGGAGGCGACCGAGAAGGGCAAGAAGTTCGAGGAGAAGAAGTACAAGGAAGACAAGAAGCCGAACCCGCCGCGCTACGACGACGACAATGAGGTGGTCGCACGCGTCGCGAACGGCGAGATCCCGCTGATCGTGCACGCCAACCGCGTGTCGGAGATCCGCGCGCTGTTGCAGGGCCTGGAGAGTCTGGGGCGGTTGCGCCTGATCCTGGCCGGTGGAGCGGAGGCTACGTACTTCGCCAAGCAACTCGCCGAGCGCCGCATCCCCGTGATCGTGTGGCCCGCACCGTTGGGCCGCGCGCGTGCGGACGAGTTCGAGGCGAACGACCTGTCGCTGGCGGCGCGTTTGAAACAAGCCGGCGTCCAGGTCCTGCTCGGCTCCGGCGGAATGGATCCGGCTGCGTCGCGCGACCTGCCCTTGATGGCCGGACTCGCCGTCGGTGCCGGACTCGACCGCGAAGCGGCCTTCGAGGCGTTGACCATCGGCGCGGCGCGCGCGCTCGATATGCAAGACCGCATCGGCACGGTCGAAGCGGGCAAGGATGCCGACCTGCTCGTCCTGGACGGGGAGCCGCTCGTTTCGACGACGCGCATCCGCAACGTGATCGCCGGCGGCCGCGTGGTCGTCACACCGGAGAATTGATCCATGCTCACACTGACGTTGGCGCTGTGTGCGCCGCTCTTCACCGCCCCGCCGCAAACGACTACGGCCTCGTCCATCGCGATTCGCGCTGACGTCGTCTGGCTCGGTGACGGTCGCGCGCTCGAGAAGGGGATCGTGCTGATCTCCGACGGGCGCATCGCGGAAATCGGCACAGACGTCTCGGTGCCCGCGGGCGTCGAGCTCGTCGAACACGCGGGATTCTTGACAGCCGGCATGATCGCGCTGCACGGCTACGCGGGCGGCGCGCCCGGTCAGATGCGCGACGACGCGCGCGCGGCGCTGCCCGACGCGCGCGTCGCACTCGTGTTCGATCCGGACTCGAGCGACTTCCTCGACACGCGCTCGGCCGGCATCACCAGCGTCGTCCTGACGCCGACTCCGGCCGGTGTTGCGCCCGGCCTCACGGCGGTCGTCAAGACGGCGAAGCGCAAGGTGTTGAAGGACGAGGCGCACCTGTCGCTCGTGTTCACGGCCAACGGATTGACCTGGAATCGCGAGCCCACGAGTCTCTCGGGCGCGGTCGCGATGCTCGACCAGCTCTTCGCGAAGCCCGCCGGCGCCGTCGAGCGCGCGCAGAAGGGCAACCTCCCGTGCTTGTTCGAGGCCACCGAGCGTCCCGACGTGTTGCGCACGATCGATTTCGCCAAGCGCCACAAGCTGACGGGTGCGATCCACGGCGTCGCGCTGGCCGGCGAACTCGTCGAGGAACTCAAAGCCGCCAAGCTCGCCGTCATCGTCCCGGCGCTCGGCGTCGGCGAAGCGCGGCGCAACCTGAAATCGGTCGTGGCGCTCGCGAAGGGCGGTGTCCAATTCGGATTCGGCCTCGACTCACCCGTTCACCACCCCGCCGATCTGCGCCTGGGCGCAGCGCTGTGTGTGCGCGAAGGCCTCGAAACGAAGGCCGCGTGGAATGCGTTGACCAGTGACGCTGCGCGCATCGCGGGTGTTTCTGATCGCGTCGGCAAGCTCGACCGCGGGCTGGACGCCGACATCGTTCTCTGGAGCGGTGATCCGCTCGACCTGGGCAGTCGCGTCGTCGCCGTCTACATCGACGGCGCGCGCGTGGATGGAGGCAAGTGATGATCAAGTGGTTCGTATGCAGCCTCGCCATTGCACTCCCGTGCGCAGCGCAGGGCACTCCGGAGGCGAAGCCCGAAGCCAAGGCGTGGGTGATCTACGCCGACCGCGTGTACACCGGAACCGGCACGGATTTCGAGGCCGGGATGGTCGCGGTAGGCAACGGCAAGATCGCGACGGTCTCGCCTTCGCGCGGCAGCGACGATGACAGCAGCGACCGCGTGTTGCGCTGCTTCGCCGTCACGCCCGGTCTCATCGATGCCAGTGTGCGCATCACGAACGGATCGACCTCGGTGGAGCAGTCGGACGAAATTCAACCCGGCCTCCGCGTCGCGACGTCGCTCGATCCGTTCTCGATCGCCTGGGATCGCCAGGTGCGCAACGGTGTGACCACGGTGCTCGTCAGCGCGCCGGACCAGAACGTCATCGGCGGCTTGAGCGTCGTGCTCAAGACGGCCGGCGCGGAGTCGATCGCGGCGCGCACCGTCAAGAACGACGCCGTGCTGCGCGGCTCCATGGGTACGCAGCCGAGCCAGGGCAACCACCCGGCGTTCGGGCGCCCGACCGATTTCTACTCACGTCGGCCGACGACGCGCATGGGCGTCGAATGGGCCTGGCGCAAGGCCTTCTACGACGCCGCCGCGTCCGCCGCTGATCCCAAGCGCGCATTCAACGGCAGCGACCGGCTGATCGCCGCGCTCAAGGGCGACCTCACGGTTTCGATTCAAGCGTGGGCGACGCAAGACATCCGCACCGCGGTGTTCTTGAAGGAAGAGATCGAAAGTCAGGACGAGTTCAAGAACGGCCTCAATAAGCCGCGCTTCTTCCTCGATGCAGCAGCCGAAGCGTGGAAGGAGCCGCAGCTCCTCGTGCGCTCGAAGATTCCGGTCGTGTTGCCGCCGTTCCCGGCGCAAGGACGCACGCGCGACAATGCATTCATGGCCTGGAACACGGCCGAAGAGCTGCGCAAGCAAGGCGTTCCGTTCGCGCTCTCGAGCCACGGCTCCGAGTCGCCTGAGGACGCGCTGGCCCTGCAAGCCGGCTACGCGATGATGGGCGGACTGCCGTTCGAATCGGCGCTCGCCGCCGTGACGACGATCCCGGCGCGACTGATGGGAGTCGCCGATCGCGTCGGCACGCTCGAAGTCGGCAAGGACGCCGACCTCGTCCTGTGGAACGGCGCGCCCTTCGAGCCCAGCTCACGCGTCATCGCCGTCATCGTCGACGGCGTCATGCGCTACGACGCGCGCCCGAAGGAATCGGCCAAGTGATCACGCACAACACAACGAACCACAACACGCAAACCAGCCCGAGCACGAAGCGAACCGGAGTACGAACGATGTGGAATCGAACGATCCAACTGACCGCCCTTCTCACCCTGTGCGCCCTCACGGGATCCGCGACGGCCGGCAACGGCAAGATCGTGATCAAGTGTGGCCGCGTCATCACGCAGGCCGGGCCTGACATCGAGAACGGCGTGATCGTCATCGAGGAAGGCCGCATCGTTTCGATCGGCAAGGACGTGAAGACGGCCTGGGATGCCGAGGTCCTCGATCACCCCGAACTCGTGGCGTTTCCCGGCTTCGTCGAAGCGCACTCGATCCGCGGGATGGACCGTCCCAACGAGAACATCGAGATCGCACCGTTCCTCGACGTGCGCGATTCGATCGATCCCATCAACTTCTACTTCGAGGACGTGCTTCGCCAGGGCATCACGACCATCAACGTCCAACAGGGTCCGATGTGCGTCATCGGCGGACAAGGCCGCGTCGTGAAGCCGGTCGGTTTGACGGTCGACGAGATGACCGTGCGCTCGTCCATCGGCTTGAAGATCGTCGCCGGTGCACGCCCCGGTCGTTCGCGCGCCACGCAGGCTCAAGCGCTGCGCAAAGCGTTCGGTGATCTGCAGATGTATCTCGAAAAGCTCGTGCAGGACAAGAAGGACGGCAAGGACTACGCGCGCCGTGAGGCCCTGTTCCAAGGGCGCGACATGGACAAGGACGAGAACAAGACCGGTCGCGAGATGGAAGGTGTCGCGCCGTGGAAGGTCGCCGACTTCAAGATCGTTCCGCGCGGTGAGGTCGACGACAAGCAGGAGCCGCTCTTGCGCCTCGTCGAAGGCAAGCTGATGGCGTTCGTGTACTGCGACAGCGGCGTGGCCGTGAACAATGCGCTGGCCATGGCGCGCGCGCACGGTTTCCTCGCCAACACCGTGCTCGTGCTCGACGGCGACGCGTGGAAAGCGGCTGACGCCATCGCGGAAGCCGGCGTGCCCGTCGTGTTGGGCCCGGCGCAGATGTACGTCGAACGCGATCCGATCACCGGCAAGGAGATCGAGACCTTCGTGCCGCGGGTGTTCTTCGACAAGAAGATCCGCTTCGCGCTGCAGTCTCTGAACTCGACGGCCCAATCGCTATGGTTCCAAGCCGCGCAGTGCATCGGCCAGGGCATCGACCGCAAGGCCGCGCTCGACGCGGTGACGCGTACGCCGGCCGAGATCCTGCGCCTCGGCAAGCGCGTAGGTGCGCTCGAAGCCGGCAAGGACGGGAACGTCGTGCTCTTCAACGGCGATCCGATCTCGGTGAAGTCGACGGTTCAGTACGTCGTGATCGAGGGCAACCTCGTCTACGACCGCAGCAAGGATTCGCGCGCACGCCAGCTCTTGCAAGGCATCGAGCAGGCCAACGCCGCGCCCGAAGCCGTCGAAGAAGCGGTCGATCCGCACTCCGGCAAGAAGGCGGCTGAAGAGAAGAAGTCGGGCTCGGAGAAGAAGGATTGATCATGACGTCCTCCTCGATTCTTTCGGTTCCGATCGGCGCGCTGCTCCTCGCGGGAGCGGCCGTGCCGCTCAGCGCCGGCGCGCCGCAGAGTACGGCGACGATCGCCGTTCAAGCGGGCACCATTCACCTGGTCGAAAACGGCACCGTGCTCCAAGGCGGCGCGACGATCCTCGTCTCCGGCGGCAAGATCCGCGCGGTCGGCAAGGACATCGCGATTCCCGCAGGCGCGCAGGTGGTCGACTACGGGCCCGATGCGATCATCGTGCCCGGACTCGTCGCCGCGGACTCGAACTACGGTGGCCCGCGCCCGAGCGATCGCACGGCTGATCCGTTCATCCGAGCGGTCGACAACTTCGATCCGTACGACTCGTTCGCGTTCGCGCTGCAGGAAGGCGTGACGACCGCCTACCTCGCGCCCGGCCGCGGCCGGTTGATCGCGGGTCAAGGCGCCGTCGTGAAACTCGCCGGCGATCCCGATGCACAACGCGTCGTCAACCCCAGTGCCGTCGTGCACGGTTCGATCGGCGCCGATGCGCGCAACACGCGTGGCTACTGGGAGCCGCCGGTGCCCGCGACGATCGACGTCGGCATGGGTGTCGCCAAGGATCAACTGCCGAAGACCTTGATGGGCGCGATCGTCGCCTTGCAAGAATTGTTCGACCTCTCGCAAGGCGGACCGGACGCGGGCGAGTACGGCCCCGGCGTCGGCAAGCAATTGCGCGAACTCATCGCCGCGAAGACGCCTTGGCGTATCACGGCGGACACCGAAGCCGAGATCCGTGCTGCGATCGAGTTCTTCAAGAAGACGGGTCAGACGCTGGTACTCGACGGCGCGAACGAAGCCGCGCTGGTCGCAGACTTCATCGCACGCAGCGGTGTTTCCGTCATCGTCGAAGCGCCGTTCGTTCCCAATCGCACCGGTCGCGACATGGGCAAGGACCGCGATTCGACCTGGGCGCGCTACGACTCCGCCTCAGCTCTGGCGAAAGCCGGGGCCAGGTTCGCGATCGCTCCGACGGCGAGCGCGCCGGCGAGCGATCTGCGCTTCGCCGCGGGATTGATGAGCCGCGGCGGTTTGGATCGTGACGCCGCCTTGCGCGCGATCACGCTCACGCCGGCTGAAATCCTGGGCGTTGCGGATCGCGTCGGCAGCATCGCGGTCGGCAAGGACGCCGATTTCGCGGTGTTCAACGCGCACCCCATCGACTCGTCCGCCGGCATCATCGCGACCTGGGTCGACGGTCAAGCTGCGTTCAAGGCCTACGAGGCGACCGCTTCGGCCGTCAACGCTTCCGGCGGCGTGGCGGGCTTCGCGAGCGCGGCTGTCGTCGTGCACGTCGACAACCTGTACATCGGCGACGGCGAAGTGCTCTCGCCGGGCGAGATGCTGATGCAGAACGGGCGCATCTCCGCGGTCGGGCAGCGCGTCGGCAGACCCGCCGGCGCAGTGGTCGTGAAGGCCGCGGCTGCGGCGCCCGGCATGATCGATGCGCTGGGACATCTGGGCCTCGAGGGCAGCTCGCGCGTGCCGGCGACGCGTTTCGAGATGAAACGACTCGTCGAGCCCGGTGACTTCGCCGACAGGCGCGTCGCGCGTGCCGGCGTGACAACCGTCGCGCTCTCGCCGCGCGGTGTGTCGCGCAGCGGCGCTCCGATGATGGCGTACAAGCCTGCGGGTGACGATCTCGACCGCATGGTGGTCGCTGATCCCTGCGCTCTGCGTTTGAACTGGACGGATCGTAACCGCCGTGACTCCGGCCGTGCGGTGAAGGACACGCTCAAGAAGGCCGCCGACTACGCCAAGAAGTGGGCCGAGTACGAGGAGAAGCTCGCCAAGTGGACGCCGCCCGAAGAGGGTGCCGCGCCCAAGGCGGAGGCCGAAAAGGAAGGCGACGCCAAGAAGGACGAAGAGAAGAAGGAAGGCGACGCCGACAAGAAGGACGAGAAGAAGGACGACAAGAAGAAGAAAAAGGGCGAGGAAGAACCGCCCAAGCCGATCACCGGTGCGTGGGAGACGAAGATCACACTCCCGCCGTTCGACGAAGCGCGCATGCGCCTCTACGTGAACGACGAGGACGGCAAGATCACCGGTTCGCTGCGCTGTGATGCGCTTTCGACGAGCCTGATCCAGGTCGAAGGCAAGCGCGACAAGTTCAAGGTGACCCTTTCCGGCGACGGTTCGCGCGGGACCGTGAAGCTCGAAGGCGAGGCCAAGGAAGGCAAGCTCACCGGGCACGTGCAGTTGGGTGACTCGAAGAGCGCCTTCGAAGCGACGCAGACTTCGACCGAGTACGAGATCGCGGGTCGCAGCGAAGTGCGCAAAGACAAGGCCGACAAGGACAAGAAGCCCGAAGTCAAAGGCGAACCCAAGGCTCCCGGGATCGATCCGGATCTCGAACCGCTGCGACGCGCGATGATGGGCAAGGCCGGCGTCGTCGTCGGCGTGAGTCGAGAAGACGAACTCGTGGATTGCGTCGACGCCTTCGCCGCCGTCGGCATCAAGCCGATCCTGTACGGGGCCGAAGACGCTTGGAAAGTCGCCGACAAGCTGCGCGGCCGCGTCGCGGGCGTCTTGCTGACGCCGCAAGTGACGGTGACCGAAGCCAAGACCGGTGTGCAAAAGCGCAATCGCTACGCCGAGCTCGGTGGTTACGGCATCCCGGTCGCGTTCCACAGCGACGCTGAAGAAGGCGCCGCGGACTTGCCGTTGATCGCCGCGTACGCGGTATCGCAGGGCATGAGCCCGGAGGCCGCGCTGATCGCGTTGACCAGCGACGCCGCGCGCATGCTCGCGATCCATGATCGCGTGGGCCTGTTGCGCCCGGGAATGGACGCGGATGTCGTGCTCTACGATCGCTCACCGCTCGACGTCTCGGCCACCGTGCTGAAGGTGTTCGTGAACGGCAAGGAAGTGCGCTGAAGTGAAGTTCGGCCGCACACGCACGCTGGCGACGGGAAGGCGGAGCCTGCGCTTCGCATTCTTCGTCGGCGCGTGCATGGCGACGGTCGCAGTCGGATTCGCACAGACGGAACAGGCCCCGCGCGCGGGAGAAAAGGCTGCACCGACCGGCCTCGCACTGAAGGCGCGCAAGGCGCTCGTCGTGGGCGCGGAGGGCGAGTCTTTCGTCGACAACGCCCTCGTGCTCGTGAAGGACGGCAAGATCGAATCGGTCGGCCCCGCGCGCACGACCGTGATCCCGCCCGGCTACGAAGTCATCGATTGTGGTACGCGCTGGATCGCGCCCGGATTCGTCGACCTGCACTGCCACATCGCGGCCGGTTCTCTCGGTGATCTCAACGACACCGTGTACATGACGAATCCCGAGCTGCACGCCAGTGCCGCGGTGACGCCGAATCTGCCGGCGCTCAAGCTGGCCGTCGCCGGCGGCGTGACGACCGTGCTGTTCATCCCCGGTTCGGGTTCGAACATGGGCGGCCAGGGGATCCTCTTGAAGACGGGCTTCACGAAATTCGAGGACATGCGCATTCGCGATCCCGGTTCGCTGAAGCTCGCGCAGGCCGGCAATCCCGAGCGCTGGGCCATCGGCGTCGGCCGTTCGCACATGAACTGGAATACGCGCAACACGTTCGAGCGCGGACTTGCGTACGCGACGATGTGGGAGCGCTTCGAGCAGGGTTTGGGCCCCAAGCCTGAGCGCAATATCCAGTGGGACATCTTCCGCTGGCTCAAGGCCAAGAAGACGCAGGTCAGCACGCACACACAGCGCTACCAGGTCGTGCTGGCGACGCTCACGATGGTGCGCGTCGGCTTCGGACTGGACGTCTACATCGACCACGGCGAGTGGTTCGGCAGCAAGCTCGCGGCGTACGCGGAAGAGATCGGCGTCAACGCGATCATCGGCCCGCGCGAAGTGGATGTGCCTTCGTTCTCGCTCGACACCGACGGCGCGATCCTCGGGATCGCCGCTTCATACCAGAAGAACGGACATACGAAGATCGGTTTCAACACCGACTCTCCGGTCGTGCCGCAGGAAGAATTGTCGGTCCAGGCCGCGGTCGCCGTGCGCTACGGCTTCGACGATTCGCGCCAGGATTCGATGCGCGGGTTGACGTACGTGCCGGCGCTGACCGCCGGCATCGCGCACCGCGTCGGCAGTCTGGCGCCGGGCAAGGATGCGGACCTGATCGTGACGACCGGCGATCCGCTCGATCCGCGCAGCTCGGTCGAGATCGTTTTCATCGAGGGCCGCCGCGTTTACGACGCGGCCGTGGAGAAACGCAGATGGTGATTCGCAATACGTCCCGCACGTTGGTCGGCGCGTTCGCACTGGCGCTGGTGGTGCCGTGCTCGACCGCGCGCGCGTCCGACACTTCGTTCCCGACGCCGACGCCGCCTGCGGCTCCGACCGCGACGCTGATCGCCGGTGAGAAGGGTGCCCCGGGTCTCGCGATCAAGACGCGCAAGGTCCTGACCGTTCCGCTCGAAGGCACGCAGTACTTCGACAACGCCGTCGTGCTGGTGAAGGACGGCAAGATCACCGCCGTCGGACCCGCTGCGTCCACGCCGATCCCGGCCGGGTTCGAGACGATCGATGCCGGCGAGCAGTGGATCATGCCCGGCATGATCGACCTGCACAGCCACGTCGGCGGCACGTTCGACATCAACGAGATGGTGTACCTCACCAACCCGGGACTGCGCGTGTCGACGTCGGTCATCCCGCACAACGACACGCTCAAGGTCGCGATCGCATCGGGGGTCACGTCGATCCTGTTCATCCCGGGTTCGGGCGTGAACGTCGGCGGCCAGGGCGTCTTGATCAAGACCGGCCACGACAAGTACGAAGACGCGCTCATCCGCAACCCCGGCTCGATGAAGCTCGCGCAGGCGGGCAACCCCGAAGGTTGGACGATCGGTGTCGGGCGCTCGTTCATGAACTGGAATACGCGCGCCATGTTTTCGCGTGGAATGCTCTACGCGCAAAAGTGGGAGGCGTTCGAGAAGGGGAAGGGCCCGAAGCCCGAACGCAACTTCGACCTCGACATCTTCCGCGAGTTGCACGCCAAGCGTACGCAGATCTCGACGCACACACAGATCTTCCAGGTCGTCATGACGACCTTGACGATGGTGCGCCAGCAGTTCGGAATCGACGTGTACATCGACCACGGCGAGATGGCCGGCTACAAGCTCGCAGGCTTCGCCAAGGAGCTCGGCGTCAACGCGATCATCGGTCCGCGCAACGTCGAAGTACCGACGCGCGGGTTCATCAACTGGACCGGCAGCAACCCCGAGGGCATCCTCGGCATCGCGGCGGAATACCAGAAGCGCGGCATGAAGATGATCGGCTTCAACACTGACGCGCCCGTGATCCCGGCCGAGGAGTTGTTCTTGCAAGCCGGCATGGCGATCCGCCACGGCTTCGACGCCACGAACCTGGAGAGCGTACGCGGTTTGACGATCGTGCCGGCCGTCACGGCCGGTATCGCCGATCGCGTCGGCAGTATCGAGGTTGGCAAGGACGCTGACTTCGTGATCATGAGCGGGGATCCGGCCGATCCGCGCACCGCGGTGCAAAAGGTCTTCATCGACGGCAAGCGCGTCTACGACACCGCGAAGGACAAGCGACTCTTCTGATGGTGCGAGCACTCGACGAACGACGCGGAGCGCGACCGAGGCCGGCTTTGGCCCGCGTCGCCGCACTTGCGTTGGTCGCGCTCGCGAGTTGCGCTTCCAGTGCGAACAAGCCGGACCTGTCGCCGCTCGGGCCCGGCGAAGAAGGCTGGGCGCTGCGCTGTGACAAGATCCTGACGGCGGATGCCGACGACAACGTCTACAGCAGCGGACTGATCCTCGTGCGCGGCTCTAAGATCGCCTACGTCGGGCCGAATCGCGCGATCCCCGCCGGCTACAAGACGCTCGAGGGCACGGCCGGCGTCGCGGCTCCGGGCATGGTCGATCTGCACTCGCACATCCACAGCGGCGGCTTCGGCGACGTCAACGACATGGTATTGCCGGTGAATCCGGAGTTGCGCGCGGCGTCCGCGCTGCGACCGTCGAATTCGGCCGTGAAGATCGCTTGCGCGGGCGGTGTCACGACTTTGTACGGCATCCCCGGCAGCGGTACGTCGCTGAGCGGATTCGGTTTGATCTACAAGACGAAGACCAACGCGACGTACGACGAGACCGTGGTTCAGACCGTCGGCGGAATGAAGATCGCGCAGTCGTACAACCCCGAGCGCGGCGCGGGCGACCTGGGGCAGACGCGCGCGGGGTTGTCCTGGATCCTCGAGGACGTGAACGAGAAGGCGATCGGCGCGACACGTCAGGGACGCAAGGACCGTGCACTCGAGAATCTGCAGAAGATCCACTCCAAGGAACTGCCGGTGTTGATCCACTGCGCCGGCAGCGACGGCTTCACGGCCGCGTCCCGCATGTGGAAAGAGAAGTACGACACGCGCTGCGTCTTGAGTCATGGCTGCTTCGACGCACACAAGACTGCGCAGTACATCGTCGCCGCCGGCGCACCGATCAACGCGGGGCCGCGCATGATCGATTTCTTCTCGACACGCGACGGTGCGATCACGGGCGTCACGGGCGTCTACGAACGCGCGGGGGCGAAGGACCTCTCCGTCTGCACGGACTCGCCGGTCATGCCGCAGGAAGAACTCTTCCTCCAAGGCGCCATGTCCGCCCGCTACGGCGCCGAGGGCTACAACATGCTGCGCGCGACGACGATCAACCCCGCCCGCGCATTCGGCATCGACGCCCGCGTCGGAAGCCTCGAAGTCGGCAAGGATGCCGACATCGTCATTCGCTCGGGCGACCCCTTGGACCCGCGCTCGCGGGTCGAACTCGTACTCATCGACGGCCGTGTCCAATACGACCGCCGCCGTGACGGACAATGGTTCTAGGAATGAACATGAAACACATCCTCCTGCTTGCACTCGTCTCGACGTTCGCCGCATCGACGGCGCAGGCCGACTTGTTGGCCATCCGGGTCGGCCGCGCCGAGACGGTCGCCAAGGGAGTCATCGAACACGCGGTGATCCTGGTCGAGAACGGAAAGATCGTCACGATCGGCGAGGACCTCCCGATCGAACGCGGGATTCCGATCCTCGACCGGCCCGAGTGGATCGTCGTTCCGGGGTTCGTGAACTGCTACTCGCGCCTGGGCTGCGACAGCGACGGCGGCGACGACATGAGCCCCGACGTCAAGGCGTCGGACGAACTCTGGCCGCAGGCTGAGGAGTACGCCGAGATCATCAAGTACGGCGTGACGACGCTGGGCCTCTACCCGGCCGGCAACGGCATCCCGGGCCAGGCCGTGGCCGTGCGCACGAAAGCCGCGACGAAGGCCGAGATGATCCTGCAGGACTCGGTGTATTTGAAGGTGATCATGCGCGCGGATGCGAGCGCCAAGAAGCGCGTCTCCGACGGCTTCAAGAAGGCCGACGAGCACGCGGAGAAGGTCAAAAAGGCGCGCGAGAAGTTCGACAAGGACAAAGAGAAGAAGGGCGCGAAGAAGGAAGAGCCCAAGAAAGAGGAGAAGACCGACGAGAAGAAATCGCTCCAGGAGCCGGCCGTCGAGGACCCGAAGCCCGACGAGAAGAAGGACGACAAGAAGGACGGCTTCGTGCCGCCCGCGCCCGACTCCAAGGCCAAGGCCTTCGTCGATCTGCGCGAGAAGTCGCTCAGCGCGCTGGTCAGCATCAACAGTGCGGCGGAGTACCTGCACTGGCTCGATGTGCTCGGCAAGGAGGACATCAAGTGGGACCTGCGCTGCGTGATGAGTCTGGACAGCGACTTGTTCTACGTGGCGAACAAGAAGGAATGGGATCTCGACCAGGACGGCATCGGGGACAAGAAGGTGCACGTCGTGATGGAGCCGCGCCTGACGTTGACGCCCGGTACGATGCGTTCGCGCAATCTCGCCGCGGAGTTCAGCGCCAGCGGCGCGAAGATCGTGTTCATCCCGCGCAACGACAGCGTCAACGATCACAAGAACTGGCTGGCGAACGTCGGCGAGATCGTCGGCGCCGGATTCAAGCCTGAGAGCGCGCTGCACGCGATGACGCTCGGCGGCGCAGAGGTCATGGGCGTGGAAGCGCGCGTCGGAAGCCTGGAGAAGGGCAAGGACGCGAACATGGTGTTCCTCGACGGTGCGCCGTTCGAGGCCACGACACGCATTCAAGCGGTGATGCTGGACGGCAAGTTCGTGTTTGGAGATGTGAACCAATGATCCTGATTCAAAGACTGCTCACCTGCTGCTTCTTCGCCGCTCTGGCGCTCCCCGTTCACGCCGTCCCCTTCCAAGACGAGGGCGGCGACGCGAAGAAGGACGAGAAGCAAGACGACAAGAAGGACGACAAGAAGGACGACGACAAGAAGCCCGAAGATCGCTGGTTCGCGGTCGTGGGCGGAGACGTGTACACGGGCACCGGGGCCGTGCTGCGGGGCGCGACCGTGCTTTCGAAGAACGGCAAGATCGAGAAGATCGACTTCGACGTCTACATGCCGCCGGAGACGAAGACGCTCGACGCGACCGGGTATCGCGTCTATCCCGGACTGGTCGCGATTTCCTCGCAGGGGTTGCTGGGCAACTCCGGCGGAGATTTCGAGGACACGATCGATCCGTTCAACTCGCGCATGATCCTCGGCCTGGCGACCGGCATCACGACGACGGGCTCGGGCTCGAGCGCCGTGAAGCTCAAGCGCTTCTCGGTCGACGACATGGTCATCAACGACAAGATCTTTTCGATCTTCTCGTGGAGCAATCGTTCGCCGCGCGGCAAGTACGACCTGCGCGAGAAGTTCAAGAACACCTCTGAGTACTTGCGGCAATACCGCGAGTGGGAGAAGAAGGTCAAGGATCAGAAGGACCTCGCTGAACCGAGCAAGAAAAACGTCGACGGCTCGTGCCTTTCCGTTCTGAAAGGCGAAACAACTGCGAAGTTCGTCAACAATGACGCGGATGAACTGCTCGGGATCGCGCGGCTGGCGCAAGAGTTCGGCTTCCGTCCCGTCATCGAAGGCGCACAGGAAGCGTGGACCGTCGCGGACGAACTGGGTCGTGCCGGAGCACGCGTGATCCTCACGCCGCGTGATCGTCGTCCGAAGAGCGAACTGCAAGCCCGTGAAGGCGGCACCAGCATCGAGAACGCGGCGATCCTGCACCGCGCCGGTATTCCGATCGCGATCGTACCCAGCACGGAAGGCGTCGATCTGGGCGGCATCGCCGGCCGTGACATCATCCACCTGCCGATCGAAGTCGGATTCGCGGTGCGTGGCGGCTTGCCGGAACAAGCAGCGCTCGAGTCGATCACGATCACTCCGGCGCGCATCATGGGCGTCTCGCATCGCGTCGGCACACTCGAAGTCGGCAAGGATTGCGACCTGATCGTCACGGACGGGGACGTGTTGCACTACAAGTCGTTCGTCCAGTACGCGGTCGTCGACGGCAAGCAGGTCTACGACAAGGAGCGCGAGCTGTTCTACGCGCAGATTCGTCCGCGCCCTGTCGCCGCCGAAGCCAAGAAGGTGGACAAGGGCGAAACCGCACCAGTGAAAGTCGATCCGGCCGCCGACGCAGAGAAGAAGGACGGCGAGAAGAAAGACGACGAGGGCAAGGACGAGGAGAAGAAAGACGACGAGAAGAAGGACGGCTAGGCGTTCGCGTTATCCGCCCCGCAAGAACAGCGGCCGCAACGCCGAATGGATGGTAGCGGCCGCTTTTTCGTGGCCCCGCGCGGTCCAGTGGCCGTCGACGGGAAAGGTGAGCGGCTCGCTCGTGTCCGCGAAGGCGGGGCGCAGGTCGACGTGCTGCAGCGCTTGCTCGTCGCTCGCCAGTCCGCCGAGGCGCGATTCGCTCGACACGATGACGAGGGGCTTGCCCGCCAGCAGACGCGCCATCTTCCGGTACAGGTCGCACAAGAGCGGCCATTCACGTTCGGGATCGGCGCGGCGCGCTGCGAATTCGCGATCCCAGAGCGCCTTCTCGATCGCGCACCAGGCACGGCTGACGCGCTCGAGAAAACTCTGCGGCACGGGCACACCGCGCAAGACCAGTTCTGTTCCCTCGCGTTCGAACCACGGCTTGCGCTTGCCGTAGGTGCGCGACGAGACGTTCTCGTACAGGTCGTTCTCGCAGAAGACGCTGACGACGACGTCGGGATCGACTTCGGGCAGCAGCTGTTCGAGCAGCAGCAATTGCTGGTCGGTGCCGTAGCCCGACACGGCCGCGCACAGGACATCCCAGCCCGGCTCGAGCGCCGCGAGTCGCCCGCACAAGCTAGCCTCGTATTCGACGCCCCAGCCGAACGCGAACGAGTCGCCGATCACGAGCACACGCGGTCGCGTTTTCGTTCCGGCCAGGTTCCACTCCGGTCCGCGAAAGCCGCGCGCGTTCACGGCGATCTCGACGTCGAATTCGCTCGACTTGTGCCGCGCCCGCGCGCCTGGTTGGAGGTGCCATCCGAGCCGCGGGTCGTGCGCGACGTAGGCCTGATTCGTGGTCGGCGACAAGGCGTCCGTGCGCGTGATTCGATACCCGAACTCGACGAAGAGGAGCGCGCAAGCACCGCCCAGCACGAGTGCGAGTACGCGTTTCGCCCATGTTCTCTGTTCGCCCTTTGCGGCCATGTCGCAGTCCCGACCGATTCTGAATCCAAGTTCGCCCGCGGGGAGTCCGACGATTGCCCGTCCGGCGCCCGCTCGGTAGGCTAACCTCGTCGATGGTCGTGAGTTAGGACATCTCGCTCGAGCTGATCGTCCGCGTTCGCCGTCGACTCCCTCATGAGCCTGCGCCACCTGATCAGGATCCTTGGTCCCGGACGCAAGGACAGCCGCAACCTCACACACGAGGAAGCTCATCGCGCCTTCGACGCGATCCTGTCAGGCAGCGAGAGCGAAGTCGAAATCGCAACGTTCCTCGTGCTGGTGCGCATGAAGGGGCTGACCGTCGAGGAATTGATGGGCTTTGCGCGCGCCGCGCGATCGCGGGCGAAGATCCCGTGCATGGACACACCGGGATTGGTGTGTGTGTGTCCGCCGCACGACGGCTTCGAACGCGTGGCGCCGCTCGAAGTCGCCGCCGGGCTCATCGCCGCCGGAGCGGGTGCGCGCGTCTTGATCCTGACCGACCGTTGCGTGCCGCCGAAGCGCGGCCTCACCGCTGCGAGCGTGCTCGAAGGTCTGGGTTTGTCGATCACCTTCGATCCCGACGAAGCTGAATCGTGGGTCGCCAAGACGCGTTTCGGCGTGTGCTCGGTCGCAGGCATGTTGCCGGCGCTGATGACGCTGCGGCGCGTGCGCAACGATGTCGTGATCCGCACGCCGCTCGCGACGGTCGAGAAACTGCTCGCGCCGTCCAACGCCGCCGTGTTGCTCGGCGCGCAAGGCGGACCGGTCCTCGGGACGGCCGTCGAGGTCATCCACGAACTCGGTCATCCGCGCGGCATCGCGATCCAAGGCGTGGAAGGCGGCGTCGTTCCGTCGGTGCGCAAACGCACACGCGGCATCGAATTGGCCGAACGCCATCTCGTGCCCATGAACGTCGAGCCCGAGGACTTCGGCATGCAGAGCGCAGAAGAGCCCGATATGCCCCAGTTCGGCCCGCCGCCGGACGACCTGGGCACCGGCGACAATCCCGAGCTGATTCGCTACGTCGCGGACACGACCCGCGCTGTGTTGGCCGGACAACCTGGTCCGTCGCGCAATGCGACGCTCATGACCGCGGCGCTGATCCTCAAGGCCGGTGGGTTCGCGTTGACGCTTGCCGAAGGCATCGATCAGGCCACGCGCGCACTCGACAGCGGCAAGGCCAACGAAGTGCTGGCGCGCGTTTCGGAGATGACCTGAGCGGATCGAGACGGCACGAACGTGGACCTCTCCTTCCGATTCGACTGGTGGTACCGCGGGCTGAAGAGCTCACCTCGTGATGCAGGCCGCGTCGTGCGCTGCGTCGTGCGTCCGCGTGGCGGCGAGCGCCTGGCTCCTGCGTCCGTCGAAGTCGACGTGGATCGCGGTGTCATCGGCGATCGTTGGGAGACCGATCCGCATCGCAAGCCCGGCAATCAACTGAGCCTGATCAACGTGCACGTCATCGATTCGTTGTGCGGTGGGGACGAGGCTCGTGCACATCTCGCCGGGGACAATCTGCACGTGGATCTGGACCTCACCGAAGCGAACCTGCCCGTCGGAACCACGCTCACGATCGGCGCCGTCGTCCTCGAAGTCAGCAGCGAACCGCATCGGCCCTGCAAGTCCTTCGTCGCCCGCTTCGGTGCGACGGGTGCCAAGAAAGTCGCGCGCGCCAATCGCGTCGGCAAACGTGGACGCGGTGTGCTCACACGCGTGCTGCGCAGCGGAACGATCCATGTCGGTGATGTGATCCACGTTCAACGCCCCGGTCGTTCATGCCTGTAGGATCCGAGCCGATCAAAGACCTCTGGCGCCGTCTCCGGCGTCAACGCCGCGTCGAGAAAGGACCATGGCGGTACGTAGCACGCCCCGAGCGCCTGAGATCCGATACGCGCGTCGTTCCGCTGCGCAACGGCGCCGAGGCGTTCCCAGCGATGTTGGACGCGATTGCAGCTGCAAAGAGCCACGTGCATCTGGAGACGTACATCTGGGAGGATGACCTCACGGGCAATCGGTTCCGCGAGGCACTCATCGAACGTTCGCTAGGCGGGTGCGCCGTGCGCGTGATGTTCGATGCTGTCGGGTCGTTCTCCTTGCCGAGCCGCTTCGTCGATTCGATGCGCTCAGCCGGGATCGAGTTGATCGAGTTCCATCCGGTTGCGCCTTGGCGCCCGCGCTGGGGTCTGAACAAGCGCAACCACAAGAAGATCCTGGTCGTCGACGACTGCATCGGATTCACCGGCGGCATCAACCTCAACGACGCCAACCTGCCGATCGAAGCAGGCGGCAAGGGCTGGTCGGATTGGCACGTCGCGATCGAAGGCCCGGCGGTGCACGACCTCGCACAGGAGTTCCTGCACACCTGGCTCAAGTCCGGCGGGGACGCGTTTTCATCCGTGTCGCCACCGGTAGATCGCCCCGGTGAAACGGCGCTGGGTGTTCAGGTCATCAGCAATGTGAAGCTCAAGCACCGCTGGCGCATGCACCGCGCCTACCTGTGGGCCATTCGCCACGCCGAGAAGCGCATCGACATCATGAATGCGTACTTCATCCCCGAATGGCGTCTGCGCACGGCGTTCATCGCAGCCGTCAAACGCGGCGTCGAGGTGCGCGTGATCGTGCCGAGCGTCTCCGACGTGCCGGCGGTCGCGCACGCCGGCCGGCACCTGCATCGACGTCTGGTCGCGAACGGCGTGCGCATCTTCGAATGGCCAAAGGAGCACATGATGCACGCGAAACTCGGCATCATCGACGGAGTGTGGACGACGATCGGCAGCTACAACCTCGACCACAGAAGCCTCGTGCACAATCTCGAAGTCGGCCTCGTGATCGTCGATCCCTATGTCGGTCGCGACCTGCAGCGACAGTTCGAGTCCGACATCCAGCGTTGCACCGAGGTCACGGTTGCCGCACTGGACGCGCGCTCCCACTGGCAGCGATTCCTGGGCTGGTTCTGGTACCAGCTGCGCTCGCAGATGTGACGACGGGCGTCAGCGGTCTTCGCGGAATGCGACCACGCTCGAGAAACTGCCGCCGCCGAGAGTCTGCGCCGCGACGAGGAACTTCCAGCTTCCCTTCGCGCTGTCGGCCGGAGCGCGAATGTCGCTGAACAGGATTTTCTCGGATCGCTCGACGTTCGAGCGATAGGAGAGGACCTCGTTCGACTGCGGCACGTTGTCGCCGTTGGCGTCGTCGAACAGCGTGACCGAAAACCCCGACAGCAGCGGTTCGCCTACGGGTGCGCGTGCGCCGATCCAATTCATCACCAATTCACCGTTGGTGTCTTCGACGCGAATCGTACTGCGTCGAACCTGCAGCGGAATGGACTCGACGACGACGATGAAGCGACCGCGGCCCCAGCCTTCGCGGCTGACGGAGCACGCTGCGAGCGACGCACACAGGATGACCAGCGCGGTTCTCACGGACCTTTCCACTCTTTCCACAACGATTCGTAGGCCGCCGACCCCTTTTCCCAGCCGCTCGTCCAGTCGGCGAAATCGCTGAACTTCTTCACCGCGTTGTCATCGAGCTTGAGCTTCTTCGCGTCGGCCTTCCATTGCTTCATCTTCTCGCCCAGTTCGTTGGGATAGCCCTCGACCAGGAATGCGTCGCCGATCCGGTCGACGACCGTCTCGAAGATCTTCTTGGGATCGTTGGCCGTGTACCACACCTTGAAGATCAAGTCGGCGGACTTCTGCTGTGCCGTGCGGGTCTCGTCGTAGCCGATCTTCTTCATGTACGCTTCAACCGACTCGACACCGCGAAAATCCTCGCGCAAGGCGATCAGGTGTCCGAGCCAGTCCCCACCGAGCTTGAGGTCCTTCTTGGACGACAGGTGTTTCTCGAGCGCCTTCACGTGCTTCGAGCCCTGGTCCTCGAGTTTCTTGATCAGCGCTTCGGCTGCGGCTGAAAGCTTGGGCGTGACGCTTTCTAGCGCGTCCGGACCTTTGCCGTCGAATCGCCGTAGAACCGCGCGCGCGGCCGAGAATCCGGCGACGGTGACCCATTGGTAGACATCGGCCGGTTTGGGGCTGGCGATGCGTTCAGCGGCGGCCAGCGCGGCTTCAGGATCGTCAGTCGTGATGCCTTCGCACCAGTCCAGGCACTCATTGGCGCGCACCGCATTCGGCCAATGGTTGTAATTCTGCAGGCGGCGCAAGAGTAAGCGGGTGAAGCCTTCCTTGGCGTACGCATCGCGCGAACCGCGGCTCTGTCGGTACGGAACGACCGGATCGAGCGTGCCGTGCATGAACGCGATCGCGACCTTCTTCACCGGTGCATTGGTCTTTGAGTTCATCCACGAGCCCGAAGCATGCGCGACGACGCCGCTCACGAGGTCGGGATGCTCGCCGGCGAAATAGACGACGAAGAACCCGCCCTGGCTATGACCGTAGAGGAACACGTCCTTGACCGCGAAGTTGCCGCGCAACTCCGTGAGGAACGCGGCGAAGGCCTCGACGTCGTCCTTGGCGCCGAGAAACAAGCGTGTCGTCCCTTGCCCCGGCGAAGTGCCGTCGACCGACACGACGATGTCGTCCGGCCTGAATACATCGATGGGATTGTTGGCCGGGCCCCAGCGCCAGTCGAGACCGGTGCCGTGGAGGATCACGGTCAAGTTGCACGCCGTCTTGCCGTCGTAGCGCTTCGGCACCTTCCAGCCGTAGCGCAGCCCGCCCTTCGACTCGGTCTGGAACCACTTCTGCGCCGGGGCGTTGTTGTCCGGCGCGCGCACGTCGATCTCGCCGGCGCGCGCGCACGGCACGCACAGCGCGAGGGCTGCGAATCCGGTCCAGAGCGCACGGATCATGCGGGCAGTTTGGCACGAATGCCGCGGTCATGCACGCCCCTAAAAGCCGGACACCGCGTGCGGGAACTCGTCCCGCGCGCGGTGCCGCTCTCTCGCGCTCGCGCTCTCAGCGCGCCCAGTTGATGTAGAGGCCGTTCGACAGGTTCGATGTCGCTGCGGTACAGAATGTGGCCGCGTCGCGATACCACACCTGGTACGTGCGCATGCCTCCGTTGAGCGGCACGCCGCCGGCGACGCTCAACGGCGGCTCGGCTCCGCTCGGGAACACAGCCGACGTGCCTGTCGCGGCCTTGACCGTCAGTCGCGTGATGGTCCCCGTCGCACACAGCAGGCCGTCGCTGAACACCGAGCCCGCATCAGCCACCGTGCCCTGGAACAGCAGACAAAACGTGCCGCTCGGCAACACGCCGACGGCGATCGTGGCGGTGTCGTTCACGGTCGAAGCCGTGCCGCCCGTCATCAAGAGCCACGCGCCGGCGGGTCCGCTCGAGTTCGCACAACCGTGCGTAGCGAGGCCGTTGTTGCCACAGGGGCAGGCCGTCCCCGTGCCGTCGCCGAAGCAGAAGAGGCCGCTGTTGCCGCCCTCGAACGAGTCGAAGGTCTTGAAGATGACGTCGTAGTCCGCGTCGTTCTCGCGGAAATCCCAACTGACGCAGTAGCGCCGGCTGTCGGTTCCGTTCGTGTTGCGCGCTGCCGCAACCTGCGAGCGATACTCGGACAGTCCGTAGGGCTGCACCGGGATGTGGGACTGGGTAAGCACGACCGTGTTGCCCGCGAGACCGATGTCCGTCGCGTGCACGTCCCAGGTGACGAAGTTCGGATCGAACTCAGAGTAGGCGATCAGGAAGTGCTGTCCGTCGCAATCGACGGCCGGATCGATCTGGTCGCGGCTTTGAAACCCGGAGTTCTCGAGCGCAGTGATGTTCGCGCCGCCGACGACGGTCGCTCCGTCGAGCACCGCTACCCAGATGTCGTTCTGGCCGGTCGCCGTCGTGCGGTACTTGTAGGCGATGACCGCGCGTGAGGTTCCGGTCTGGAAGCTAGATGCCACCGGTTGTGTTTCCCAGCCGAGCCCAGCTGTCACTTGGAAGGACGGCGAGATCAGTGTCCCGTTGGTTCCGATGCGCGCCGCCCACGTGTCGGAACGCGTGACCGGATCCTCGAAGGTGTAGGCGATGAGCCATTCCGTACCGTTGCTGGATTTCGAAACGGTCGGCAGCACGGAGGACCAGAAGGGATGTGAAGCCGTCAGGTAAACCGCGTTGGTTCCAGCCGGCACGCTGGTCGAGGCCACGAGTCGGCTCGCGATCTGGTACGTGCCGTTGATCGGGTCAAGGCGCTGCCACACGACGCAGTAGGAGCTCGTCGAATTGGAGACTGCGTCACCGCCCACGTCGGGATTCGACTTGGCGCCGCCGTCCGGCCCGCTGATGCTGAACTGCGAGCCGAGCACGTTGACCGCCCCGCTCGGCAGCAGTGTGCGTCCTTGGATCGTCGTCGAGTTCACCGCTGCGACGACGAGGAACTGGTGCACGGATGCGAGGTACGCGCACCGCGGAGTGCTCCACGATGCGCCGGTGACGTCGATCAGAGAGTCCGTGAACCCGAACGGCGAGACCGTGCGTCCGAGGACGTCGTTGTCCGTAGCCGAGAAGGCCTTGCTCCACGTGATCAGCCAAACACCGTTGAATGCATCCCAAGCTGCGTCCGCCTGGCGCAGGTCATCCGAGTCCAGGTTGGCGTAGAGCGTGCCGACGACAGGATCGATGATGAGCGGCAGCGTCGCGCGCGCCAGGAACTCCGCGCCGACCGTGATCACGATCGCGCCGTCGACGAGCTCGGTCGGTGCCTCGATGCGAAGCCCACGCGCGTCGATCGCGACGGCGCGGCTGTAGGTCAGGGTGCCGAAGTCGCTCGCGAACTCGAGACCGCGCTCGACCTCTGCACCGGCGAGTTCGCTGTTGATCGGGATGTGCACGACCAGGTCGCCTGTGCGCGGCAGCGACTGGAACACGAAGGACTGCTCCATCGATTCGGGCACGAGGTCGTAGCGCTCGACGAAACTGCCGCGCTGGAACTCGATGCGATTCCCGTCGCGCTCGGACTTGACGGAGCGCGTGAACGTGAGCGGGATTCCTCCGACCGTCACTGAATCCGGCGACAAGGCGTGCGGGTAGTTCTGCGGCGCGCTCGACCCGAAGGCCGGGATGAAGACCGCGCCGTCAGGGCCGAAGCTGGCCTTGTACTTCACACCTAGAGCCCACACGGCGCCGTCGCCCGGCTCGTCGTAGAGCACGTGCGCGGGGCCGAGCTTCGGATTGATCTGGAGGGACGGGCTGTCGGGGGTGCCGGCGCAGAGCTGCGAGCTCAGGGTGGCTGCGACCAGGGCCGCGCTGGCGGCCGCGCGGACGCGCAGGGAGATGTTGTCGTTCATGGCGATTGCCTCGTGACGGACTCGGGAGATGGGCAGCGACCGGCCGAACGCTCGGCGGGATTTCGCCCCCCTATGCCCGACTGCGCCGGCCGCTCCCCCGAGGACAAGGAATCCCGGAATTGCGCGAGGTTCCTGCCGCCCCGCCCTTCCAGCTGCCGCTACCGGCTACCGTGCCTGGATCCAAACCGCGCTCTTCGCCGCCGAAGTCGCGGAACGGAGTCCAACTGTTGAATACGGTGCCAGAGCAATTTCATCACACTTCGCCAGCCGCTCTTGGCCAACAGTCATGAAACACCTGGCGAAGTGTGATGAAATTGCTCTGGCACCGTATTCAACAGTTGGACTCCGTTCCGCGACTTCGGCGGCGAAGAGCGAGGTTTGGATACAGGCACGGTAGCGGGAGTCGGCGTCAGTAGTTCTTCGAGAACAGCACGCGTTGCGCGCTCGGCTTGCCGGTCTTCACGCATGCGCCGGCTTCTTTCGCCGGGCCTTGGCGCGGGAGAGGGATGCAGCGGATCGTGGCCTTGGTCGCTTCCTTGATCGCGAGTTCCGTCTCGGTCGTGCCGTCCCAGTGCGCCCACACGAACTTGGAGCCGTCGTCGGCGAACACGGCTTCGAAGTCCTTCCACGAGTCGATCATGACCGTGTTGTCGTTCATGTTCTTCTGCGCACGATCGAACAGGAACGCCTGGAACTCGTCGAGCACGCGCCCGATCGAGAGACCCAGATGTTGCAGCGGGAGCGATTCCTTCATCGCCTTGCCGTCGGGACCGATGGGCGCGATGCGGCGCTTGATCATCACGCTCTGTTGCTCGAGGTCGCGCGGACCGATCTCGATGCGGATCGGAACGCCCTTGCGCTCCCATTCGTAGTATTTCGCGCCCGGTTTGATGCCGTCGCGGTCGTCGACTTTCACCGTCAAGCCGTCGGCGCGCAGGTCCTTGGCGATCATCTGCGCAGCGCTGTTCACGCGGTCTTTCTCGTCGTCTTTGCGGTAGATCGGAACGATGACGACGTGGATCGGCGCGAGTTTCGGCGGAAGCACGAGGCCGTCGTCGTCGCCGTGCGTCATCACCATGGCGCCGACGAGGCGCGTCGACACGCCCCACGAGGTCTGCCAGACGAACTCGCGCTCGCCCTTTTCGCTCTGGTACGTGACGTTGAAGGCCTTCCCGAAGTTCTGTCCCAGGTCGTGGCTCGTGCCGGCTTGCAACGCCTTGCCGTCCTGCATCATGGCTTCGATGCAGAGCGTCTCGACCGCACCCGCAAAGCGTTCGTTCGCCGTCTTCGTGCCCTGGATGACAGGCATCGCCATGATCTCGTGCGCGAAATCGCGGTACACGTCGAGCATGCGGTGCACCTCTTCGAGCGCTTCGTCGTGGCTGGCGTGCGCAGTGTGTCCTTCCTGCCACAAGAACTCGCCGGTGCGCAGGAACAAGCGCGTGCGCTTCTCCCAGCGCATGACGTTCGCCCACTGATTGATCAACAGCGGCAAGTCGCGGTAGCTGTCGATCCACTTGGCGAAGAAGTGCCCGATGATAGTCTCCGACGTCGGCCGGATGACGTACGGCTCCTCGAGCTCGTTCTTGATCTCCATCTTGCCGTCGACGGCGCGCAACCCGGCGTGCGTCACGACCGCACACTCCATGGCGAAGCCCTCGACGTGCTGCGCTTCCTTGGCGAGGAACGACAGCGGAATCAGCAACGGGAAGTACGCGTTCTGGTGGCCGGTCGCCTTGAAGCGCCGGTCGAGGTCAGCCTGCATCTTCTCCCACACGGCGTACCCGTGCGGCTTGATGACCATGCAGCCCTTGACGACCTCCGCCGGCTCGGCCAGCCCGCCCTCGCGGACGACGTCCTGGTACCACTGGGCGTAGTCCTGCTTGCGGGGTGTGATGCGTGCTTCAGCCATGGGGGATCTCGATTCGGGGGACGCTGCGGGCCGGGAAGCGTAGAGGAGCGGCGCTGGAGTCGCCACCCGCAGATCCGCGGCAGGCCAGGCCTTGGGAAGGGGATTGACGGTCCCGGGTAGGCGTGGCAATCTCTTAGTTGGTTAGCCAACCAACAACGACGAGCCCCGTCCTGCCGCGGACCGTCCTCCGCATCCCCGACTCCCATGGCCCCTCCCACCGATACCCGCGAGAAGCTGATCGACGCCGCGATGGACCTGTTCGTCTTCCAGGGCTACGGCAACACCGGGCTGGCCCAGGTCGCACGCAAGGCCGGCGTCCTGCCGGGGTCGCTCTACTACTTCTTCCCGACCAAGGAACATCTGCTCCACGCGACGTTGGAGAAACGCCGCGAGCTGTTGCACCCCGAGGTGCTCGCCCCGATCTGGGACTCGATCGACGATCCGATCGAGCGCGTTTTCGGTCTGCTCGCGGGGTACCGGCGCATGCTGGAGATGACCGAGTTCAAGCACGGTTGTCCGATCGGCAACCTCGTCATCGAAGTCGGCGAGACGCACCCGCACGCGCGCGCACTGCTCACCCAGAACTTCGAAGGTTGGCTGGCAGCCGTCGAGGAGTGCTTCGCGGACGCGCGCGACCGACTGCCTGAACACGCCGACACACGCCGACTCGCGGTATTCGTCCTGACCACGATGGAGGGAGCGGTGATGCTCGCGCGCAGTTACCGCAACTTCGAGGCCTACGACGCTGCAGTCGTCCAACTGCGCGACTACGTCGAACGCTTGCTCGCAGAAGGAACGAATCGAGCACACGCTCGAGACGACGGTCACGTGTCGCGCCGCCGTCGCAAGGCCTGACTCGAATCCAATCAACCCGCACACGCCACACTCCATCGAGGCATCATGATCGCCGTCCTGCTCCTGGCCCTTGCGCCACAGTCCGAGACTCAACCCGAGCGCTCTCTGGCCCACGATCTCTACCGCGCGCAGATCGCAGCTGCGGAATCAGCTACGCGTCTAGGTGAAGCGGCCGTGGCACGCGCCTGGCTGGATGAAACGGATCCGGCGTTGCGCGGCTTCGAGTGGCGCGTGCACGACGCCGCCAAGGACGAATCGTCGTGGGGGATCACAGTCGAACAAGGCCACGTCTACACGCTCGACGTGTCACCGGACGGTGCGACGCTGGCGGTCGGACTTTCGACCGGGGGAATCGAATTGCGGCGCACGAGCGACGGCTCCTCGATCGCGACGCTCGCCGGTTACAAAGAGAGCCTCGCGCAACTGCGCTTCGATTCGACCGGGGAGCGACTCGTCAGCGCGTCGTTCGATCGCACGGTGAAAGTCTGGGATGTCGCA
This sequence comes from Planctomycetota bacterium, assembly GCA_016795245.1. Classification (GTDB taxonomy): domain Bacteria; phylum Planctomycetota; class UBA1135; order UBA1135; genus JAEUIA01. The sequence continues at coordinate 10,526 of JAEUIA010000055.1, read as the reverse complement.
CGCCGCGAACTGCTCGTCGATTTCCTCGAGCACAAGTATCCGGTCGGCGGGGCCGCCTTCAGCCCGGACGGGAAGCTGATCGCGTCCTGTTCCTACGAACGTCCAGGAAACGACGTGGTCGGAACGGTGCACCTCTGGAATGCCGTTGATGGAACGCTCGTGCGCACTTTCCAAGGCGGGCGCAAGCCGTTGATCGGCCTCGCGTTCTCACCCGACGGACGACGTTTCGCCGCTGGGTCGTGGGATTTTTGCGTTTTCACGTGGTCCGTCGACGGCGGCGAGCCGGTGAAGTGTCCGGTCCCAGACGAAGGCGTGTACAACGCCGTCGACGACGTGGCCTGGAGTCCGGATTCGAAGTTCGTCGTCGGCGGATCGAAAGACAAGAGCGCGCGCGTCTGGAATGCGGACACGGGAGAACTCGTCGCCACGCTGCGCGCGCACACCGACTTCGTCGGCGCAGTCGACTTCGCGCGCGACGGTGAAACGCTCGCGACCGGCTCGGCGGACGGTTCGATCTGCATCTGGAATACAAAGGATTGGAGTCTGAAGTCGAAGGCCTCCGGGCACGCCGGTCCGATCGAGGATCTGCGCTTCGCACCGAACTCGAAAACGCTCTACAGCGGCTCTCGAGACAAGACGCTTCGGGCCTGGGACACGACCCACGACTGGTACGGCGGCGCGAAGATGCGCGCGACTGCCGCCGTCTACGTGGCGCGCTTCAGCCCCGACGATCAACTCATCGCGTCGTGTTCGTACGACGGCCGCATCCAGATCTGGAGCGCGGTGACACTCGACCTCCTGAGTGCCTGGCAGGCTCACCCCTCCAAGAGTTCGTGTCACGCGCTCGGCTGGACGAGCGATGGCCGCCGGCTCGTCTCGGGGAGTTGGGAACCGGTCGTGCGCGTCTGGGACAGCCGCAGCGGGAAGGAGATCGCTGCACTCGAGCAACCTGCAGGCACGTACTACCTCGCCGTCTCCCCGGACGGGCGTCTCTTGGCGACGGCTTGCGGCAAGCAGGTCATCGTGTGGAACCTCAACACATTCACACGACAGAGCGTCTTCGAAGGACACTCCCAGGGGGTCACGGCGGTGAACTTCAGCCCCGATTCACGCTGGTGCGCGTCCACCGGTCGCGACGGCAAGGCCCTCGTGTGGGATGCGGCGACGGGCGAGCTGCGCTGTTCGATCACCGCCGGCGGGCAGAACACGGCGGAGGCCGTGTTCACGACGGATGCGCGTGAACTCGCCGTCGCCGGCCGCAATGGGGTGGTGACGTTGCACGACGCCGAAGACGGTACGCTCCTGCGAACGCTGGCCCGGTCACGTCACGGGATCACCCACCTGGACCTCTCCCCGGACGGCACGCGTGTCGCGATCGCCACCGATATCGTCGAGTTGATCGACTCGAGGCACGGCCGCATCGTCGGGAGTCTGCGGCCACACTTCACGGGCACCTACAACGTCGACTTCGATTCCACGGGAGAGAGACTGGCGAGTTGCGCGACCGACGAAACGATCTGCGTCAGCGAGGTCCGCCCCTTGCGGGAACGGCTCGCGCTGCGCAGCCATGCGCTGGCCGCGCGCGCTCGCGCACAGGCGCAAGTCGAGACGGAGATCGCGGGCGGCAGATCGGCTGTCGAATTGCTCACGGAGTTCGACGACAGGTCCGTGTCCGCAGAAGTGCCTGAGGTCCGCCGAGCGCGGCTCGAAGCACTCATCCTCGCCTTGGCGAACCAGCGACCCTGAACGTCCGCGCGCCGATCACGCTCGGGCCGCGTGCTCACCCCTCGGCGCGCGCCTAGAAAAGGAGAGCCGAGGTTCCCCTCGACTCTCTCTGGCGCCACCCCGCGGCAGCGCCTGCCTGTCCGTTCACCTCTTTGGAGGTGTTCGAATTTGGATCGCGTTTCGTGTTCCGCCATGGGGACACTTCTCCAGGAACGGTGCAGCTCGAAGGTGCTGAGGGGCGCGCTGCGGCGTTGAGTGGCCCCACGCCCCGCCACCTCGGACGCCGCGTGGGTCAGGGAAGGCCGCGCATCTGCCTGTGCTGCCGCGCGAGCTCGTCTGCGATGTCGTGGGCGAGCGAGGATGTCGAGAGCCGCCACCACCGGGGCAACGACACGAGGCCGTAGTGGTCCACCGCGGCCGAGACCCTGCCGAAGGCCACCGCTTCGATCTTTTCGGGGGTGGACTCCAAGTCTCTGATTGAGAGGGGTTGGATGCGCGGATCGAAGTCGTTGCGGTGCGACATGAACATGAATTCGGCCTGGATCTGCCCGGTGGCGAAGCCGGCGAACCACCAGCTGTTCGAGTCCACGCGGACGCGCAGCACGGGCGGTTCGTCACCCCCGATCTCGATTGTCTCGAACACCGACTCCTTGAGCAGCTTCTCGCGCAGCGCCACCGCGAGTGCCCGCGCGGCTCCGTCTTCACTTTCGACAGCGATCCGCAGGCTGCGATTCGCCACCGGCAGCGGATCGTGCTTCACGCCCGGGTTCGAGTGAGTCATGAAGTTCTGCGTGCTCGAACCCAGGTACCCGAGGTTGAAGTCCGCCGTCAGGAACGCGCCGGCCACGAACACGCCAAGCGCGATCCACGGCCACCTCTTGCGCCGTCCGCGCGTCACATTCGGTTCGCTCATGCGCCCAAGTCTGCGCCGCGCGCACCTAGAAAAGGAGAGTCGAGGTTCCCCTCGACTCTCTCTGGCGCCACCCCGCGGCAGCGCCTGCCTGTCCGTTCACCTCTTTGGAGGTGTTCGAATTTGGATCGCGTTCCGTCCAACCTGGTGCAAGCCGAAGCCTGCGCCGTGGGACCGATGTCATGGTGTGTTTCTCTGGTTGGGGGGGTCGGAAGGGCAAGACCGCGTTCCGAATTCGAGATGCCACGACAGGCGTCGGCACCACGAATGCATTCTGTCGGCAGTTCGCCGGTCCCACAATCGGGAAATCTGCAAGTTCGAACCAGAACCGCCGCTCAGGCGCCAGGAAGGTCCTTTTTGCCGGGGCTTCCACCGCGCCGACGAGGGATTAGACTGACCCTTTGCCCCCCGCCCGACCCAGCCCCCGCGAGCCCGCCCGATGACCCAACCCACGATCCGCCCCGAGATGACCATGGAGGCCATCCTGGCCGTCGCCCCGGCGGCCCAGCGCGCCCTGTTCCAGCGCTACCACGTGGGCGGGTGCTCCTCCTGCGGCTTCCAACCGACCGACACGCTGGCGCAGGTGTGCAAGGACCACAACATCCTCGACGTGCCCGAGGCCATCCGCACGATCCTGATCGCGCAGGACATGGACTCGAACATGCAGGTCGATCCGGCCGTGGTCCGCGGCTGGTTGCAGGGGGGGGAGGACTTTTCCTTCATCGACGTGCGCATGCCCGAGGAGCACGCCAACGGGGCGCTCGAGGGCGCCGAGCCGCTCGACTACAACGACTCGGGGAAGTACATGACGTTGCCCAAGGACCGGCGCATCGTGTTCGCCTGCCAGGACGGCCAGCGCGCCCTCGACGTCGCCGCTTATTTCAAAGGCCACGGCTTCGAGCAGGTTTTTTCCCTGCGCGGAGGGGTCGACGCCTGGCGCAGAGGGGCAGGTTCTTCCCATTCTCGCGCCTAGAGCAGCACTTAAGGCGTAGACACCTTCTCCGATCTGCCGATACACTTCAGGAGCAAGGAGTTGGGTTCTGCCACCCGGTTCCATGCCCGGACACTCCCCAGTGTTCGGAGCTGCGGTCCCCATCGCAGCGCTCTGTGGTCACCCTGCCAAGACTTCAGAGCCGCCGGAATGCGGTTCTGCCACCAAGTTCCGGCCGTCGCCTGGTGCAAATCAGGTACGACCCGCGCGGAGTCGTCTCCCCCCAAAGGAGACGACTCCCTTTTTTTTCGAGGAGCCCGTCGGGCGGTTTGCCCGAGGCACGGTTCCGATAGCTTGCGCGCAGCATGCTCCCGGATCGAACGTCGCGCTCTCGACCGCGCTGCCTGGTCTGGTCGGATGCGGGTTCGCTCCGCCGCTCGCAAGGCCCGGGCCGCGACCGTTCAGGCGCACGCTGGAAAAGCCCGACCTGTGAGGGTCGATCGATCCGGGCCGCCGCTCAGTGATGCGGCTCGTCCGCCAGCACGGCGTAGTTCTCGCCGGTCGGCACGAGCACGGTGCGCGAATCGCCGCGGAAAGAGAGCGTGATGCGCGCCGCGCGCACCGCCTGTCCGCGCTCGTTGAAGGTGATCGTCTGCGTCGCACCGAGGTCGTCGCCTGTGATGCGCACGCCTTCGAACACGGCGTCGACGGCGTAGGCGCGCGGCCGGCCTTCGCGCGGCAGGCTGGGGTCGTCGATGCCGGCGACGTGGTAGCTGTTGGCCTTGCGGTCGAACACCACTTCGACCGGCGTGCGGTTGCACGCTGCGCGCATCTGCGCGATGCGCAGGTCCTCGACCAGGAGCTCGGCGGCGTTCACTAGCGTGATCTCCGACCTGGAAAAATAGGCCCAGATCGACAGCGTCGCCGTCACGGTGATCAAGACGAGCGTCACACACAGCTCGAGGATCGTGAACCCTCGAGTCCTTCCTTGCACGCGCTTGATCATCTCTGCTGCGGACCTCTGCGACTCTTCGACCTCGCCGCCGTACCGACTGAACGTTCCGCTACAGATCCCAATAGGCGGGCCCGGACCCGAAGGCATTTCCGGTGCAATTCGCGCGGATCTCGCCGGTCGAGGGTCTGTAGACCCAGCCCGTAGCGTCGTCGGCAGCGACCGGCCACGGGTCGTTGCTCGCGAGGAAGCGCACGGTCGCGAGGCCGTTGACCGGATTGTGCGGCACGCCGCCGGGCGCACCCGAGGCCGTGAGCCGTGCGTTGCCGGGCGCGGAGTTCGAGCGCTCGATCGCGCGCTCCCACTGGCGCTCGAACCAGCGCGGCACAGCGGCTCCATTCGCGTCGCAACCGGGGAACGCGCCGTGTTCGACGTGATAGTCGGTGATGATCGCGCGCAACTCCGCCAGCGAGAGTCGCAACTCGATCATGGGCCGTTCGGCCTCGACCCACGCACGCATCTTGCCCGGTTGGCGCCGCGTCGCGACGAACACGAGCATCACGGCGACGGCGATGAACAAGGTCGCGTGCACCGCGGTCTGGGCGCGCACGATCGCGCGCGTCGAGCGATTCCACGCCGGCGGTTTCGGGCCCAGGTTCACGGGCCGCTCGGACGGCCGCGTACTCGACGAAGGGCGTACCTTCGGCGCCGTCGCATCGCCACTCGCGCCTTCGAGGCTGTGACTGATCGTCATGATCCGCGTCGTCCGCGGTTGGAGGCGGCGACGACGCTCGGATCATCGACCCAATGGCCCCGATCCTTGAGTGCGCGCGCAGGTCGGTCTCAGGCCCGGTCCTTTTCCACCAATTCGATCGCGCCTTCGGCCTTGAGCGCAAACCGGCCACGCTTCACCGGCACGATGCGCACATCCGGACACTTCTCCGCCAGGCGCTTGCGCAACAGGATCAAGCGCGTCTCCAGGTTGTCCTTGATCGGGGGCAAACCCAGCGTCGGATCGAGGCGCAGTTCGCGGTTCGTGAACTCGACGCGACCCTCATCGACGTGTTGGCGCAACACCTTCCACAGGATCTTGCCGGGGATGTTGCGGATCAGGTACTCGCCGTCGACGAAGACGCAGTCGTCGTTCTTGAAGTAGACGAAGGTGTGCTTGCGCACGGCGACCGCCGTGGCCGGCGCGTGCACGCCGTTGTGCGTCGCGACAGTCGTGTCGGGCTCGACGTCGTCCTCCAGAGCTTGCATGCGATCGATCCCGACCGCGATCTGATGTCCGACGATCTGCAAGAAGGCTTCGTCCCACTCGTCGAAACACAAAGGGTTGGGGCTCTCGACCGCCAGCACGCCGACCAATCGTTCGGACGCGATTAACGGCAGTGCGAGTTGTGCCTGCGCATCCGCGAGACCCGGCAGCGGAATCTCCGGCGTGAGTTGCGACGATCCGCCGCTCTCTTCGACGCGACTGCGGATCGCGCGGCCGTAGCGCAGTTCGGTGCCCATGCCGGAGATGCGCAGCAGTCGCCGCTTCTCGGCCGCCGTACCGATCACGCCGTGTCCGGGCAAAACTTCGGCGCCGATGCCGGCGGCCCCGTACCCGCGGCTCGCGATCGAGACGAGGCGCCCCGTGCAATCGTCCGCGAGCAACACCATCGAATGCGAGAACCCCAGTGTCTCGTCCAGGCCGAGCAAGGTCTCGGCCAAGAGACCATCGAGATCGACGGCGCGCGCGATGCGCTCCGACACGAGCTGCAAGCCGCGCAATTCCGTCATCGGGCCGGGCACGGTGGGCGGGGCGAGCGCGTCGAGCACCGGATCGGGCGGCATCAAGAAGCCTTCGACCGGGTCGCACGAGAGCACGTCGTACACGTCGGCCGACAACAAGCGAAACACGCCGGCCATGCCCGTGTGGGAGGCGATCACCTGGATGCGCATCGACATCTGGTCGAACAGCGCACCCTCCGTTTCGGCGCGCACGAAGCGCAACAGCAATCTCCAGGTCTCGAAGGTGATCGGATCGTGCAAGACGACCGTCGCGTACGGGTTTTCAGCCACGTTGCGGCGCGTCTTGTTGAAGAACTGGCACGACAGCGCGACGTGCTTTTCGTCGACGTAGTAGACCTGCGAGATGTACGTGACGTTGGGCTCGCCGTCGGCGCTGCACGTCGCCATCAACGACGGGATGACGCCTTGGAAACACGGCTGCAGTTCGGCGAGGCGCTTCATGACTTGAGCCCGCGGCGCGGCTGCCCCAACGGCCCGCCCGCGCCGGGTCCGGGCGTCTGGATGAACACTTCCTCGACCGCGACGCGCAGCGCGTGCGCAGGCCAGTAGCTCATTCTGTACGTCAAGCGCGGCGGCAACCCGACCGTGCCGAAATGTTGCGCCACTGCCGCGCGGTAGCGTTCGATCAGCTTGCGGTCGTCCTCGTCCGCATCGCGCACCTCCAAGGCGCGACCCTTGATCTGGTACGAACGGTGGTCCACGGACGTGAAGCACACGGCGGCGCGCCCGTTGTCGCGCAAATTGGCGAGCGTGCGTTCCGCGGTCGCCTTCGACAGGAACGCCACCACCTCCCGACCGCCGTTTTCGATGCGCGCTCCGAGCACGCGCGCCGCCTCGGGCGTCAGGCGCGCATCGCGCGTGCCGACCAGGATCGAGATGCCCGATTGAAGGAACTCAGCCAGCTCGGTCGGAATCTGTACTTGCACGACAGGTGCGGATTCTACGCCGCACCTGCCGCCCCCGAACGGCTATAGCTCCGCTCAACGCGTCTCGACCGGCGGCAACGGCTCCGGCACCTTGTTCACGACCGCGGGGATCGATTGCAGGTACGCGAAGATCGAGCGCAAGTCTTCGTCGGTCATGCTGGCGTAGATCTCGGCCGGCATCGGCGGGAGCAAGGGTCGACCGATCCCCATGTGCCGCTGCGTGCGAATCGTGGCGAGGAACTGGTCGGCGGTCCACGCGCCCAATCCGGTCTCGCGATCGGGCGTCAAGTTCGCGGTGAAACTCGTGCCCCACGGTCCAGACCACGCCGTCATCGTGCCCGAGGCCGTGAACATCCACGGTCCCGGCGGCAACACCGGCGCGGGCGGCAGGATCATGTCGGACGGATGACCGGACAGACTGCGCTTCATGTCGCGCTCCGGGCCGCGCTCGGTCATCACCAGCGGCGTGTGGCAATCGGCGCAACCGATCGCCTCGACGAGGTACTTGCCGCGCGCGACCGTATTCGCGTGCGTGACGACGCGCCCTTCGACAGCGCCGGCCATCAACGCGACGAGGCCGAAGATCGAGACGAGCGCGATCCACTTGAGGTTGGCAGACAGTTTGGAAGTAGTCATGGCTTGCGAGTTTTCTGGTTGTGTGTAGAGGGAAGAATCGAGGTGAGCGTCCCGCCGCAGCACTCGGGATCCAGGTCCGAGTGCATCCAGGCAGTGACGAGTTCGAGCGCGACGTCGTCGCGGAGGTGCGTGCCCAAGGGCGGCATCTGCGACAGCGGTTGGCGCGAGGCCATGCGGCGCGTGAGCACACTGAGGTCCGGCTCGGCGCGCGCGATGCGCAGCGGCGTTGTGTCGGTCGGCCAGCGAAAGCGACTGGGCCGGTCGACGGTGGTCGAGATCGCGGCCGGAGTCTCCGCCTCAGTCGCAGCGAGCGAGTACGACAGGTCCAGGTCCAACCCGGGGATCGGGTTGCGGATCGAATGGCAGATGCCGCAATTCGTGTTGAGGTACCCGAGCACGGCGCGTTCACGCTCGCTCGCAGCCGCGATGCGCGGCGGCGTTTCGACGAGTGCTTCAGGCAAGTGCACCACGATCCCGCGCCGCACCAGCTCGCTCAACGTCAGCGCACCGTCGGGCAAGGGCCGCGCGTGCGGCGCGAGCGGATCGCGGTCCTCCGACAGTTGCAGCGCATTGAAACCGAGCACGACATCCGGCCCCGCCGTGTGACACGCGACGCAATCCGCGCGCGCAGGGATGTCGAAGGGCACTCCGGGCGCCGACTCGCACGCTCCACGCACGCCCTTCTCCGGGGCGAGCGTCGCGCCGCTCTGGTCCGCATTCCACACATAGGTCGCAAACCGCCACTGTCCGTCCGTCGCGCGCGTCAACATGCGCGTCTCGACCCGCCGCTCGAACGCGAACTCCTTCCACAGGCGCGTCCCGATCGGGAACACGAAGCGATCCGGGTTCGTCGCATCGATCGCGGTACCGGCAGGCAATCGCATCCAGCGCCGCTTGCTCGAGCCGTCGGACCACAGCGGATACTGCGGCTCGAACGCCAACACGCCGCTCGCGATCGTCTGCGTCGCGATGTCGGCATACAGGCCCGTGTCCGCGAGCTGCAGCGGAGTCTCGTCGATCACGAACGACGCCTCCGCCGCGCGCGGAGCCCGTCCGCAAGCGAGGATGACGACGAGCGCGCCGGTGCACAGCACCCACGCCGTCACTGCGGCGCGCAGGCGCGCCGGATGATTCGACCCGTGAAGCACGCAAAACTCCTCAGACGGCCGCCGCGCGCCGCGCAATGCGCTCGTCCGCTTCCGCCAGCAGTTCGCGCCACATCCGGTCACCGACCATCGCCCGCGCGCGCGACGTCAAGCCCGCGAACACATCCGCCGGCACCGCAGCGCGCATCTCCGACATGAGATCGACACGCTCGCCCCAGTTGCCGGCCGGGATCATCCACTCGAGCCACTCGCTCATCTCCTCGGGCGACACCGAGCTCACGATCCGCTCCTGCGCCGCCGCCAGTTCTTCATCCGTGAAGTGCGCCCACAACATGCGGTTCGAGCGCGTCTCTTCGACGCCCATGTGCACCAGGTGCTCGGCCGTCATCCCACACAACATCTCGTGCAGACGCCGCGCCAACGGGACGCGCTCGGCCGCATGACCGCTCTCGATGCGCGCGAGCAAGACCTCGACCTCGCGCTCCAGCCCATCGAACTTGTCGTGCGCCGCCTCCAGATCCGCCCCCAGATCGGGCGCGACCCGGTGCAACAGCGGGTGGATGGCCTCATCCTCGTGCCGCGCGTGCGAACCGAGGAGCCGCAGCGTGCGCCGCACCGCGCACAACGCCGCGGACACCTCGAAATCCCGCTCGAAATCCGCCCGCGACACCGCCTCGACCGCGTCGAAGAGCAGAGCCCGGACGGCCTTGTGAACGTGCGTGTACAGATCGAATCGCGTCATGTGTGATGTCTCCGTGTGTGACGCGAAGAACATCGGGCATGCGCACGCAACGCGCATCCTAAATGGTCGCTCGGGCGATCCTAAGAATTGCCTAAGCCCCCGCCGGCGTACACCGCGCCTCCGGCCGAGTCGCCGCATCCTCGCGATACCTCCCAGGCCCTCCGCCCGTTACCCTCTCCACCCTCGATCGCGCCCGTAGCTCAGTTGGATAGAGCGGCGGTTTCCTAAACCGCAGGCCGTGGGTTCAAATCCCGCCGGGCGCACCACACAACTCTGCGTGGGTGCGCGAGTTGTGGCGACGCGCGGCGTTGCGTGATCGTGCGTGCGAAGTGTTGTGCCATCAATGTGCCATCTTCGCGTTCCGCTGATTGCCGCTCGTTGCCGCTGTTTTCCGGTGCGAGGGGCGCTGCATCGGTGTGTGAGACCGCAGGTCGTGCGTTCCGTAATCGAGCGGGTGGAGCGGGAGCTGCATGCCGCGTTCAGTCGGGCTGTGACTTCTTCGCGTTGAGCGCCGCGACGCGAGTCGCCTCCTTGCGCACGGGCGTGAGCGGGTCGGTGCGCTCGGCGAAGCCCTCGATCCATGTCAGCGATTCGTCGAGCGGTCCGCGCGCCGAGATCGACACGCCCGCATCCGCGACGATCTTGCGCACCTCGGCAACGTACTCGCGCGCCTCCTTCGCGAACTTCCACCTCGCTACGTGATCGCGGAGACTCTCCTCCATCTCCCGCTCTTCCCGCGCCCTCTGTTCTGCCTTCTCACGCCGCGCAAGCTCCAGGGCGTACGCCCGCTCCCGCTCCTCG
>JAEUIA010000044.1 GCA_016795245.1 Planctomycetota bacterium | reverse complement strand
TGTAGAGCCGCGCGCCAGCGCGCGGCTCTACGCCGGCGAAGATGCACCACACGAGCCTGGCTCGGTACGGTCAAACTCGGACGAACGCCACTGCGCAAATCGCGAACCAGGAGGTCAACAATGGGGTGGGGTCGCGTCGGTGGGGTTCGGTGTCGGTACGGAAACGTTGTGGGGTGAGTTCGGTGTCGGTCTGGAAGCGTTGTGGGCTCGGCACCGTCGAGCTGAGAATGGCGACCTTCGCGATCGCGCTCGACACGGCAGCGATCATCCGCGGATTGCAATTCGTCCGCCCGTCGGGTTGCACCACCCGCGGCGGTGAACCCCGCTTGCAGTTGCCGCTACTTGCCCTCGACCTTGGTCTTCAACTTGGCCAGGCCTTGATCGAACATCGCGTCGATCGCGCCGCCCATCATCAGCACTACGTAGCCGCCCAGGACGGGTGTGTCCATGTCGCCGTCCAGCGTCCAGGTGACTTCGGTGGCGTCACCGCTCGTGCGGTAGGTCATCGCGCTCTTCATCGGCGTCTTGTGCTCGCCGTTGATGAAGTTCATGTCGTAGGCGATGCCTGTATTCGGATCGGACTGGGTGAGGGTCAGCTCGCCGTTGCCGCTGTCGCCGGTCCACGATTGACTGGCGCCGACGCCGCTCGTGATCGGGCCCAGGGTCGTGACGACGGTCTTGTCGGCCTCGGCCCACGGCGTCCACTCCGGCCACTTCTTCAAGTCCGAGCACCAGGCGTGCACGGCGGGCTTGTCGGCGTGGATCGTGACGGTGCGCGCCACCGACACGCGCGTCGGCAGGAAGAATCCGATCACGACGAACAGGACCAGGAACACGAGCGTGACCAGGCCTACGACCATCAAGACTTTTTTCATGCGAGCTCTCCTCTTCTGATCCGGGCAGTCAGCGTCCCGGCTCGTTCACGAGATCCAGGAACGGGTTCAAGTCGACCTCGTAGCGCCCGAGCATGGCTGCGTGCCACTGCTTGACCTCGAGCGGATCCACGGGTCGTTGCTCCAGGCTGCGTTCGATGGCGGGGCCGATGCGCGCCCAGTCGCCTTCCAGCGGCGCCGGCCGGGCGTCGACACGCAGGACCAACCACGCGCCGGAGTCCGTGATCGGGCCGCCGAGCGCTCCGATCGGCGTTTCGAATGCGGCCTTCGAGAGCGGCGTCGGACCCTTCACGATCGGCGTGATCGCGCCGCCGTCCTTCTTGGACGGGTCGGCCGAGCGCGCGCGCGCCACTTCTTCGAACGGCTTGCCGGCCGCGAGTTCGTCTTGGACGACCTTCAATTCGGCCTCGTTGTTCACGACGATCACGTGGATCTCGGCGTGCTCCTGCTGCAGCAACCAGGCGCGCGTCACTCGCTCGCCGAGCAGCGCGCGCAGCGCATCGTCGCGCAGACGTTCGCGGTAGCGGATCGGGTCCAGTCCCATGACTCCGTTGACGTACCCGTCGAGCGTGATCTTGGGTGACTTGCGGCCGTACTCGCTGGCGCGGATCTCGCTCTCGATCGCCTGCACGGCGGCCTCGTAGGCCTGCGAAGAGCGCTCGGCGTCGATCTTGACGCGCAAGCGACTCGCCTCGGCCAGGACGAGTCGGCTCATCGCCAGGTTGCGCAACTGATCGAGCACACGGAAGTTGTCGAGGTAGAGCCACTGCGACAGCAGCTCGGAGACGTAGACGGGTTGGCCGGCGACCATCGCGACGATCGGTTCGACCGTCTTCACCTGCGGCGCGGACACCGCTGGATTCTGCGCTGCCCCAGATGTGTCCGTCGCCGGCCGTACGGCTTTGGGGCTCGCCTCCGGCGTGGGCCGGTACGGCGCCGGCTCATTCGAGGGCTTGGGATTGGGAGCCGCTGCACAGGCCGCGAGCAGCGCGAGTGTGAGCGCGGTCGCGAGCGAAGTTTGGTGGGTCATTGCGGCGCTAACGATACGAGATTCGGCGCACGACGCCGAGCCCGTGGCAGGTCGGGCATTCGAGCGTCGTATCCGTCAGGCCCTTGCCGATCGATCCACGGCTGACGTTGCCACCCGCGAGCGAAAGCGTGCGGGTGCCCTCTCCGCCGCACTCGCGGCAGTTCGTGAAAGTCGGTTTCGGGTCCACTTCGAAATCACCGGAGGTTTCGCAGTAATACGCCAAAGTCCAACTCGCGCGATTGTCGGCGGAAAGTTCCTTCCACGCCGCCTCGCGATCGTCCTTCTGTTCTGCGCTGGTCTTGGCCTTGCGCGCGAGTTCCTGATTCTTCAGATAGCGCTCCAGCTTCTGCTGCAGATCGGCGCGTTCCTTGTCCTTCTCGGACAGCGGTTTGGTCTCGTCCTTGGTCGGCTCGTTGCCTTTGAGCGCCGCATCGCGACCCAGAAGCCAGGTCCCCTGTCCGTAGGAGGCGCGGTTCCAGCGCACCTTGCGACGCAACTGCCAGAGCTTCTTGACCTCTTCCGGGGTCGCTTCCTTGGTCAGGTTCTGCGCTTCGCGCGACACGTAATCGAGAATGTCGCGCGACATCTGACCGCCGACGTAGCTGACGATCTCTTCGACCCCCATCTTGGCCGACATCTGCCGCGCCAGCTGCCCGGCGCGCATGAACCACAGCGTCGCAACGCGCTCGGCGACGTGCTTGTCGCGAGCCTTGATCGAACGGTCGCGCGCTTTCTTGGCCTCCGCCAGGAGCGGACTGTCGGGGAATTTCTCCTTGAAGGCGTCGGCGCGCGCGAGCGCGTCGTCGTAGCGGCGTCGTGCGATCAGCGCGTCGATGTCCGAAAGGTAGTCGACCTGGTCCTGACGTGCGGCCTTGGCCAGCGCGCGTTCCGTCGACACGCGCAAGTCTTCCGGCCGGAAGGTGCCGTCGAGTGCGGTCGCCTTCTTGTAGTGCTCGACGGCGTGCCCGAAATCGAGGATGCGCTCGCACCAGCGCGCGAGATTGAACTGACCTTCGGCCGTCGAAACGTCGGCGTTCGAAAGCGCTTGCGCGTAGAGCTCAGCGCGCGTGAACACTTCGGTCGCCGGCACTTGGACGATCGTCGGCGCGCCCGCGAGGCGGTTTTTCGGCACCGGAATCGTCGCACTGGAGGTCTTCACGAGCAGCATGTCGCCGCTGCGATCGATGATGACACCGGTCAGCTCCGCGCCTTCGACCGTCACGATGTGATCAGCGTCGATCAGAATCTCTTCGCCCGCCACATCGACGTAGCCGAAGCGCGTGCGCAGATCGCGTTCTTCCTCGGGATGCAGAAACGCCCAGGGCAAACGCACGCGACCGCCCGTGTCTAGACGCACGAACACGACACCTTCGGGGTCGTGCGTCTGAATCGAGCCCCATTGGATCGAGCCGTCGCGCAGACGCAGCATCGTCGCCGCCACCGGCGCCGCGAGTTGATTTTCAGCGCCCGCCGCCGGAGGCGTCGCCACCTGAGCTCGGGACGGGATCACGCAGACCGTGGCGGACAGGATCACACAGCAGATCATCTTCATGGCTTCTTTTCCTTCGCGGACGCTTCGGCGCGCGGTTCAGCGGCGCGTGCCGGCGCCAACGCGCTCTGGTCGTCTTCCACGAAACGGCGGCGGAGTCGCTCCCCGAAGGGTACCTCCCGCAGCAGAATCGTGGTGAATCGTTTCTCGCGCTGCACGCCGCCCGAGTTCCAGGCGATCTCGACGTCGACGCGGTACTCGAGCGGACGCTCGGGGTTTTGGATCGGCACGGCGGAATACACGATGTGCGTGAGGCCGTGCAGTTCGCGCTTTTCGATCGCGCGCGGCTCGCCGGCCTCGCCGTCGACCAGCGGAAAGAGCGTCTCTTCCAGGTCGGCGGTCACCGCTTGCACGGCAGTGGCGGCACTCGTGCGCAGGTGAGCCGTGCGCGACAGCGCCGATCCGAAGGTCAACAGGCCCAGGATCGCCGTCATCCCGATCAAGAAGATCGCCATGGCCAGCACGACTTCGAGGATCGTGAAGCCCGCGCGACGCGGATGGCGCAAGTTGCGATTCACAGGTCCCAATCTTCCCGGTGCGCAGCGATCGTCGCTTCGGTGACCATGCGCAAACCCCAGTGGACCATCGCGCCCTTCTGATGCCCGACCGGCGTCGTGCCGCGGCGGCCGCGCTCGACGACGACCTTGTCACCGTCGACGTTCACGACCTTCATCCACTCGGCGTCGACCAGGATGTGCGCGTCGCTCTCGAGCGGGATGCGCTTGCCGTCGTCGACGGGCACGGCTACGACCTGGTTGTCGATCACGTCCGCGGTGCGCGTGCGCCGCAGTCGGTCGATCGGCCGTTCGATCTCGATCTCGATGCGCGCGCGCCGCGGCAAGACGGGACGCGTTTTCGCGACCGTGGTGCCGACGTGTCGCTCATTCCACGCGTGCATGCTCGCGTTCGGGCGGTCCTTGCTCCATGCGTCCCATGAAGTCGCCGCTCCCGAGGGTTGACTCGTGGTCTTCCAGCCGTCGTGCACGATCGTGCTCTGCGAAGCGAGCAGTACGCCCATCCACAACACGCCGCCCGTGACTTCGGAGGTGACGCCCGCAGGCGGCAGGTTCGAACCGCCGAAAAAGTCGTGCGCCAAGATGGATTTGGAACTCGAATCGGTCGTGAGGCGCTCGCCGCGCCACAGGATGCCGGTGCTGCGCGCGTCCTTGTCGGTGACCGAAGCCGGCGCGACCATCCACAGGACTTCCAGTTGCTCCGGGCTCTGAGCGGTCAATTGCACGACTTCGCCGTCGGCGAGTTTGGCCTTGGGATCGGAGGCGAGGCGCGCAGCGTGCCGCACGCGGGCCACTTGCCCGCCCGACGCCTGGCGCACGAGCCGCAATCGCGGCCACTTCGTTTCGCGCACGCCGTCGCCGTCGGTGTCGAACATCACCCATTCGAGCAGCAGATCGCCGCGTGGGCCGCCCTCGACGCCGCGCAAGTCCGTGGTGACGAGTTCGGTCACGACCGACGACGCTTCCATCACCGACCGTCGCGTCTCCGAGTTGCGCCAGGTCGAGAGCGCTCCGTCAAAGACCTGGATCACGAAGAGCATCAAGAGCGCCAGCAATCCGAGCGCGATCGTCAGCTCGACGAGTGTGAGGCCGGTGCGTAGCGTGCTGCGTTTCATCGCTCCACGCTCGAGAGCACCAACGTCGGTGCGTGATAGAATGCGCTGAACAGCTTGAGCCGCGGCGTTTCCTTCCAGCCGTGCGCTAGACCCGTCTTCAGATCGAATGCGCCGGGCATGTAGTCGACGAACACGCGCCACTGCAACAGATCAGACTGCTTGTCGATCGCGAGCGCCGCGCCTTCGCTCTCGCCCTGCCAATACACCTTGATGCGCGGTTCGGTCTCGGGATCGGCATCCCAGGGGACGTCGTTCCGCACCTTCTGCAAGACTCCGATGCGCGCCGATTGCGTGTCGGACTTGGAGAAGAAGAACGAACTGAAGTAAGCGGCCGGCTGCGACACCGAGAACCCGAAGTACGCGAGTTCAGGAGCGTCGGCGCGCTCGGCCCACAGATCTGGATAGCGCGTCGGAAACAGGATCACGGGTTCGCCGACTTGATGCGCGGCGGGCGTCGTACCGAAGCGGCCACGGAACAGGCCGTCAGCGCGCTGATCCATCTTGCCCGGCAGCGACGATCCGCGCGGCATTTCCAGAGCGCCGTTGCGAATGCGGGTGTAGCTGATCAGCTCTTCGCCGATCAACACCGTGCCGGACGGCGGGAACTCGTCGACCGAAGCCAGTTCGATACGCGCATCGCTCGCGGAGAGCGTTCCGGTCATCACGCTCATGATGCGGTGCTCGAGGAACATCACGGGCTCGCCGATTTGATGCGGTCCGGGTTTGGTGCCGAGCAGTCCGCGGCCGTTCGTCGCGATCGTGATGTCGCCCGTGTTCGATTGCAGCGTCTTGTAGGCCAGGATCTCGTCGCCGATGCGCAGCAAGCCGCCGTCGCTGGGCATGTCGGCCAGGTATTCGTGATCGAAAGCGAGGTTCTTGAGCGCGACCCGGATCGACTTCGGCGCGACCTTCATGTCGGTGGCGCTCTCGCCCAGGTTCTCGATCAGGATCAAACTCGCGCCGGCGACGTCCTCACCCGAGACGAGCGGCGATCCGCGGCCGAATTGCGCGTCACCGAACACCATCTCGTCCACCACGGCGGACGGAATGACACCGGGCGCACCGTTCGCACCGCCGCCGACCACGGCCTTCGACACGAGCCGCGGCAACTCGCCGGAGGGGAAGCAGACCATGCGACCGAACTGGCGCGAATCGACGATCGCAACCTGCGCATTCACGTTCGTGCCCGGCGCGATGGGTTCAGGCGAACGATCCTGCAGGGCGATCCAACTGTAGTTCAACAGATAGGGCTCGGTGATCCCTTCGCGCGGTGCGCCGTTCTGGTCCACGGCGGGCGCCGACGTGGGTCGGAGCGCGGGCGGTGCGGCGTTTTGCCAACCGAGCACCTCGTAGTTCGTGCTCGGCACGTAGGCGCGGTGCACGATCATCGGCCAGCCCGCGTGCGTGGCGTCTGCTTGCGACAGGAACACGGCGTCCATGCGCCCCGATCGCCCGGCGTCGAAGCCTGCCGCCGGACCACGGAAGACGGGCACGATCGGTGTGCCGCTCATGTGCGTGTGTGAGTAGGTGCCCATCACGCCGCGAAACTGGAACGAGGTCTCGACGGCACGCGAGATCGGCCAGTCCTCGGGCTTGTTCTCGTTCTGGCCGATCCGCGGATCCCAGGCGCCGCTCGAAGTCTGTTGCGCGGCCGGAACGACCGGCGCAGCGACGGCCTTGAACATCTTTCCGCCGGGGCCGCTGCCACCACCACCACCGCCGCCGCCTCCACCACCGCCGCCACCGCCGGGATTGCTCGGGATCGCGGGCGGGTTGCCGTTGACCAGCAATCCGTACAGCGTGAGCAACGCCGCCGGGTCGTCGCGGATCAGCTGACTGTGTTGTGCGTCGAAGTAATCGTAGCGCACCCACTCCGTCTTCTCGGCGTCGGCGATGTGCGTCAGTTGCGCGAATTGCGAGTTGCCGACCGCAGCCTGCAGAAAGCCGTTGACCTGCCCCGCACCCGGCACGCCGATCGAGATCGGGACGACGAACACGTGGTTGCCGAGGTTTTCGTAGATCGGCGGCGCGACACCGAGGATGTCGCGCCAGCGTGTCACGAACGAACGCCGGCCGCCGATGATGCCCTGCAATCCGGCGGGCAAGTTGGTGTGATCCGGCAAGGCGATGCCGCGATCACCCTGCGCGACCTTGAGCACGTTTCCCTGCCAGCCGGTGTAGCGCACGATCTCGATCCCGCCGACCACGACGCCGTCGTTGTCGAGCAGCGGCTCGCCGGTCTGATCACGTCCGGGAACGATCTGGATGATCGCCGCGTAGCCGCCGTCGCGTTGGAAGGCGGGCATGAAGTCTTGAGCCGCGATCGGGTTTTGCGGATCCAGCCCCTGGTCCGCGCTCGCGAGCACGAGACCGGTCACCGTGCTGTTCAGGCCCTTCATGCCGTTGCCGATCGTGAACCCGAACGTGCCGATCGTGATCGGCTCGCCGAGTGCGCCGCCTTGCTGCGCTTCGACGCCGACGGCGATCGCGGTCCGGTAGGGCCCCAGATCGCCCGCGAGTTGCGCCCTCCCGGACGGAATGTACGTCAAGGTCTGCATGCTGTAGCCGTACAGCTCGACCGGCGTACCCGCAGCGTGAGAGGTCTCGATGCCGGCGAGCGACTCAGGCACCATGGGGATCGTCTCGGACAAGGTCGTCATGCGCTCTCGCGCCGTGCGCCCGCCGAAGCCGGCCAGCCTGCCCGTCTCTTGCCGCGTCGCGTCGAAGGTGTTGCCGCCTGCGGTCTGAACCTCGATCAACTCGTTGCCGATGCGAATGACGCAGTTGGGCGGAAAACCCAGTGTTGATTCGACGCCGATCGAGTTCTGTCCCTGTCCGAGCGCGCCGGTCAAGCGCGTGAGACCCGGCGTGCGCACGCCGTGGCTGAGGCCGTTCACCAGCATGTGCATCTGACTCGGGCGGTTGCCGCGCACGTCGATCTCGACGTGCGTCCATACGTCTGCCGGCAGTCCCGGCGTGTCCGCGCCGGACAGAGCAAAGCGCAACTCGCCCGCCTCGCGCAGAGGCGTGTCGCGGTGATCACCAAAACCGTCGACGACGCGCAGGACGAGATCCGTGCCTTCGATCAGCAACGAGAGTCGATCGACCTCGGTGTCGATGCCACCGACGTCCAGGTACATGGCCTCGCCCACGGTGCGCGGACGCAACCACAGCGAGAACGCGAGCGGACGAAGGAACGGCGGGTCCTCCGCGGTCGGGTTCTTCAGCGACCAGTTCAGGAGTTCGTCGTCCGTCAGGCGCCCGACGATCGCGTCCGGCAAATATCGGCCTTCGAGATCGTGCGTCTCGTGATCGAAGTGCAACACGCGCCCCTGGCGGCGTTGCGATTGATCCGCTTCGCGCGTCGTCATCAATTGAGCAAAGCCCTGGTCCTCGCGCGACGCGAATACGTGTTCGGGAATCGGCGGCGACTCGCGGTCCTGGAATTGCGAGGTATCGCTGACACCGGGCAGATAGACCTGACCTTCGTACGTGCCCAGGTGCGCCCACATGCGCGAAGGCGGCACCGCGCCGCCGTCGTAGCGCGTCGTCGAATTCGGGCCGGTCGCCCACCACGGCGCATCACAAGTGAGGCGCAATTCCTCGTCGAAGTCTTCTTGGCGGGCCCACAAGCGCGCGAGTTCCTTCTGCGGCACGATCGCGGCGACTTCGTCGCGCACGACGCTGAAGCGTTCGACGCCGGACAGCGCGTTCACGGTCGAGCGCAATTCGTAGGCGTAGGTGTCGCACGTCGTGAACGAGTACGGCATGGTGGAGTAGCGCAAACCTGCGTCGTTCGCATTCAGACCGTTGCGGTACAGCGCCAGCGCATCCCAGGGATCGATGAAGCCTTCGCCTTTCGCCAGCATGGCGGGATGAACGGGTGCATCGCTCGGCAGTTTCTCGATCCCGGCCGCGGGCAAGACGATGCGGCGCAGGAAATCTTCGAACCCGGTAAACGGTCTAGATTCGATCACCAGGTCTGCGAGCTGCGCTGCCTCGTCGGAGGTGACGCGTGAATTGCGCCCGATCATCTGCAGATTCGAGAACAACGCGATCAACACCACCCGATTCGCCGTGTTGAGATTGACCGGCCTGCGCACGAGCACGTCGAGCACCGCAGCGTTGGCTTCGTAATCGTTGTTCAACACGTGGTCGAGCGCGACGCGACCGTCACCCAGCACGTTCTGGACGATCGCGAACTCCGTCGTCTGTCCGTCGCGGATGCGCACGGTCGCACCGATGTTGAGCCACCGGCCGTTGTCGACCGTCAGACGCCCGTCCTTCTTGCCTTGAATTGGTTCGGTGACGCGCGCCGCGCGCTGCCACACGGGGCCACCGCGCGGCCCGGCGTGAACGGTGCCGTGGAGCAGCAACGGGCGGACGAGGTCGGCGGCCAGTTCGGGCGCTGCCACACCGCCGCCCAGGTTCAGCGCCATCACTTGTTCACCGCAGCGCGGCAGTTCCTCGAGCGCTTCGAACGTGCGCAGTTCGGATTCGCCCGTGGCCGTGCGCCACAAGACCGGCGCGACGGCACGTTGATCGATCACCGGCGTGCCGACTCCGTGCGAACTCGGCGCACGCGGCCCCCCGCGCCACTCGGTCTTCGCCGGCGGACCGAGCACGCCGCGCACGAAATCGGTCACGGTGCTGTCGACGAACTTCTTCGTTTGCACGATCTCGCCTTCGCACCACAAGAATCCGCCTTCTTCGAAGCCTTGCGCCGTCGAGAGCGCGAGTTCCTTGGCGTCGGGTGCGGTCACTTGCGTGAAGCGTGCCGAGAGGTTCATCAGGTTCGCGATCACGTGCGGACTCGCGCTGTTCAAGTCGATCAAGCCGGCGACGTCGCGCAGTTCGATGTCCCACATCGCGCCGTAGGGATCGTTCGCGTCGAGGAAGCCCTTCTCGAAGACGTTGGTGACCTTGATCTCTTCGAGCGTGTCCCAGTACGGCGTCTTGTCCAGATCCGCGCTGGGGTAGGAATCCGCCAGGAACTGGCGCGCGTGACGCGCAGCGGAATCCAAACCGATGCGTGCTTCGGCGCGATCCGCGAGCTGCGTGCTCGCGCGGTCGGCATTGCGCGCCCCGGCCAGGAACGGCGTCGTCAAGATCAACAGCGCAAGCAGTACGAGCAATACGACGACGAGCGCGAACCCGCCCTGATCCGTGTGTGAGCTGGTAACGGTCTTCATTCGACCGTCCCGTAGAGATTCACGAGCACCGTCTCCTTGCGTCCGTCGTCGAACTCGATCACCAGGCGCAAGGTTTCGCGGTGCACATCGCGATCCAGTCCCCCACCGGCCTGGAACACCACCGCGCGTGGAGTGTCGGCTGCGAGCGCGACACCGGCCGGCAACTGCACCGGTTCATCGCTCACGACGACGGCCACGACGAGCGCATCGATCGCGCCCGGGAACGCGTTCTGCGAAGGCGAGAGCACGAGCGGCCCTTCGAGGCGCGCGACGGGCGCGGATTCGGTGACGAACACCGCGGTCTGACCTTCGACGCGGATCGCGAAGCGCTCCCGGTCGTACAGGACTTCGACTTGCGACCAGCGCTTCGGCGCCAACACATGCGGCTGCGTCGCGATCGTCACGCGGCCGCCGCGACCCTTCGAGGTCTCGTCGTCGGTGCGCTGCGCAAAGAAGAAGGCCTTGATCGCGCCGTCACCGGTCGTTTCGATTCCCACCGCGCCGCCGACGTTCATCAATGTTCCGCCGCGCTCGTCCGCGGGCTTCAGCGCGAAGCGAATCGAAAAACCGTCCGCGAGATCCCAACTCGGATCCAGGTGGACGGGGAAATCGACGTGGGACCGCGGCGGTTCACCGGCGAACGACAGCGCGCGTCCTTGGTATCCGTCGGCGACGATCTCGCCTCCGAAACGGACGCCGTCGATCCCGAATGCCCCGCGGAACGAGTCGTCTTCGAAGTGCCACGTGCCGACGACCTGGTGCCCTTGGGCGACCAACGTGCCGGCTCTGGAGTCGATGACTACGCGCGCGGGCGCACTGCGTGCGACGGACCAGTTGTGCGCCGCGCGCAGCACGTCCTGCACGCTGCCGACAGCCACGCGCCCGCCGACGTCGAGGTTCGCGAACACGCCGAGCCCCAAGCCCAGGACGATGGCGACGAGGCTCATCACGATCAGGAGTTCCACCAGCGTGAACCCCTCGTGCGTTTGCCTGGCGACCGTGTTCATGACGCTCTCAGTCGCGCTTGAAGGTCGTGATGTCGTCGTCCGTGTTGAACATGCCGTCCAGCCCCGACGAGATGAGCTGGAACTTGTTCGAGTTGAAGTACGTCTTCGTCGTCGGAGACATGTAGGCCTTGACGCGGCTCTCTTCGGCCTCGCCCGTCTCCGGATTCACGACGGCGTAGGTGTCGACGCGCCCGAAGTCGCGGCGGTGGAAATAGGCGATCGGGTTGCCCCACTCGTCCTTGAGTTCGAAGAGCGTGTTCGCGGGGAAGCGCGTGAGGTTCTTCTTGGCTTCGTCGTTGTCGGTGTTCGAGAACTTGTCTTCCTGCAGGCTCGTTCCGCCCCAATCGGTCGACCACAGCGAGATCACGAGCGTCTCCGCGCCCAGGTTCGTGAGATTCGGCGCCGCACCCCACTTCTCCTGGAATTGGCTCGGCGGGTAGTCGCCGAAATGCCGCTCGTACTCACCGATCGCCGTCTCGATCTGGAGCAACCACGCACCCGTGGCCTTTTCCTTGGCCTTGTCGCTCATCTTGGCGAGGCGCGGCAACAGGATGATCATCAAGATCCCGAGGATCACGATGACGGCCAGCACCTCGATCAAGGTGAAGCCGGAGTAGCGAGTGGATTGCAGTCGGTACTTCACTTGCCACGCTCGCGTTGGACGATCTCGATGTCGTCGATGTCGACTTGCACGACGCGTCCGACCTGGCCTTCGGCGAACACGCCCAGGCGCAATTCGTTCGTGGTACGGCCCAGAGCCGGAATAGCCTTGCCGTCGAGGACCGGGAAGCCGTCGAACAGCACGCGAATCTGCGGCGATTCCTTCTCGCCGGTGCGCTCGATGCGCACGACGACCGGCGTGTCCAGCTTCCATTCGAAGCCGATGACGTCGGTGTAGGGCAGATCCTCTTCGCCGCGCTTCATGTAGCGCGTCTGGATGGTGTTCTTGCCGGGCTCGTTGTGCCGTGTGGCAGTGATCTCGGCGTCGACCGTGTTCTCGCCACCGCGCTGCGTCTCGCGCGAAACGAAGAGTCCGACGCGCGCCGTCGTCCCCGTACGCACCGTCAGCCGGGCTTCGAGCGAGACGAAGTCACTCGCGCTGCGCACTTGCCACAGACGCGCGCGGCCGTTGGCCTTGAATGCACCGGCCAGCGTGACCATCCCGTCGTGGATCGACAGGGTCGGGCCGTTGTTTTCTTGCAGCCCATAGTTGTACGCCAGCGACGCGCGGTCGAAGCGGTCAGTCCACACCACTTTTTCGAGGTGATCGACGATCCGATCGATCTGGCCGCGCGCCCACACGCGGTGCAAATCGCTCTCGGGCAGTGCGCGCCGGTTGTCGTCGAGTTCACGTAGCCTCGACAGGGCTTCGGTCGAATCGCCGCGGCGATAGAAGCACCACGCGAGTCCGTTGCGCGCCGTCGGATGATCGGCATCGGTGGCCAGTACGGCCTTGAAGTATTTCTCGGCGTCGCGCATCTCGCCGACCTCGAGGCTGTTCACGCCGCGCAGTGCGAGCGCGTTGCTGAGCGAAGGATCGAGCGCCAGCGCGCGCTCGAGGTAGCGGTCCGCAGCTTCGAAATTGCCGCGCCGATGCTCCAGCGCACCGAGCGCCGCGAGGGCGTCGACGAAACCGATCTCACGATCCAGCGCAGCCTTGAAAGACTCCGCTGCGCCTTCGAGATCGTCCTTCGCGGCCAGCAACCGTCCACGCTGATACAGCGTCCACGCGTCGAGCGGATTGTTCTCGGCTGCGAGTTCGATGTAGCGCAGGGCCTCTTCGGGGTGTTTCGTCTTCTCAGCGAGGTACGACAGCGCGCGCCACGCGAGGCCCGCGCGCAGCGGGTCGACCGCGGCGGCGGCGACCAGATTCGCCTTCGCGAGACGTGCATTCGCGGCATCGCGCGCTGACATCTGCGCCAGTCCGTTCGCGAGCAGCAATTCGAAGCCTTGCGACTCGCCTGCACCCTGACCGGGTGACGCGATCAGTGGTCCATCCGTGGCGCCGCTCTTCGGCGCAATCAATTTGGCGCAGATCAACGCGGCCTGCGCGGTCTGGTCCGTCGGATCGGACTGCAGGGCCTTCTCGATCCAATCGCGCCCTTCGGCCGCCTGACCGTTCGCCAGAAGTGCAGATCCGTACAGCGTGCGCAGGCGCGTGCGCGCGCGCTTCGTCTCGGCTCCTTGCGGCTCGTATTCGATCGCGAGGCGCAAGTGCGCGACGGCGTCGGCGGCGCGGCCTTGGTTCAACTGAAAGCGACCGAAGGCTTCCTGCACCTGCCATGAAGTCCGACCTGCGCGTTCGGCTTCGACGAGCAGCGCGCCCGCCGTCGCCGTCATGTGAAAGCGTTCGTACAGACCCGCCAGGCTGACGAGGACGAGCGGATTGCCCTTCAAATTGCCGTCGAGCAGCGCCTTGTATTCGGTGAACGCTTTCTCGAATTGGAAGCCGGCTTCGTACACGCGCGCCAGCCCCAGGCGCGGCGCCGGGTCTTCCACCAGGACACGCGATGCGCGCCGGTACATTTCCTCGGCCACGACGAGCGCGCGCGGAGTCACGAGTCGTTCTTCGATGCACCACGCCGCGAACGTCAGCGCCAGGTCGTATTCGGAGGCCGGCAGCGGATCGCCGAACTGAACGCGCCGCATCTCGATCTGGTTCGGGACGTTGTCGGCGAAATCGAATTCGTTGACGGTCTTGCGCGGAATCGCAGCCGGCGGCGCGCCAGGGAACCTGGGCTGACCGGTCTCGGGGTTGAACTCGACGAAGAGGATGTCCTCGTTCGGCCGCTTCGCGAGCGTGTAGCGATCCGGATTGCGGATCTGCCCGAACCGGAAATCGCCGAGGCGAATCCAGTCGTAGACCTTCTTGTGACTGCGCAGGCGTGCTGCGATCTGCTCGGGTGTGAACGCAGTGCCGGACGCGGGCTTGACGTTGTCGTACGTGACGGACGCGACGTCAGCCAGGTCGACCGCCTCCGCCGCCTCGACGAACAAGTCGGGGACGTCCAGCGCGGCGCTGTTCTCGCGCAAGAAGCGGCCGTAGAGCGCGACACCGGGTCCGGGAACGGGCGGCGGACGCAGTTGCGCGAGCGGCACGATCGGCGGCGGAATGAGCGTCAGCGGCGGCAGCGGACGCGTGTCGCTGGGCGGCGAGAACAAGTCGCGCACGCTGTCGCGCAACTTCCGTTCGGCCGGCAAGACGAGCGTCGTGTCGGGTGCGGGATGGTGCACGAATTCCGGCGCGTCCGCGCGCTTCACCGAACCGCCGCGAACTTCGTAGGCGCCCATGGTCTGCCACACGAGCAGACCTAGAACGGCCACCGTCCCGATCAAAACCACCTGTTCCTTGCGCAACGACATGCTCGGTGGGCCGCCTTACTGGTCGGGTCTCTCGACGACTTGTGTCAGGCGCGCGCAGACGAACACCACGTCCAGCGTCGCTTCGGTGCCGGTGCGTGCCGGGACCATGTCGGCCTTCTCGATCAACAGCGGACCGAGCAGTGCCTTGCCGTTCTCGTCCGTCGCACCCGCGGATTGTGTCAGCGACAGGAACGCCGCCAGCGGCGCGCCTTTGCCGGAGAGCGTGAATGCAATGCGCGTGCGTTCGATCCGGCCCAGACCTTCGCGTGAATTCAAGCGCTGGTCGAGCTTGATCTCGATCTTGTCGATGCGCTCGCAGCCGACGGTGAGCGCGGTGCGCACGGCCCGATCGACCAGATCGAGCGCTTCGAGGTAGCGCGCGATCTCAGGTTCACGCGACGGCGAGAGCGCCGGCAGACCCAGGTCTTCGGGCAAGCGCATGTTCGCGCGGCCCGCGCGCCGCAACAGGTCCTCGCGCACGGCCGACACCGCCGCGAAGTATTGACTGCTGGGTGAATCACGGCGCGGATCCAGCACGAACTCCGGACGCGGCGCGAACGCCGCTGCCTTCGACAAGGTCTCCGTCGTGCGCACGAGTTCGGCATTTTCCTTTTCGGCTTCGGCCAGGTCGGCGGGCGCGTACAGCGCGTCCTTCTTCAACTTGTTGGCGGTCGAAGTCGCCAGCGAGCGCTGGCGGCGCAGATCCGCGCCGAAGTAGTTGTCGACCAGCATCCACCCGATCGCGAATACGAGCACTCCGCACGCCACGGTGACGAGGAAGCGCTTGTTCTCCTGCCAGTAGTTGGAGAAGTCCATCAGTTCCCCTCCTTGGCGGCATCCGCGTTCGGAAGCGGCGGCGCGAACAGCGAGAAATCGACCGTGAACTTGGAGCCGCTGGGCGTCAAGCGTTGGTTGAGGCGCGCCGTCTTCGGCAGTTTCGCCGTCAGCGAGGTGACGAAACTCTCGTACAGCACCGAGAGCGAATTCGTGCCTTCGCGCGCCTTGCCTTCGATCGACAGCGTCGGACGCTTGTCGTTGCCGACCAGCCCCAGCTCGGGGTCCGCACGGTAGTCGGCGGAGAGCTTCGTGACCCAGAAATTCGCGGGCAGGTGGTCCTGCAACAGCGCGATGCCGCGCGCGACTTGCTCACCTGAACCCTTGAGCTGCGCGAGTTCGGTGGTGAACGCCGCCAGCTTCTTGTTCTCGGCGATCATCTCTTCGGCGCGGTGGTGCGTCGCGCTGGCCTTCTTGTACTGCGCGTCGAGCAGCGACGCCTGCTTGCGTGCGTCTTCAAGAGCGTCGCGCGTGCGCCACGCGTGGTAGCCGAGGAACGCCAGAGCCAACACACCGGCCGCGATCAGGAACAACTGCCCGCCGAGGAATTCGCGCTTCTTGCGCACCGACGCGGGCAGGATCTCGATGCCCCAGGCGTCGTCGTCGGACGCCATCGTCGCGAGGCCCAGCGCGACCACGGCTTCCAGCTTGTTGTCCTCGAGCGCTGCCTTCGCTCCGGGCGCGAGCGCATCCGTGTTGACCACGCGGAACGCATCGAAGATCTCGACCGGCACCGACATCCCGGCGGACAGGTACTTCGGCAGCCCCTTGATCGCCGCTCCACCGCCGCAGAGGAGCACGCGGTCGAGTTTGAGGCCCGTGATCTTGACCTGGCTCTTGCAGAACAAGATCGCCGACTGAAGCAGCGACAACAGCTGGCCGGCGCCCGCGAGCGCGGCGCGGCTGGACTTCTCGGCGTTGCTGTCGGTGAAGCGCGCGTGCGGGTCTAGATCGACGAGTGTCTCTTTGAGCTCGCGCGCCTTCTCACCGGAGACGCCCATGCGGTGCGCGATCGACTCCTCGAACAGGCGCGATCCGCCGGTCAAGTTGCGCGCGAACAACAAGTCCGGCCCACGTGTGATGACGATGTCGAGGTTGTCGTGTCCGATGTTCGCGACGAGCACGACTTCGTCCTGCACGACGCCGAAGCGCAGGAACGCGTTGTAGAGCGCGACGGCGTTGGGCGAGAAGGCGTCGAGTTTGCCGCCGATCTGCTCCAGACCGGAGCTGTGCGCTTCGAGGAACGACTCGCGCGCCAACGCCAGCAGCACGACGTCTTCACCCTCGATCTCGGGCAACGCGGGCAGCACGTTGAAGTCGGAGGCCACACCGGAACCGGACTGGTCGCCGATCTCCGCGACCTCGAAACGCATCAGGTTCTTGAGCTGCCAGTCCGGGACCCGCGGCACGCGCGTATAGCGGATGTTCACATCGCGACCCGTCAAGCCGACGCGCGCACCGGTGGGCTTGAAGCCGAGGCTGCAGGCGCTCCACCCGGCGGTGATCTCCTTCGAGTTCAGTGCGACGACTTCGAAGTCGGTGACGTGAAACGTGTTGCCCTTGTACGAACCGCGCAGGAACTTGCCGGTTCGCAGGCCGATGTCGACGCCTGTGACGGTGCGGGCCATCTAGTTCTGTTCTCCGAGTTGCTCGTTCAGGTAGCGACGAACTTCGCTCGCCAACGCTGTTGAACCCTGCGCTTCGAGCGCGGCCAGGATGCCCCGCATGCGCGCGCGCTCCGCTTTGTGCACGTCGATCTCGAGTTCGCGGATGTCGGTCGTGACGGCGTCGGCGACCTTGCGCGCCTGGGTCTCGACTTCGCTTTGGCGATAGCGCTCAGCGAGTGTCAACGCGGACTTGCGGCACTCCTTGTACAAGTCGGCCAGACGGAAGAAGCGCGCGCGCTCGACCGCCGCTTCGACGTCGCGCAATTCCTCGAGCCCCTTCTGCACCAGACGCGCGTGCGCGGTTTCGGCTTCGTTGACCAGCGCGTCCTCGTACGGAAACCCGTTCAACAAGGTCTGCCACTGCGCGATCGCGTTGCCCAATTCGCCGCGCTGCTCCGCGCCGCGCGCGGCATAGGCGACGTTGCCCGCCTCCTTGCGCTCGGCAGCGAAATCCAGCTGGATTTCGAGTTTCGAAGCCGGTGTCACGACGATCCTGGCCGAGCCGCCTTCGGGCGTCGAGCGCACCGTGGCGGGCTGCGCCAGTTGAATGCGCACCATGTCGCCGCCGCTTCCGAGCAAGAGTGTTTCGACTGCGGTGCGTTCGAATTCGAGAGCGTGCGTCCGGTAGCCGTCCTTGCCGATCGTCGCCACGCGCGCCCGCGCGAGCGGCTCCTCGGCACGCAAGACGAGCACCGCGGCGGCGCCGCGCGGCTCGATCGCCAGACGCTCACCGTCGTTGCGCGCCGTGAGCGCGCCGGCCGACAGCCCACGTTCGTCGCCGGCCGTCGTGAAACACAGGCCGGAGAACAACACGCGCTCCGAGCGCACGAGTTGCGCGGTCATCGCAGTTTCGCCGAGCACGAACAATTCAGCACCGGCGACGCTGGCGGCGGGCTTGGATTCGCTGATCGCGGGCACCAGACACGCATCGTCGGCGTCGACCTCGCCCGACTCGCCAGCAGCGCAGCGCGCGAGGATCACGACGTTCGCTTGCGACCAGCCGCTCGGGACCGGGCTCGTGAGTTCGACCGCTTGGAAGTTCTGCGCGTCCAAAAGCGGCGCCGACCAGACGATGGTCGGTCCGGCGGTGATCGCGCCACTGATCTCGGGGTTCGTGAATTCGATGCCGATGCGCCCTTCGGCGGCGCCCTTCGTGCGCAGGTAGGCGCGCGCAGCCAGCGCTCGTCCGCTGCTGACGCGCACGGAGCGCGAGCGGTAGAGCGCCCACTGACCGTCGTCGAGGTCGGCTTCGATGCCGAAGGCGCCGCTCCGGTGCGCGGGACCGGAACGCACGAATCCCGTGGGCGTGCCTTCGGCATTGGACCAGGCACCTTCGTCGTCTTCGAAAGAGAAGCCCGCGGCGAGCAGGTTCTCAGGCACGGGCACGACAGCCGTTCCGCCGGCACCTTCGCCGCCACCGCCGCGCTGCAACCAAAACCACAAGCCTGCGCCGACGAGCGCCAGCACACCGACGCCTGCGATGCCTGCGAGCGAACGCGACTTCGACTGCGCCAGATGCTCGGGGCTGACGCGCGCCCAACCCTCGACGCCCGGTGTGACCGTCGTCGCGGTCAGCGCGGACTCTGCCGGAAGCGGCTCGTCGAAGCCTTCGATCTCGATCCCGTCGCCCTTGTCGCCGCCTGCGTGCTGCGCGTCGTGGAACGTGAAGCGCATGTTGCCGAACAAGACGGTGTCGCCGTGTGCGAGCCGCTGCTCGAGCACGCGCTGACCGCCAACGCGCGTGCCGTTCGTGCTGCCGGTGTCGCGCAGCAGCACCCCGTCGCCTTCGATCGAGAGCACGGCGTGGCTGCCGGAGACGGAGTTGTCGAGGATCTGGAGCGTGTTTCCGGGTTTGCGACCGACCGTGATGCCGCCCGAGGGGATGCTGATCGATTCGCCCCGGCGCTCTCCCGACTCGAAGCGCAAGGAGTAGCGGTTTTCCATGAGCGAATGGGGCTTGGGGTGGGTCGGGCTCAGGAGCCTTGGCCGGCGGTCCTGGCCGGAGCGCAAGTCGAACTACCCGGGGGATGGGGGGTTGTAACAAACCGCCCCCCCGCGCGCGCGGTTCGAACAGTCTGGAGATTGTGCACACCCAAGGGGGCCAGCAGTCGCCCATGTACCCGCGGGACCGGCCCTGCAAGAATCCAGCCCATGAGCCCGCGCCAGGATCGACCCGGTCAGGCGGCCGAGCGCCGCTTCCTGCTGGCCCCGTTCGATGTGCGGACTACGCGGCGCGTGCACTTCGCGGATGGGGATGCGCAGCACGCGCGCGTCGTCCTGCGCATGGTCGCTGGCGATACCTGTATCGGGATCGACGGCGCCGGGCACGCCTGGCCGTTGCTGCTCACGCGCGTCGAAAAGCGCGGCGTCGAGGCCGAACTCGCCGGTCCGGCCGTCTCCGAGCCCGCCCCAGGTGCGCTGGGAGCGGCCCTCCCCTGGATCGAAGTCGCCGTGGCCATGCCGCGCGCGAGCCACGCCGAGGAAATGATCGACAGTCTGGTGCAACTCGGCGCGGCCGCCCTGGTCCCGCTCGTGTGCGAGCGCAGTCAGGCCGCCGCGCGCTTCGAGGGTGCGGGCAGGCGCGAGCGCTGGCACAGAATCTCGTCCGAAGCCTGCAAGCAATCGGGCCGATTATGGAACTTGCAAATTTCGGACGCGCTCTCGATCGAGGCGCTGGCGCAGCGCGGCCCGGCCACGTGGGTACGCTGCGATCCGCGCGCGAGCACCGCGGACCTCGGCCCCCTGGACGCCGCGCGCTGCGACCGCGCACATCCGCTCGTGCTGCTGATCGGCCCCGAAGGCGGCTTCACGCCGGCCGAAGAACTGCGCCTCGACGCGGCCGGCGCGCACGCGATCCGCTTGGGGCCCCACATCCTGCGCACCGAGACCGCGGCGGTCGCGGCTCTCGCCGTGCTGGTCGCGCGCCTCCAGCAGCCCTGATCAAGCGTCGAACCGGATGCGTTCGCGGATCGACACGAAGCCCCCCTCTCCGATCACGACGTGATCGACGAGCGGAATTCCGACCAGGCGTCCGGCTTCGATCAGGCGCCGAGTGACCGAGATGTCCTCGGCTGAGGGCTCGGGATCGCCGGAGGGGTGATTGTGCGCGACGATCAGCGCCGCTGCGCCCTCGCGCAGCGCCGGACCGAACACTTCGCGCGGGTGCACGAGCGAACAAGTCAAGGTCCCCTCGCTGACGCGGCACACGCGCTGGAGACGGTGCTTCCCGTCGAGCAACAGCGCGTGAAAGGTCTCGTACGCCAGACCGCGCACATCCGGCGCGAGCAAATCGTTCACCAGCGAAGGCGTGCGCATCGACGCGCGCGGCCGGCGCAGCGAGCGCTCGACGCGCCGACCCAGCGCGAATGCGGCGACCAACCGATCCGCCCCTCTCCGTGACAAGCCGAATTCGAGCTGAACGCGCCGCCGCGAGTAGCGCGCGATCGCTCCCAGGTCTGGCGCCTGTCCGATCCGTCCGGCAGCCACCGCGCCGCGATTGCCGCCCACGATCGATGCGACGAGTTCGGTCACGGAAAGGGTCTCGCAATCCGCAGGCCCGAGTCGCGCTGGTGCGCCGCGAACTTCGGCGCGCTCCTCGGGCGGGCCCAACCTTTCGACTCTCTCGATCACCACTCCACTCGACGTGCGGAGTGCGCCCCGGTTTCAAGAATCCGAACTTTGCGAGGAAGTTCTCGTTTCATGGGTATCAGTTGGCGCCGACTCGCCCGATTCATCCCTGTGTCCGTGAGAGAATGGCGCACGTCACGCGCGCTGCAGGTGAACCGATGGAGTTGCTTGTCGACGCTGGACTGATCGTCCTGGCTGTGTGGATCGTCGAGGGACTTGTGTTCCTCGCGGCCTACAGGTCGGGCCGAAGCCGAGTGTGAGCTCGCGGACGAGGCTCCTGAATGGTCTGGGATGAGCTGAACGCACATGGGTACTGGGAAGCCCGTGATGCGGTCCCGCTGGTGCGATCCTGACGCACCGGGGGAGTACCGAAGGCCGTGTTCCTGACACGGCCTTCGGTCCCCTATCGCTGGATCCGAGGGAGTGTTCACGACCTGGCCTTTGGCCCCATGAGCGAGACACGGATTTCAGGGGCCCACCCGCATTCTCGACGCCGTGGAAGGAAGCCCCGTTCCGACGAGTGAAGCTTCTGCTGGCGCTGCGCGGAGCGCACGAGCGGCGGCGAGGCGAGCGACTGCAGTCCACACGCAGAGCCGTCGCATGCCGCGTCCGACGACGCTTCTAGACCGAGGCTGAGCGCAGAAGCGAGAGATCATTCGTCCGACACTCAACCCCGCCCAACGTTTCGAGATCGACACGCCACCCAACTCCGCAACGCTTCCAGTCCGACACCGAACGCAATCCCTCGACGTTTCCAGTCCGACACAGAACTCACCCAACCAGACCCCACCCCATTGTTGACCTCGGGGTTCGCGGTTCGCGCGGTGGCGCTCGTCCGAGTTTGACCTTACCGAGCCAGGCTCGTGTGGTGCATCTTCGCCGGTG
>JAEUIA010000043.1 GCA_016795245.1 Planctomycetota bacterium | reverse complement strand
CGTAGAGCCGCGCGCCGGCGCGCGGCTCTACACCGGCGAAGATGCACCACACGAGCCTGGCTCGGTACGGTCAAACTCGGACGAACACCACCGCGCGAACCGCGAACCAGGAGGCCGCACTGCGGAGCATGCGTCGAATGCCGTTGCTCTTCGGCTTGCTTCGCTCTGTTCTTCTGCTTCGCGCTTCGTGAGTCATGCCCATCAGCGACTCTCGCTCGGCAGTGAGTGCTGAATGAACGTCAGAGCACATCTCCCACGCGACACCACTGCCCGAGAGGCAGAAGAGAAGATCCCGGCAAACTGGGGAGCAACGGCATTCGACGCGTGCTTCGCAGCGCGGCCTCGGGAGAGGCGATTCGCGCGGAGTACCGCGCAAACCGCCTCCCCCGAGGTCAACAATGGGGTGGGGTCTGATTGGGTGTGTTCGGTGTCGGACTGGAAATGTTGAGGGGTTTGTTCGGTGTCGGACTGGAAGCGTTGCGGGACGGGGTTTGTTGTCGGACTGGAAACGTTGAGGGATGGGGCTCGGTGTCGGACTGGAAGCGTGGATGGATTGTGTTCGTCGTCGGTCTGGAAGCGTTGCGGGGCGGGGTTCGGTGTCGGCCTGGAAGTCTTGTTGCCCGCGTTGGGTGTCGGTCGCTCCGCGTTCACGAGCTGCATTCGTTGTCCGTCCAGAAGTCCTGCTGGTCGGGCCTCCGCGACCGCACCAGACCGCCCTCTGCGCCACGCCGACGCCAACGACCACGAACTCCACTCGCCTGAAAATGCAGACGGGCCGCAGCGAGCGGCCCGTCGTCGGTCTGGCGCGGTGATCCTGGCCTCAGTTCGGCGCCAATTCCCACTCCAGCTTGCCTTCGGCCTTGCCGGTCATGATCACGTCCATCGGCTGATCGGCGGCTTGTGCGTGCACTTCGACGTCGATGTCGAGGCCCGCGTCGGCCTTCATCTCGAACTTCGCGAGGTGGCCGGCGGCGATGTTCCAATGCATGGTGCCGTCACCTTTCAGGTTCATGCCGAACAGCGCCTTGATATCCATCTCGGGCATGCCCTCGGGCGCCTGCGACGTCAGGACTTCTTCGATGATCGAACCCATGTCGATCCGCATCTTGCCGTCGAACGTGAACTCGATCTCGGCGACAGTCTTGCCGCCGACTTCCTTCGTGCCCTTGTAGGTGCACAGGACCTTGAACTCCTTCAGGAACTGGGAGAACTGCGACTCGAGTTCACTGCGGATCTTGGTGAACTCGCCCGCGTCTTCGCCGCCGCCCTTCGTGATCATCCCGCCCGGAAGGAACAGCGGCTTGAGCCGGCTGGCCGCGACTTCCCACGTGTCCCCCGCCGAGACCTTCTTCTCGGGCAGCAGCACGCGCAGATCCATGTCCGGATCCAGGTCGGCCAGTTCAGCCTCGTCGCCTTCCGTGTCCTTGTACTTCTTGGTGTAGACGCCTTCCTTCTCGTCCCACTGGAATTCGACCGTCTTGCCTTCGGGGTCCTTGAAGTCCTCGTTGGCGTTCGAGTCTTCGCCGAACTCGACGTCGAGACTCATCGTGTCGAACGTGCGCAGCAGCGTGATCGGCTTGCCGCCTTTGGTCTCGACGTACTTCTCGGTCACACCGATGAGCATGTTCGCGATCAGCGAGTTCTCTTTGATGGAGTCGAGGAACTCGGGCGGGATCGGCTCGCCGTTGGCGGTCGCCGAGGCTTCCGTGATGCGCATCTCGACATCGAGCTTCAGCGTCTTCGCCACTTCGGTGTTGGCGGACGGGTGAAAGCTCAGATCATCAGCAGGCAGGGAGAGCGCCAGAACGAGCGGCGCGGCGGAGCAGGCCAAAAGGGCCAAGCGCGAGAACTTCATGAAACTCCTTCGAGTGTCTGGTTCCAAGGTGAATGGACCCGGAGCTTAGCACCGGTCGGCCCGGTGGGCCACGGGCGGAATGCGCGCCGGGGGGCTCCTACACGAATCTTTCGCAGGCGCGACCGGGTCAGCGCAAGCCGGCCCACTCGGCGGCGCGCGCGTCGCGTTCGGGGCTCGGGCCGGCCGCCTCCCAGGAGCGATAGAAAGCACCCAGGGTCTGCTTGCACCGCGCGCGCACGTCCGCCGACGCGGAGTCGAGCGCGAGGAGTGCGCGCCCGGCGGCGAGCACGTGGTCGGCGACGGTGGCATGGGAGCCGACGGCGGCGCAGACGTCCCCGATGCCGTCCAAGGCGTCCAGTGCCGCCTCGCCGGTCGCGTGCGGGCGGCGCAGACTGCGTTCGAGTGCGTCGCGGTAGGAGTGCAATGCCCCGGAGTGGTCGCCGGAGTCGGCTTGCACCCAGGCCGTGTGCAACAAGGTTCGCACGATGTCGGGGTGGTCCGCGTCGAACAACCGACGCCGCATCTGCAAGGCCTCGGTCAGCGTGAGCAAGGCCTCGGCATTCTGGTCCACGCGGTAGAGCGTCACACCCAACTCGTCGAGCGTCTGCGCGATCGTCGCATCGTCGCCCTCGATGAGCCGCCGCTCCATCGCGAGCGCTTCGCGGTGCAGCGCGAGCGCTTCGTCGTAGCGCTTCAAGTCCGAGAGCGTCGCGCCGAGGTTGTCGATCGCGATCGCAAGTTGGATGTCGTCGCCGGGCGTGAGCTGGCGGCACAGAGCGACGGCTTCGCTCTCGAGTTCGAACGCGCGCTCGAAGTTGCCGTCCGCGTGATGCCATGAGGCGACGTTGATCAGGCTTTCGACGACGTCCATGTCGTGGTCGAGGAACAGGCGCCGCCGCATCGCGAGCGCATCTTCCAAGAGTCGCCGGCCGCCTTTCCTGTCGCCGAGTTGGGCCTTCACGAGGCCCAGGTTGTTCATCAAGGTCGCCACGCCCGCGTCGTCACCGCCGCCTTGCTGTCCGACGAGACGCACTTGCATCGCCAACGCTTGCGCGTAGTAGGGCTCGGATTCGCGCACCTTGCCGGCGGCCTTCAAGGCGCGCGCCAGATCGTTCAGTTCGACGACGTGCGCGTGCGTGTCTTCGTCCTTGGGCGCGTCGGCCACGGCCGCACGCCGCACGGCTTCTTCGCGTTCGAGCGCGGTCTCGAGCGTCGCGATCTGATCCCATTCCTGGCGCACTTGGACCGTGCGCGGATCGTCCGCGCCGAACAGGCGCTCGCGCATCGCCGTCGCTTCCCCGAGCGCCGCACGCGCGCCGCGCGCATCGCCGGTCTGCGCGAGACAGCGGCCGAGCGCCGCGAGATGCTGCGCGAGTCCGTCGCAATCTCCGCACGCGCCCGCGCGGCGCGCGAGCAGCGAGCGTTCGAAGAGGCCCACGGCTTCGCTCCAACCTGCCTGCGGTCCCGCGGCCAGCGCTTGTGCCAATTCGAAGGAGCGGCGCGCGCGCGGCTCGCCGTCTTCGTCCGCGAAGCGGCCCAGAGTTTCCAGCGCCGCGCGGCGGTGCATCACCGCCGTCTCGTGATCCCCGCGCGCGCCGGCGACCGCGGCCAGCACCGAGTGCGCGGAGTTCTCGTTGGTGTGGAACAGGCCCGGCTCCGTCTGCAACACCGCGACGCCGAGCGCTTGCGCGCGCTCCAGATCACCGAGCGCGAGCACCGCTTCGGCCGCGACCAGCCGAGCGCCGGACGACGGAGGCAGACCGGGCAGGAAAACCAGTCCGCCGGTCTTCAGGGCTTCGAGCTGCTCGAATTCCTCGACCGCGAGCAGAGCCTCGCGCAAGGCCGCGTCCAAGTCACCGGCAGCGAGCAAGGCGCGCGCCCAGTCCAAGCGCGCCGCGCTGCGCTCCTCGGCCAGGGATCCGCTCACCGCTGGAAATTTCCGGCTCAACAAGCGCTCGCGCAGGTTCACGCCCGCATTCGTCAGCGCCTCCAGCGCACTCTGACAACGGCGAGCAGCACGGTCGGGTGCGCCGGCGATCGAGAGCGCGCGCCCCACCGCGCCCTCCAGTTGACCGCGCGTGCGCAACTCCATATCGAATTCGCCGGCATCGATCCGGCGCTCGACCGCGGCGACGTGTTCGAGGAGACCTTCGGGCACGCAGCCCGTCCACGCGCTGGTGCGCGGATCTCCAGCGCGATCGCGCAGTTCGTACTGGAGGGTCGCCGCCGCGACGCGCGCGTTCGCAGCTTCGAGTTGAGCGTCGTGCCAGCGAGCTACGAGCAGCGCCGTCAGCGCGGAGAGGAGCCCCGCGGCCAGCACGATCCCCGCGATCCAGCGCAACGCCGTGCGGCCCGGTCGCGGAGGTGCGGCGTTCTCGAATTCGGGTTCCCCTTCCATGGGCGGGTCCGGAATCCGCGCCTATTCCCACTCGATCGTCGCGGGCGGCTTGCTCGAGATGTCGAGCACGACGCGGTTGAAGCCGCGCACCTCGTTGCTGATGCGGCTCGAGATCTTGCGCAACAGCTCGGTCGGGAGTGCCGCCCAATCGGCGGTCATCCCGTCGGAGCTTTCGACGACGCGCAGCGCGCACGTGTACTCGTAGGTGCGCGCGTCCCCCATCACGCCGACGGAGCGCAAGGGCAGCAACACCGCGAAGTATTGCCACAGCCCCGTGTGCAGTCCGGCGGCTTCGATCTCGCTCGTCACGATGTGATCCGCAGCCCGCAGGATGCGCGCGCGCTCGCTCGTGACCTCGCCGACGATGCGCACGGCGAGTCCAGGGCCGGGGAAAGGCTGCCGGTTCACGATGCGCGCATCGATCCCGAGGAAGCGGCCGATCGCGCGCACTTCGTCCTTGAACAATTCGCGCAGCGGCTCGACCAGCGTCATGTTCAGGTCTTTGGGCAGGCCGCCGACGTTGTGGTGGCTCTTGATCACGGCCGTGTTGCCGCCGTGCGCCGCGACCGATTCGATCACGTCGGGGTAGAGCGTGCCTTGGCCCAGGAAATGAGCGCTCTTGAAGCGCAGGGCTTCGTGTTTGAACACGTCCACGAAGTCGCGGCCGATCAAACGGCGCTTCTGTTCGGGGTCGGTCACGCCCTTCAAGCTCCCCATGAAGCGATCCGTAGCGTCGACGATGGTCACGTCCATCGCCATGTGCTCCTTGAACGTCGCCTCGACGATGTCGCGCTCGCCGTGCCGCAAGAGACCGTTGTCGACGAAGATGCAGTGCAGTCGGTCGCCGATCGCCTTGTGCACGAGCACCGCCGCGACCGAACTGTCGACGCCGCCCGAGAGGCCCAGCACGACTTCGCCGTCGGTGCCGACGAGCGCGCGCACTTTCTCGATCTCGCGCTCGACGATGCTCGCCGGTTGCCAGTCGCCCTTCAGGCCGCAGACCTTGTAGACGAAGTTCGTGATGAACTCGGTCCCGAGTTGCGTGTGACTGACCTCGGGATGGAATTGCACACCGAAGAAACCGCGCGCGGGGTCGCCGACGGCGGCGAACGGGCAGGTGTCGCTGGAGGCGTAGACTTCGAATCCGGCCGGCAGGCGCACGACTTGATCGCCGTGGCTCATCCACACCAGCGTGTCGCCGGTGACGCCTTCGAAGATGCCTTGCGCGCGCTCGACGTGGATCGCGCGGCGGCCGAACTCGCGCTTGTCGGCGCCTTGCACGGAGCCGCCGAGTTCCTGGCTCATCCACTGCATGCCGTAGCAGATGCCGAGGACCGGCACGCCCAGTTCGAGGAGCTGGCGCGGCACTTCCGGCGCGTCGTCCGCGTACACAGAGGCCGGGCCGCCGGACAGCACGATGCCGGCGAGGTTCATGCGCGCGGCGTACTCCAAGGCCTTGCGTGGCGGCGCGATCTCGCACCAGGTATGCGCCTCGCGGATGCGGCGCGCGATGAGTTGCGCGTACTGCGTGCCGAGATCGACGATCAGGATCCCGCGCGGATCCGCGCCCGGCTGAGAGGCCGCTTCGTTGCGCGGATCGTGTTTCACGGTGCGTTCCGAGGTCGTCATTTGGGGTCCGA
The DNA here is from genome assembly GCA_016795245.1 of Planctomycetota bacterium. Taxonomy (GTDB): domain Bacteria; phylum Planctomycetota; class UBA1135; order UBA1135; genus JAEUIA01. The sequence goes on along the minus strand of JAEUIA010000043.1, from coordinate 15,116 downwards.
TACGTCGTCACCGTTCAGGCGCTGTTCGAGGTCTTTCACGACGGCGATCCAGACATCGTACTCGCCGCACTTCTTCAACTGGTCGATCAGTTCGCACTTCACCTGGATGCGCTCGAGCGCTTCCAAGGCCAGCGGCGAGAGGTCGGTCTCGCTGCGGCCGCGCTGCTCTTCGATCCAGGTCTCGATCTCCTCGGGCAGGTCGTCGGCGGGCGAATCGTTCAAGCCCGCGACGACCTCGGCGGCCGCCATGCCTTGCAGCGCGATCTGCGCCTCCAAAACACCGTCACCCGCATCGAGGACTTCGCGCAGCGTCCGCTTCAAGACCTTCAAGCCGCGCGACTCTTCGAGCGTGCGCGCCCAGTCGAGCGCGTCGTCGTTGTCGAAACTGCCGGTGCCGAAGACTCCCATCGAAGCTCGCTTCCCTTCAGTCCGCGTGGAAATAGTTGGGTGATTCCTTGGTGATCGTCACGTCGTGCGGGTGGCTCTCCTTCATGCCCGCGCTCGTGATGCGTTGAAAGCGCGCGCGCTCCCACAAGAGGTCGATGGTGGCCGCGCCGCAGTAACCCATGCCGGCGCGAACGCCGCCGCACATCTGGTACACGAACGGACCGAGCTTGCCCTTGAACGGCACCATGCCTTCGATGCCTTCGGGCACGAGTTTGTCCGTCTCGCTGACGTGGCCCTGGCGGTAGCGTTCCTTGCCGCCGGCCTGCATCGCGCCGATCGAACCCATGCCGCGCACGGCCTTGAACGAGCGGCCCTTGTACAGGATCACTTCGCCGGGGCTCTCCTCGAGTCCGGCGAACAGAGTCCCGAGCATCACGCACGAAGCACCGGCCGCGAGTGCTTTGACGATGTCGCCCGAGAAGCGCACGCCGCCGTCGGCGATGACCGGGATGCCGTCGCGCGCGACTTCACGCGCCACTTCCATGATCGCGGTGAACTGCGGCACGCCGATACCCGCGACGATGCGCGTGGTGCAGATCGAACCGGGCCCGATGCCGACCTTGACGCCGTCGGCGCCGGCTTCCACCAGCGCGCGCGCTGCTTCGGCGGTCGCGATGTTGCCGGCCACGACGTCGACCTTGAAGCGTGTTTTCAGCTCGCGCACGGTGTTCATCACGTTGGTGCTGTGACCGTGCGCCGTGTCGACGACGAGTACGTCCACGCCCGCGTGCACCAGGCCCTCGGCGCGCTCGTAGTCCAGCACGCCGATCGCCGCCGCCACGCGCAGACGTCCGCGCCCGTCGGTCGCGGAGTGCGGGAACGCGGCCAGCATGTTCACGTCCTTCATCGTGATCAGACCGGCGAGTTGCATGTCGCGGTCGACCAGGATGAGCTTCTCGACCTTGTGCTTGTAGAGGATCTCGCGCGCGGCCTCGAGCGAAGTGCCGGGCGGAGCGATGACGAGGTTGTCCTTGGTCATGATCTGCGACACGGGCGTGTCGTCGCTGGTCTGGAAGCGACAATCGCGCCGCGTCAGGATGCCGACGACGCGCTTCTTCGCGTCCAGCACCGGCAGACCCGAGATGTTGTGCCGCGCCATGATCTCGCGCGCGGTGCGGATGGTGGCGCTGGGCTCGAGCGTCACCGGATCGAGGATCACGCCGTTGGCCGAGCGCTTGACCTTGTCGACCTCGCGGATCTGCAACTCGACCGTGAGATTGCGGTGGATCACGCCCAGCCCGCCTTCGCGCGCCAGCGCCACCGCGAGTTTCTCCTCGGTGACGGTGTCCATGGCGGCCGAGGACAGAGGGATGTTCAGCGTCACGTTGCGCGAGAAGCGCGTCGTGAGCTTCACATCCTTCGGCATCACGTCCGAGTGCCGGGGCACCAACAGGACGTCGTCGAAGGTCAAGCCCTCGGGGAAGTCGAATTGCGTCATGGCTCGCCCCGCGTAGTTCGGGGCCCTAACGGTGGGGCGGGAAAGGGCGAATGCTAGCCTCCGGGGGCGTCGGGCGAAAGCACAGGACGCGAGACTCGCGGGCCTGGAATGAAAAGGAGCCCGGCAACCTCACCGAAGTGATGATGACGGGCCCCAAGAAGGAGGAGATAGCATCGTTGTCGGCGCGGAGTGCCCCGCGCCTGAGCCAATCGCGCGAAATTCGCGCGTGGACCCCCGAAAACCGCGCCGCGGGCGTTCCGGTTCCACTCGCGCGTACGATCCGGCCGAGAATAAGGACCCGCACCCGCGCGCGCGGCGACGATCCATGGCGAAGGAAGAAACGAATGCACAGGGCACCACCCTGCGACTTGAGAGCGGCGGTTTGGGCTCTATCCTCGAAGCTCCACGTTCGGCGCCCGGCGCGTCCGCGCGGCCTGCGTTGACGCCCCAAGTGAAGAGCTACACCGATCGCCCCCTGCAAGTCGCGATCGTCGGCGCGGGCTTCATCGCCGACTTCCACCTCGCGATCCTGAAGGACGTGCCCGGCGTCGAGGTCGCGGTGATCGTCGATCCGGATCGAGCGCGCGCGGAGGCGTTGGCGCAGCGCTTCGACGTTGCGCGCGTCGAGACTTCGATCGGCGCACTGAAGGACGCTGCGATCGACGTCGCGCATCTGCTCGTGCCGCCGGATCTGCACGTCAAGCTGACCGAGGAACTGTTCGCGCTCGGGATCGGCGCGTTCGTCGAGAAACCGGTGGCGCTCAGCGGCGACGAGGCGCGCGGGCTCGCGGAGTCCGCACGCACGCGCGGCTTGCCGTTGGGCGGCAATCACAACAACCTCCACCATCCCGCGTTCCTGCGCGTGATGCAGCGCATCGAGGCGGGCGAGATCGGGCGCGTCGAGCACGTGCAGGTGACGCTCTCCGTCCCGCTGATGCAACTCGATGCCGGCGACTTCGCGCATTGGATGTTCAGGACGCCGAAGAACATCGTGTACGAGCAGGCTGTGCACCCCTTGTGCTGGGTGCACGCACTCGTCGGCCGCCTGCGCGGCGTGCAGACGACGCTCTTGGGCACGCGCGAATTGAACCCGGGCCAGAAGTTCGTCGACCGTTGGTCGATCAGCGGCCAGGGTGAGCGCGGCACGATGCAGATGTACCTGGCCTTCGGCCAGGGCTTCACGCGCACCACCTTGAACGTGATCGGCAGCGACGGATCGCTCGAAGCCGACATCCACCACAACGCGGTGACGGGCGAGACGAAGTCCGTGTACCTCGACTTCTGGAATAGCTTCCTGGCCACGCACGGGCGCGGCAAGGCGCTCAAACGCGATGCGCGCGCGGTCGTGCGCGACTACTTGAAGTTCACGCTCGGTCTGGGCCGGCGCGAGGACGCGTTTTTCGCCGGAATGCGCGGCTCGATCCAAAGTTTCTACAAGGCCCTCGCGAGTGGCGCGCCATTGCCGACCGACGGCGCGCAGGCCGCCGAGGTGCTCGATTGGTGCGATGCGATCGCCGCCGCGGCGCCGGCCGCCGCTCCGCCCGCCGCAGCCCTGCCCGCGCCGTGCGCGCCGCGCGCGCGGGAAGTCGTCGTGCTGGGCGCGACCGGATTCATCGGACGGCGCACGGTGGCGAAACTGCTCGAAGCCAACCTGCCGGTGTCGATCGTCGCGCGCCGCGCGCATGCGTTGCCGCCCGAGATCGAAGCCGCGATCCGCGACGGACGCGTGCGCTTCCTGCGCGCGAGCCTCGAAGACAAGGCTGCGCTCACGAGTGTGCTGAGCGGCGCTCACACCGTCATTCAACTCGCGACCGGCGGCGGCGACACGTGGGAGAAGGTGCAGCGCTCGATGGTCGACGGCACGCGCGATGTCGCCGAAGCCGCACTGGCGCACGGCGTGAAGCGCTTCGTGTACGTCAGCTCGATCGCGGCCCTGTACACCGGAAGAGATGCGCCCGAGCGCGAGATCACGGACTCCACCGACGTCGATCCGGAGCCCGAGCAGCGTCCGCTCTACTCGCGCGGCAAGATGGCCGCCGAAGCCGTGCTGCTCTCGATGCACCGCGCGCGCGAACTGCCGCTCGTGATCGTGCGACCCGGTGTCGTGATGGGCGCGGGCACGCTGCCGCAACACTCAGGCCTGGGCCTGTGGCAGCGCGACAATCACTGCATCGGCTGGGGCCTAGGCGACAATCCGCTGCCGATCGTGTGGGTCGACGACGTGGCCGATGCGCTGCGGGCGTTGGCGCGCTACGAGAAGGACGACCTGCACGGGCAGGCACTGAACTTGTGCGCCAAGACGACGTTGACGGCGCAAGAGTGCGTCGCGGAGCTGGCGCGCGTCACCGGCCGCAACATCACCTTCCATCCGCGCGGCCTGGGTCTCTCGCAGATGATGGAGATCGGCAAGTACTGCGTGAAAAAAGCCGGTCGCAGGCCGGGTGTGGAATTCCCGAGTTGGCGCGATCTGAAGTCGCGCGCGCTGGTTACGACCTTCGCCTGCGACCTCGCGCGCGCGAAGCTCGGTTGGAAGCCGGTCGAGGAGCGCGAAGCGTTGCTCGAACGTTGCGTGCGCGTGTACAAGCCCCGTTCCTGACGCGCGTTTGCACCTTGCGCCGCTGCAAGCGTGCGCGCAGGATGCAGGCATGCTGTTCTGACTCCTGTTGCTTCTGGTGCCGGCACAAGCAGCACCTCTTGAACCCGCGCTCCCGGTTGTTCCGGCGCAACTCGAAACGCGGACGCTCGTCGAGGTCGCGAGCCGGGGCTTGCGCTGCTCGGTGTCGCGCGACGAACGGTGGTTCCTGGTGCACGACGGTCTCGCCGCCGAGGACGCTTCCACCGCGGATCGCATCGGCGAACCGGCGCTCTACGAATGCGAGCAGGGCGCGCGCATCGCCTTGCCCGCGGGTGGTCCGTGGATCGCGGCCGCGTTCGCGCCCAAGGGTGAAGCCCTCTGGCTCGCGCAAGCCTCGGGTGCCGTGCGCGAGTTCGTGCTGCCGCAGTTCGAGCCGCGGCGCACGCTCGAGATCGGCCCGCACGCCCAACTGCACGACCTGCTCCTGTCGGATGACGGCCGCGGTCTGGCGTGGAGTGATCGAGTCCAACGCACAGCCGGTGTGGTCGAGATCGAGTCCGGCCGCGCGACCGCGAATTTCACGAACGTCGCTCATGCGCATATCGGTTCACACGACGTCACGCGCATCGCGTTCGCGGACGCCGGCGAGCACGTGCTGGTCTACCTGGAACCGGCGCGCGAAGCGGGAGAACTCAGTGTCATCGGACATTCCGAGCCTGGACTCGTGTTGTGGAGCATCGCCGCGCAACGCAGCACCGCGGTGCTGGCTGCTTACGTCGTCGACCAGACGCCGGGCTACGCGCTCGCCCGCGGCGGAATCGTGTACGCGACACGCTTGGGAGCGTCGGTCTGGGAATGGCGCGTGTACGACACGGCGCGCGGAACGGAACGCACGCTGCCGTTGAAGCCGCGCGGCGGACATTTCATCGACTTGTTCGCCTCCCCCAGCGGACGCTTCGTCGCCGAGTGGGATTTCGAAGAACGGTCCGAGGGCGTGCTCTGCGTCGATCTGGACACCCCTGACGCGGCGCACACCCTGCACGCGAACCGCTCCTTCCTCGGGTTCGGCGTGTCCGAGCGCGGCGAACAACTCGTCGCGGGCTCCAAGGATGGAACGATCACGTTGATCGACATGGCGCACGGCACCACGACCGCGAGCCTGGCCGGACCGCCCCGGTTCGAAGCACGACGCGCCGTGTGCTTCCGCACGGGAACACGACTCTGGCTCAGCGGCAACGACGAGACCGCGCCGCGCGCCAAACCGCAGTACTCAGTGCACCTCTTGGAAGTCGAAGCCGCGAAAACGCGCTGAGTCGGCGCCCGTGATCGGGGCGTGCGTGGTAGCGTCACGGACATGAAGCTCATGCGCACCACCACCGCCCTCGTCCTCGTCACGCTCCCCCTCTCCCCCAGCGCGTTCGCGCAATGGTCGGCCAATCCGGCCGCGAACCTCGCGATCGCGGACTTCAGCGGCGATCAAGCCGTGCCGTTGATCGCCGCGAGCGGCGACGGCTCGACCTGGATGGCGTGGTTCGATCAGCGCGGCGGGTCGTACGCGGTGTACGCGCAGCGCGTCGACGCTCAAGGCAACGAGACTTTCGCTCACGGCGGCGTGCTCGTCAGCGGCAATCCGCAGAACACTTCGCTCGTCGGATGGGACATGATCTCCGACGGCGCCGGTGGTTGCGTGCTGGCGTTCACCGACACGCGCAACGGACCGGACCTCGACGTGTACGCCTACCGACTCGACGCGGCCGGCAATCAACTGTGGGGCGCGAACGGCGTGACCTTGTCCGCCGATTCGGATTTCGAAGCCAACCCTGCTCTCGCTCGGACTTCGGACGGGTACTTCGTGTGCGCCTGGACGCACAGCCCGAGCACCGGACCGGGCGCGATCCGCTATCAAAGAATTGACGGCGCGGGCGTGTTGCAGTATCCGGCCAACGGTCTCGCGATCACCGGTCCGGGGACGGAGAAGCCCGGGTTCGCGAGCATCGTCGAGGCGGATGCGGGCTCATACATCATCTCGTACCTGCGCAACACGGCGGTGTTCACGAGCCCGCGCCACATCCACGCGCAGAAATTCAACGGGGCCGGTGCTGCGCAGTGGAACGCGGGCGCGGCCACGATCGTGTACGACCTGAATTCGGTGTCGATCGGGTACACGCCGCTGTTGCGTTCGGACGGCGCCGGCGGCGCGGTGCTGGCGTGGCACCGTTCGGTCGGTTCCGACTTCGAGGTGATGGTGCAGCGCCTGAGCGCGACCGGCGTCGAAGCCTACGCGCACAACGGACTGTCGGTGTGCCAAGACACGACGATCGAGCTCGATCCGACGCTGAGCATCGACCCTTCGAGCGGTGATGCGTTCGTGTTCTTCGACAAACGCAACGCGGGACAGTCGATGTGGAGTTTCTCGGTGCAGCGCGTGTCGACGGCGGGTGCCTTGCTCTTCGGCAACAACGCGATCGACCTGATTCCGCTCGACACCGTGCAGAAGTCGATCCTGAAGAGCGTCCCCTACGCCGGCGGCGCAGTCGGTGTGTGTTTCCGCGCCACGGGACCGGTGACGTCGGAGCTGATCGGCTTTCGCGTCGACGGCGCGGGCGCCTCGGTGTGGGGCGCGTCCGCGGTCGTCGCTTCGTCGGTCGTGTCGGGCAAGCAGCGCGTGGCGCTCGCGACGGACGCGAGCGGCTTGTTGCGCATGGTGTGGACCGACAATCGCAACGATGTGCCGCTCGGAAACGGGTACGACACGTACGCGCAGAACTTGAACGCCGACGGGACGCTGGGCGTGCAGAACACCCCCAGCACGAGCTTCTGCCTGGGCGACGGCAGCGGAGCCGCGTGCCCGTGCGGCAATACCGGATCCGCCGGACGCGGCTGCGCGAACGCGACCTTCGCGAGCGGTGCGCTGCTTGCGAGCACCGGCATCGCCGGCGCTTCGGCCGGAACCGACACGCTGGTGTTGACCGCGACGGACATTCCCGGACCGGGTCTCTTCTTTCAGTCCAACGGCCTCGCCGTTTCACCGATCGCGTTCGGCGACGGACACCTGTGCGCTGCGGTCGGCATCGTGCGACTCGGCGTGGTGTTCCCCGTCGCGGGTGTCGCATCGTATCCCGGTGGTCTCACGCCGAACCCGATTCACATCGGCGGCGCGCCGATCGCGGCGGGCAACACGAAGCACTACCAGTGCTGGTATCGCTCGATTCCGGCGCTGTGCGGTGCAGGCAATTACGATCTCACGCAAGGGATCTCGCTGACCTGGGTCCCCTGACCAGGCAGCGTGCGAACTCGTGCATCGCGAGTTCACATCTCTTCACTCGATCGAGTTGCTCGCCGCCTGGTCCACCTCGGTGGCTGAATGCGCTGAGCCTGGGCCATCAGTGTGGTCCGAATTCTCTCGCAGGCTAGCGTCGTTCCAAGACCCAGGTCTCGGCGACGTCACCGAGGTTCCATCCGAATGGGAGCGGGCCCAAGGTGTGCGCCCAGAAACCTGCGCCGGAGCGCGGCCCCATGACGACGAAGCGAGATTGCAGCGGAATGATGCGACGGTCGACGATGCGCACACTGTCCTCGGCGACACCGAAGACATTGGTGTTCAGCATCGGGACGAGAATGGTGTCTCCCGACCGAACGAACTCGTGTTCACGATCCATCGCTTTCCCGCCGGCCGCCTCGACGTAGTGCTGGAAGCCCCAGTGACCCTGAAACCAGAGCCGGTCCGTCGCGCGATTCATCGCCAGTGACTGCGCCGACTCGCGCGCCTCGTTCGCAACTTCGTTGTCGGCGCGCAGGACCTCGAATCCTAGCCAGCCGCCGCAGACGAGTCCGATCACGAGCGCCATTCGTCCGAGCGGCCTCGTCGAAAACGGTGCGGCGTCGATCGCGTTCGCCGTCACGATGGCCAGTGCAGGCAACGCCGGCAGGAAACTGCGGACGAGGATCGCCCAGTTGAGAAACGCTCCGAACAGGAACGTCCCCGCGATCCACAGGCCCAGGACGCGCGCCTCGGGACCGCCGGACCACGCGCCCTTGAATGTCAACGCAAGCACCGACGCGCCCGCGAATCCAAGCACACCCAACTCTGCGGCGATGATCCACTGCTCTGTCGCTGACGCCGCGGCCAGAGCGGGCCAGGCGCTCAGTTGCGAAGCCGCGAAACAGGCCGCGATCACCGCCGTCGCCGCGAGTGCACCCAACGTCCAGACGTGCGTCCTCAGCAGCATCGGCAGGAGCAGCAGGATGCCCGCGCAGGACCCACCGAGGAATGCCAGACCGAGCCAGACGTGCAGCGCCGGATGTACGTGGAGCGATTCGCCCGTCGCAGCTGTCGTCGCCGCATGGCCAAACATGGAAATGCCGTGGACGGAACTGACCCAACCGTCGTGGGCAAGTGTCAGGAGGAGCGGGAGCGCCAGCCATGCACAGCGACGAGTGATGCGCATCACGGACATCAGTTCCCAAGCCAGCAGCAACGGGATCAGCGCCAGCCCGTACCACTTCGTGAAGCCTGCGACCAAGACAGCAGCCGCTCCGAACGCCGACGACCAACGGGTTGGAACACGACACCAGAAGTACACGGCGCACGTCCACGCTGCGGACATGAGCATGTCGGCCATGATCGTCGCGCCCATCAACAAGAACGCCGGTGAGCAGGCACAGATGGCCAAGGCGATCAGCGGTCGCGAACTCCAGCGTCGAGCCAACCCGAAAGCCGCTGCGAGAAAAAGCGCCGCAGGGATCAGTTGCGCCGAGTGCAGACAGCGCTCACTCCACCCGGCTGCCGATCCGAACAACGCCAGTGTCCACCCCAACAGCGGAGGATTGCGCATGGCGGACACCATCGGCTCCGACACCCCGTGCCAGTTCGTCCATCCGGCGTAAGGGTCCGCCCAATGCACAGCGATCGAACGGGCCCATTGCACGTAGAGCGCATCATCGATGTGAAACGGACGCCCGATCTGCAACGCGAGGAGCAGCAACGGCGACAGTAGGATCGCGGAGGCGCACACCATCACCCGCCTGTGAGTGCAGAATTCTCTCAGCGAACTCACGTCGGGTTCTTGAGCATGTCAGCAACGAGGATCAAGGTCCGGCGATTGAGGACGCGCTCGGGCCGTGCCGCCTACCTGCGTTTGTACGTCGCCGTGAACGTCTCGGCCGGCGCGCCCAGTCCCTGAATCGAGTGGCAGGAACCGCTCACGACGGCGCCCTTGTCGTCCAGGTTCATCGTGTAGCGCACCACGAGCGGTTCGCCGCCGCGCGTGCCGGCTGCAGTCGAGATCAAGGTCTTGCCGTCGGCGGTGAAGCGCGAATCCATGACGCCGATCTCGCCCATGTTGCTCGCGAACACGTTGATGAAGGTTCGCCGATCCGCGTCGTAGGCCCAGAACACTTCGGCGTGGTACGACCCGGTCATCCCTTCGGCCTTGCCGTTCGAGTGCCCGTACAGGACGGTGCCGCCGAAAGCGCTCTCGAAGGTCTCCGTGCCCGCGATCTTCAACGCCGGAACACCCGGTGCGACGACGACGCTGCCGTGCATGTCGTACACACCGGCGACGCGCGCGAGCTTCTGCATCGGCTCGGCGGGAGTCTCGCCCAGGAAGGTCGGGCTCGTGAACGCGACGTCGCAGACCTTGTCCGTCGGCTCCAGCAGACCATCGAGGAACTGCGTGGAGGCGCCTTCAGCCATCAAGAGATCGACGCGGAAGTGCAACTTGCCGTCCACGACTCGCGTGCGCTGTCGTTCCGTGAACGGGGTCCCGACCTGCTTCTGTTCCATGAACTGCAGGAGCGTCCCGTCCGCGAGCATCGCCGTCTGATCGAAGCGCGCCATCCCGCGGTTGTCGACTTTCACGGCGACGAAGCTCTGGCGTTCGCTGTCCCAACCGTGGATTCCGCGCTCCAGAAAAGGCGCCGGCACGCCTTCGAACGTGATCTTGAAATCCTCCTGCAGAAAGAACTTGTCCAGGCACCACCGATAGGTCGCGTGCGCTTCCCACTTGACCGGCGGCGCGCCCGGACCGAACGCGGCCGTGCCTGAACCCGACCAGTTGCCGACGAGCGGCGCGAGCTTCTGCAACTCGGCCGCGGGCTTGGGCGCACCTTCTTGCGCTTGGACGCCCGGCGCGAGGAGCAGCAGGAACAGCAATGAATGGCGCGTAGCGATCGACATGACGGACCTCCGGGGATGAGTGGGACGCTGAGGGTAACGACTCAGCGCAAGAAACGCGCGCTCTCCGCCGCCGTCGGCAGCCGACAGCGATCGGCCGCGCCGAACCATCTGTGCCTGCGCCGCGCGATGAAGCGGTAGCTCGCATCGCGCACACAGCGCGGAACGATGCGCCCCACGCGCCCCCACACGCCCCACCCGCCGCCGATGTGGCGCAAGAGTCGCAGCACGGCCTCGCTGCGCACGTGTACCGCGCCGTCGTCGAACAAGACGACCGAGTCGAGATCCAGCGGCTTGTCCGCAACCTCGAGCGCCGCGTAGGTCGAGCCCTGCAGCGGCGCAAAGCGCAGGCGAGACCGCCGGTCGCGGTCCAGACACCACTGCACCGACCGCGCGCACAGGCCGCATTCGCCGTCGTAGAAGAGGATCGGGGACGAGGGCTCGAGGGATGCGGTCATGGGACGGGTGAGCACGAGAGTCTCGCTGATCCGGCGCGAGCAGCACAACTCCCCTGCTCCCCGCGCGCTACACTCGCTGCCCCCCTGACCCTGGAGCCGAACCCTCATGCGCAACTTTTCGCCCCTCTGGATCCTGTCCGCGAGCCTCGCTCTCACACCGCTCGCGAGCGCTCTCGCGACCGAAGGCTACAAAGTCCCGCCGCAAGAGATCGTCGACGTGCTCGACGCGGAACCTACGCCGGAAGTACAGATCAGCCCGAACGGCCGCTGGATGCTGCTCGTCTCGCGCCCCGCGATGCCGAGCATCGAGGACATCCTGCGACCGTGGGTCGGATTGGCGGGCATCCGCATCGATCCCAAATTGCGCTCGATGCAGATCACGAGCTTCGCGCATGCGATCACGCTGCGCACGTTGGACGGATCCGACGAGCACGCGCTCGCCATCCCGGAAGGCACACGCATCGTCGATGTCGCCTGGGGCCCCACCAGCGAACGCTTCGTGTTCACCGTCGCGACGGACTCCGGTCTCGAACTGCGCGTCGTGGAAGTCGCGCGCAAGGCGGTCGAGCGCATCGACGTCGGCGGCAAACTGAACGCCGTGCTCGGCCGCGCGTACACCTGGGCCGACGACGGTCGCACGTTGATCGTGAAGCGCGTGCCCTCCAGCCGCGTGGACGCACCCACGCACGCAGCCGACAAGCCCAGCGGCCCGGCGGTGCAAGAGACGAGCGGCAGGAGTTCGCCTTTGCGCACGTACCAGGACCTGTTGCGCTCGCCCGCCGACGAGAGCGACTTCGAGTGGTACGCCGAGAGCGAACTGGTCGAAATTCCGCTCGACCGGCCGGCTGAGATGAAGCGCATCGGCAAGCCCGGACTGATCTCGGGCGTCGATCCTTCACCCGACGGCGGTCACTTGCTCGTCGAACGCGTGAAGCGCCCCTTCTCGTACGTGCTCGCGTATTCGGGTTTCCCCGAGAGCACCGAAGTCTGGTCGCGCGCAGGCAGCCTGGAGCGCGTCGTCGCGGACGTCGGTCTCGCCGACGACATCCCGATGGAAGGCGTGCGCACGACGCCGCGCAACGTGCAATGGCAGCCGACGGAGGCCGCGACCCTGTGGTGGTGCGAAGCGCTCGACGGCGGCGACCCCAAGACGAAGGCCGACAAGCGCGACCGCTGGATGCGCCTGCGCGCGCCCTTCACGTCGGCCGCCGAACCGGTCTTCGAACTCGCGTGGCGCGCGCGCGGCTTGACCTGGTTCCCGGATCCGACGCTCGTTCTCGCGAGCGAGTACGACCGCGACCGCAAATGGATGCGCGTCCACCTCGTCGATCTCGCCGCACCCGGTGAGAAACCGCGCGTGATCGAGGACCGCAGTATCCAAGATCGCTACGGCGATCCGGGCACGCTCGTGAGCATCGTGTTGAAGAGCGGCGAGCGCGTGCTGCGGCGCGACGGCAACTTCCTGTACCGCATCGGCAACGGCGCGGGCGCCGACGGCGACCGGCCTTTCCTCGATCGCTACGACATCGCGAATTCGCGCACCGAGCGTCTGTGGCAATGCGCGAACGGCGTGTACGAGCGCCCGGTCGCGATCGTCGAGAGTTCCGCGTCGAAGAAACCGACGATCGTCACGGGTTTCGAGAGCCCCACCGATCCGTCCAACTACCGCCTGCGCGAACTCGAGACCGAGAAGACACTCGCGCTGACGCACTTCGCCGACCCGCAGCCGGCCTTGCGCAAGATCGAGCAGAAGCTCGTGACCTACAAGCGCGCGGACGGCGTCGAGCTGTCGGCCACGCTCTACCTGCCCAAGGACCGCCGCGAAGGCGAGCGCTTGCCGCTCTTCGTATGGGCCTACCCGCAGGAATTCACCGACGCTTCGACCGCCGGTCAGGTCGCGGGATCGCCGAACCGTTTCGTCCGCGTGCGCGGCCCGTCGCAGATCCTGTTCGCGCTGCACGGCTGGGCGGTGATGGACAACGCGTCGATGCCGGTCGTCGGCCCGCCTGAAACCGTCAACGATTCGTTCGTCACTCAGATCGTGATGAACGCTCAAGCCGCGATCGATCACGCCGTGTCGCTGGGCGTCGCGGACCGCGAGCGCTGCGCCGTCGGCGGACACAGCTACGGCGCCTTCATGACCGCCAACCTGCTCGTGCACTGCGACCTGTTCAAGGCCGGCGTCTGCCGCAGCGGGGCCTACAACCGCACACTCACGCCCTTTGGTTTCCAGAGCGAACGCCGCACGATCTGGGAAGCACCCAAGAGCTACTTGGAGCTGTCGCCCTTCCTCGGCGCGCAGAAGTTGAACGAGCCGCTGCTCCTGATCCACGGCGAACTCGACGACAATCCCGGCACGTTCCCGATCCAAAGCGAGCGCATGTACCAGGCGATCAAAGGCAACGGCGGCACTGCGCGCATCGTGATGTTGCCGGGCGAATCGCACGGCTACCGCGCGCGCGAATCCGTGCTGGCGACGGTCGCGGAGTCGCTCGAGTGGTGCGATCGCTTCGCGCGCGACTTCAAGTCGGACGCGGGTGCGAAGAAGCCGGTCGAGGCCGGAACTGCGCGCTGAACGAGTGTCCCGAACCGACACTTCGTCGAAGATGTGCTGCCGGAGGCGGCCTTCCGGCGCGGACAAGCGCGTGCAACCGTGCGCGGCGCTTGCTAGGAACTGAACCGTGGTCCGCGCACAGCCGCATCTCTTGCACGTGTTCTCGACCTTCGTCCCCGCCGGGCCGGAGACGCGGACGGTGCGCATCATCGAGGGCCTGGGTCACGAGTTTCGGCACTCGATCCTGGCGATGGACGGACGCACCGACGCCTTCGCCCTGTTCAGCGGCCGCTACGACGTGAAGCTGATCCAGAGCCTGCCGAAGGCGGGCTCGTTCGCGACGTTGCGACGATTGCGCAAGCTCTTCGTCGCAGTGCAGCCGCACGCGGTGCTCTCCTACAACTGGGGAGCCTTCGACGCGGTGTTCGCCGCGCGCACGCTGGGGTACAAGCACAGCGTCCACCACGAAGACGGCTTCACGAGCGACGAAGCCCAGGAATTCAAGCAGCGGCGCATCCTCGCGCGCAAGTTCATGCTGCCGGGCGTGCACAAGGTCGTCGTGCCGTCGCAGAAACTTCACGGCATCGCCACGACGCTGTGGAAACTCCCGCCGTCGAAAGTCGCCTGCATCCCCAACGGCGTGGCGCTGGCCAGTTTCTCGGCCGCCGACGGCAATCCCAAGCTGCGCGCCGAGCTGAAGATCCCCAAGGCGCGCGTGGTCCTCGGCGCGTGCGGTCACCTGCGGCCCGAGAAGAACCCCTTGCGCCTCCTGCGCGCCGCCGCGCGCATCGACCGCGAGATCGATTTCCACGTGCTGATCCTGGGCGACGGACCGGAACGCGCGGCGTGTGAAGAACTCGCGCGCACGACGGCTTCGCTCTACGGCCGCGTCACCTTTGCAGGCCACGTCAAGGATCCGACGGCGCACTACCGCGCGATGGACGCCTTCTGCATCTCCAGCGACACCGAGCAGATGCCGGTGGCCTTGATCGAAGCGATGGCGAGTTCCTTGCCTGTGGTCTCGACCGACGTGGGCGACGTGCGCGCGATGTTGCCCGACGCTCAAGCTGACTTCGTCGTGCCGATGGAAGAGCACGAAACGGCCTGGCCTCTGGCCGAGAAGTTGACCGAGCTGTTGCGCGATGCAACTCGCCGTCGCGCCATGGGTACAGCGAACCGCAAGCGCGCCGAAGAACGCTACTCCTTCGAGAGCATGCTGCGCGCCTACCGCGACATCTATCAGAGCGCGACCGCTCGCTGATGCATCCTGTCAACGAGTCCGATCCCCGCTGCACACCCAGACCGACAGCTTCATACCCCGGTTTTTATTCTGAACTCGTGGCGGGCACCGTGCGGTCCGTACTCGGACCGCGCGATGCCCGCCACGAGTCGGCGCTGCGGAGCACGCCTGCGAATGCCGTTGCTCTTCAGTTTGCTGCGCGGCTCCTCCATCTGCTTCGCGCGCCTTG
>JAEUIA010000041.1 GCA_016795245.1 Planctomycetota bacterium | reverse complement strand
CGTAGAGCCGCGCGCCGGCGCGCGGCTCTACGCCGGCGAAGATGCACCACACGAGCCTGGCTCGGTACGGTCAAACTCGAACGATCGCCACTGCGCAAATCGCAAACCAGGAGGTCAACAATGGGGTGGGGTCTGGCTGGGTGTGTTCGGTGTCGGACTGGAAGCGAACTTGGGGTGGGTTCGGTGTCGGTTTGGAAACGTTGCGGGGTGGGTTTGGTGTCGGACTGGAAGCGTTGAGGGGCTCAGGTTCGGTGTCGGTCTGGAAGCGTTGCTTTGGAAGTTCGACTGGAATCGACCCGGACCGGGCTCGGCACGCGCCGGGCTCAAAGCGTCGGTGAGCGGCCAGGCGCGCGTAACCCGCCTCGTCCGGCCCCCTCCCTCGACTACGGCTTCTTCTCGAACGCCAGATTGCGCGCGTGTTCGATCACGTCGTAAGGCGCCTTTTCACCCCCGAGGTACTTGTGGAAGAAGTCGAGGTGCACGTTGTAGTAGAACGCCATCTCGTGCGACGCGGGCCAGTGCCCCGCGTTCGGCATCACGACGAGGCGCGAGGGCACGCCCATCTTCTGCAGCGCGGTGAAGTACGCGAGGCTCTGCGTGTACGGGCAGCGGTAGTCGAGTTCGCCCGTGATCACGAGTGCCGGCGTCTTGAAGTTCTTCACGTACTTCGACGGCGACCAGCGCTCGTACAGCGGACTGGTCCACGGCGTGCCTTTCATGTCGTGCTCCGGGAACCAGATCTCTTCGGTTGCGCCGTAGAAACTCGCCAGATCGAAGAGGCCCATCATCGCCGCGTTGCAGGCGAAGCGATCCGTCTGACCCTCGACCCACATCGACATGTATCCGCCGTACGACCAGCCCATCAGACCGATGCGCTTCGGGTCGACGAAAGGCAGCTTCTCGAGCGCGTCGGTCACGCGCATCAAGTCGCGGTAGACGCGTCCGCCGTAGTCCCCCACGATCGCGTCGGTGAACGCCTGTCCATAGCCCGTCGAACCCGTCGGATTGCAGAATGCGACGACGTAGCCCTTCGCCGGGTAGACCTGCCAATCGCCGCGGAACGCATCCGTCCATTGCGACTGCGGACCGCCGTGCACGTTCAGGATCAGCGGGTAGCGCCTCGTCGCATCGAAGCCGTGCGGCTTCACGACGAAACAGTGGATGCGATAGCCGTCCTCGCCCTCGATCCAGGTTTCTTCCGCCGGGCGGAAGTCGATCTCGTTCTCGATCGCCGCGTTGTGCGTGGTCAAGCGCCGATGGGTATCGGATCCAAGGCGGCTCTCGAAGATCTCAGTCGGCTCGCCCACCGTGCGGCGCACGTAGATCGCCGACTCGCCGTCGGGCGTCAGTTCAAAGCCGCCGATCGTGCCGTGCGAGAGCACCATCACGGGCACTCCGCCTGAAGCCGCGAGTTTGAACAGCGGAGTGCGCCCCTTGTAGTCGGCTTCGAATACGAGCGTCTTCGAATCGCGCGTCCAACGCATGTCGTTGATCATGTCGTCGAAGCCGCCGTCGCGCTCGGTGAGGTAGCGCACGCGCTTCGACGCGCGGTCCAGCACGGCAAGCCGCTTCAAGTCCGATTCGTAACCGGCTTTTTCCTGCGACAGGAACGCGATCGACTTGCCGTCCGGCGAGTACAAGGGCGATCCGTCCCAGCCGCGGTTTTTCGTAGTCAAATTGACCGCCGTGTCCTCGCCGATCTCCGCGTCGACGGCCACGACGAACAGATCGGCGTTGGTCGATTCGGCCTGCTTGGGATCGCGATTCTGGACGTAGCACAGTTCCTTGCCGTCGGGCGAGAAGTCGTACCCGCGTCCGCCGCCGAGCATGAAGATGGGCGCATCGAACTTGCCCGGCGTGAGATCCTTCTTGACGGCACCGGTCGCCGCGTCGACGAGCACGATGTGCGTACGCTTGCCGTCGTGGTACGAGGTCCAGTGCCGATACAGCAACTCGTCGGCGACGTGCACCTTCAACTTGCCGTCGTCGAGCCCCTTTTGAATGCGCTTGTTCTTCTCGACGTCTAGACCGGCCTCGGGAAAGATCTCGGTCGTGCACGCGATGTAGCGACCGTCGGGCGACCACACCGGGCCGTCCAAACCCAGCGCGAAATCCGTGAGTTGCACCGCTTCGCCGCCGTCGATCGGCATCGTCCACACCTGGCTCGTGCCGCTGCGGTTGCTCGTGAACGCGATGCGCCGTCCATCGGGTGTGAACACGGCGCCCGTGTCGCTCTTCTTGCCCGAGGTCAGCGCGCGCGCGCCGGTACCGTCGACGTTCGCGATCCAGATCTCGTTCAACGTCGTCCCGGCTTCGATGTCCTGCGTCTTGAGGCCGAACACCATCTGGCTCCCGTCGGGCGACAAGGACGGCGCGCTGAGGACGGCGCAGCGGTAGAGGTCCTTGATCTCCATGGGGCGCTTCGCGCGGGCCGCTTCGGCGCGCGCGGCGGAGACCTCGCCCGTGAGTACCGGACGGTCGGGTGCGCCGCCGCCCGAGGGGTGGCTGGCACAACCGAAGACGAGTGCGGCGGAGACGAAGACGACGAAGGATCGAGCCATGGCAGGTTCCAAGCGGTGGGGCGGCCCTGGGGCAGGGACCACGAACAGAGGAGCGCCGAGGATAGTGGCGAGCGCTTCCCGGTCCTAGCACGCGGCGCGGAAGCTCGCGCTCGCGGCGTGGGAGGACGGCGAGTGGGAGTCCGCCGGTCTGCTGCCTCCTCGTCTCGTGGCGCAGACAGGGCTGCGCTCGCGCGCCGGAGACCCCGGGCCTCGGATCTGGTGTCGGCGCTCGTCAAAAAGAACCACCCGCACCCCGTCAGGGGCGCGGGCGGTTGGATGGTGACCCCAAGGGGATTTGAACCCCTGTCGCCAGGATGAAAACCTGGTGTCCTAGGCCTGGCTAGACGATGGGGCCGCCTGTTTTGCGGGCTCGAGAGGGCCAGGCGCCCGTTCGAGGGAGCGAGAAGGTAGGGACCGTCCCGCGATGTGTCAACGGAACGCGCTCGGAATCGATACTGGCGTCCTTCGCTGGTCGCCTCTTGTTCGACCCTCAGGGCGCGCTCCCAGGCAGGGTCGCCCACGCGAGTGAGCCCCTTCCGACGCTGCCGCGGGGGTCGCACGAGACAAGACCAGCGGAGGGAGCCAGTACCCTCGGTCTCTCAGGCGCGGCGCCAACCGGCGCTTTCGAGGCGCTGCATCACGTGGCGGTACTCGCGTTCCAGGCCGTCGACCAAGGCCCCCTCGCCGCGCGCCGGCCCCGCGAGGATGTCCCAGGTGTAGGTCTCGATCTCGAGGTGCAGATCGCGCGTCTTCCAGCGCTTCGGATCGCCGAGCATGTGACCCAGCAGGCGGTCTGAGTCGGCGCGCGTCGTCGTGAGTCCCTCGCCTGCGGCGGCGAGGTCGACCGGCACGTGGAAATGACAGACCCAGCGGTCGCAAGCGAGCCAGGCCGCTTGTGCGTCGCCCTGCAGTGCTTTCTTCAATTCGGGCAGGTCGGTCGCGCGCATGACGTTGCGTCCGTGACCGGTGACCTGATGCAGGTAGCGTGGCTCGTCCAAGGCGAGCAGCGCCGCGACGCCGGCCGCGTTTTGTCGCGGGTTCAGGACGACGATCGCATTCGAGTACTGGAGCTTCCCGATCACCACGGCGTGCAACAGCGCGAGCGGATCGGTTTCGCCTTCCACGGCCGCGTGACAGCCGTCCACGCACGCGCCCAGATGCCGCTGCAACAGCTTGCGCGCGTGTTCGCGCTCGCGATTCGCCTCGTCCTCCAGCACGGCCAGTCCGACGTCCTGGGCGCGCAACAGGAAGTGCGCCAATTCGCGGCAGTTCTCGGAGCTGGCGCGCGGCTCGGGTTCGAGTGAAAGCACCGTGTGCACGCCCGTCGCTTCTTCGATGCGCGCCAGTTCGTCGACAGCGCGCGCGAGTTGTTGGGCGCAGTCGTCGAGATCGCGCGGGCTCTTGACGCTCGCTCCGAACATGCCGCTGTGCGTGCTGATCGAAAGGTGCGCGCCGGGCGCACTGAGCTTGGTGGCGAGCGCGAGCTGTGCGGCCGCGCGCGCGACGGAAACCGTGAATTTCAGCCGGTCGCCGTCCTTCCACGTGGGCTTGAAGACGCCCGCTTTGAGTCCGTCCTCGTGAAATCCGCCGCTGGGGAACGCGTTGTAGGTGAACGGCTCGAGCCCGTGTGTCGCCAGAAAGTGTCCGAGTTTCTCCAGGTCGGTCGCACCGCGCGGCGAGGCGAGCGCGCGTGCGAACTTCGCCGGCAGGTACATGCCTACGCCGAACGGTTCGCCGGGCGCGAGGCGCTCGCGCAGCGGCAAGAGCACCGTGCGCAATCCGGCGAGCGTCTCGGCGAGATCGCCGGCGGGATGCAGGTTGAGACAGTAGGCGAGCTTGACGACACGCCCCTCGTGTTCGGCGTGGCGGAAGTTCATCCCTGGAATCTCATGCGGGTCACTGGAGCGGGATGCTCTCGTCCATGAGCAGGATCGGGATGCGGTCCTGGATCGGGTACAGCGCCTTGCCGTCTTTGCGCACGAGGCCGGACTGGATGGGGTCCGTGAGCACGCGACCGCCCTTCGTCTTCACTCCGCCTTGCGCGATGCGCGCGTTGAGTTGCTTGAGAACGGCGGCGGGAGCTTCCTCGAGCGACTGGCGCGTCTCGGGGCAGGCCAACATCTGGAGGTAGTCCTTGTCGATCATGGTGGTCGTGCGCGGTGGGGCCCGCGGTGCGCGACCGTGGAGTAGGATGGCGCAGCGAGTCCCCGATCTCAAGCGCTTGACATCGTGCGCTCCGATCCGTTGGCTCGCAACTTCGCGATGATCCCCTGCGCTACAAGCCTCGTGCTCGCCCTCGTGCAAACCGCTGTGGCGCCGGCCGTCACGCCGCCGCACAGCCTGTTCGAGTTTCCCGTGGGCGAAGTCGCGGCGCGGATCGCCCGCTTGGAGCCGAGCACGCTTCCGGCCGCGACTCCGCCCGATCTGGGTGCAGCGGGGCGCGTCCCGGCCGTCGCACTCGAGGCCTGGTCGCAGGCTGCGACATGGAAAGCGTGGAGCGCACTGGTCGAAGCCGAAGCGCGCACCGCACACGCCGACCCCGAACGCCGCGCGCGACTCGCGTTGCTCGCTGCGGCGCACGGACGCAGCGACGATGCCTGGCGTCACTTCGCCGCCATCGAGGACTCGGCCTGGCACGCCGCCATCCTGCCGCGCTTTCTGCCCGGCGTCCCCGCGAACAGTGATTCCGGCGCCGGCGGCGCGCCCGGTGCCTTGCTCGACGACGTGGTGTTGTCGCCGAGTCTTCCGCCCGCAAGCCCGAACGCGCCGCGCGACGGCCGCGTCGATCGGCGCGCGATGAGTTCGAATGCGATCAAGATCGGTGCTGCGCAGGTGTCGATGCGCGTGTCGGTCGAGGCCGAAGGCGTGCAGATCGACGTGCGCCATGTCGCCGGCGAGAGCGCACGCTTCGCGGTGCTGCTGCCGTCGGTGCCCGGATTCATCTTCGCCGACGAGTACGTGGACTGGTACGTGCAAGACGCGCGCGGTGTGCCGCACACGGTCGAAGTCAAGCCGGGTGAAGCCGAGCACACGATCTACGGGCGCTTCGAACCGCGCCCGCGCGTGCAACCGAATGCCGTCCCCCACGTCGTGCCTGGATCGATCGCGCAGGGCGGTCTGTGGTTCACGATCGCCGACTCGGACCCGGGCCGCGCCCTCGTCGTCGCCCTGGCTGCCGACTTGGAGCAGCGCTCGTTCGGGTTCCGCTGCGGCGTGCGCGCGCCGCACTCACCGGCGCGTTCGTGGAGCGGCGTGGACTTTGCGCTCGAAGACCGCGGAACGCGCGCGGAAAAGCTCGCGTGGCTGGCCTCGGCGATCGAAGAGTTCGCGCTTCAGCGCAGTTCGCGTTGAATGCCGCGGGTCGGGGCGGGTAGGCTCCTCGCGTTCCGCCCCCCTTCCCCCCGCGGAGGACGAGACCGATGGACTGGAAAATGGAGACGATCTACCTGGGCTGCGCGGCCGTCGGCGGCACGATCCTGGTCATTCAGACGCTTTTCCTCGTCTTCGGCGGCGGCGACGACGACATGGGCGAGGTCGCGGTCGACACGAGCGACATCGGCGCGGCCAATTCGGGCGAGGTCCACGGCACCGACACGGGCCTGGGCCTCTTCTCGGTGCGCACGATCTCGGCCTTCTTGACCTTCTTCGGTCTCGCCGGCTGGGGCGGACTCAACGCGGGCTGGTCGCCGCTCAGTTCGATCCTGGTCGCGTTGGCGGCGGGCTTCGTGATGCTGTTCGCCGTCGCGTACCTGTTCCACGCGCAGAAGAAGCTCGCGGCGCAAGGCAACATCGATCCGCGCGGTGCGGTCGGACACACCGCGCGCGTGTACCTGCGCATCCCGGAGAAGAACACCGGCAAAGGCAAGATCACCGTCGCATTGCAAGGGCGCACGGTCGAGTTCAGCGCTTTCACCAACGGTGCGGCGATTCCCACCGACGCGGAAGTCCGCGTCGTGCGCCAGGTCACCGTCGACACGTTCGAAGTCGAATCGATCTAGAGAGACACACTCATGACTCACTCCCTCCTCTTCGCGCAAGTCACGCTCGACTCGAAGTCGATCAGCGACAGCTTCACCTGGCTGTTGATGATCGTCGCGATGATCCTGATTCTGTTCGGGTTCTTCCTGGTGCTCGCGCGCCGCTACAAGCGCTGCCCCAGCAACCGGATCCTCGTGATCTACGGCAAGACGGGCGCCGGGCGCTCGTCGCGCTGCATCCACGGTGGCGCCGCGTTCGTGTACCCGTTGATCCAGAACTACGAGTACCTCTCGCTGGACCCGGTTCAGATCGAGATCCCGCTGCAGGGCGCTCTTTCGATCGAGAACATCCGCGTGAACGTGCCCAGCGTGTTCACGGTCGCGATCGGCACCGACGAAGAGACCATGAACAACGCCGCGATCCGTCTGCTCGGGTTGCCGACGCAGCAGATCATCAAGCAAGCCGAGGACATGATCTTCGGCCAGTTGCGCCAGGTCATCGCCTCGATGCGCATCGACGAGATCAACCGCGATCGCGACGTGTTCCTGTCGAAGATCCAGACCAGTCTCGAGCCGGAGCTGAAGAAGCTCGGCCTCGTGCTGATCAACGTCAACATCAAGGACATCACCGACGAGTCCGGCTACATCGAGGCCATCGGTCGCAAGGCCGCGTCGGAAGCGATTCAACAGGCCGAGATCGACGTCGCGCAGCAGGTCAAGCGCGGCGCGATCGGCGTCGCCGAAGCGGATCGCGACAAGCTGATCCAGGTCGCGAACAACGAGAAGACGCGCGACATGGGCACCAAGGAAGCCGAGCGCGAGCGCGCCGTGCGTCTGGCCGAGCTCGAGAAAGAGCGCCAGATCGGCGAGCAGAGCGCCGCCTTCGAGCAGGAATCGCGCGTGCGCTCGGCCGAGCAGGCGATGCGTATTTCGGTCGCCGACGCGAACGCCCGCGCGGTGAGCGGCGAGAACAAGTCCAAGGCCGAGATCGCCGCCGCCAACGCGGAGTTGAAGGTGCGCGAGGCCGAGGCCTATCAACTCGGTGAAACGCGCTCGCGCGAAGCCCAAGCGGCCGTGCTCGAAGCGCAGTACCTCGCGCAGGCGCGCGCCGCCGAAGCGCAGGGCAAGAAGGTCGAGGCCGAGAAGCGCGCCGAATTGGAGTCGATGGCACGCGCCGTCAAGGCGCAGGTCATCGTCGACGCCGAAGCCGAGGCCGAGCGCCGCACCATCGAAGCGCAGGGCGAGGCGCGCGCGATCTTCGCC
Organism: Planctomycetota bacterium; assembly: GCA_016795245.1. Classification (GTDB taxonomy): domain Bacteria; phylum Planctomycetota; class UBA1135; order UBA1135; genus JAEUIA01. The sequence continues at coordinate 19,368 of JAEUIA010000041.1, read as the reverse complement.
AAACTCGAGGCCGAGGCGCGCGGCAACTACGAGATCCTGGCCAAGAAGGGCGAGGGCTTGAAGCGCATCATCGAGAGCTGCGGCGGCGCACAGCCGGCGTTCCAGATGATGATGCTCGAGCACATCGACGAACTGTCGAAGACCGCCGCCCAAGCGATCGCGAACATCAAGTTCGACAAGGTCGTCGTGTGGGATTCGGGCGCGGGGAAGGACGGCAACAACGCGACGTCGAACTTCCTGAAGGGTGTGGCCGGCTCGCTGCCGCCGATGATGCACATGATGAGCGAGATCGGCGGCGTCAAGATGCCCGAGTACTTCGGCAAGCTCGAAAACGACGTGAATTCAGCCGGCGAGACTCCTCCACCGCCCGCTCCGGCGGCCGGGAGCGAACCCAAACCCAAGAAGAACTGACGCGCGCGTGCCGGTGCGTTAGCTTCGCAGGCGATGAAGATGCACACAGAACACCGGCAACGCTTTCTCGAGGTACTGCGCGAGCGGCGCGCCGCTGCGGTCATCCCGACCGCGACGCACAAGGTCCGCAATCACGACTGCGAGTACCGCTTCAGGCCCGACAGCGATTTCTGGTACTTGACCGGCTTCGACGAGCCCGACGCCGTGCTGGTGCTCGTACCCGCGCTCGCGACTACGAAGTCCCAGGGCCCGCGCACGATCCTGTACCTGCGCGAGAAGGACCGTGAGCGCGAGATCTGGACCGGCCGCCGCCTGGGTGTCGCAGCTGCGCCCGCGGCACTGGCCGTGGACGAAGCCCGCCCGATCGAGAAGCTCTGGGACGATCTGCCGCAACTGCTGAAGAACGTCGAGCGCATCGTGTGGCGCACCGGTCCCGACGAAGCACGCGACCGCGAGATGTTGCACGTGATCTCGAAGCTGCGCGCGAGCGCCAAGGGTCCGGTCGTGCCGCCGCTCGAATTGCTCGATCCCGCGCCGCTCCTGCACGAGTTGCGCCTGATGAAGAGCCCCGCCGAGATCGAGGTCATGCGCCGCGCCGCGCGCATCACCAAGGAAGCTCACATCCAAGCGATGCGACGCGCACAGCCGGACCTCAACGAACGCGAGATCGACGCGCTGGTCGAAGCGATCTTTCGCTCGCAAGGCGGCACCGGTTGCGCCTACACGAACATCGTCGCCGGCGGCGCGAACGCGTGCATCTTGCACTACGTCGAGAACAACCAGGCGTTGCGTGACGGCGACCTGCTGTTGATCGACGCCGGTTGCGAATTCGATTACTACGCGTCCGACGTGACGCGCACGTTCCCGGTGAACGGCCGCTTCAGCGCAGAGCAGCGCGCGCTGTACGATGTGGTGCTCGACGCGCAGCTCGCCGCCGTCGCGCACGTGAAACCCGGGGTCACGTTCAACTCGGTGCACGAACTCGCGCTGCAACGCCTCGTCGCGGGTCTCGTGAAGCTCGGATTGCTGGAAGGCCCGGTGGAAACCGCGCTCGAAAAGGAGACCTACAAGCGCTTCTACATGCACCGCACGAGCCATTGGCTCGGTCTGGACGTGCACGATTGCGGCGCCTACGTCATCGACGGCAGCTCGCGCGCACTCGAGGCGGGGATGGTCTTGACCGTCGAGCCAGGCCTGTACGTGGCCGCGGACGACGAGACGGTCGAGGCGCGCTGGCGCGGGATCGGCATCCGCATCGAGGACGACGTCCTCGTAACGGCCACGGGTCACGACGTGCTCACGGCCGGCATTCCGAAGCACGTCGACGAAGTCGAGGCCGCGTGTCAGGGCCGCGCGCTGCAGTCGGTTCACGGATGAAGTTCGTCGCCGCCGACGGAATGATCCGCCCACTGGAACGCAGCGCGGTCGCATGTCGAGCCTGATCGGACTCCAAGGCGAGCGTTGGTCGCTCGCGCGCGCCATCGATGCGCTGCGCGACTCGGCGCGTCAGGCCGGACGTCCGGGCCTCGTGTGGGTGATCGGCATCGTGAATCCGTCCGTGGCCTTCGGGCTCTCTTGGCTCCCGGTCGTCGCCGCGGCGTGGACGGGGCAGTACGCGCTCGATGATGCGGGCCCCGCGCCGATGGCGGTCTCGCCGACCTGGCTCATGCATCCCTTGGCGGCGGTGCCGTCGCTCACCTTCATGCAGGTGTGCCTGGGATTGTTCTGTTTTCCGCTGTTCCGGTTGGTCGCGGGTCTGGCGCGCGTCTCCCCCGCCGCAGCCTGGACGGAGGCCTGCGCCGGCCGGCGCAGCCCGCGCATCCGCACCTTGTGGAAGAACGGTTCGGGGATGACGCTGTCCGTCATCGGCCTGTGGCTCTTGCTCGTCGTCACGGTCAGCGCCGCCTTGATCGGCATTCTCGTACCTGCGGAGTTGATCGTGCGCCCGATCATGCACGGCGGCTTTTCGAGCAATTTCAGCGGCGCTGCGCTGGCGGTGCTGCTCTTGAGTCCGCTCGCGCTGGTGTTCGTCGCCTACGCGCTGTCGATCGCGGTCTTGACCCAACTCGCGCTCCACAGTCTGGCCCACAATCGCCGCGGCATCGGCTCGGCGTTGTTGCACAGCTGGCGCATCATGCGCCACGACGTGCCGGCCACGACGCGCGCCGTGGTCGTGGACGTCGTGCTCACCGTCGCGATCATTCTCTTCACGACCATGCTTTCGAGTCTCTCGCCCTTCGCGTGGCTCGACGTCGTGATCGGCCTCACGCTCACCGGTTTCGCAGGTGTCACGCGCGCGGCGTACTGGGCGCGCGCCTATCGCGCGCTGGGCGGGTTGTCGCCCGACGACGGGGTGCCGGGTCTGCCCCAGGCTTCTGCGCGCGACGCAGGGCGAAACGATTGGTGACCGCGGTAGGGCTCGAACCTACGACCTGATGATTAAGAGTCACCTGCTCTACCGACTGAGCTACGCGGCCAATTGGGGCGGAGATTCTGGCATCGGCTCGAGCGCAAGGGAAGAGGCTGCCCGGCGCTTCAGCGCGGCTCAGCCGGGCCGGGGTAGCCGAGCTTTTCGATCTGCTCGCGGCGCTCCGGGCTGAGCTTCGGCGCAGGACCGCTCGGCTGCGGCGCGGGCTTCGAACGCGCGTACTCGACCAGTCGAGCTTTGAGGCGCGCGACGTCCTCGGGACGCTGCGGTGCGAGATCACGCGTCTCACGCGGATCGGCGGCGAGATCGAAGAGGCGCACGAAATCGCCGCCGTCGGTGATGAGCTTCAAGCCGTTCGAGAGGATCGCCTTCTGTTCGCGCGCTCCGTACAAGAGCGCCTCGGACAGGCAATCGCGCGCGGGCGGCGGCGCTTCGCCCCAGCTTGGGATCAAGCTCACGCCGTCGAGGCCCGCGACCGGCTCGAGCCCCGTCAACGCGAGGATCGTCGGAAAGACGTCGAGCGTGCTCGTGTACGACTTGACCGTGCGACCGGGCGGCACGCGTCCGGGGAACACGAAGGCCAGCGGCACGTGCAGCAATTCCTTGTGCAGCGAATGGCCGTGTTCGTAGCCACCGTGGTCCCAGAATTCCTCCCCGTGATCGGAGTGGAACACGATCAGCGTGTCCTGCGAGAGCCCGCGCGCGTCCAGGAACTCGATCAGCTTGCCGACGGCGGCGTCGGTCGAAGCGATCTCGCCGTCGTACAGAGCGGCGAGCGTGCGCCGCGTCGCTTCGTCGACCTGCGCGGTGCGCAAGGTCTCCAGCGTGGGCGGGTAGTTCGCCAATGCACGCACCTGGACGCCGGCGAAATTCTCGTCGTACGGGGGCGGCGGTGTGTAGGGCGCGTGCGGGTCCATCAAGTGCACGAACGCAAACCACGGAGCACTCCCCTGCGTGCGGATCCACTCCTCTGTCAGTTCGACCCCGGCTGCAGCGCGATTCACGTACATGACCCAGCGCTCGAAGCCGCGACCGATGCCGAGCTCGCCGTCGAGGAAGGGATTCGAGACGAACCCCGCCGTGCGGTAGCCCGCCTGTGCGAAGCGCTCCGCCAGCGTCGCAACGCGCGCATCCAGCAACTCGAAGTCTCCCGCTTCCAGCGCGCCGCCGTCCAGGAAACTCTGCTCGCGCGACGGCGACAGTCCCGCGCGATGGCGCATCGGCATCAACCCGGTGAACAGTGTGCCGTAACTCGGAAGCGTCCACGGAGCTACCGAGACCGCGTTCTCGAAGCGCACGCCCTGTGCGAGCAGCGTGTCGATGCGCGGCGTCGTCGCGTGGCGATGCCCGTAGCCGCTCATGTGGTCGGCGCGCAGCGCATCGATCGAGATCACGAGCACATTGGGTTTCGTTTTCACCCGGCGCGTATCCGACCAGCGCGGCGGCGTGAAGCACACGCGCGTGCCCGGGCTCGCGACGGCCGCGCGCGCGACGAGCACGAGCTCCGCGCGCTCCTCGGGTCGCACGATGGCCTGCACGTGGAGCGGTCGCCAGGCGTGCGCCGCGTCGTGGAAGGTGCACTTCTCGCTGAACACGACCTCGTCGCGCAGCTTCGAACGGATCTGCATCTCGTACTCGACGACGAGTTCGTCGCGATCGCCGCCCGGCTCGGTGCGCAGCGCGAACGCACTCGTGAGATCGAGTGGCCCCGAGAGGCCGATCGGCAGGACGATTTCCTCGCCGAGCGCGACCACAAAGGCGTCGCGCGCATCCGCTTCGGGCCAGGTTGCATCCAACGCCCACGACGGAAGCGTCGGGTCGGGGAGCCGCGACACGGCGCGCGCGAGATCCAGCGTGACGACGACGCGCGAGGGATTGCGCTCGACCGTGGGCGCGGCCGGGCGACAGGCGGCGATCACGCACGACGCGAAAGCCGCGGCAACCGAAGTCGAAAACGTCGCGCGCATCGGAAACGGAGGACCGGGGACAACCTCTGCCCGCGCGCATCCAGGGACGGGTGGTGAGCGAGCCCGGGCTCGAACCGGGGACCTACTGGTTAAAAGCCAGTTGCTCTACCGACTGAGCTACTCGCCCGTCCGTGGACCGCGCGCGACCGGGGTCGCGAGGGGCCGAGAGGATAGCGAATCTCGCGTACGGTGCACGGCTACTTTCTCTCCGATTTGAGGGTACGGGGGCAGTCGCGCGGACGCGCGGCACCGCACCGTCGAACCGGGGAGGAAGTGGGCGTGTTCCGTGCGCGAGACTCCCCGCTCAGACCTCCATCACCTCGGCAGTCTTCTTCTCCTGCAAGGTCGAGACCTTGTCTTCGTACTCCTTCAGGAGCTTTTGGATCTCATCGTGGAGTTGCTTGTTCTCGTCCTCCGTGAGTTTGGAGTCCTTGTGCAGCTGATCGGCGTGCTTGTTCTGGTCGCGGCGCGCGTTGCGCATCGCGATCCGCGCCTCTTCGCACAGCTCCTTGACGCGCGCAGCGTATTTCTTGCGCTGGTCGCCCGAAAGGGGCGGCATCGTCAAGCGCAGCACCTTGCCGTCCGAGTGCGGCTGGATGCCGAGGTCGCTCTTCTGGATCGCCTTCTCGATCTCCTTCAACGCCGACATGTCGAACGGCTTGATCATGATCTGGCGCGGCTCGGGGATCGAGATCTGCGCGATCTGCGAGAGCGGACTCATGGTGCCGTAGTAGTCGACGCGGATGTTGTCGACGAGCGCGGGCGAGGCGCGCGAGGTGCGAATCGTCTTGAGTTGATCGGCGACGTGATGGACGGCCTTGTCCATTTTCTCGCGCGATTCCTGCATGATCGTCTTGTAGTCCATCGAATCTAGCTCCTGATCCGGGTGCCGAGCTTCTCGCCGCGGACCACCCGTTCGAGGTTTCCTTCTTCAAACATGTTGAACACGATCACGGGCAGACGGTTCTCCATCGCCAGCGTGATCGCCGTGCCGTCCATGACACGCAGGCCCTGACTCAGGACCTCCATGTAGGTGATCTCTTCGAAGCGCCGCGCGTCTTTCACGCGCTTCGGATCGGCGGTGTACACGCCGTCGACTTTCGTCGCCTTGAGCAATACTTCGCACTCCAATTCCGTCGCGCGCAAGGCGGCCGCGGTGTCGGTCGTGAAGAACGGATTACCCGTTCCGGCGGCGAGGATCACGACGCGGCCTTTCTCCAGGTGCGACAGCGCCTTGCGGCGCACGAAAGGCTCGGCCACCTGATGGATTTCGATCGCGGTCAAGACGCGCGTTTCGAGCCCCTGTTGTTCGAGCGCATCGGAGAGCGCAAGCCCATTGATCACCGTGCCGAGCATGCCCATGTAATCGGCGCTCGCGCGGTGCCCGCCGAGCTTCGAAAACTCCGCGCCGCGCAGGATGTTCCCCCCACCGACGACGATCGCGATCTCGACCCCGAGCGCCGCGACCCGCGCGACCTGGCGCGCGATCGACTGCACCGACTCCGGCCCGATGCCATGACCGGTCACGTCGTCGCCGAGGGCTTCGCCCGAGAGCTTGAGGAGGACGCGCTGGTAGGTCGAGTTCATGTCGGGCACGATCTTGCGAAGTTCGGCGCCGCTTGAACAGTCAGCACCGGGATCCAACGCCAGAGTCGTTCTCCCGCGCTGGCCCCGGAAGTCCTACTTGCCGATGCGCACGTTGGTGAAGCCGGCGATCACGGAGCCCTTGCCCAGCGTCTCTTCGAGCACTTTCTGGACGGTCTTCGTGTCGTCGAACACCCACTTCTGCTCGGGCAGGAGGACGTCGCCGAAGAACTTGTCGAGCTTGCCCTTGACGATCTTCTCCTGCATCTCGGCCGGCTTGTCCTTCACTTCTTCGAGGTAGATCGCGCGTTCGCGCTCGACCTCGGTGGCGGGGATTTCCTCGCGCTTCAGCGCCAGCGGCGCCGGGACCTTGGAGACGATGTGTTGGCAGAGCTGCTTCAAGAACGCCGCGGCCTTGTCCTCGTCGGCTTCGGTCGTGACCGAGACGAGCGCCGCCTTCTTCTTGTCGTGGTGCACGTAGGTTCCCACGCGACCCTTCATGTTCTCGTAACGCATGATCTTGCCGACCTGCGTGTTCTCGCCTAGCTTGCCGATGAAGAGCTTGATCGACTCGCCGAACTCTTGACCGTTGCGGCTGTCCTTGGCCTTGAGCAGCGCGTCGATCGAAGCCGGATTGTCCGCCGCCACGCGTTGGACCGCTTCGCCGAGCAAGGCGTTGAAGTCGTCCGTCGCCGCGACGAAGTCCGTCTCGCAGGTCAGCGCGACCAGCGCACCGACGCGCGACTTCGGCGCGATCCAGGTCGTGACGCGGCCTTCGCCCATCTCGCGCGAGGAGCGCTTCTCGGCCGTCTTCAAACCGGACTTGCGCAGGTTGTCGATCGCGACTTCTTCGTCGCCGTGGGCGGCTTCGAGGGCGCGCTTGCATTCCATCAGGCCGGCACCGCTGCGTTCGCGGAGTCGGCGCACCATATCGGGATTGATCTCAGCCATGGTCACTTCGAATCTTCAGAGTTGGAGTTGGAGGGAACGCGATCGCTCGTCGCGGGAGTCGGTGCGAGGCCGCTCGTGCGGAACGGCCTCTGTCGATTCAAGCGCCCGCGGACTCGTGGTTTCGAGCACGCGGGCGCGTCGCTTCAGCGTGGATGAGGCGTGGGCTCAGGTGCCCGTGTGTCCGCCGGTCTGACCCGTGCGCGTGACGCTGTCCGCTTCTTCCGAGTCGGCTGCGGGCTCGGCGGCCGCGTCGGCTTCGCTTTCGCCGCTCGTGCGCGGACGACGGGCGCGAGTCGCGCCGGCTGCGCCTTCGGGCAACTTGTTGCCGCGCGTCGGGCGCGGTTCGTCGCCCATCGGGCCCGCATTCGAGCCGTCTTCGTGCTTCTCGGCGGCGCCCATCGACATCATGCGCTCGCGGTGGTTCGCCGAACCTTCTTCGACCGCCTTGACGAGCTGGTCGACGAGCAGACGCACGGACTTCAGCGCGTCGTCGTTGCCGGGGATCACGATGTCGACCTCGCTCGGGTCGCAGTCCGTGTCGAGGATGCCGATGACGACGAGACCCATGCGACGCGCTTCGCGCACCGCGTTGGCTTCGCGCGCCGGATCGACGACGACCATGGCGCCGGGCATCCCGTTCATCTCGCGGATGCCGCCGAGGTTGCGCGTGATCTTGCGGCGTTCGCGGCGCAAGCTCGACAGCATCTTCTTCGAGTACTGCGAGTCGCGGCCGTCCTCTTCGATCTTCTCGAGTTCTTCGAGGCGCTTGAGGCGCGAGCGGATGACTGAGAAGTTGGTCAGCGTGCCGCCGATCCAACGCTCGGTGACGATCGGCATGCCGGCGCGTTGGCCGGCGTCCTGGATGACGCCCTTCACTTGCCGCTTGGTGCCGACCCAGAGGATCGTGCTGCCTTCGGCGGCGAGGTGGTAGACGAGTTTTTGAGCGCGCAAGATACCCCGCAGGGTTTCGCGCAGGTCGATGACGTGGATGAGGTTGCGACGGCCGTGAATGTACGGAGCCATCTTCGGATTCCACCGCGACACGCGGCATCCGAAATGCACACCAGCATCAATGAGTTGTTGTACTTGGACGGTTTCCATGGAGACGATGCGCGCGCGACGCTGAAGGCGCCGTACGCCGCACCTCTTGTAGGAGGCGCGTGACTTCGATCCGGTCGCAAGGCTTCGAAGCCGAGCGCCGCAAGCACGTGTGATGACGGCCCGGGCGCTTGGTTCCCGGAACCGACAGAGGACGCACGGGGGGCGCGTCGTCCCGACCTCTGCACCCGGGGGGTGAGTGCGAAGAGCGGGGCGAGGATGATACCGGCCGGCCCGGACGAGTCAAACAGGCGACCCGTCCGGGGCTCTGGAACAGGGCTATAATTACACGCCGTTTCCAGCCTCAGGGAGGCGGCTCTGCATGGAGTCCAAGCCGCCCACCCCCATCCTCGTCTGCGACCACCAGGGTCGGGGCCTCGCGGCCGGATTTGCGGCTCTGGAGGCCGATTCCTGGCGCGTCGAGACCACTTCCTCGGTGGTCGCCTCGGTCGCCCGCGCGGGTCTCGTGCAGCCGGCGGTGCTGGTCCTCGACCCCCTCGTCGAGGGCGGGCGGGCGGAGTTGGAGGCCGTGATCGGGCCCTTGGAGGACGAGGACCAGCCGGCCGTCCTCGTCCTGTTCGACCCCGCACGCCCCGAACCGGCGCTGGCGGCGCGCGCGGCCCTGGGCATCGAGAACTTCGACGTCCTCGCGCGCGGTGCAAGTCCCGAGGAGATGCGTCTGCGCATCGAGCAACTTCTGACCGCGCGCGCGCGTCAAGTCGAACTCGCCGAGCTGAGACACCGCGCCTTGCACGACGACGGCACGGGCTTGCTGCGGCCGCGCGCGTTTCAAGCGCGTCTCGTCGAGCACTTCGGCGCGGCGCAGCGCCACAAGCTCGATCTCGCGCTGGTACTCATCGATCTCGATCGCTTCGGCACGGTGAACAAGACCTTCGACCACGTCGTCGGTGATCGCATCCTGGCGCGCGTCGGCGAAGCGGTGCGCGTCGCGTTGCGCGCGGAAGACGTGGCCGGTCGCATCGGCGGTGACGAGTTCGCCGTCGTGCTCCCCTACACGAAGAAAATCCAGGCCGCGCACGTATCGCTGCGTCTCCTGCAGGAGATTCGCGCGGTTTCCGGCCGCTTCGACGGCGCCCCGCGGCCGATCAAAGTGTCGACGTCCCTGGGATTCGAGACCTTCGACGGCGCGGACCTGGCCGACATCGAGACGCTGCGCTCGCACGCCGAGATCGCTTTGCGCGCCGCGAAACGCTCCGGCGGGGACCGCGGGATCTACTACCGTTCGCTGGGCGAGCGCTGAGCGTTGACCGACGCTCGGGCTCGGGCTCTAATCCGAATTCCCACCGATGACGCACGGCGAGACTTGGCTCCAACGGGTGCGGACCCTTTTCGGGATGCGTCGACGGGCGGTCCACGAGGAACGTGTGGACCTGGGCACGTGGGAGACGCGCATCCAGCGCATCGTGCGCACGGAAGTCGCGCGCGTGCTGCCGCACATCCCCGAGGACGCCGTGATCGTCGACGTCGGCGCGAACGTGGGCCTCTTCACCGCCGCGATCTTGGAGAGCAGACCGAAGGTGCGCGCGTATCTGTTCGAGCCCGTGGCCGAATACGCCGAGCGCGCGCGCACACGATTCGCGAAGAACCAAAACGTCAGCGTGCTGCGCATCGCGCTCAGCGACAGCAACGGGCGCACGACGATCTACAAGCCGCGCCACAATCCGGGCGGCAATTCGATCGTCAAAGTGCAGGTCGACAAGTACACGCGCGAGAACGCCGTCGTGTGGGACTCGGAGGACGTCGAAGTACGCGTGTTCGACGACTGGGCCAAGGAGCACGGCGTGGACCGCGTCGATTTCCTGAAGACCGACACGGAAGGTAACGACTACGCCGTGTTGAAAGGCGTGCTGCCGTTCTTGGACCGCACCGGTTCGCATCCCGTGATCCTGGCTGAGTTGCTGTCGAAGACGCTGCACCACGCCTGGGACGAACAACAAGCTGTGGTCGAGCACTTGTACGGCCTGGGCTACGGCCGGGTCGACATGGAGAACATGCGCGAGATCGAGGATCTGCTCTTCGTGCCGCGGCCGAAGACGAAAGCGGCGCGCGACAGCGGGGCCACTTGATCGCGTCCCTGACGAGCCGTCTGAAGAACAAGTTCTTCCGCGACGCGGCGACGTTGCAGATCGGATCGCTCTTCAACGCGGTCGGCAATTTCGCGTCGGCGGCGCTGCTCGCGCATTTCCTCGGCGCCGAGACACAAGGGCAGTTCTACGTCGCGGTGTCCTTGTACTCGCTCCTCTGGTTCCTCGTGAACCAGGGGCTCTTGCAAGCGACGGTAGCGCAGGTCGCCGCTGCGAATGCGCGCGGACAGCCCGAAAAAGTCGCGGCCTGGCTGGCGTGGCTTTTGAAATCGAACATCGCGTTCGGCGTGGTGCTGTGCGCCGTCGGCTTCCTGGCCTTGCCGTGGGTCGCGACGCACTGGCTCGGCAGCAGCAGCGAAGTCGGGCAATGGGCCGCCTGGCTCGCACTTTCGCCGCTCCTCGAAACACCGCGCATCGTGGCCTGCGCCGCGATGCACGGGACACGCCGCATGGTTCCGTTCGCGCAGACCGAGAACGCGCAGGAAGCGATGCGCGTGTTTCTCGTCGTCGTCGGGGCGCTGGTCACGAATTCGGCGACAGGCCCGGTCGTCGGCACGCTGATCGCTTCGCTGTGCGGTTCGGTCGCGGCACTGGAGCTCTACCGGCGCGAGCGCAAGAACGCGAACTCGCCGCTGCCCGGGATGCGCGACATCCTCGCGCACGTGCGCGACGTGCCGTTGACCTTGGGTACGGCGCTGGGCGTGAAGCTCGGCATCGTGCGCAATCTCAATGCGCTGTGCATGGAGGTGATCCCGTCGCTCTTGATCGAGCGCTTCGGTTCGACGGAGTGGGTCGCGTACTTGCGCATCGCGCAGCGTCTGATGCGCGTGCCGTTGATGTTGATGCAAGGCATCAACCGCACTTCGGTGCCGGCTTTCAGCGAATTGGCGGGATTGAAGGACGTGGACCGGCTGCGGCGCGTGTACTTCAAGACCAGCTTCTTGAGCGGGCTGTTCATCTCGGCCGGCGTGCTCTTGGTGATGCCGTTCCTGGGCTGGATCCTGCGGTTCGCGTTTCCGTCCGACTACGTGCAACCGGTGCTGACGACGTGTTGGATCCTCGTGCCGGGGTTCCTGGTGATGTCGTTCAGCGTGGCGAACGACACGTTCTATCTGATCACGAACACGCTGAGAGTCGCGGTCGTGATCTCGGTCGGCGCGATGATCCCGAGCGTGATCGGCATCGCGTATCTCGCGTGGGCCTACCCGACGACAGGAGTCGCGTGGGGCCTGTCGATCAACATGGCCTCGAGTTCGCTGCACATCATGTACGCCGCGTACTACTTCCGCCGCCACAAGCGCAGTCCCGATCAACTCGCGCACCTGGATCCGTCGGTTCCGAGGATCGACACCGAGCCGCCGGCGGAATGAGCGGATACGGTACACGGCTCTTTTCTCCCCGCCTCGCCGTCGTACGGAGTCAGGCTCCACTCCGCCGTTCTCGCCGCTGTGGTTTCGGTGGCCGGTTGAGTTTGACCGTACGGAGCCAGGCTCCTGTGGTGCAAACTCGCCGGCGTTGAACCGCACGCAATCGGAAAACCACGCGCCGGCGAGTTTGCACCACAGGAGCCTGGCTCCGTACGGTCAAACTCAACCGGCCACCGAAACCACAGCGGCGAGAACGGCGGAGTGGAGCCTGACTCCGTACGACGGCGAATCGGAGAGAGAAGAGCCGTGTACCGTATCCGCTACTTGGCTTGGGCCGTGCGCACCAGGAGGACTTGCAGCCAGTCGGCGCGATCAGCGACGAAGTTGTCCTCGGCGGTGTCGACTTCGAGCACGAGTTCTTTGGCGCCGACCAGACTCGGGGGATCGAGTTGGATCGGCAGCGGTGCGTCACCGCCGCGCAGGATCTTGCTCTCGAAGCGTTTCACACCGTCGACGAGCACGCGGAAGCGCACGGACCCGCGTTCGGGCAGGCGCAGCACCGAATCGTCGACCGCCACGGCGCCGCGCAGAGCCTCGAAGCTGCCGTCGAGCGCCCAGGTCAAGCGACTCGGCGCGTGCACGCCCAGGCCGCGCGCGTACACGCGACCGCCGGCGGTGAGCGGTGTGTCCATCACCGAAGCGTCGGACTTGTGCGGCCAGCGCATCCCCAGGTCGTCCCCGAAAGGCACGGAAGGCGGTGCCGACTGCGGCGCGAGATCAGACAGGAACACGACGCGACCGTCGTCGACGAGCACCTGCGCCACGAGCCCGCCCGGGATGCGCAACGCCTCGCCGCCGCGGCGCACGAGTGCGACGCCCAGCGAGTCGATCTTCGTCAGCGCGCCGTGGATGCGGCTGTGATCGAACAGGTCGACCACGATCGGCACGGCGCTCTCCGCCTGCGCTGCGCGCGTGCTGTGTGAACTGTCGATGAACAGAGCGACGAGTTCGCTCCACGCGACTTCGAGCGATCCGATGCGTTCGTCGTGAAAGCGAAAGCTCGTCTCGCCGAACGCTTCGACGCCGCCGTCGATGCGCTCGAGCGTGTCGTTCTTGCGCCGGTACACGCGATCACCTTCCTGCGCGCGCTCGAGTGGCGCGTTCCAGGCGGTCGGCAAGCGGCGTTCGAACTGGATGCTGCGGATGTCTTCGAGGTGCACGCCGAGCTGCACGTTGCCCGCCAGCAAGACGTTGAGCGTCTCGTCGCCCGCGCGCGTGACGTTCCCGAACAAGCGCTCGCCGCTCTGCAGTTCGACGCGCGCCGTGTCGCTGCCCTTCGTCGATTGGATCGACGGCAAGCCTTCGAAGCGCACGACGTGCGCACCCAGCGTGCGCGGATCGGCCGTCTCGAAACCATCGAGCGCGCGCACTTCGGACGCGCCGCGCGTGCCTTCGAGCACGACCCGCGGGCCGCTCGGAGGGGCGGATTGAGGAAGGGCCGAGGTGAGCGGCAGAAGCGTGAGCAGGGCGATGATTCGGTGCATGGCGAAGCCTCCAGGAAGTTCGGATCCTAGCCCATGGCGGCCCTGCCACGCTGGCAGGAGCCCGTCGCCATCCTCTCGTGCGCTGCCGATCCGGCAGAGCACCCCGACCTCAGAGGCATTGCCTAACCCCATACTCTGCAACAGTTTCCGTCGTTGCCACGGAGCGGCACCGTTCTTGCTTTGGGCGGGGCCTCACAACCCGGGGAGATGCTCCATCCAGAAGCGCCGCCCGGTCCCCCACTACACCAGCAAGCGAAGTGAAGAGTTCCATGGCCAAGCAAATGGTTTTCGAGACCGATGCGCGCGAATCCATTCGTCGCGGCGTCGAGAAGCTCGCCAAAGCAGTCGTCACCACCCTCGGTCCGCGGGGTCGCAATGCGATCCTGGACAAGGGCTGGGGCGCACCGACGATCACGAAGGACGGTGTCACCGTCGCCGAAGAGATTCAACTCGCGGATCCCTACGAGCAGATGGGCGCACAGCTCGTCAAGGAAGTCGCCAGCAAGACGAGCGACGTCGCCGGTGACGGCACGACGACCGCGACGCTACTGACCGAGTCGATCTTCACGCAAGGCTTGCGCGCGATCACCGCCGGCGCACACCCCTCGAGCGTGACCAAGGCGATTCGCGACGGCGCCGCCGCCGTCACGGCGCAACTCGACAAGTCGGCCAAGAAAGTCGGCAAGAACGACGAAATCCGCCAGGTCGCGACGATCTCCGCCAACAACGACCCCGCCGTCGGCAAGCTCATCGCCGACGCGATGGAGAAGGTCGGCAAGGACGGCGTCATCACGGTCGAGGACGGCAAGACGCTCGACACGACGGTCACCGTCGTCGAGGGCATGCAGTTCGACCGCGGCTTCCTTTCGCCGCACTTCGTCAACAACCCCGACACGATGGAGTGCGTCTTCGAGAAGCCCTTCATCCTCGTCTACGAGAACAAGATCAGCGCCGTGCAGAAGTTCCTGCCGCTGCTCGAGAAGATCAAGAAGTCCGGTCGCCCGCTCGTGATCATCGCCGAGGACGTCGAGTCCGAAGCACTCGCCACGCTGGTCGTGAACAAGCTGCGCGGCATCGTGCAAGCCTGCGCGGTCAAGGCCCCGGGTTACGGTGATCGCCGCAAGGCCATGTTGGAAGACATCGCCGCGCTCACCGGCGCCAAGGCCATCATGAAGGACACCGGCGACGACCTCGACACGCTCACCGAGCGCGATCTGGGTTCGGCCAAGAAGGTCACGATCGACGGCGACAACACCACGATCGTCGGCGGGGTCGGCAAGCGCGAACACGTCGAAGCACGCATCGCGCAGATCCGCGGCGAGATGGCGCAGACGACCTCCGACTACGACCGCGAGAAGCTCCAGGAGCGCCTCGCCAAACTCACCGGCGGCATCGCGCAGATCAACGTCGGCGGCGCGACCGACACCGAAGTGAAGGAGCGCAAGGCTCTGATCGAAGACGCACTGCACGCCACGCGCGCTGCGGTCGAAGAAGGCATCCTGCCGGGTGGCGGCGTTGCGCTGCTGCGCGCGCGCGAGGCGATTCGCTCGGTCAAGTCGAAGAACGAAAACGAGGACTACCAGATGGGCCTCGACCTGCTCTACGCGGCACTCGCGAAGCCGGTGCAGCAGATCGCACAAAACGCAGGCTTCGACGGTACCGTCGTCAGCCACCGCATTTTGCGCGAGAAGAAGGAGTCCTACGGCTTCGACGCGTTGACGGGCCAGTACGGCGACATGATCGCCCTCGGCATCGTCGACCCGACGAAGGTCACCAAGTCGGCGCTCAACAACGCCGTCAGCGTCGCCTGCTTGTTGCTCACCACCGACGCCCTGATCGCCCAGAAGCCCGAGCCGAAGAAGTCCGCCAAGGGCGGCGGCGGCGACATGGACGGGATGGATGGAATGGGCGGCATGGGTGGTATGGGCGGCATGGGCGGAGGCATGGACTTCTGATCCACGCGCCACCACGCATCACACGAACAACAGCACACACACAAACCAACCAGAAACAGAACTCAACACATGGCCAAGCAAATCCTGTTCGACGACCACGCGCGCCAGAAGATGCGCGTCGGAATCGAGAAGCTCGCCAAGACCGTGCGCGTCACGCTCGGTCCGGCTGGGCGCAACGTCATCCTGCAAAAGTCCTTCGGCGCCCCGAGCGTCACGAAGGACGGCGTCTCCGTCGCCAAGGAGATCGAATTGGAAGACCCGTTCGAGAACATGGGCGCCAAGCTCGTGCTCGAGGTCGCCAACAAGACCAACGACACTGCCGGTGACGGCACGACGACTGCGACCGTGCTCGCGTCGGCGATTTTCAACGAGGGCCTGAAGTACCTCGCGACGGGCGTCAACACGATCGCGTTGCGCAACGGCATCGAAGCCGGCGTCGAAGCCGCCGTCGCGTCCATCAAGGACCAGTCGCGCAAGGTCAAGTCCAAGGACGAGAAGGCCGCGGTCGGCACGATCTCGGCCAACAACGACCGCGAAGTCGGCGCGATGCTGGCGGACGCGTTCCAGAAGGTCGGCGACGAAGGCGTCATCACCATCGAAGAGTCGAGCGGCCTCGAGACGGTCGTCGAGACCGTCGAGGGCATGGAGTTCGACAAGGGCTACCTGTCGCCCTACTTCGCCACGAACCTGACGAAGCTCACGGCCGAGTTCGAAGACCCCTACATCTTCATCTTCGACAAGAAGATTTCGAACGTGCGCGAGTTCCTGCCCGTGCTCGAGGCCGCGGCCCGTGCCGGCAAGGCGCTCATCATCATCGCCGAGGACATCGAAGGCGAAGCGCTCGCGACCCTCGTCATCAACCGCCTGAAGGGCGTGTTGAACGTGTGCGCGGTCAAGGCTCCCGGCTTCGGCGAGCGTCGCAAGGCCTACCTGGGTGACATCGCGGCGCTCACGGGCGGCACGGCGATCACCGAGGAACTCGGTCTGCCGCTCGAGAAGGTCACGGTCGATCACTTCGGCACCGCCAAGCGCGTGCGCGTCACCAAGGACGCGACCACGATCATCGGCGGCAAGGGCTCGAAGAAGTCGATCGACGAACGCGTCGCGCAGATCAAGGTCCAGATCGCGAACACCAAGTCCGACTACGACAAGGAGAAGCTCGAAGAGCGTCTCGCCAAGTTGTCGGGCGGCGTCGCGGTCATCAAGGTCGGCGGCAAGACCGAAGCCGAGATGAAGTCCAGGAAGGACCTGCTCGAGGACGCGCTCAACGCGACCCGCGCGGCGATCCAAGAGGGCATCGTCCCCGGCGGCGGCGTGGCGCTGTTGCGCGCGGCCGAAGCCGTGCGTGCGCTGAAGCTCAAGGGTGACGCGGCTTTTGGCGCGCTCATCATCGAGAAGGCGCTCGAAGCTCCGCTGCGCCAGATCGCGCAGAACGCGGGCGAAGACGGCCCTGTCGTCGTCGAGAACGTGCGCGAAGGCAACAAGACGATGGGCTTCAACGCGCTCACCGGCGAGTACGTCGACATGTTCAAGGCCGGCGTCGTCGACCCGGCGAAGGTCGTGCGTTCGGCGCTGCAGAACGCAGCCTCGATCGCGGGCCTCTTGTTGACCACCGATTCGATGGTCACGGAACTCAAGGACAACAAGACTCAGGTCGAGGGTTCGCTCTCCTGAGACGACGCGCGGCGAGCGCCTGAACACACGGCGGCGGCGGTTTTTCTTCAAAGCCGTCTCCGCTGTGTTCGTTCCGCTCCGGCAGCGAGGAATGTGAATGGCTGAAAAGCGCGACTACTACGAAGTGCTCGGTGTCGATCGGAAGGCCTCCGAAGACGACATCAAGAAGGCCTATCGCAAGCTCGCGATGCAACATCACCCCGACCGCAATCCGGGTGACAAGGACGCCGAAGCCAAGTTCAAGGAAGCCGCCGAGGCCTACGGCGTGCTCTCCGAGAGTGATCAACGCGCGCGCTACGACCAGTTCGGCCACCAGGCCTTCGGTCAGGGCGGGCAATACTCCGGTCCCCAGTTCACGAACATGGAGGACATCTTCGAAGCGTTCGGCGGAACGATCTTCGGAGATCTGTTCGGCGGCGGCGGCCGTCGACGCGCCGGGCCGCAGGCCGGTCGCGATCTGCAGATCAAGTTGGACGTGACGCTGGCCGAGGTCGACACGGGCACGACGCGCACGATCGCGCTGAAGCGCCGCGAGCATTGCGCGCCGTGCAAGGGCACCGGCGCCAAACCCGGCACGTCGCCGACCGCGTGCACGACTTGCGGTGGACGCGGACAGATCCACAGGAATCAGGGCTTCTTCACGATGGCGACCACGTGCCCGCGCTGTCGCGGCGCGGGTCAGGTGATCGAATCACCGTGCACGACGTGCAAGGGCGCGGGCAAGACCGACGAGAAGGTCGAGATCGCGATCAACATTCCGCCCGGCATCGAAGAAGGCGTGCGTCTGCGCGTCGCGAACGAAGGCGATGCCGGGGATGCCGGTGCTCCGCGCGGCGATCTGTACTGCATCGTGCGCGAACTCGAGCACAAGGCGTTTCAGCGCAACGGCGCCGACGTCCTGTGCGAACTCCCCTTCTCGTTCACGCAGCTGGCGCTCGGTGATCGCGTCGAGATCCCGACTCTGCGCGGCCGCGCCGAAATGACGATTCCGCCCGGCACACAGAGCGGCAAGGTCTTCAGGCTCAAGAACCAGGGCCTGCCGCAACTCGACGGCCGCGGGCGCGGCGACCAACTCGTGCGCGTGTTCATCGAAGTGCCCGCGAAGCTGAACGAGCGCCAGAAGGAACTGTTGCGCGAGTTCGCCGACCTCGAGAACAAGCACTCCGGCAACAAATCGTTCTTCGAGAAGATTGCCGGCTACTTCAGCTGAGGACTACGACCATGAAGGACACGGAAACGAACGAACAAGGCGAGCCGGTCGAGACCGAGGAAACCGTCGGCGAGGGCGCGGACCTGGCCGCCGTGACTGCGCAGCGCGACGAGTACCTGGCTTCGTGGCAGCGCTCGCAGGCGGATTATCAGAACCTGCGCCGCCGACTGCAGACCGACATCGATTCGGCGACGGCACGCGGGAAAGTACCGCTGTTGCAGGACCTCTTGTTGGTGCTCGATTACCTCGACATGGCGCTCGCTGCTCCGTGCACGAGCGCGGAAGGCAAGAACCTCCAGGCCGGCGTCGAGATGACGAAAGGCCAACTCGTCCGCGCTCTCGAACGCGAAGGCGTGAAGCAGGTCGCGGAGACGGGCCCCTTCGATGCCGCCGTGCACCAGGCCGTCGAGCGCATCGAGACCGACGAGGTTCCGCCGAACACGATCGTTTCGACGATGCGCAAGGGTTACACGCAGAACGGCGCCGTGTTGCGTCCCGCGCAAGTGCGCGTCGCGGCCGAGATCAATCCAAGCTCTGAGAGCGAAGACAACTGATGCCCACGTACGACTACGTCTGCGGAGCTTGCGGTCACGCCCTCGAGATCTTCCACTCGATGACCGAGGCCGCGAAGAAGAAGTGCCCCAAGTGCGGCAAATCCAAGCTCGAACGCCGCATCGGCGCGGGCGCGGGTTTTCTGTTCAAGGGTCAGGGCTTCTACAAGACTGACTACCGCTCCGATTCCTACAAGGCCGGCGAGAAGGCCGAGAGCAGCGCGAGCGCGGATGCGCCCAAGTCCGAAGCCAAGGCTGACGGAAAGAGCGCGCCGAGTACAACGACACCGGCTCCGGCGGCGCCCGCGAAACCGGAGAAGAAGTCCGAGACGAAGCCCTGAGTACGGTGCCAGAGGAATTCTTCACCGATTCGCAGAGTACGGAGTCAGGCTCCACTCCGCCGTTTTCGCCGCTGTAGCTTCGGTGGCTGGTTGAGTTTGACCGTACGGAGCCAGGATCATGTGGTGCAAACTCGCCGACGTTGAACCGCGCGCCACCGGCAAGCCCCGCGCCGGCGAGTTTG
>JAEUIA010000040.1 GCA_016795245.1 Planctomycetota bacterium | reverse complement strand
CGTAGAGCCGCGCGCCGGCGCGCGGCTTTACGCCGGCGAAGATGCACCACACGAGCCTGGCTCGGTACGGTCAAACTCGGACGAACGCCACTGCGCAAATCGCGAACCAGGAGGTCAACAATGGGGTGGGGCCGCGAAGGGTGGGGTCGGTGTCGGACTGGAAGTCTTGTCGTCGGCGTTCGACGTCGCTCGCGAAGCGTTGAGGGGTTGCGCTCGATGTCGGTCTTGAAACGGTGCGGGACCGGGCTCGATGTCGGCCTGGAATCGGTGCAAGGATTGTTCGATTCCTGCGCGCCTGTGAATCGATTCGTATGCAATTCAGGGCGCTCGCGCGGCAAGCCACGGTAGGCGCGCAGCGCTACGCCCCCTACCACGCCGTGTCGGCGTCCACTCCCTCTCCGCCCGGCGCACCGTCGCGTCCTAGCGTGAGGATGCGCGGACGGCGGTCCGGATCGTCGCCGCGCTCCAGCACGTACGGCCGGTGCCACGGATCCGTCGGCACGGATTGACCGGCCAGTACGCCACCTGGTTCGGTGAGTTCCGAGAGCGTCGCAGGGTAGACTCCGTGCGCGGCGTGATGAGCTTTGAGCGCAGCTTCGATCCAATGCAGTTCCGCCTGGATCCGTTCCTTGGACTGCTGGCGCATGTACACGTTGGGCACGACGATCGTCGCCACGATGCCGACGACGATCAAGCCCAGTCCGGTCGCGCCGGCGCAGCCGAGGACCCACCACAAGGTGCGGTTCGACGGCTTGGGTGCGGGCGTGCCGGGTTCGGAGGCGTAGTCCGTGGAGCTCATGCGGTGTGCGAGTTCAGAGCGGGCGCTCGGGATTGTAACCGGTGCTGTAGCCGGAGGTAGGCCGATCATGAAAGTCCACGCGCTCTTCTGTCTGTGCGTAGCGACAGCGTGCACCACGGCCTCGGTTCGCGATGCCGAACTGCAGCCCAAGGCCTTCGAAGTCGTCGAGGCTTTCGATGCGCCTGGAGACCGGCTCGAAATCGAGGAGATCTTGAGCGATCGCGCGGTGCTCGAAGCCGGTGCGACCCTGCGCGCGCGCGGGCGCTACCACCTCGAGTCCGCGTCCGAGGCGCAGATCTACTTCGGCCTCACGAACGGCGAAATCCACGCCGATCCGCCGCGGAAGATCGCGGCCGGCGAAGGCACTTTCGATCTCACTTTGACGGTCGTGCGGCCTGGACAGGCGCATGTGTCGCTCTACGCGGGAGGAGGGCCGAACAACTGCATCGGGAAGCGCCGCATCGTACTCGAGCCGCGGCACTGAACTCGTAGCGGATGGAATGCGGCGCCATGTTCACTTGCGCGCCGTAGAAGCTGCAGCGTCGAGGAAGCCGTAGTGTTCGAAAACCAGGCGTGCGGGCGCAGACTGCAGATACGCGGCCAGTTGACGCGCGCTGTGCGTGTTCGATCGACCGGCGATGAGCGCCATCGGATAGCGAATGGCGGGACCTTCACTGATCGGCACGGCGTGGACGATGCGCACGCCGCGCGCGAGCGCGACGTCGGTGCGGTATACGATGCCGACTTCCGCCGCCCCGGATTCCACCGCCGCGAGTGCTGCGCGCACGTCGAGCGCGGGCAACACCCGGGCTTCGAGCGCGGTCCACAAATCCGATTGCTCCAACCAGGCTTTGGCGTAGCGGCCCGCCGGCACGGTCTCGACATGCGCGAGCGACAGACGCTTCACGCGCGCGTCTGCGATCTGACGCGGCGCGAACGGAGCCGTGAAAATCGTCGGCGCGTCGTTCGGTTCGACGACCACGAGCTGATTGGACAAGAGGTCGCAGCGCGAATCGGGCACCAAGAGGTTGGCGGCTGCGAGATCGTCCATCTCGCGCTCGCCGGCGGAGAGAAAGACGTCCGCCTTGGTGGCGGCTTTGATCTGCCGCGCCAGATCGCCGGACGCGCCGAATTGAAACACCAGCGCGCACGCATGCTCGCGCTCGAACGGTTGCGCGAGCGCCTGCAGCGCGTCGCGCGTGCTCATCGCCGCGTAGACGGTCAGCGAGCGCGCCGCCACCGCAGTCTGCGGCACAGCTTCGTCGGCGGACGATCGGGGACCGCAGCCGCAGCCCGCGAACGCGGCGAGCGCGACGACGAGTGAGCGCGCTGCGCAGGGCAGCGCGCAGGCGAGAGAACTCGGTTGCATACGGCTGGGCGAGCTTCCGATCTCTGCGGTGCTAGCGCGCCGTGCATCCGCGCGCCGCGTCAGGGTGTCCAGGCGAGCGTCAAACCGTTCGTCAGGTTGAAGAGCGACGGCGTGCAGAAGCCCGGCGTCGAGTCGCGGTACCAGGTCTGGTAGTGACGCGTGTCGCCCGCGTTCGTCATCCCCGCGATGTGGATCGGCGCAGGCGTCAAGCCGCCGGGATAGGACGAGGTGCTGCCGCTCGCGAACACGACTCCCAGGCGCACGATGCCGACACCCGCGCACAGCTTGCCGTCGCCGAACGCGATTTCGCTGGTGCCCGAGCCCTGGTAGTAGAGACCCGGTCCGTTCGGGACGAGCGTGTTGGTCAAGACCAGCGAGTCTGCGCTGATGCGCGCAAGACCGCCGCCGGCGAGTTTGCCGCCCGCCGCCGACACCGAACTCGGGCAGCCGTTGCCGGCTGCGCCGACGTTGCCGCACGGGCACGCCGCCGAGGAACCGTCGCCCGCGCAGAAGGAGGTGAAGGTCGTCGGCTGATACAGCTGGTTCATCCACACGAACGTGCCGGTGCAGCGACCGAACACCATGTCCTTGTCACCGTCGTTGTCGATGTCGAACACGGCCACGTCGAAGGTGCCCGTCAAGTCCGACACGAGCATCCCGACGACACCGCGCCACGCGCCGCTCGCGCTGCCGGCTTCCTCCGCCATGATGATCTCGCTGCCGGGCGTTCCACCGCGGTTGTGGAAGATGTGACAGCGGCGGTTGCAGCCCGCGATGTCCACGTCCACGTCCGCGTGGATGGAGTCGTTCCAACCGTCGTTGTCGAGGTCGACGATCAAGTTCGTGCCGGCGAATCCTTCGCTGCCGCCGGTCACATAGGTGTAGTTCCTGACCGCGCTCCACACGACGCGCCCGAGCGCGTCGTTCGAGAGGTTGAAACGGTAGGCGTCCTGCCCGTCGTCGCTGGTGATGATGTCCGGCCGCCCGTCGTTGTTCAGGTCACCGACGTCGACGTGGTACGGCGCATTGCTGCCGATCTGCGCCTGGTAGAACGCACTCGGAAAGAACCCGATGTTGTTCGGATCGTTGTAGGCCACCGACACCAAGGGTCCGGCGCCCGACCCGGTCGTGCCCGAGCAGCGCACGATGTCGAGCTTGCCGTCCAGGTTCATGTCGACGATGTCCACCGCGGAGCCGAACCGTACGTCGAGCATCACCTGCGTCAGGCGCGTGAAGACCGAATCCGTGAAGTTCCCCGTGCCGTCGTTGATCAGCAGGCGATCGAACAGTTCGCCTACACCGGACTGTCCGTAGTCCGTGAAGTACAGATCGGCGTACCCGTCCCCCGTCACGTCTCCGGCGGCCATGCCGCAGAAATTGGGCGAGATCGCGAAGGTCGGAATGCGGTTGTTCTCGAAGCGCAATCCCAGCCAGACACCGCCCGAGCGTCCCAGGTTCATGTACACGCGCGGGTGACTGATGTGCTTCGGCTGCCCGTTGGAACGCGTCGTGCAAGTCACGACGTCGAGCCAACCGTCGTTGTTCACGTCCACCAGGACGACATCGCGGTCGTTGGTCGGCGTGAGGAATCCGTTGTCACCGGGCACGTCGCTCGCCGCCGCGTACTGGGCACTGCGGTCCACGAGCTGTCCGCCCTCGTTCATCATGAGGTAATTCGGGAAGGCGCCGGTCGAAGTCACCGGTTGTTTGCGCACGATCACGAGGTCGATCCAACCGTCCTGGTCCAGGTCGCCCCAGGCCATGTCCTTCTCTTGCACGTCACCCGTGACATGCGTCGCAGGCGCCCCGGCGGAAGTCTTCAAGCGACTGTTGTCCAACGTGAAGCTGACCCACTGATTGTCGAATTGCGCGGAAGCCGTCGCGGCGGTGGCAACGATCATCAGCGCGACCAGGGCGCGCGAAGGCAGGATCTGCATGGAGAGGATGTTTGGGGGGCAAGGGGCCGGGGAGTCCGGTCCCGAGTGTACCTCAGGACCTCGGACGCGAAACCCCTGGAACGACTCGGGGCTCGCCGCGGCACCGCGACAAGCCCCGAGATTCAGCGCCGGATCAGGCTCGGCGTCCGGTCACGGAGTCCAGCTGAGCGTCAAGCCGTTCGTCAGGTTGAAGAGCGACGGCGTGCAGAAGCCCGGCGTCGAGTCGCGGTACCAGGTCTGGTAGTGACGCGTGTCGCCCGCGTTCGTCATGCCCGCGATGTGGATCGGCGCAGGCGTCAAGCCGCCGGGATAGGACGAAGTGCTGCCGCTCGCGAAGACGACTCCCAGGCGCACGATGCCGACACCCGCGCACAGCTTGCCGTCGCCGAACGCGATTTCGCTGGTGCCCGAGCCCTGGTAGTAGAGACCCGGTCCGTTCGGAACGAGCGTGTTGGTCAAGACCAGCGAGTCTGCGCTGATGCGCGCGATGCCGCCGCCGCTGAGCTTGCCGCCCGCCGCCGACACCGAACTCGGGCAGCCGCTGCCGGCTGCGCCGACGTTGCCGCACGGGCACGCCGCCGAAGTGCCGTCGCCCGCGCAGAAGGCGGTGAAGGTCGTCGGCTGAAACAGCTGGTTCATCCACACGAACGTGCCGGAGCAACGACCGACGACCATGTCTTTGTCGCCGTCGTTGTCGATGTCGAACACCGCCACGTCGAAAGTCCCGATCATGTCCGCAGGCAACATGCCCACGACGCCGCGCCAGGCACCGCTCACGCTGCCGGCCTCCTCCCTCAAGGTGATCTGCGAACCGACCGCACCGCCCGGGTTGTGGTAGATGTGCAGGCGCTTGCTGCAGTCGAAGATGTCGACGTCGAAGTCAGAGTGCAACGTGTCGTTCCAGCCGTCGTTGTCGAGGTCCACGATCAAGCAGTTCCCTGCGAATCCGTCGTCGCCGCCGATCGCGAACGAGTAGTTGCGAACCGCGCCCCAGATGACGCGGCCCAGCGCGTCGTTGCCGGTGTTGTAACGGTAGGCGTCGGCTGCGTCGTCGCTCGTGACCAGGTCGGGCTTGCCGTCGTTGTTCAGGTCACCGACGTCCACGTGGTAGGGCTGGCCCGAACCCGCATTCGACTGAAACAGTGCCGACGGAAAGAAGCCGAGGTTCGCGGGATTGTTGTAGGCGATCGAAACCAGCGGCCCGGGGCCGTTGCCGGTGACGCCGGACGAACGCACGATGTCGGGCGCGCCGTCGCCGTTCATGTCGATGATGCGCGCCGCACTGCCGAAGGCCGAGTCGAGCATCGCCGCCGTGAGCCGCGTGGTACCAGAGTCGGTGAAGTGGCCGGTGCCGTCGTTGATCAAGAGCTTGTCGAACAGGTCGCCGTAGTCCGCGAAGTACAAGTCCGCGAAGCCGTCGCCGTTCACGTCGCCCGCGGCGACCCCACAGAAATTCGGCGCCGAGGCCAGGGTCGGGATGCGGCTGTTCTCGAAGCGCAGTCCCTGCCACACGCCGCCGACGTTCCCGAGGTTCAGGTACACGCGCGGGTGGCTGATGTGTTTCGGTTGCCCGGCCGACATCGTCGTCGCGGTGACGACGTCGAGCCAGCCGTCGTTGTTGACGTCGACGAACACGACGTCGCGATCGTTGGTCGCCGTCAGGAAGCCGTTGTCGCCCGGGACGTCGGTCGCGCTCGCGTACTGAGCCGAGCGATCGACGAGCTGGCCGCCCTCGTTCATGAGCAGGTAGTTCGGGAACGCGCCGGTCGTCGTCGCCGGTTGCTTGCGCACGATCACGAGGTCGAGCCAACCGTCCTGGTTGAGATCGCCCCAGGCCATGTCCTTCTCTTGCGTGTCGCCGGTGATGTACGTGGCCGGCGCACCGCCTGCCGTCTTGAGACGACTGCTCTCGGGCGCAAAGGTCACCCATTGATTGTCGAATTGAGCGGAGGCGCTGCCGCAAAACGCCAGACAGGAAAGTGCTGCGAATACGGGAGAGGTCAGATGCTTCATGGAAATCGCTCCAGCGGGAGAGAGAGGTGCCGACTTGCCTCCTCAATCCTACCACTACGATTCGAACGGCTCGACCCCGCTAGAGCCGGGCGGGCGCCGCGGATGACGGCGCGGATACTCAGCCGCAACCCGCGGTCCAGTTTTTCCCTACCGCAAGCCGCGGAATTTCAGTGCCCGGCGGCCGTGGCGAACAGGGCGCCCGCCAGGACCAGAGCCCAGATCACGATCGCGATCGCGGCGAGTGCCGTGGCGATGATGCCGATGATCATGCCGGCTTGCGTCATCCCGCGGCCCGTCGGGTCCATCTCGCCGCGGTCGATCGCACCCAGGTCACCCTTGCCCATCACCCAGGCAGCGATGCCGAGCGGGAAGCACAGCACGATGCCGATGATTCCAAAGACCAGGATCAAGACACCACGGTGCGGGCGAAGGGCGTCAGACATCGGGGAAGACTCCTCGTGAGTTGGGGGGACGGAGAAGATCGCGAGACCACGGACACGATAGCGCGCGCTTCACGACCCGTGAAAGGCCTTCTCAGGACTTCAAGCTTCAGGTCGTGACCGGGTGGCGCCGAGTGGCTGAATTCGCCCAGCGCGTCGCGATATTCTTCAAATCGGGCTCGGGGGACTCCGGACTGCCGAAGAAGTGCCGCTCGATGCGCGCGATCTCGTCGCTGATCGCGCGCTGTTCCTCGCGCGCGAGACCGTTCGCAGACTCGATGTCGCGCAAGAGCCCGAGCACCGTGAACGGTGTCACGTTCGTCGGCACCTCAAAGCGCGCCGTCTCCGCGACCGGGGCGCGCCGCAACGTGCGCCGCACGAACCAGCCCACTCCAAACACGGCGATCGCCGCCGCGAGCCACCACGGCCAGGTGCGCCGCGGCGAACCGTAGGTCTGCTCCAAGTCGACCACCGGGCCGACGGACGCGAGGTCGGCGTCGACGTAGCGGAAGTGCTCGGTCGTCTGCACCGGCAGGCGCGCGACGGCGAATTCGAAGGACTTCGGTCGCTCCGCCAGATCGGGCTTCGCGCGCAGTTGCAGCGTCCACGATCGCTCGCTCAGGACCGACGCTCCATCGTCGTCGAACTTGACGACCGAAGCGCCGTGATCCTGTTCGCGCGCGACGTCGAAGCCCTTGGGTGCGAAGTCGGCGATCGTCTTGAAGTCCGGCGGCAGGCCGTGCGCGGAGACCTTGACGTCGAGGACCAGACGATCGTCCTTCGCCTGCCGCTCGTCGAGCGTCTGCGTGAAGGTCAGGAGTTCAACCGGACGCGCCTCTCCAGCCTTTGCGCGCGCGTCGATCACGACCGGCGCCGTTTCGACCGGAACGACGGCGTAGCCGCTCGTGTCGAGGAAATCGAGGTCGAGCCGCAGCGCGGGCACGCGGTCGATCTCCGGCCCGCGCGCTTGCAGCAACACGTACGCATAGGGCGTGCGGCGCCAGCCCTCTTCGGCTTCGGGGCGCGAGATCGCGGTCGGCTCGTTGAACGTGACCGAGAGCACCTCGAAGTGCTCGCTCAAGCTCGCCCGCGCCGCGGTTTCGAACTTGTCGCGGTAGTCCTCCAGCGGGCGGCCGTAGTTGTAGGAGAAACCCTGGTTGTTCTGATTCTGGAGGTACTTGCCGAAGCCGCCGGACTCGCGCTCGATCTCCTTCGTGTGGCGGATGTCGAGGCGGAGACCGAAAGGCAGCGCGTGCCCCACGTTCTCGCCGCCGTCGAGCGTCGCGCGGAACTGGATCTCGGACGTGAGGTCGGTGTAGTAGTCGTAGAGCTGCTGGATCTCGCGCGCGCGCTCGTGCGCGCCCACGATCTTCAGGCCTTCGCGCACGTAGCGGAACTTCACGGCCGGACTGGCGCTCCCGATGCGCGTCGTGAGCGAGTTCACGAAGGCCGCGACATGTCGTTCGACGCGGTCCGTGGGCAGCGCCAGCAAGGCCGTGCGGATCTTGTCGATCTCGGCCGCGGCCAACACCTTCTTGTGGTTGATCGCCTTCAGATCGCAGGCCCCGAGCGCCGCGTAGAACCAGGTGTCGAAGACGAGCGGTGTTTCCTTCTCCACCTCCAGGGTCGGAAGCGCCGCCGCGTACGCATCCGCCGCGCGCCGGAACAACTCGAACGCCGCCGCACGCCGCGCCGCGTACTCGGGCTCCTTTTGCAGCGACTGGCGGTAGTCGTTCCCATCGTGCGCGAAAGCCGCCTCGACGAGCAGCAAGCGCCACGAGTCGGGGTGCTGCGCGACGGCCGCTGCGATCACGGCAGAGCCGCGCTCGTACCCGCCGACGACCTCGGCCTCGATGTCCTTCTGACGGCGCTTCGTCTTCTTGTCTTCCTGCACGGCGGGATCGCGCCACACCGTCGCCAGATTGGCGCGCATGCGCTCCAAGAGCGCCGCGAGCATCGCGGGCTCGAGCTGATCGAGCGCGCCGAAGATGTCCTCGATCCGGTCCAGTCGGTAGACCTCGGCCGCGCTGTGCGCCTGCATGAACGCACCGGCCAGTTGATCGGGATCCAGTTCGACGGAGGCGCGCTTCAGTCGCGCGACGCAATCGCGCAGTTCGGCCAGGTTGCGGTCCTGCTTCGAGCGCGTGAGCGGGATACTGTTGGCACGCTCGTCGAACCCGTACATGAACACGTACTGATTCGTGCGGCCGCGCGCGGCGTTCGGATCGTGATTCTTGGACCACACGCGCAGGAATTCGGCGCCGAGTTCGCGCGCTTGACGCGGGTGCGTCGCGGCCAGCTTCTCGATGTAGGGGAAAGCGCTCCCCTCTTCGGCCACCTTCAAGTACAGCTGCGCGAACACCATGTCGAAGCGCGGACGCAGCGTGTCTTGCAGTTGCGCGAGCCACGCGTCGCTGGGACGGATCGAGAGCACCTGGTCCGTGCGGATCGCTTTCGGTGTGTTGCCGCGGAAGCCCTGGTTGCCGTCGAAGAAGTAGAAGTTGCCGTAGTTGTCGCGCTGCATGCGCGGGCCGAGCGACGTCGAGTCGTCGATCTGGTAGGTGACGAGCGCTTCCTTGAGCCAGTTCGAGGCCAGCACCTCGAGCGGATCGTGCCACTCGGCCGCGCGCTCCGGCGCGACGCGCAAGAGCGTGTCGGCGGCCGTCGTCTGCAGCTTCAGGAGTTTGAAGCGCTTGTCGCTGTCCATCGGGAACAGACTCAGCGCGGTCGAGGCGGTCGAACCGATCGCGCCCAGGATCTCCATGCCGCGCTCGGGACGCTCGGCGAAACTCTCGTCCAGCCAGGCTTGCCCCAGTTCCTTCTGGATCTTGGGCGCGATGTCTACGGCGCGCGTCAAGGCCTCGGTCTTGGCCTCGGGCGTCACGTCGCCTTGCGCGAGCACGGCCTGCGTCGTGCGCCACGCGTCCTCGAGCCAGCTCGATTTCTGGTCCTTGTCGTAGCACGCGAGACGATGGCGCGAGATCAGATTGAGCGCCTCGCGGTCGTCGTCGGTCACGGCTTTCTCCGGGGCGGGCAGGAACTCGCCCATGTACCACGGCTCGTTCGCAGCCACGAGCAGACGCGCGAGCCGGCGCCGATCGAGCGCCGCACCTTCCGCGTCCGCGTTCACGCGCGCGGCCGCGAGGAAGTCCTCCATCTGGTGTCCTGCGTCCAGCGCTTGCCGCAGGATCTGTCCGAGCTTCTCGATGTTCTCCTTGGCGAGTTCGAGCGGCGCGGCGGCGGCCAGGCCGAGCACGTCGGCGGGCGCGAAGCGATTCTTCTCGATGTAGGGCTGACCTTGCTGCGGCACGTTCGGTCGCTGATCCGAACCCTTCTGCAAGCTCGCCAGCAAACGGTCGTAGGCGACCTTCTTCTCGGGCTCGGTCAGGCTCGCGAGGTAGCTCTTGACCGCCTCCCAATCACCGATCGTGACGTTGCGCTGAAACGCCTTGAGTTCGGCTTCGAGCGCCTTGGCCTCGGCCTCTTTGCGCGCCGCTTCCTCCGCCTTCTTCTTGGCGGCGAGCTCGGCGGCCAGAGCCGCATCCGCAGCCTTCTTGCGCTTTGCTTCGGCTTCGGCGTCGAGCGGCGCTGCGGCGGCAGGATCTGTGGCCGTCGCGGCTGCAGCCTCTGTCGCCGGTGACTCCGGCGACGTCGGAGGAGTCGCCGCGGGAGGAGTCGGCGGCGCAGCAGGCGCCGCGCCCGGATCCAACGGCGCACTCGCCGCGCCGCCGGGCACGGCCTCGGCGGGCTTGTCAGCCCCTGCCGTAGGCGCCGCGGGCGGCGGCGCCGGCGGTTCGGCCCAGGCCGCGAGGATCGCCGACGGACGGCGATCGAAATCGAGCCGCTTCAGCTTGTCGAGCCGCGGTCCAGGAGCCGCGGGCGCCTTCGCGTTGCCGGACGGAGGCTGCGCCGGGAGCGACAGCATCTCCGGGCCCTCCTGCACCATCATCTCGCCTTCGTCGAAGGACAGGATGGTCACGTTCTGCGCGCGCGCGGCGGCAGACAGGGTGAGGAGCAGCAAGGGAACGAGTGTGAGCGGTCGAGCGATACCCATGCGACCTCGCGCAATCCAGTCAGGGACGAACAACTTCAGGAGCCGGATCCGTCCGGCGGCGGACCGCTGCCGGCGCCGCGCGCATCGGCGGGCTTCTTGCCGCGATTGGGCTTGCCGTTTTTCTGGCCGCGACCGCGGCCGTCTCCGCAACCCTTTCACTGCGACGGCAAGGGCAGGCCTTGCAGATCGCTCAGGGACATGCGTTCGAGGCGGATCGCGCTCTCGAGGTTTTCGTGCGCGAGGCGTGCGAGTTCGACGTCATCGCCGGCGGCCTGCGCCAGGAGCTTGTAGTTCTGACGCGAGGCTTCGATCTCGGGCTCCCACTCGTCGCGCGGGGCGCCTTCGAGGCGCATCAACCACGTGCGGTAGTACTGCGCGTTGGCGAGCGCGTCGCGCGCGTTGCTGAGCTCCTTGGGATCGGCGTGCGCATCGGAGACGAGGTCGTCGACGACGTTCTCCAATTCTTCGCGCGCCTCGTGCAGCTTGCCGATGAAGACCTGGGCCTTGGCGCGTTCGATGCGCAACGTGCGCGCTTCGTGCTTGCGCTCGGCCGGCAGGAGAGCGATCGCCTTGGAGAACGCCTCGTCGGCGTCCACCCAGTCGCTGCGCGCCGCTTCGTCGCCTTCGCGTGCGGCGACCTCGCGTGCGGTCTGTGCCGCGCGACGACCCGCTTCGACGTATCCGGCGACATCGTCGGTGATCATGCGGTCCTGTCCGGGACCGTAGTGGTAGGCACCGGCCGCGACGGGAACGAGGAGCCACGCCAATAGGAAGAGTCGTCTCATGCTTCACACTCCTTCGACAGGAATCAGTCTAGCCTGTGAGGTCGTTTGAGTTGCTCTCGACTTGCCGGGATGCCAATTCGTCCCCAGAAAGTGCAACAAAACCGGCAGCAATGCCAGCAGGGAGGCACCGACGGCGAGAGCCAGGAGGGCGTATTCGCGCAACGACAATCGCCGCCAGGCGCCCTCGCCCTCGACGGCGAAGGCCTCCCCGATCAGGTTGGAGGCGAGGTGCGTCTCGTTGGCATCGTGGAACACACCTCCCAGTCGCGCCGCGACCTGGCGCAGCATCATCACGTCCTGGCGCGAGTGCGCGCCGTCGATGAACTTGCCCACTTTCGGATCCCCCACGCCGATCACGATGGTGCTGTGCACCGCGGCCGGCAGACTCGGCATCCCGGTCGCAGGCACCGTGTCGCCGTCGGTCACGATCACGAGCGTCGTGCTGCTCGGGTTCCAGGGCTTGGCGATGCGAGCGGCCTCTTCGATGCCTTCGAAGAGCTTCGTCTTGCCCGACTTGAACGCGTAGTGCATCGGCAGATCGCCGAGGATGTTGCGCACGACTTCGAAGTCGCGTGTGTCGATCACGACCGCCTTGGCGCCGTTGTAGACGGCCACGACGCTCACGCGGTACTGCTCGAAAGGCACGCGCTCGAAGAACGAGAACATCACGTCGCGCGCGCGCTGCATGCGGCTCTGGTCGTGTTTCGGGCCGGCGTCGACGAGGCGCATGCTGGGCGACACGTCGAGCACCATCAAGACGTGCCGCGGGTCGGTGACGTTCGCGCTCTTTTGGCCTTCACGGTCGTGGCGCGCAGGCGGCAACACCCACAACACCACGAGGCCCCAAGCGACCGCGGCGAAGGACAAGACGCGCAACACCGGCGCGCCGCGCGCCCACCAGGCGGCGCGCGCGCTCGGTCCGAACGCCAATGCCGCCACGCGGCGCACGCGCCGCGCGTGGATGAACTCGGTGAGCGCGCCCAGGAACAACGCAGCGCCCGCGGCGACGACACTCCACTCGAGTCCGGTCACCACGGCGTGTACCTCAAACCGAACGCCGCCAGGAGCACCGCGCCCAGCAACGCCAGGCCGGCGATGCAGAACGGACCGTAGGCGTCCGTGGCTTCGGGTTGCGACTTCTCCAGGCGCGTCTTCTGCATCGCATCGATGCGCTGGAAGATGCGCGCGAGACCGTCGGTGTCCTCGGGCTTGTACGCTTCGCCGCCGGTGAGCGCGCAGATGCGCACGATCTCATTCGGGATCTGGCCTTCGGCGATGTGCACGGCGACGACCGTGATCTTGTCGGCCGCCAGCTCGCGCGCCACGACTTCGTCATTGCCGCCGGAAAGGTCCGCGCTGTAGCCGTCGGTCACGAGGATGATCATGCGATCGCCCTCCTCGCGCTCGATCAGCACCTTGCGGCAGGCGCGCAGGGCCTTGCCGATCTCGGTGCCGCCGAACCAGTTCGGCAGACCGCGCGGGTGCATGAACGGCGGCGCGCAGCGGAAGGCCGACACATCGGTCGTGAGCGGCACCCAGTGCAGCACGCTGTTGCCGAAGAAGGTCAACCCGAAGGCGTCGCCTTCGCGGAATCCGAGGAAGCCGTTGATCGCATCCATCGCCGCTTCGTAGCGATCCTGCGCGCCGAACTTGGCGGTCATGCTGCCGGACACATCCACGCAGAACTGGATGTTGGTCAGAGCACGTTTCGAGGCCGGCTCGGTCGTCGCCTGCGGACCGGCGAGCATCAAGATCACGACGGCGAGGAGCAGCGCGCCCAGGGACTCGCAGCTCGCGAGCAGTGCGCGCAGTTTCGTATCCGAGCGGCGCCGTCCGTGGTCGAAGGGCAAGGCCACACCACCTCCGCGCCGCGTCCAGGTCCAGAGCAGTAAGGCCGCCGGCACCACCAGCAGAAACAACGCCGAGGGGTGGCGGAAGATCGCGATCGTCTCCACCTATCGTGCTCCCGTGGGCGCGAGTTCGAGTTCGTCGTCCTGCAGATCGCGGTACGGCGCCAGCAGGCGTTGCATGTCGACCGGCGGGCGCGGCGGCGGCGCGTGCAACCACTCTTCCAGCGCGACGAGCAGTGGACCGGCTTCGGGATGCGCGCGCAAGCGCGGCAGGACCGCGCTCGCGGGTTGATCGTGCAGCGCGAGCCGGCGGCGCCAGTGCGCGACGAGCGACATCTCGAGCTCGGCGCGTTCGCGCTCCGACAGTTCGCCGGCGTGCGCGCGCTGCACCAGATCTCTCAGGCGCTCGCTCAAGGTCTGCGCGCGCCGAGCATGCGCCGCCGCCGTGGCCTGGCGGCGCTTGCGGCCCAGCCACACGAGAACGGCGAGGCCTGCGAGCCACACGACTCCGAGCGCGATCATGAGCGTGCGGTACCCGCCCAGCCCTGGAACATCCCCGAGCTTGGGCGCGTGCGGCCGGACGATGCCGGGCCCGAGCTTCGATTCCGCGCGCACGGGAATGGCCGGGATCGGCGCGGCGGACCCGTCCTTGCGCTTCAGCGCCGCCGCCGCGTCGAACTCGCCCGCTTCGAGCGCCACGTACTCGATGTCGTAGCGGAACGTGGTGCCGTGCGGTCGCACGGCGACGATCCGCACCGCGAGCGGCGCCTTGGGATCGATCGGCAGCGCCTCGACCTCGGAGCCCTCGATCACGAGGTCGGTGACGCGCACGGGAATTCCGATTCTGACCGGCGCGAGTTGCGCGTGCGCCAGACCGGCGAGCAGGATCCACGACAACGCTCGGCGCAGCATCAGCGCGTCCCCCGCGCGGCGAATCCGCGCGCTTTGAACAATTGGCGCAACGCCGCTTCGAACGGCCGATCGGTGCGGATCAACAGGTGATCGATGCCGGCCGATTTGCAGAGGCGTGTCGCGGCTTCGGCGTCGAGCCAGGTGCTGCGGCCGGTGGTCGCGAATTCGCGTCCGGTCTCGGCCTCGCGCGCGCGCAGAAAGCCGCTGCCTCTCAAGCCGCTCTCGGCCGGGTCCTGGAGTTGCAGCACGACGCAGTCGTGGCGTTGCGCGAGTTTCTTGAGCGCACTCGCGGCATCCGCGTCGTGCAGGTCGCTGAGCACGACCACCAGCGTGCGCTGTTGCAGCATCGGCGCGAGATCCGTGACGCGCGCGGCGAGCGTCGTGCCTTCGTCGAAGCGGTAGCGCCTGAGACGCAAGATCCATTCGAGCGCCCGCGCGCGCGACAGCGTGGGCTCGACGCGCAGCGCGCGCTCCCCCACACCGATCACGCCGACCGGGCTGGCGCGGTCCAGGCACGCGAGCGCGACACCGCCGGCCACGAACAAGGCCGTCGCGTACTTGCTGCGCGCGGTCGACGAGACGACCATCGACGCCGACGTGTCGAGCAGCAGGATGCACGGCACGTTCTTCGGCGCTTCGTACTCCTTGACGAAGTACGAACGCATGCGCGCCGTCACGCGCCAATCGATCGAACGCACGGAATCGCCGGGCTGGTACGGCCGCGACTGCACGAATTCGGTGCCGGAGCCCAGGAACGGCGACTTGTCGATGCCGTAGGTCAGGCTGGTCGCGAGCTTCTTGATCGCGATCGTGAACTGGCGCGCATCGAGCGTCGTGAAGTCCTCGATGAAGCCTTCCGCGGTCGACATGGGGCCGGCCCTCAAACCGCCGCGGCCGTGGACAGGGCGCCCGTCTGCGGCGCGCCCAGGGTCTTGAGCAGGTCTTCCAACACATCGCGCCCGGTCAGGCCTTCCGCGACGGCCTCGTACTTGAGGCGCATGCGGTGGAGCATCGCGTCCTCGGCCAGCGCGAACAGGTCCTCGGGGATCGCGTAGTTGCGCCCGTGCATCAGCGCGCGTGCGCGTGAAGCCTTGACCAGCGCGATCCCTGCGCGCGGGCTGCACCCGAGTTCGACGGCCGGATGCGTGCGCGAACGATTGACGATGTCGACGACGTGCCGCACGAAAGTCTCGCTGACGTGGACGGAGTTGACGGCTTCCATCGCCGCGACGATCTGCGCGGTCGAGCCGACCGGCTCTTGATCGAGCACGTCGAATTCGGTCTGCACGACGGCGCCTTTGTCCTGTTTCGCCACGCCCAGCGCGGCGTTGCGCGCCAGGATCTCGCGCTCTTCGTCCTCGCTCGGGTACCCGAGCCGGTGCACCAGCATGAAGCGGTCGAGTTGCGCTTCGGGCAGTTCGAAGGTGCCGGCCTGCTCGACCGGGTTTTGCGTCGCGATCACGAGGAAAGGCGCCGGCAGCCTGAAGGTCTCGTTGCCGATCGTGACCTTGCGCTCCTGCATCGCCTCCAAGAGCGCGCCCTGCACCTTGGGCGCCGCGCGGTTGATCTCGTCGGCCAGGAGCAGGTTGGTGAACACGGGCCCCTTGCGCACGACGAATTCATTCTTGCGCTGGTCGAGGACCTGCGAGCCGACGATGTCCGACGGCAAGAGGTCGATCGTGAATTGCACGCGCGCGAAATCCAGGTCGATCGATTTCGAGAGCGCCGAGACGAGCAGCGTCTTCGCGAGCCCCGGAACACCTTGCAACAGCAAGTGGCCGCCGGTGAACAGTCCGATCAAGAGGCGCTCGACGACGACGTCCTGTCCGACGACGACGGTCGCGACGCGCGCGCGCACGGCTCGGATGAACGCCTGGGTCTCTTCCAAACGGGGCGCGGGTGCGTTCGTCTTCGTCATGAGGGGAGAGTCTCCATCGACAGCGGATCTGGTTCGCTCGATCCTTCGGGGCCACACATTCCAGCGCCAGACACTAGCCCGACGGCCCTGCTCGGTTGCGTGAAGCGACTAGATCAAGGGTCCACGGACGACGACACGCGTTCGGCATTCTTCCAGGCTAGTGTCCGCTGACCGCGCCTGGAAGAGTGGCGCGTCCACGACGCGCGGAGGCTAACCTGTCGTGCGGCGTGGTTGCGCAGAGCCGCAGCCCGGCCCTGGACCTCGCGCGACCTGTTCGCCACCAGCCATGAATCCGTCGCACACCGACGCCGAGAATGACCCGCCCTCGCGCGCCCCAGAAGATGCGGCGCGCCCTGCGCTCGTGGAGACTCAGGCACAGCGTGCCGCTTTCGCGCAGGGGGAGGCATTCACCGCGCTGGCGCGCGAGGTGTGGATCGTGCTCGATGCCCAAGGTGGCGTCGTGTGGTCCAATGCAGCGGCAGTCCGGTGCTTCGGCGCACGGCTGCTCACCTCCAACGCAACGCCGTGCCCGTGGGCGGAACTCGTGCATCCCTCCGAGCGCGCGAAGAGTCGAGCCGAGTTCGGCGCGCGCGCAGTGGCCGCGCAGCCTGGAGCGCCCTTCGACCTCACGATGATCGACGCCGCGGGATCTGCGCGCGTGTTCTCCTGGTCGGTCCGGGCGCAGAGCGACGCCCGCGGACACTCGCGCGGTTTCCTGTGCGCGGGCATCGACGTCACGCGCGAGCACGAACTGGCCGTGACCGCCGAGCGCGCCGGTTCACGCGCACAAGCGATTCTGGCCGGGCTGCTCGATCCGATGATCTCGATCGACGCGCACGGCACGATCCAGGCCGCCAGCGACTCCGTCGAACGCGTGTTCGGTTATGCACCGCTGGAGCTGATCGGACGCAACGTCAACGTGCTCATGCCCGAACCGCATCGCTCCAGTCACGATTCGTACCTGGCGCACTACCGCGCCACCGGCGAGACGGGGATCATCGGGCGCACGCGCGAGTTCGAGGTCGTGCGCAAGGACGGCGCCGTCATCATCTGCGCCTTGTCGGTTTCGCGCGCGGATCCGGCGGACGGTCGAGGGGCGGTGTTCACGGGCACTTTCCGCGACATCACGGAGCGCACGCAAGCCGTGCGCGCGCTGGCGGAGAGCGAGCGCCGCTACCGCGCGATCTTTGACGAGGCCTTTGCGTTGGTGGGGCTCTTGAGTCCGGATGGGCGCGTGCTCGACGCCAATCATGCCGCACTCGCGGCGATCGGGCTGCGGCGCGAGGACGTCGTCGGTAGGCCGTTTTGGGAGACGCGCTGGTGGTCGCACTCCGCTGAGACCGCGGCGCAGGTGCGCGCGGCCGTGAGCGCGGCTGCCCTCGGCGAGACGGTGCGCTTCGCGACGCGCATCGTCGACCATCGCGGCGCTCTGCAGGACATCGATTTCTCGCTGAAACCGATTCAGGACGCTTCCGGCCGCACGGTGTTCCTGATCCCCGAAGGACGCAACATCAGCGACTTGAAGCGTGCGCAGGACAAGGACACGGCAGTGTTGCGCTCCCTGGCGGGCATCGGCGAATCGGCGGCGCTCCTGGCGCACGAGATCAAGAATCCGATCACAGCCGTGAACACCGCGTTGCGCGCCGTCGCTGCGGAGTTGGGGGCGGATCAGCGCGCCGTGCTGGAGGATCTGGTCGTCAGGATGCAGCGCATCGAACAGATCATGCGCGGCACACTCTCGCTGGCGAAGCCCCTCGCCTTGCGCGAAGTCCGCTGCGACGCGGGACAGCTCTTCGCGGAAGCACTGGAGCAATTGGCGCCGCTCACGGCGCGCAGCCGCGCGCTCGCGCGCCTCGCGATCCAGACCGGAGGCGTGCGCTTCAGCGCCGATCCCACGTTGATGCAGGAAGTGCTCGTCAATTTGATCACGAACGCGATCGAAGCCGGCGGCGAGGGCACGCGTCTCCAGTTGACGGCGGGGTTTCAGCCCGACGGCGGCGCCGTGCTCGCGGTGGAGAACGACGGCCCGCCGATCCCCGAGGCAGCCTTCGACACGCTGTTCAGGCCCTTCGCGACCTCGAAGCCGGACGGCAACGGTCTGGGGCTCGCGCTCTCGAAGAAGATCCTCGAGGAGCACGGCGGTACGCTGTACGCGGAACGAGGGCGCACGAGCGGCGCGCGCTTCGAGTTGAAGTTGCCGCCTGCAAGGAGCTTGAAGTGATCCCGACCGAACCCAACACAGACCCCATCCGCGTTTTCATCGTCGACGACCAGGCGATGATTCGCGCCGCCTTCAAGAGTCTGCTCGCGCGCACGCAAGGCTTCGAGGTCGTCGGCGATTGCGGGGATCCGCTGGCAGCGGTCGCAGCGGCGCGCGCGGCGAGTCCGGATGTCATCCTGCTCGACATCACCATGCCGGGCCTGTCCGGCATCGATCTGGTCCCGCGTCTGCGCGCGGTGCTGCCCCGAGTGCATGTCGTGATGCTCACCCATCACGAGGGCGAGAGCTTCGTCGACCAGGCCTTGCGCGCCGGGGCCGAGGGTTACTTGTCCAAAGACTCCGACCCCGCGGAACTGGTCCTCGCGCTTGAGTCGGTGCACAAAGGACGCATGTTCCTCTCGCCCAAGGTCGCGGCCGGAATGTTGCAGCGCGCACGCACCGGCGCGCAGCCGGTCGGCGGTACGCGACTCGAGAGCCTGACTCCGCGCGAGCGTGAAGTGTTCCAACTGCTGGCACTCGGGAAGAGCAACAAGGAAGTCGCGCACGCGCTCTCCATCACACTCGGGACGGCCAAGAAACACCGCGAAAACCTGCAGCGCAAACTCGACTGTCACTCCGCCGCCGAGATGGCGATCCTGGCGATCCAGGAAGGTCTGCTCGAAGCCTGACGCGGCGCGCGCACGACTACGCACTGAGACCCGCTCGTCTACGCCGCAGGCCGCATGGGCCGGCGTGATCCCGTGCCCTACCCTGCTTGCAGTCGATGCCACGGACACGTCGTCCCTGGCGCAAGCAGCACACTGGAGCATGCCATGAACCTCATTCCCTGGCGCGATCGCCGTACGTCCAAGATCTTCGACAACGAGATGGAAGAGTGGATGAGCCGATTCTTCAACGACGCTTCCTCCTCGCATCTGCCCGCCCTGTTCGGCGAGGCGTCACTCCCGCCGATCAACGTGTCGGAGACGGACAAGACCTGGAACGTGTCCGTCGAACTGCCCGGCCTGAAGGAGAAGGACATTCAAGTTCAAGTGATCGGGCAGCAACTCGTCATCTCGGGCGAGCGCAAGTGGGAGGAAGAGAAGAAGAACAAGGAGTACCACCGCGTCGAATCCCAGTTCGGGAGCTTCAGGCGCGCCGTCTCGATGCCGTCGAACTTGCGGCTGGATCCCGACGGCATCACCGCCTCCTACACCCGCGGAATCCTCGAGGTGAGCGTTCCGAAACTCGAGCCTACACCGGCCAAGGTAATTCCGGTGAAGGCCGGCTGACGCACGCAGACCCCCGAACCCTGAGTCAGGAAATCTCGCCATGACGATCCACATGCCCCCCCAAGCGTCTCTTCCGAGCAAGATCCTCGTCGCGGTCGATGCGGAGGGCATGTCCGATCACGCGGCGCGCGCCGCACTGCGCCTCGCGCGTGCGTTCGAGGCCAAACTCGAATTCCTGCACGCCTCGGCACCGCACGCGCTGCTCGAGATGTACTGGCCGGATTCGCGCGTCGACGAAAAGCGTGTGCGCGAGATGGCCCTGGCCAAAAAGCACCTCACGCAGCACTTGAGCGAACTGCTCTCCGACCTGCCCCAAGGCCCGAAGAGCGCGGCGGACGCGCTCCGCGTGGTGCCCGGCAAGGCGACGAAGACGCTGCTCGCGCGCGTGCGCGAGATGCCGGCGGATCTGCTCGTCCTGGGAGCTTCGCGCCGGCGTGCGATCCTGGATTTCGGCAGCACGGCGCGCTCGGTCCTGGCCAAGGCAGAGTGCCCGGTCTGGATCCAGTCGGGGCCTAGCGCCGACATCCGCAAGATCCTCGTCCCGCTCGATCTCTCCGACGAGAGTCTGCTCGCGCTGTCCTTCGCGCGCACCATCGCGCCGCGGTTGTCCGCGCGCATCCAGGCCTACCACGCGTACGACCTGCCCGCGATCGCGACCGTCCCCTGGGACGCGTCGGCTATGATCCCGGATTTCGAGACCATGCGCCGCGCCTCGAAAAAGGCGTTCGAGGACGCCTTGGCGGCCTTCGATTGGCAAGGCATCGAGCACGACGCGACTTTCGTCGACGGACACCCTTCTGAATCCATCCTCGAAGCGGCGCGCAGCGCGGACCTCGTCGTCATGGGGACGCACGGTCGCACCGGATTCGCGTCGACCGTGCTCGGCAGCGTCGCGCAACAGGTCGCGCGCCACGCTCAGGTCCCGGTCGTCGTCGTCCGCAAGCACGACCGCGTGTTCGAAGCCTGACGCAGGCGCGCATGGCGCTTCGCTGACGATTCCGCCGGCGCCGCCTTTCGCCAATCGGTCTGTTCGTCCACAATCGGGGAGCAGGCGGACTCTTCGGCGCGCACCCTTCGCTCGCCGCGGCGCCACACTTCCCTCGCGCAGGTCACTCCATGTCGTTGCTTCGATGCGTCACGATCCTGGTGCTCTCCACCGGCACTTTTGCGCAGACCAACTTCCCCGAGATCGAACCGAACAGCACGAAGAGTCAGGCGACGCTCGTCGCCGGGATGGTCGGGAACGACACGATCACCGGGCTCTCGACCGGGACGACCGCGACTTCCGGATTGACGACCGACGTCACGGTCGACGTGTTCCGCGTGCGCACAGGTGCGCTGCCGTTCGGCATCTACCGTCACACGCTGGCGCTCACGAGCCCGGTTGCGGGACACAGCGGAACCCTGCGCGGGCTGGTGCAGTCGATCGGGGTCATCAGTTCGACCGACACGGCCTTCCAGACCAGCGTGACGACCACGACACCCGCGCGTTCGAACACGTGGTATGCGTTCGGAAGACAAGAGGAAATCTACTACCGCGTGCAGGGCGTCGCGGCGACGACGGCTAGCTACACCGCGACGCTCACGACCACGCCCGTCGCTCCGCTCGCGATCCTCGGCGCATTCGCGCCCGGCAGCATCACGATCACGACCACCGCGCAAGGACACACGACCGACACCGAGATCTACCTCTACGACGGCAACCTCGATCCGGTTCCGCTGGGACACAACGACGATCTCATCGGCGGCATCGCGAGCCTCTCGACAGTCACGCGCACGCTCGCGGCGGGGACGTACTACGTGGCGGTCAGCAACTACAACACCGCCAACAACCAATCCGATCTGAATCCGAATGAGGCCTGGGACGACGGTCCCGTGCTCGATTTCCCGAACGCGATGGCGAACTCGAGTACCACCGGGGTCTTGAACGTCACCTTCGCCGTCAGCGACGGAACGACGACCACATCGACGCCGGCCACGAAGCTCGCTGCGTTCGACATCGTGTGGGGCCGCTTCACGGTCGGCAATCCGAGTACCGTCGGCGTGCCGTTCTGCTTCGGCGACGGTCTCGGAACGGCCTGCCCGTGCGCCAACAGCGGCGCGGCAGGACGCGGTTGCGCCAACTCCACGTTCCCCGCCGGGACCGTGCTCACGAGCAGTGGCGTCGCAGGTGCGTCACCGGGCACCGATACGCTGGTCTTGACCGCGAGCGACATTCCCGGACCCGGACTCTTCTTCCAAGGCTCGGGCACCTTCAGCGGCGGCGCCGGCATCACGTTCGGCGACGGACTCCTGTGCGCCGGCGGCACGA
Source organism: Planctomycetota bacterium (assembly GCA_016795245.1). Lineage (GTDB taxonomy): Bacteria > Planctomycetota > UBA1135 > UBA1135 > JAEUIA01. The sequence continues at coordinate 5,505 of JAEUIA010000040.1, read as the reverse complement.
TCACGCGCATGGGTGTGGTTTTCCCGGCCGGCAACACCGCGTCCGTGCCGGGGCCCGCGAATCCGACGCCGCTCCACATCAAGGGCGCCACCAGCAACGGCGACGTGCGCCACTACCAGTGCTGGTATCGCGACGCACTCGTCTTCTGTACGGCGTCGACGTTCAATCTGACGCAGGCGCTCACCTTGACCTGGGGCCCCTGAGGCACACGCGCCACGGCGGCAGTTTCCAGTTCCGCGTCCGGATATCTCGACTGGAAAACGCAGCGCTTCGCAGGCTGTTCGCCACCCCGGCGTTTGACTCGGCGCATCGCCTGCGTTTGAATCGTGGCCCTCATGCGCCACTCCACCCGCTCCCCACTGAGCCCAGCCCATGGCCCTCACTGACGCCCTGACCCGGCGCGGTTTCGGCCAGACCTCGCGCCGCGACGCGTGGTGGGTCACGCCGCTCTTCGTGTTCTTGGGCTTTGCGACGTTCATCGTCTACTCGACCTGGGCCGCCTTCCAAGGCGATCACTACTGGGTCGCGGGCACGAACTACCTCTCGCCCTTCTATTCGCCGGAATTGTTCGGCGACTCGCCGCACAGCCTTTTCGGCCCCAAGCCGGGGTGGTTTCCGAGCTGGGCGCCCTGGTCGCCCGCGTTCCTCATCCTGTGGGCGCCGGGCGGTTTCCGTTTCACCTGCTACTACTACCGCGGCGCCTACTACAAGGCGTTCTGGGGCGATCCGCCCTCGTGCAGCGTCGGTGAGCCGCGCAATCAGTACCTGGGCGAGAACTCACTGCCCCTGGTTTTGCAGAACATCCACCGCTACTTCATGTACATCGCGGTGGTGTTCATCGGCCTGCTCGCCTGGGACGTGTGGAAGGCGATGTGGTTCTCGGACGGCAACGGCGGCGAAGTCTTCGGCATCGGCCTGGGGACGGTGATCCTGCTCGTGAACGTCGTGTTGCTCGGGAGCTACACCTTCGGCTGTCACTCGCTGCGCCACCTGATCGGCGGCAACAAGGATTGCCTGTCCGCGATGCCCGCGCGGCTCGCGGCCTACAAGTGCGTGGGCTGTCTGAACAAGAAGCACATGAATTTCGCCTGGTTGAGCCTATTCTCCGTCGGCTTCTCCGACGTGTACGTGCGCTTGTGCTCGATGGGCATCTGGTCTGACTGGCGGATCTTCTGATGGCGACGGAATTCAGCACGTTCGAGCACGACGTACTCGTGATCGGCGCCGGCGGCGCGGGCCTGCGCGCGGCGATCGAAGCATCAGCCGCGGGTTTGAAGGTCGGGTTGGTGTGCAAGTCGTTGCTCGGCAAGGCGCACACGGTCATGGCCGAGGGCGGCGTGGCGGCTTCGCTCGCGAACGTCGATGACCGCGACGATTGGAAGGTGCACTTCGCCGACACGATGCGCGGCGGCCAGTACATGAACAACTGCCGCATGGCGCAGTTGCACGCTCAGGAAGCTCCCGCGCGCGTGCGCGAACTCGAAGCCTGGGGCGCGCTCTTCGATCGCACGCAGGACGGAAAGATCTTGCAGCGCAACTTCGGCGGCCACCGCTATCCGCGCCTCGCGCACGTCGGCGACCGCACGGGGCTCGAGATGATCCGCACGTTGCAAGACCACGGCATCCACCAGGGCATCGACGTGCACATGGAGGTCACGGTCATCGACCTCTTGAAGGACGGTGAGCGCGTGGTCGGAGCACTGGCCTACGACCGCGAACGCGGGCGCTTCAAGGTCTACAAGACGCGCGCCATCGTGCTCGCGACCGGCGGCATCGGCCGCGCGTTCAAGATCACCAGCAACAGTTGGGAGTACACCGGCGACGGTCACGCGCTGGCCTACGAAGCCGGCGCCGAACTCATGGACATGGAGTTCGTGCAGTTCCACCCGACCGGCATGGTCTGGCCGCCCAGCGTGCGCGGCATCCTCGTGACGGAAGGCGTGCGCGGTGAAGGCGGCATCCTGAAGAACAAGGACGGTCGTCGCTTCATGTTCGACGACATCCCGGCCAACTACAAAACGCAGACTGCCGACAACGAAGAAGAGGGCTGGCGCTACGTGACCGGCGACAAGAACGCGCGGCGTCCGCCGGAGCTCTTGACGCGTGACCACGTCGCGCGTTGCATCAATCGCGAGGTCAAGGCCGGCCGCGGCAGCCCGCACGGCGGCGTGTTCCTCGACATCGCCTGGATCCAGGCGAAGGTCCCGAACGGCGCCGAGCACATCAAGAAAAAGCTCCCGAGCATGTACCACCAGTTCAAGCAACTGGCCGGGCTCGACATCACCAAGGAGCCGATGGAAGTCGGGCCGACGACCCACTACGCCATGGGCGGAGTGCGCGTCGACGGCGACACGCAGATGTCGTGCGTTCCGGGTCTCTTCGCCGCCGGCGAATGCGCGGCGGGCTTGCACGGTGCGAATCGCCTGGGCGGCAACTCGCTCTCGGACTTGATCGTGTTCGGCAAGCGCGCCGGCGAGTACGCCGCGAAGTTCGCCAAGGAGAACAAGTCGGGCTCGATCGACGACAACCAGGTCGAAGCGCTGGCCAAGAAAGCACTGGCGCCGTTCGAACGCACCGGCGGCGAGAATCCCTACGCGATCCAGCACGAGTTGCAGGATTCGATGCAGGACCTCGTCGGCATCGTGCGCACGCAATCGGAGATGGAGAAGGGTCTCGCGAAGATCCAGGAACTGCAGAAGCGTGCGCAGAAGACCGGGATCGAAGGCAACCGGGAGTTCAACCCGGCCTGGCACACCGCGCTCGACTTGAAAAACCTCCTGATCGTCTCCGAGGCGGTCACACGTGCGGCGCTCGAGCGCCGCGAGAGTCGCGGGGCGCAATTCCGCGAGGACTACCCCGAGAAGAGCGCCGAATACGCCAAGGCGAATCACGTGCTCAAGCGAGAACGCGACGGATCGATGAAACTCATCAAGACGCCGGTACCCACCGTGCCCGCCGACCTGCAGGCGATCATCCAGGAGAACGCCTGATGGCCAAGGCCACATTCCGCATCTGGCGCGGCACCAAGGAGAATGGTGCGCCCAAGGACTACACGACCGAAGTCGGCGAGGGCATGGTCGTGCTCGACGCCGTCCACCAGATCCAGGCCGAATCCGCCGGCGACATGGCGGTGCGCTGGAACTGCAAGGCCGGCAAGTGCGGCTCGTGCTCGGCCGAGATCAACGGCAATCCGCGCCTGATGTGCATGACGCGCCTCTCCGACCTGCCGCTCGACGAACCGGTCACGGTCGAACCGATGCGCGCCTTCCCGTTGATCAAGGACCTCGTGACCGACGTCTCGTGGAACTTCGACGTCAAGAAGAAGATCAAGAAGTTCAAGCCGCGCAAGCCTGACGCTGCGGACGGCACCTGGCGCATCGCGCAGGAAGACGTCGAGCGCGTTCAGGAATTCCGCAAGTGCATCGAGTGCTTCCTGTGTCAGGACGTGTGTCACGTTCTACGCGAGCACCACAAGCACAACGAGTTCATCGGCCCGCGCTTCTTGACCTACGTCGCCGCGCTCGAGATGCACCCGCTCGACGTCGAGGACCGCCTCGAGGACCTCAAGTCGAAGGACGGCATCGGCTACTGCAACATCACGAAGTGCTGCACCAAGGTCTGCCCCGAGGGCATCACGATCACGGACAACGCGATCATCCCGCTGAAGGAACGCGTCGTGGACCGCTTCTACGACCCCCTGAAGAAGCTCTTTTCCGTCTTCACCAAGAGTTCCTGACCCGAGCGACAAATAGTCCGGGATTCGAGCCCCCCGGAGTCGCTACTGTTCCGGATGCTCGATTCCGAATCTGCCGTCTCTTGCTCCCCCCCCGGAGGCCCGCTTGTTTTCCCTGCTGCCCAAGGCCGACGTCTTCTTCGACATCTTCGAACGGGCGGCCGCCAATGCTCACGAGTGCACGCTGGCACTCGCGGAACTCCTGGAACGGTTCGACGACCTCGAAGCACGCCGGCGGCGCGTCAAGGAACTGGAGCACATCGGCGACGAGTTGACGCACGAGGTGATTGAACGACTCAACCAGTCCTTCATCACGCCGCTCGACCGCGAGGACATCCACGAACTCGCTTGCACCATCGACGACATCCTCGATCGCGTCGATACGGCCGTCGACCGCATCTGTCTGTTCAAGATCGAGAAGCCGATGCAGGAATCGAAGGAACTGGCGCGCTGCCTCGTGCGTTCGACGGCGCTGATCTGCGAGATGATCCCCGGCCTGCGCAAGATGGCGTCGCCCGAGGAGATGCGCATCAAGGTGCGCGAAGTCCACCGCCTCGAAGCGGAAGGCGATTCACTCGAGCGCCAGGCGCTCGCACGCCTCTTCGAGGACAGCCCGGACCCGATCAACGTCATCAAGTGGAAGAACATCATCGAGGTGCTCGAGTCCGCGACCGACAAGTGCGAAGACGTCGCCAACGTGATCGAAGGGATCGTGTTGAAGAATGCTTGATCCCTGGGTCGTCTGGTCGATCATCGGTCTCGCGCTCGCGTTCGATTTCATCAACGGTTTTCACGACGCGGCGAATTCGATCGCGACCGTAGTTTCGACGCGCGTCTTGTCACCGCGCGCAGCCGTCGCCTGGGCGGCGTTCTTCAACTTCATCGCCTTCCTCGTTTTCGAAACCAAGGTCGCGAATACGATCGGGAAGGGCACCGTCCAGCCCGAGAGCGTGACGCTCGCAGTGGTCACGGGTGGATTGATCGGCGCGATCGTGTGGAACCTGATCACGTGGTGGCGCGGATTGCCGTCGAGCTCTTCGCACGCGCTGGTCGGCGGGTTCGCGGGAGCGGCGCTCGCGGCGGCGGGGCCGGACGCGTTGATCTACGGCAGTGCGACGCAGCGCGGTCTGATCCAGACGGGGTTGTTCATCTTCATCGCACCGATCCTGGGCATGGCGCTCGGCTGGTTGATCATGGTCGCGACGTACTGGAGTTGCAGGAACACGTCTCCGGCGCGGGTGAGCAAGCTGTTCCGCCGGATGCAGCTGGCATCGGCTGCAGCCTACAGCCTCGGCCACGGCGGCAACGACGCGCAGAAGACGATGGGCATCATCTTCGTCGTGTTGCTGGCGTCGGGGAACATCGCGAAAGACGCACCCGTTCCGTTGTGGGTCGTCTTGGTGTGCCACGCGGCGATGGGCCTGGGCACGTTGATGGGCGGCTGGCGCATCGTGAAGACGATGGGTCAGAAGATCTGCAAGCTACAGCCGGTGCACGGCTTCGCGGCGGAGACGGGCGGGGCGCTCACGCTGTACGGGGCCACGTTCCTCGGGATCCCGGTCTCGACCACGCACACGATCACCGGCGCGATCCTGGGTGTCGGATCCACGCGCGGTTTGCACGCGGTGAAGTGGGGTGTCGCGGCCAAGGTCGTGTGGGCTTGGGTGCTTACGATTCCCGCCGCCGCCGGCATTGGCGCGCTGTGCTGGTGGGTGTTCGCGCAGTGCGGCTGGCGCTGACCCGCGCGTACCCGCGCGCGTCGGCACCAGCCG
>JAEUIA010000010.1 GCA_016795245.1 Planctomycetota bacterium | reverse complement strand
CGAGTTTGCACACCACGAGCCAGGCTCCGTACGGTCAAACTCGAACAGGCACCGCAGCAGCGCAGCGCGAGGTTTGGATCCAGGCACGGCAGCGCAGTCTTGGGATGCAGTACGGCGGCGAGAACGGCGCAGTGGAGCCTGCCTCCGTAATCAAATCGGTCGGCCCTGTCAGCTAGCCCAGGAGTTCCTTGGCCAGGATCAGTTTCTGGATCTCGCTGGAGCCTTCGTAGATGCGCAGGGCGCGCACGTCGCGGTAGATGCGCTCGACGACTGAACCTTTCTTGACGCCGAGCCCGCCGAAGTGCTGCACCGCGCGATCGCAGATCCAGCCGGCGTTTTCGGTCGCGAACAGTTTGGCGCGCGCGACCGCGGCAGCCGCCGAGCCGCCTTCGTCGGACAAGCGCGCAGCTTCGTCGACCAGCAATTCAGCTGCGCGCAAACGCATGTCCATCTCGGCGATGTCGAAACGCAACGATTGAAAGGCCGCGAGGGGCTTGCCGAATTGCTTGCGAGACAAGAGCCGCTTCATCGATTCGTCCAGTGCGCGCCGCGCGAATCCGTTGGCGCAAGCTGCGACCGACGGACGGAATCGATTGAGTGTCGCGATCGCGATTGCGAGGCCGCCGCCTTCAGGGCCGAGGCGGTGCGTATCGGGGACCTCGACCTTGCTGAACGCGACATCGCCGATCGGATGGGGACCGATGACCTCGAAGCGATTGACTTCGACGCCGCGCGCTTCGGCCGGCACGAAGAACATCGTCAGGCCCTTGGTGTCGCCGATCTCACCGCTCGTGCGCGCCAGCACGCAGTAGTGATGCGCGACACCGGCATTCGAGATGAAGGTCTTCTTGCCGTCCAGGCGCCAAGCGTCGCCATTCTTCACCGCGCGCGTGGCGACGTCGCCCAGGCTGGAGCCCGCGTCGGGCTCGGTCAGCGCGAAGGCCGCGATGCGCTCGCCGCGCGCGACTGCCGGCAGGACTTCGGCGCGCAAGGCATCAGCACCACCGATCGCGATCGGGAACGAACCCAGACCTTGCATCACGAACATCACGTCGAGCATGCCGGAGTGCCACGCCAGCTCGGATCGCAAGGCACACAGCGCGCGCACGCTCACGGTGTCTGCAGCACACAGATCTTGCGCGTCCGCGCCGCCGAATTCCTTGGGCACGGTCCACGCGATCAAGCCGGCTTCGCGCAGCGCTGCGAGCGCGGCCAGCGCGGCGCGCGTCTCGTCGAGATCCTCGATACGCTTCTCGGTGGCAGCGCCGACCTTGCGCGCGTTCGCAACCAGTTGCTCCAGCGCTTTCATCGTGTTTTCCCGACGTTTTTCACGAAATCGGGTGCGCGCTTCGCGTTGAAGGCATGGTGCGCCTCGTGGTAGTCGGGGTGTAGCATGCACTCGGCCTGCACCCAGCCCTCGGCTTGCATGGCCGCCTCGAGCGGCATGTTCGCTTCGCGGTTGAGCATGCGCTTCGTGATGCGCAGGCCCATCGTCGGTCCGTTCGCGAGCCTGCGCGCGTGTTCGGTCGCCGTCTGCATGAGTTCCGCGTCGGGCACCACGCGGTTGTAGAGACCGATCTCGCGTGCGCGATCGGCGGAGATGAATTCGCCCTCCATCAACAGCTCGCTCGCGTGCCCGAGCCCGACGATGCGTGGCAACAGCCATGCGGCGCCCATGTCGGCGCCGGACAGTCCGACCTTCGTGAACAGGAACGCGATCTTCGCGCTCTGCGCAGCGATGCGGATGTCCGCCGCCGCCGCCATCACGGCCCCTGCGCCACAGGTCGTGCCGTTCAACGCGGCGACGATCGGCTTTTCCAAGAGGCGCATGTTCTCGATCAGGCGACAGGTCAGTCGCGTGAAGGCGTGGATGTCGGCCTCGCTCGCCTCAAGCAACCGCCCGATGATGTCCTTGACGTCGCCGCCCGAACAAAACGCGCGGCCGGTGCCCGTCAAGAGCACCGAACGCACCGAGTCGCGCGTGCGCAGGGCCTCGAAAGTCTCCGTCAGTTCGAGATAGGAATCGAAGGTGAGCGCGTTCAAGCGCTCGGGACGGTCGAGCCGCATCACGGCGATGCCGTCGTCTTCGGAATAGCGGAAGTGCCTGGTCTGCATGGGTTTCCCTGCGCGTTGGTGTGGGTCGCTCCGACCATTGAGTGGCAGCGGGGCGTCGCATGCAACCCTGGTTTCGGACCCACGCGCTTCAACTTTGCCGGATTCGCGTTGGCGGGCACGCACGCGGGCACGCTTGCCTCCGTGGACACCCGCCAATTCCACCTTCCGGCCGCGCGACCGCCCCCCATCCGCGCATCGACATGCTGCTCACTCCCATCCTCCTGTCCCTGACCCCCGCGAACCTGGATCCGCAAGTCCTGAACCCGGCAACCGCGCAACACGCGCCGACGGCGCCTGGAGATCAGAGCGGTGATCGTCTGCGCAGTTGGGAGTTGCCGCCCAGCGTCGTCGAGGGCGAGCGCTGGTCACCGTTCAGGGACAGCGATTTGATCGGCGACTACGGTCAGCCGCGCTGGACCTCGCGCCGCCTATTCCCGACGACGCGCGTCTACGTGATGCGCCCGGGTCAGTTCGATTTCGAGTTCTGGCAGCGCGTCAAGACGCCGAAGCGCGGACCGTCGACAGTCGAAACGCAGTACGAATTCGAAGTCGGTCTGCCTGGTCGGTTTCAATTCGACTACTACCTCGTCACCGAACGCTCGGGCAGCGACGGGACGACGGATATCTCGGAAGTGAAATACGAACTGCGCTACGCGCTCGCCGACTGGGGCAAGCTGCCGTGGAACCCGACTCTGTACGCGGAGTGGAAGTCGGTATCGGGCGGACCCGACGGCTACGAGGCCAAGCTCTTGCTCGGCGACGAGGTCGCGCCTGGATGGCGGGTGGGCGCGAACCTCGTGTACGAGCGCAACGTCAGCGGCGACCTGGCGAACGAGTACCAGGTGACGATGGGTGTCTCGCGCACGATCATCGACGAGAAATTCTCGCTCGGCGCCGAGTTGCGCGCGTCGTTGACCGACGTCCACGGCGACCGCGGAGACTTCGAAAAGGAGCTCGAAATCGGCCCTTCGCTGCAGTGGCGCCCGGTTCCGAACATGCACATCGATTTCGCGCCGCTGGTCGGAATCGGGTCGGATTCGCGTCGAGCGGATATCTTCTTCGTGATGGGATGGGAGTTCTGACATCGGACTGAAGGGACGCACGCAGGAGCCGCACGAGCGGCGGGCCACCCGACACGGACGCGCACGCGGCGCCGGGTCGGGTTGGTTCGTCTCCGTGGTGCTGCACGCAGCGCTGCTCTTCGCGGTGGGGCGCGCGTTGCCGTCGGAGCCGGAAGTCGTCGTCGCTGCGCTGGACACCCCGCTCGTGCTCGACCTGCGGACGACGCTCGCCCCACCGCGCGCTGAAGCGCGCTATGTCGAGGCGCGCGCACTCCCGCGCAGCGGCGTGCCGGACACGCGTGCTGTGCCCTTGCTCGACTTGGAGAGTCCGTTGCCGGCGGAGTTCGAGATCGAAACAGAGACGCCGCTGGAGCACGCGAGTTCGATTCCGGCCGCCGGCACTGGAGGTGCGCGCGTCGCCACGACGCGTCTAGGTCGCAGACGCGAGCCCTCGACACTCGCCGCTGGTCCGACACCCGCGTCGGCACCTGCGGGTGCAGCACTCACGAGCGGTTTCTTGGACCTCGCGCCGCCCGACACGGCCCCGGTGTTCAGCGCAGGCCCACAACCCGAGTACCCGGCGCTGTCACGCCGCGCAGGCGAAGAAGGCGATGTCCACTGCCGCTTGTACATCGACACGGACGGCAGCGTGAGCGCTGTCGAAGTGCTGATCTCGAGCGGCGTGACGCGCCTGGACGAAGCCGCGCGCGCCGCCCTGCTCACCTGGCGCTTCGAACCGGCGACGCATGCGGGCGCGCCGATCGCGTGCACGCTGTCGCACACCGTGCGCTTTCGCCTGCACTAGCCGCGCGCATCACCAGATACCGTGCCTGGCTCAGAAACTCGCGCTTCGTTTGCGTGTACGGTGGCAGGCTCGATCACGACGTTTGCGTCGGCGCGGCTGCGGTGCGGGGTCGAGTTTGACCGTACGGAGCCAGGCTCATGTGGTGCAAACTCGCCGGCGTCGAACCGCGCGCAACCGGCAAACCGCGCGCCGGCGAGTTTGCACC